>CAYLQA010000084.1:0-2591 GCA_964385695.1 uncultured Desulfobulbia bacterium | reverse complement strand
CGCTTCAATACCAAGAGACTCTAAAGCCAGAAGAAATAACTCAGGGTGATATTGAAAGGTAAGCATGTGATTTTCCTCCGTCATTCGATTATTACAGCCTATCCCCCGGCAATCTTCACTTTATAACCCAATTTTTGCAGCACATCGGCGATTTTTTGGCGGTGTTCTCCCTGAATCTCGATGACGCCATTCCTGATCGTGCCACCGGTGCCGCAAGCGCGCTTGATATTTTTAGCCAGCGCTTTCAATTCTTTCTCTGAAAGTGCCAGGTTCTTGACCAAAGAAACTGTCTTTCCGCCACGCCCTTTGGACTCACGGTGCAGGTAGGCCGTTTGCTGCTGGGGCGGCATGGAAGTCACACTTGCGGTTTGATTGGCTTGCTTGCGCAGATCTCCACGCTCCGAAGACCATACGGTACGACGCGTATTTTTTGGCATAATAATTCCTCTAGCTACCCGACAGTTTCCAATTTGTACACGGATATTATTTTAAATCATATAAAAAAATCCGTGTCCCAAAAAGAATTTGTGCAAAACTGTCAGGCAGGTAGTAATTCCTTTGAGAAAAAGATGCGTTCAAATTGTATTCGCAACAGCCAACATCGGCAAGCGATGTTTTAGTGGACTCCAGAAAGATTTATAGTTGCCTGTCATGGCCGAAGGCCCGCCGTTGGCGTGAACCCCAAAGGGGTGAAGAGTGACCGCCAAAGGCGTTTCAGGCACTTTCCGATAAATACTTATTTGCACTCTATCTTTAAAACAAATCCCGCAAGCCTCGTATCGACTGCTTGCGGGATCAAGTTGTGTGGATGGATAAGTCACAAGAAATTTTCGAGCATCTGGCCAATTTCTGCCATTGAGAAAACCGGCCCATCGACGCAGATCAGTTTTTCGCCCAGGTTACAGCGTCCACATTTACCCACGCCGCAATGCATGCGGGCTTCCAGGGTGACAAAGCTTTGCTCCGGAGAGAAGCCTAATTCAGCCAGGACCTTGTACACAAAGTGGATCATCACCGGGGGACCACAGGTAATGGTAACGGCATTTTGTTGGGAGGGAGCTTTCTTTTTCAACAGGTCGGTGATCAGGCCAACGTTGTCATGCCAATCGCTATCGGCTTCATCAACGGTAAGATAAAGACTGGTATTTGGCGAAGTCCACCAGGCTTCATACTCTTCCCGGAAGAGCAGCAGGTCGGGACGGCGAGCTGCCCAAAAGATGGTCAAATCATCATAGTCAGCGCGGTGATCGATAACATGCTGTATGACTGGACGCAGTGGTGCGCCACCGATACCGCCCCCTAAGACAACAAGGTTCTTCCCTTTGAACTGCTCCATGGGAAAACTGTTGCCCAGCGGGCCGCGCACGCCTATCAGGTCGCCTTCCCCGAGTTCGTGCATTTCCGTTGTGACGCCGCCATGCCGTTGAACGGCAAACTCTAGCAGGTCCCCTCTCTGGGGAGTAGAGGCAATGCCAAAGGGGGCCTCACCCACCCCAAAGGCGGAAAGGAAGGCAAACTGTCCCGGCCGGTAATCCAGGAAGGATTCACCCCCGCCATTCAACAGCTTTACACTAAAGAATTTAACTTCCTCGGCAATATCTTGGACGGCTTCCAATCTACCCAAATATGGGAGCATGGCATTTTTTCCATTTTCACTCATGCGCTCACCTCCGCCAGATGATCCATGACTTCTGTGATATCGATGTTTACCGGGCAAGAGTCAATGCAACGCCCGCAACCGGTACAGGCCAGCGGGCCATACTGCTCGGGATAATAATAGAATTTGCAGAAATATCGGTTGCGCAAGCGCTCACCCTTGGCATCCCGCGGGTTGTGTCCACTGGCTTCGCGGCGATAAATTTCTCCTGCACAGCTGTCCCAGCAGCGGATACGCTCGAATTCATTGCCACCATTGCCTGAAATGGCTTCATCGCGCACATCAAAGCAGCGACAGGTCGGGCAAACATAGGCACAAACGCGGCAGCTCAGGCAGCGTTCCGACATATCGGCCCAATATTGGTCGTTGAACTGCGGCGGCCAGGCGGTCCCTTCGGGAATAGATAACTGGGAATTATGAACTTCGAGTTGTGAAGCAAGTTTTATAGGTTCACCATTCACCGTTCCCCATTCATCATTCACAATTGCCTGGCCTTTTTCAGAATATACCTGCACGTCATACCCGCCATCGACTTCCGTGAACATGACATCCATGCCGGCGGGGTCATCGGGGGCGCTGCCCATACGGGTGCAGAAACAGGTTTCGGCCATCTCTTTGCAGGCCATACCAACCAGGGTAGAGTTTTCTCGGCGCTGTTGATAATAGCTGTCGGCCGGTTTTGTATCCAGGAAAAGAGCATCCAGGGCCAGCACCCCGCGGGCATCACAGGGACGCAGACCAAAGATCACTTGCTGCTGGTCCGGCAGGGTCTCGGTGAGTTCGATTTCCTGGCCAGACTTCTTGATGATCAGCAGCCGTTCTGTCGGCGGGAAAAAGGCTTCTTTGGTCGAGAGAACCGGCTTGACATAATCCCAAACTACCTGTTGGCTGCTCTCCACCGGTCGGTAAAGCAAGACGCCGGACACATCCCGAG
>CAYLQA010000083.1:0-3072 GCA_964385695.1 uncultured Desulfobulbia bacterium | reverse complement strand
GTCCTTTATAAAGTATCTTTCAAGACTTTAGGTTGACTCTGATGGTCTGCTTTTGTTAAAAACGGCTAAAGTGTTACAAGAAAAGAATTTTATAGCATTCAGGGGGGAAAATGGGACAAATCGATTTTGACGATAAAAACGGATTGTATTTTCAATGGGCGCCGCCCACCCAAAAAGGCGCGCCCAGTTATGTGTTCTTCAATGCCTTGACCGGGGATCATGAGACCTGGGAAGCCTATATCGGCCCCGAGTGCCGCGGAGCCGGATACGGAACCCTGGTTTTCAACTATCGGGGCCAGACCGGTAGTCCCTTTTCTGCTGATATCAGGCTCGACGACACGCTTATTGCTGCCGATACCCTACGTTTGCTGGAAGTGATCAAACCACCCCGGGCTATCCTTGTGGGGCTGTCTATTGGCGGTCTTTTCGCCGCCCGGGTCGTCCTGGAAGGTTTCCAGGCGGCCGGCTTGGTCCTCATCAACACACTCCGTAGCGATGGGCCCAGACTGAAATGGCTCGGGGACGCGCTGGTCCGAGTGGCCCAGGTCGGTGGATTGGAGCTGCTGCGTGATCTCTATCTACCCCTTTTGATGAACGAGGACTGGCTCGAAGCGAACCGGAACAGCTTCCTGACAGAGACCGGCTATCCTGGGCTTGATCCGGAATCAGGCAACTACAAACTCCTGGCAGAGGCCGGCCGTTTATCCGACTGGGCACTCCCCTATGAAGAGCTGCACCTGCCGACCCGGGTTATTACCGGCCTTCAGGATCATGTCTTTTATAATGAAACGGATGTGGCTGCCCTGACTGCCCGCATCAGCCAAGCCAAGCGGATCAATCTGCCTCAGGCCGGCCATCTCATCCCGGGCGAGAGACCGGCCGAATTAGCTGATTTGCTCATCCAGTTCGCTCAGGAGGTGTGATATGGGGCTCTGGCACCGATACGCCTTCTTAGCTTACGCCGCTGTTTTTGTGGCCGTTGTCGGTCACGCTTCCAGCGAATTCGTGTCAGTCCTGTGCGGAGTGGGCGGACCGGAACTCTCGGTCTGGCGCTTCGTGTTGGGGAGCGCCGGGCTCGTAATCATCTCCCTGCTTCTGCCATCCAGCAGAAATCTCCTCGAACCCTTGCGGCAGGAGGGGTTCAAGCTCATTCTGCTCTCTTTATGGGGCGTCAGCTTCTGTTACCTGATGTTTCACTGGTCTCTGGACTATGCTACAGTGCCCCAGGTGGCTACCACGGTAACGACGATTCCCATCTTTGTCGGACTGCTTAACCTCTGGCTCAACCGGCAACCCTTTACACCGGCCAAGATATTCACGGGCCTCTGCGCTCTGGTCGGGGTTGCCCTGCTCATCACAGATGGCTATCTGACCAGACTGGCTACGTCGACCAACAACCTGACCGGTATGGCCATGGCCCTGGCCTGCACCGTCTCTATGGCCGGGTATCTGGTGGTCGTGCGTCCCATTATCGAGCGGCATGGCGCCCTTCGGATTACCACCCTGACCCTGTCCATCGGCGCTCTGGGATTGTGGGTGGGCGTCGGCATCTTTTTTGGACGCTGGGTCAATCCGCTGAGCCTTTTCCAGCGGCCTCCCGAGCAAATAACCGCCTTACTGAGTCTCTGTATCTGGAACACCACCATCACCCAGTTTCTCTGGATCGGGGGGCTGGCGGCCGTACCGGATCAGACCAGGGGGAGTTACCTTTTCTATCTGAAGCCGGTCATCGCCGCATGCCTGGCCGTGTTCATTCTCAACCAAATGATCACCACCTGGGGAATCCTGGCAATTATTGTCATCTGTGGATCGGTCTTTGTCGAGCCTTTTCTGGGTCGGTTTGGATCGGAGACGGGAAAAACTGCATGAGACAGCGGTGATTGATTTGAGTCTCTTGTGAAAGAAAAGGGGCCTACTCTTAGTTGGTTTCTCTTATCGACATTTGCCTGTCTTTTTTTAAGGTCCAGCAATTGCGGATTCATGCGTAAAGCAGTAGAAACAATCAAGCGTAGTCTTACCTGGGAGGACTTGGCTGGCCGATCCCTCCTGTGTCACATACTGAGGGCCGGTCCGATATCAAAACCGGTAAAGATTCCGGAGCCACTGAAGTAGAATAGGTTCGGAGGGAAAGAAAAATGCAGATAAGAAAAATTTGTGTGATCGGTATGGGAACCATGGGCAGCCAGATCGGGATTGTCTGTGCTAAAGCCGGCTGTGAGACAGCAATGGTGGACACAAGTCATCAGCAGGTGGAAAGGGGTCTGAAAAATATTCATGCATTTTTGCAAGGCCAGGAAAAAAAAGGAAAGATCGATCAGGAAACAAAGGATAGAGCCCTTTCTCATATCACCACTGGCACGGATATTCTAAAGGCCTTGAAAGATGCTGACTTGGTAATTGAAGCGGTCTATGAGGATATAGAGACAAAAAAGGATGTCTTTAAAAAAATGGATGAAGCCGGCCCTGGGCATACTATCCTGGCCAGTAACACATCCACCCTATGGATCGCGGAGATTGCCGCGGCCACAAATCGTCCGGAAAAATGTATTGGAACACATTTTCTGATTCCAGCGGCCCTGACCCCTTTAGTTGAAGTGGTCCGCGGTCCCGCAACCTCTGATGAGACCCACGATACGGTAATTGCCTTTCTCGAAGAGTGCGGCAAAGAAACAGTGACAGTTGCGGATTCGCCGGGCTTTGTCATCAACAGGCTTTACCTGCCCATGGTCAATGAGGCGTTTTTTGCCCTTGAGACCGGGCTCGCAAGTCCCGAGGAGATAGACAGGAGTTGTACAAAAGGATTGGGCTTTCCTTTAGGCCCTTTAGCTGCGGCAGATGCCTTTGGTTTGGACATACTCCTTGTCTGCATGAACACTTTCTACAGAGAGCTTGGAGACAAATACCGGCCCTGCCCCCTCCTTGTGAAACTGGTAAAGGCAGGGCATTTAGGCAGGAAGACCGGAAAAGGGGTCTATGATTACGGCAAATAGCATGTCTGCTTGACATGTTTCCTTGCAAATCACCCTATACTATAATTTTCGTAACACTTTAGCCGTTTTTAACAAAGCTTTG
>CAYLQA010000082.1:0-3741 GCA_964385695.1 uncultured Desulfobulbia bacterium | reverse complement strand
AGCCGCTAGATTCCCGCCTTCGCGGGAATGACTTCTGAACTGGCTGAAGTTCGATTGTAATTAGTATACATAATCATCGTGGGCGTGTTGCTGATGAAAGAACATAAAAGCAGGCTTGAGTATGTCCTATGCATCACGCTACAATAAAGAAAAGGAACAGGCGTAATCAACTTAGCTCGGGGGACATTTTATGCTGCTTGCCAAAGAGATCATGGCCAGGGAGGTCGTAACGGTTACACCGGATCTACCCGTGGAAAAACTTGCGGGAATTCTCTGGGAGCACCGCATCAACGGTGTGCCGGTGGTGGATGATGCCGGGCAGCTTGTCGGGGTGGTCACGGAGAGCGACCTTGTGGACCAGACCAAGAAATTTCATATCCCCACGGCAATAGCCTTTGTGGATTGGGTGATTTTTCTCGACAGTGCGAAAAAGGTGGAGCAGGAGATCGGCAAGATGACCGGTTCCACCGTTGGTGATATTTGCGCCAAGGATCCCATAACCATCGGCGAGGAATCCCCCCTTGATGAGATTGCCACGATCATGGCGGAGAAAAATATCCACACCCTGCCGGTTGTAACGGATGGTCAGCTGGTGGGCGTGGTGGGCAAGGCGGATATTATCAGAACACTGGCAAAAGGTTAGGGGGATGGGCGCTTCGCTTGGGATTATTTGCTTGCGTAAATGATTTTTTTTGCCACGAAACCCACGAAAAGAACGAAAAAACAAGATGATGTGGGTCCTTTTGCTTGCGGAAGGAGGTTTTTTTATCCTCTCTAATCTTCTAATCCCGCAACTCCACCCGCATCAGGCCGCGTACCGAGTTGCCGAGGTAAATCGCCTCGGCATTTTCAACTTCCTCTCGAGTAAGAACCTTTTCGCAAATACCCAGTCCTTCTTGGCTCATAAGATGGCGCCGTAGTACCCCGTTGAGTAAGCCGCAGCTTACCGGCGGGGTGTAGACACTCTGTCCCTTCCTTATAAAGAGGTTGCTGATGCAGCCTTCTGTCACTTCACCCTTTTCATTGGTAAAGAGCATGTCGGCATGGCCTTTGGCCATGGCAGCCTCGTACTCGCGGTTATACATTCTGCGGATTGTTGTCTTGTGGTAGAGAAAGGGCGAGCTTGCGTCGGTCTGCCGGGTTGAAAAGCAAGTAGACAAGGCGGGGGCGTCATCTGCCTGGCCGAAATTAAGGGCTGGTTGGGCAAGGTCAACCTCGATGCCTGTGATGGTGCTGGTCCCGTCCTTGGCCAGAGTCAGGCGGACACGGTGGGGAACAGTGGTAAACTGGCCGGCCTTGCCCTCAAGATCTCGAATAATCCCTCCCTTATTAAAGGCATATCCGAAAAAGGTTGCCGCCTCGGCCAAGCGGTTTAAGTGGAGATCCAGGAACCAGTAGCCCTCCTGTTTGTCCCAGCGCAGGGTTTCTATCAGCTCAAATTTCGGGGCCGGGTTGGTGAGAAATTTCCCCTTGAGCAGGCATTCCTGCCACTCCTGTTCGGCATCCGAATCATACACCACCCCTGAGCCGATGCCCATCTCGCCATCCTCATTGTTGAGCCGAACCGTTCTGATGGGCACGTTAAAGGCGGCCTCCCCGTTCGGGGCGATAAAGCCGATGCCGCCGGTGTAAACACCGCGGGGGCCGTTTTCCAATTCATGGATAATCTCCATGGTGCGGATTTTGGGTGCGCCGGTCACCGAGCCGCAGGGAAATAGGGCACCGAAAAGATCGGCCAGGGAGGTGTTTTTCTGGAGTTTGCCCTGCACGGTGGAGGTCATCTGATGCAGGGTCTCATAGGTTTCAACGTCAAAAAGGGAAAGTGTTTCAACCGATCCTTTCTCGCAAATACGACCAAGGTCGTTTCGTAGCAGGTCGACAATCATGACATTTTCGCTACGGTTTTTTAGATCGTCTCGCAAAAAATCCTGCAAATTGTTGTCCTCGGTCAGGGTTCTGCCCCTCTGCACGGTTCCCTTCATGGGGCGCACCGTGCAGGTGTTTTTTTGTTTATGGAAGAAGAGCTCCGGAGAAAAGGAGAGAATGCGGTTGTCGGCAAAACGCATATAGGCGCCATAGGCCACGCTTTGATTCTGGCGCAAGGTGCGATAGAGGGCCTCGGGCGAACCGGAAAAATCAAAAAGAAGTTTCAGGGTGTAATTTACCTGGTAGGTATCGCCGCTTTCTATGTATCTTTTGACCCGCTCAATACAGGCAATGTAATCCTGCTGACCTTGATTTGGGCGCAGATTCTTCAAATTGTAATCTGCTTCAGCAGGGATTTTCTCCTGGGGCCAAGGCAGCTTGTCCGCAGCAAGGCTTTTGGTGTGGTCGACAACATCGGCATGCTGGTACACGCCGAATTGGGCCATGGGAGTTCCTTTGGGAAGCTCGGCATATTCGTGTAGGCTTGGCTCCAGCAAGTAACCAAACTCAAAGGAGAGCCAGCCTGCCAGATAGTTTCCTGCGGTGTGAAAACTTTCCAGCTTTGCAAAAAAATCTTTTGGCTCATCGCCGGAAAAAAAGGTGAGAATCTCTGTGGGGTTGCGAAAAAGGAAGGAACGATGTTGTGTGGCGCTTGTTTTTGTCGTTTCCAAAAAAACAAAGCCGTCTTCCTTTTGCAGACACGCAAGAAGGCTGTCGAGTGCGCTATCGGGTAATGGCAAAGGCGGGTTCGGCATGGGTAAACGGCTTTAATTTCGTTGTAAATGGTTTGTTGTTTTTCTTCCGTGCAGAGGAAGTCTTCTCCTTTACCGATTTGCTTGAAGGATGGCAAGAGAAAAAGAAAGAAGTTTGACAACTTAAAAATGGTTTGCTAATTGTGTTAGGCTCTTTCTAAACCTTGCAGTGAGCAGGGGAATATTTTATAAAATAGGAAGAGCTTGGGTTACGGAGTTTGCCCCCTTGGGGACAATAAAATAGATCGATTTTTGTTAGGAGGAAGCTTTACATGTTAATTGAAGATTGGATGGCCAAAGATGTCCTCACTGTGGACGAAAACACCTCGCTGATGCGTGCCACCAGAATTATGAAGGAAAACAGCATCCGCCGTTTGCCTGTGGTATCCCATGGAAAGTTGATCGGTATTGTGACTGATCGTGATGTGAAGGACGCATCTCCATCCAAGACCACCTCCTTGGATATCCACGAACTCTACTACCTGCTTTCCGAGATGAAGGTCAAAGATGTTATGACCGCAAGCCCTCTTACCCTCCGTGGTGATGATACCTTGGAAAAGGCGGCACTGGTTATGCTTGATGATAAGATTTCCGGCCTGCCCGTAGTAGACGCCACGGGTCATCTTTCCGGTTTGCTGAGCGAGACGGACGTTCTGCGCGGTTTTATCCACAGCACAGGTATCAAGGATGGTGCGATCCAGTTTGTGCTTGATCTGCCAGATGCACCTGGTTCCGTGACCAAGGTGATCGAGACCCTCAGGGATTATGATACCCGTGTGATCAGTATCTTGACCTCTTTTGAAGATGCTACTGAAGGCAACAAGCGCGTGGCCATTCGGGTGACCATGGAAGATGCTGGCAGAGAAGATGAGTTGACCTCTGCATTGAAGGATGCTTATACCGTTGTTTACTGCGGAAAGGATGAGCTGGAGGGCTTGACCCGCAAAAGCGCGTAAGCCATCTATATATAAGGTAAGAATCAAGCCCTGTTGCTTTTATGCGACAGGGCTTTTTTTTGGTTCATCGTCGATGTCCGGGAAAAGCAGCTTTTATTTTCAGGAAG
>CAYLQA010000081.1:0-4415 GCA_964385695.1 uncultured Desulfobulbia bacterium | reverse complement strand
GTTAGGTGAGATATTGTGATGCGGTTCATTCGTTCTCTTTCCATGGTGTTTTGCCTGGTGCTTGCTGCTGTTCTCTTGTGGCGCTGGCAGATGCCTGCTTTTGTTGAGGGGCTTGTCCTCAGTAATTTAGCCAAACAGTTCCCGGGCCTTGAGAGCCAAATTGAGGTGCGGCGAGTCGGGTTTGATGGGGCGGATCTCAGTCGTTTAACTGTTGGCAGCCTCGAGCGGCCGGTTTTGGCAGTGGATTCCCTTAAGCTGGATTATTCCCTGTTTGGCATCTTTGCAAAACAGATAGACAGGGTGCAGGTTGATGGACTCAGGATTGAGGCGACATACCGGGACGGAAGATTTTCTCTCCCTGGTATTGCCATGCCACAGGCCAAGCCTGGAACAAAGGAGGAAAAGTTTACTCTGCCCATGTTGATTGGTGCGCTATCGGTTAACAGCGGTCTGTTTGTCTGTGAGACAGAGAAGGGCAGAATGCAAGTGCCATTTTCCTTTCAGGCGCTGCAAGAAAATCCCTCCGGGCTTGGTGATGCCTCGGCTCCGTACCGGATGAAGCTGCAACTGTATCCGCTTGGGCAGGAGGTGCAACTCTCGGCCCGTTTGCGGCTCGAGGATAACCTCGGGAGCGTGCAGCTTCAGGTTCCGAATTTTGCGCTCGCCTCCCTTGCCTCTTTCAAAAAGGTTCCTTTTTCCGGCAACTGTACCTTGCAGGGAGAGGGACGTTTCCAACTGCAACCCTTTTCCTTGCAGCAGAGCAAACTCACTCTTGCCTTTGATGAATTATTTTACGGGCCAACTGCAAAGGAGGTCCTAGGGAAACCGGCCTCCTTTACAGTTGATGGAGTCGATGGCACTTGGCGTTTGGCCGGAGATGCCCTTGCCTTGAAAACACCATTGCGCATTGAGCTGTCCGATTTGCAGGGTGAATTTGTTAAAAAGGAAAAGGTGTTGCAGGCTACCTTACGCTTGAGCAGCCTCTCCCGTTTGCCGGGGTTGTCGCCATTTGCCACACAATGGCAGGTCTCTTGGCAGCGAGAAGAAGAGAAACCTTGGCAGCTTACGGTTGCCGGGGAGGCGTTGAGTTTAGCAAAGCAAAAGCCCGGTCTCGGCTTTAAAGGGCTGCATCTCACCGCCTCTTCCGAGGCTGGTTCAATTCTCCACTGGCTTTTTGAGATGAAAGACGCCTGGTTTTCCAGCAAGGAATTGCATGCACAGGTCCCCTTCATGGGAGTCACCGGCAAGATGGTGCCAGAGGGTGATATCTCGCAAATCACATCAAGGATGATTGTTGAGGGGGGCAGTCTCAGGGGAGTTGCCGAAACCTGGCGGGCCGGGAAAATCTCAGTGGATCTGCCGATATCCTGGCCATCGCCAACGGATGTGCAGGCCGGCCGGTTACGTGTTGGTGAGCTTGCCTGGGGGCAGCGGAATTTCGCTAAACTTACAGCAACAGCCATACAAAAAGGCCCAAGCCTTGAACTTAGTGGCCAGGTGGTGAGCCAACTTCTCTCCGGTTACACGCTCCCTTTTAACGGAAAGGCAGAGTATTTTGTTGGGCAAAAGGAATTTAGTGCTGATTTTTCTTTTGCCGCAAAACCGCAAAATATCTTTTTGGCAGATTGGGGTGAGCTTGCCCCTGCTGCTCAGGGCGTAGCGGCTGCTGGGGAATTGGCAATCAGCGGCAGGCTAGAAAAAACACCGCAAAAGCAATCTGCCGGCATTGATATCAAGCTTGCCCAAGGGCAGGTGGATATCCTTGAAAAGGATCTTTCCATCGAGGGCATTAATCTTTCTTTTGCCATGCCCAAGCTGCTAGACAAACGAAGCGCCCCGGCGCAAAGCCTTACCTTTGCCAAGGCATCTGTGGCAGGTTTGAGTTTTAGCGATGGGAAAGTCATTTTTCAGCTGGAAGAGAGCGATTCGTTGTTGTTGGAAGAGGCAAGTTTTTCATGGTGCGATGGCCATGTTTACACCCATGCCGTCCGTTTTTCCCCCAAACGAAAGGAGTATGCGGTTTCCCTGTTTTGTGATCGATTGAAGCTTGCCAAAATCCTGGAGCAATTTGGGGTGGAGCGGGCCAGCGGGGAAGGGGCGGTGAGTGGCAGGGTGCCACTCATTTTTTCAAAGGGAAGGCTCAGTTTTGCCGATGGTTTTTTATTTTCTTCTCCGGGTGAAGGCGGTTCCATTCGAGTGGCGGAGATGGATCTGCTCACGCAGAGCATTCCGCAAGGAACCCCTCAGTTTGCCCAGCTTGATTTTGCCTCAGAGGCCCTGAAGGATTTTTCCTATAAATGGGCAAAACTTCTTTTGAAAAACGAGGGTGACAATCTCCTGCTTCAGATGCAACTTGACGGCGAACCAGCCCAGCCGATACCATTCAGATATGATAAAAAATTAGGTGCCTTTACCCGTTTAGGAGTTGAGGGTAAGGGAGGCATCAAGCACCCGATTCGACTGGATGTCAACTTTCGCCTGCCATTTGATAAGATCATGCATTACGGCACCGGCATGCAGCAACTCTATCAACTGACGCAATAAGAAAAGAGGCCAGGGGATGAAGCAGAAAATGTTCATTGTTGTTGCAGCACTCGTGGCGGCAAGCGTGGGGGGCTGCACAAAGCACGAGATTGATTCGCGCCACGAGGTGCAGATGGCGCCCATCGAGGTCAAACCAATCCATATCACTATTGATGTAAATATCCGGGTGGATAAGGCCTTGGATGACTTTTTCGGGGATCTGGACGAGGCGGCAAATGGGGAAGATAAATAACTCGATATGGAATAATAGAAGAGTGGTGATGACAATGAAAAGAACAAAACATATGCGGATTACGTTTTTGCTGGTGGGTATCTTGGCAATGCTCGTTGCCTCAAACGCTTTTGCGGCCGGAGTGAAAGATAGAATGCGGGCCAGACTGCCCGTTATTATGGAATTGAAGAATCGCGGTGTTGTTGGTGAGAATAATCGGGGGTATTTGGGGTTTGTGGGGGGCTCCCGCAATAAGGCCAATGTTGTCCAGGCCGAGAATAATGATCGGCGCCAGGTCTATACAGCCATTGCCAAGCAACAAAAAACATCTGCTGCCGTGGTCGGCCAACGGCGGGCGAAGCAGTTGGCAGGGAAGGCCCGGGCCGGACATTGGGTGCAGGATGCCGCCGGGCGTTGGCACCAGAAATAAGAGATAAGAAGCAACTGGAATAATGAAGCGGCTGGGGGAGGTATCCCGCAAGCCGCTTTTTTATGGGGTAGGGTCAAACGGGTTGGCGAGATCGATGCGTTGCTGCAGATACTTGTCCCACAGGCGGCTGAAGGGGCGCTTGCTGATGGCCAGCCATTTTTTGCTGAGTTCGATTCGGGCTGCGTTTCCCGTGGCCTCATCACCCTGAAGAAGCAATTGCAGAATTTCTCCACCGCCGACAATATCCTGCATACTGACACGCACGGCCAGGGCCCGCTCCAAACGATCATTGGCCTCGTCATAACGTTTTTGTTCCAGCAAGGCCTTGCCCCATTCCTTCAGGGTAGCGGCAATGGCCGGGCGCGAGGTCTTTACCCGATAGGTCGCAAGGGCCTTGCTAAAAAACATGTCACTCTCGGATGGTTTCCCTGCCTCAAGGGCAAGTTGGGCATAAAAGCGATTCAACCGTGCCTGGCTCTGCATATTTTTCATCTTCTTTTCGTGCATAAAGCGGGCAAGGGTGTTGACCCATTTTTCAGTCTCATTGGCCTCGGCAAAGGCAATGTAAGTCCGGCTTTGAAGTGCTGTGAGGATATAGACCGGCTTTGCGGGGAGGTTCCCGGCAAAGGGATCGGTAACGTAGGGGGCCAGAATCTCTTTGGCCTTTGCGAAATTGTCCTCGCGAACAGCCAGGGATGAGGCGAGCAGGTGCAGCCGTGCTTGCATGCCCGCTATCTTTTCTTTTTCGATAAGGTCTCGAGCCTGTGCCAAGGCTGCGCGGGCAGGCTGCAAATCATGGGTGGCCAGCGCTGTTTCTGTCAGGTTGAGGTAGGCGTGCAACTTGCCCATTGGGTTGTCTATGCTGCGGTAGATGGCAAGGGCATCCAAAAACTGGAGTCGGGCCGCTCGATATTCGCCGCTCTGAAATGCTGCGACACCGCCTGCCAGGCTGGTGTCCGCCATCTGCAAGGGGAGTGGCGGCGCTTCCGGAGGCGGTGGCTCCACGCAGGAAGTGAGCAGGGTGAGGAAACAGAGAGAGAGTATGAGGTTTTTAGATAAAGACATAGTGTTATTCGTGGCCTGGTTGCGGGGTGATGAGGATGGGTTGGTTTTCAGAGCCGTTTATGGCCGAGGATAGGGGCCATACGCGTTGAGCCGCACGCAAGGTTCGATCCGATTCGTCCAGGAGCAGGCGCATGCGGCCCACTAGGTCGGGCAGCTGTTGCACCT
>CAYLQA010000080.1:0-5016 GCA_964385695.1 uncultured Desulfobulbia bacterium | reverse complement strand
CAACAGGGATGTCATTTAGCTGGATTTTCTCAAACACCAGATTTGACTATAGCTCTTTGATGAATAATCTGTACCGAATAGAACTGATGCCTATGCTGTCCGATTTAGACGCATACCTTGAGAAATTGTTTTCCGATACTGGTTTTTATGAAAGTGAAAAACTCTCCAAGAGAGATTTTAAAGACCAAATTCTGAGAGATTATTGCGAAGTTTATATTTCAGAATCGGAAAAATAAGGATCGGTTTTTCATACTGAATGTGCCGATTTTCGTGGCATTTTATGGTGAAGCCAAACTATAAATTAAGCAGACGGGAAGTAGCTGGGTGGTTCTCGTAAAGACTTATATCGAACAGAAAAGGCCAGTCGCCACCGCTTAACAAAACCGTCAGTAACCATTAATTAATATAGCCACCCTGAAGATCTGATTTTTTTGCCAGACCCCAAACAGTAGGTGTCTACTGTTCACCTCTAATTTCTGACGCCTCATTTCCAGGCCAGCAATTGGCTTTCTCAAAATGATACCTTGTCAGGAAGAAACTCAAGTTTCATTTCCCCTGCCGCCTGTAGAGCTTAGCACTGCCAATCCTATTTGACTCCCCAAAGCTATTATGCCATGAAATGAGACAAACTCGTAGAGGAGACGTTACGATTAAAGTGTGCTAATGCCATTTCGATTTGACTTTCGTCCTTTTTATTTCATAAAGACAAAGCAAACTTGTTATGAAGCAGGGGCGGGTTTCCGATTATCCTTTGCTTCGAATTCAGCACACCTTGCTTTCTTGATTTGACAAAACTATGGAGTTGTTGTGTAATTAAAGCAGGTAGCCTGCGTGGCTCGATCTCTCGAAGACCGTACCATCCGTTTGGGCGACTCTTCTTAGGAAGGGGGTAACCGCCTCCTGAATCAGTTCATAAAAACGAGGAAATCTGCTGTGGAATCATTAGGAATCTGTTTAGGGGCTTCAACAATAAGCCTTGTTCGCTTGCGTAAAACCAAACAAAAAACCGAGGTACTTTGGACCAACAATCAACCACACGAAGGAAATCCCAGATCCTGCTTAACAACAATGCTCGGCCAGGTAGATGGCCTTGAAAATCTGCGCATTGGGGTTACAGGCCGAAAGTTCAGAAAGCTTCTATCCCTCTCCTCCATTTCCGAGCCAGAGGCAGTGGAGTTGGCCTACCGTCAAATCCTGCTGCCAGATGACCCCTGCCGAGTGATCATCAGTGCTGGCGGCGAAACATTCATGGTGTACCACCTGGGCGAGAACGGCAGGATCCAGAACATCCATACCGGCAATAAGTGTGCCTCTGGCACGGGTGAATTTTTCCTGCAGCAGTTGGGCCGCATGGGGATCGACCTGGAGGAGGCGGGCCGCCAGGAAAGGCCGGAATCTATCTATAAGATGTCAGGCCGCTGCTCGGTCTTCTGCAAGAGCGACTGCACCCATGCCCTCAACAAGGGGGTGTCAAAAGCAGAGGTGGTTGCCGGTCTCTCCTCCATGATGGCAGGAAAAATTGTTGAACTGCTCAAAAAGCTCCCAAAAACCTCGGTGATGCTGATTGGCGGCTGCACGCGTAATCAGTCCATGGTTCACTATCTCTGCGAGGAGTTTGACCATGTCTTTATCCCTGACGAGGCCCCCTGGTTTGAGGCACTGGGTGTGGCGCACTGGGCCTTGGACAATGATACCGTCTCCTTCCCAGGCCTTGAACAGATCTTTCACAATCACTCCTCAAGCTTTTCCTTTCTCAAGCCGCTTGAGGAATTCACGAACAAGGTGCACTTTAAAGAGCAGCAGCCAGCCACTGCCTTGGCTGGGGACAAGACTATACTCGGCCTGGACGTGGGGTCGACCACCACAAAAGGCGTCATTATGCGGCGGCGGGACAAGGCGATTCTGGCCGCCGAATACCTGCGAACCAATGGCGATCCAGTTGGCGCCTCCCGCCAGGTCTATCAGAGCCTGGCCGAGCAGCTCCATGTGCCGATCTCCATCGAGGGGCTGGGGGTCACCGGTTCCGGCCGGCAGATTTCCGGCCTGCATGCCATGACGGACGGTGTTATCAATGAAATCATTGCCCATGCCACGGCCGCGGTCTACTTTGACCCTGAGGTGGACACGATCTTTGAGATTGGCGGCCAGGACGCAAAATACACCTATATCACCAACGGCGTGCCAAGCGACTATGCCATGAACGAGGCATGCAGCGCCGGAACCGGCTCATTTCTTGAAGAGTCTGCCAAAGAAAGCCTCGGCCTGGATGTAACCGAGATCGGTCAAACCGCATACCAGGCAACCAACCCGGCCAACTTCAACGATCAATGCGCGGCCTTCATCAGCTCTGACATAAAGGGCGCTATTCACGAGGGTATTCCCCTGCCTGATATCGTGGCTGGCCTGATCTACTCGATTTGCATGAACTACACCAACCGGGTCAAGGGCAACCGACCGGTGGGCAAAAAGGTCTTTATCCAGGGCGGCGTCTGTTACAACAAGGCCATTCCAGCGGCCATGGCCGCCCTCACTGGCAAGGAGATGGTGGTCCCACCTGATCCCGGCCTGATGGGCGCATTTGGTGTAGCTCTTGAGGTGGAGCACCGGTTGAACCAGGGTTTGCTGCAGGCGCAACACTTTGTGCTGACAGATCTTATTAAGCGTCAGGTCAAATATGGTAAGCCCTTCACTTGCGGCGGCGGCAAGGAGTGCGACCGCAAGTGCAAGATCTTCCGCATCGAGATCAACGATAAGGTCTACCCCTTTGGCGGCATCTGCAACCGCTATGACAATATCATTCACAAGCGTAAAATCGACAGCAGCGCCCTTGATCTGGTAACCAAACGCGAACAGAGGGTCTTCCGGGACCTGGCAGTGGCCGAGCCCACCGATTCACGGCCAACGGTGGGCATGAACCGCTCCTTCCTGCTCAACACTTATTTCCCCCTTTATAATCGTTTTTTTGCCGAACTGGGTCTCCGTCTGGTGTTGCCCGACGCGGTTAATCCTGAAGGCATAAATCAACAGGGAGCCGCCTTCTGCTACCCGGTGGAGCTGGCCCACGGCTATGCGGTCACCCTGCTGGAACAACGGCCGGATTTTTTCTTTCTGCCGCACCTGAGAGGCATCGACTCGGATAGCGGCAATGAGACCTCCTGTACCTGTGTCTTGGTCCAGGCCGAACCCTTTTATCTCCGCTCAACCTTTCCGGGCTTTTCCGACAAGCAGACAATCTCGCCAACCCTTGATTTCTCAAAGGGGATTATGGCCAATCTCCCCGCCTTTCAGGAGGTGGCCAGCCAGATGGGAGTGGATCCGGCCTTGGTACAGCCGGCCCTCAAGGAGGCTATTGCTGCGCAGGACAGCTTTTTTTCCGATATACGATATCTTGGCAAAGAAGCCCTGGCAGCGCTGGGAGAAAATCCGGATAAGCCGGCCGTGGTACTGTTCGGCCGACCATACAACAGCTTTGCCTCGGTGGCCAACAAGGGCATCCCTGCCAAGTTCGCCTCCCGCGGCAACCTGATCATCCCCTTTGACATGCTGCCCTATAGCAGCGAGGAGCTGGAGGATGATCACAATATGTACTGGGCCATGGGCCGCATGATCCTCAAATGTGCCCATTATATTAAAAAAAATCCGAACCTTTTCGGCACCTACATCACCAACTTTTCTTGCGGGCCGGATTCCTTTATTGTCAGTTACTTCCGTGATGCCATGGGGCGTAAGCCCTCGCTCTTCCTTGAGCTTGACAGCCACACCGCTGACGCCGGCATTGAAACCAGGATCGAGGCCTTTCTTGACATTGTCAGCAACTATCAGCAAACAGTTAAACAAGCCTCTCCCCTGAAAAAATCAAAGGTCTTCCAGCCCGCCCTCATGGAGATGCAGGGCGGCAAGGCCGGTGTTGTTACCTCTACCGACCGCTGGCTGCCCTTGACGGATGAGCGGGTGAAGGTGATCCTTCCGGCCATGGGCCGTTTTGGCACGCCCCTGATGGCCAAGGCCTTTGACCGGGTCGGCATCCGGGCCGAGGCCCTGCCGCCGGCCGATGAAGAGGTCCTGAAGCTGGGGCGCGGCAATTCCACCTGCAAGGAGTGCCTCCCGCTCCAGACCACGGTGGGCTCCCTGCTCCACTATCTTCAACACCGCCCGGCAGGAGAGATCACCGCCTTTTTCATGGCCAGCGCCGACGGACCCTGTCGATTCGGACAGTATCATGTCTTTTCCAGAAGGGTGGTTGAAAAGCACCAAATTCCCGATGCGGCTGTCCTCTCCCTCTGCTCAACGAACAGCTATGGAGGCTTGGGTGACCGCTTTACCCTGGCAGCCTGGCGGGCCATTGTCATCGGCGATATCTTGGATGAAATCTGGGCCACGGTTCTGGCCGCTGCCAAGGATCGCGAGCAGGGTCTCGCTCTCTTTGACCTGGAATATCAGGCTATTCGCTCCACCATCGACAAGGGCTGGCCGACCATTGCCAGACAGCTGAGCAAGAGTGCCCGGGCCCTTGCCGCCATCCCGCTCAAGAGGCCGTATCATGAGATCCCCAAGCTCTCCCTCATTGGGGAGATCTATGTGCGCCATGATCCCATTGCCCTGCAGAGGCTGATTGAGCGTCTGGCTGCCCGCGGCTTCAGTGTCCGCACCGCCCCGAACAGTGAGTGGCTTAAGTATACGGACTGGCTGATCAAGGAAGGGATTGAGGGGGAAAGCACCTTTGGTTTCCGGGTCCGTCATCAGGTCAAGAAATATTTCGACCAGAAGATCAGGCAAAGGCTGGCGCCTTCCGGCCTTTTCCATTATGGCGAAGATGGTGATGTAGAAAAAGCCATTGAGGCAGGAAAGAAGTTTGTTTCACCAAACCTTGCTGGCGAAGCGATCCTGACCGTGGGTTCTGCCCTGCATGAAATCCTGGAGCCATCCTGCGGCGTCATCTCCCTCGGTCCCTTTGGCTGTATGCCAAGCCGGGTGGCCGAATCCATCCTCAATGAAAAATTCACCAGCCAGGAAAAG
>CAYLQA010000079.1:0-5733 GCA_964385695.1 uncultured Desulfobulbia bacterium | reverse complement strand
TGTTTTAGGGCGCCTGGTGGATAATGGTAATACTGTTGTGGTGATCGAGCATAATGTTTATTTTACTTGCCAATCTACCGATACAACGTAAAAAATATAAGCTTTTTTTCAAATCAATTACTCAGGTAAACACAGAAAAATATGCAGTGCGAAAGACTCATTAAACAGATTAAAGGGTGGTACATCCACGTAAGCAACGAAACCATGGCTCCAGCTCGGATGGTCTCATTTATCGAGCAACATGCCGCAGAATGTGACATCTGCCTTGATGACCCGGATCTTCAGGAAGAAATTGAGAAAATCACAGAAATGATCCTCCCGGAATCGAAAATTCCAAAAGCAGTTCGTATGCAGCAGGAACAAGAAGAGCTTGAGAAAAGAGCTGCCGGAAACGAAGATCAAGACATTGATCACGTTGAAGAAGATGATGAGCCCCTAAGTGATGCCGAACATCCCATTGAGGACTAGACAAAGTCAATACATTCCAATTCAGTAGACACTCCAACAAAAAAAGCCAACCACTAAAAAGTGGTTGGCTTTTTTTGTTATTCATAATGACCGTGCGATAGCATTCAACCCTACGGCCTCCTGCTCCCAAGGCGTAGGACATTTAAATCGTCCACACACGAGAAATTGCGTGAATGATTTTCCAGTCAGTCTTTGGAAACCACGCCTTCCATTGCCACGCAATCCTTACAAAAATCCTGGTGAGTAGATGGGCTCTGACATTTTTCGCAATACTCAAGGCCACAGGATTTACACTTCTTGACCTTCGCAACTGTTTGCTTACAAATCTGACAGGTGATATCGTTACTCATAGGGCCTCCTTATTTTACGGTTTCTTTTATCGTATCATAAAAAAGAACAAGAAATCCAGCGCGAAAGGCAAATTTCCAAGGAGAAGTGGCCCCAATAATTTGCACAAGCCTATAAGGGAATAATCTACTACCTTTTAATGACTCAGAGAAAATACGTCTTTTCAGGAGGAATCATGGCACTTTATTTAGTTCAACATGGCAGATCTTTTAGCAAAGATCAGGATTCGGAACAGGGACTGACGAAAACCGGCATTGATGAGGTGGAATTAATTGCTCAAGTGGCAAAAGGGTATCAGGTGGTGGTGGGCACCATCTTCCACAGCGAGAAAAAAAGAGCTGCCCAGACAGCAAAACTGTTCTCAGCTGCATTGCAGTCCGACAAAAACATCCAACAAATATCAGGAATCAAACCTTTGGATGACGTTAAAGTATTTGCGGCAACTCTGGGCAATACGGACAACACCATGTACGTGGGCCATCTTCCTTTCATGGAAAAACTTACCTCCTACCTGGTGGCAGGTTCAAGCGATCTTACTGTTTTTAAATTTCAGAACGGTGGCATTGTCTGTCTGGATCAGAGTAGTGACAGCGGAACATGGTTTATCAAGTGGACCTTGATGCCTCACATCAGCTGACAGAGACACTATGAAAAAAATACTCATAACCGGTGCGGCTGGGCAGATTGGTTCGGAGTTAACAGTTGCCCTGCGTCACAGATATGGTGACGGCAACGTTATTGCCTGTGGCCATAAAACAAAGCCTGCCGCTAAACTTCTTGATAGCGGCCCCTTCACCTATTTTGATATCCGCGACTTTTCTGCACTTGCAACCATTGTCAAAAGCCATAAAGTCGATACCATCTTTCATCTCGCTGGTATCCTTTCCGCTGTGGCTGAAAAGAATCCGCAACTGGCCTGGGATATCAATATGACCGGGCTTACTAATGTGCTTGAGGCTGCCCGCACCTGCCACTGCGCAGTGTTCTTTCCCAGCTCCATCGGCGCCTTCGGCCCGTCAACGCCCCCTGACAACACCCCCCAGCTCACTATTCAGCGCCCCGGGTCAATGTACGGTATTACCAAACTCACCGGAGAACTGCTCTGCGATTACTACTTCCAGAAATATGGAGTGGATACCAGAGGCCTGCGTTTCCCCGGTCTGATCTCCTATGAAACCAGGCCGGGCGGCGGCACCACAGATTATGCTGTTGAAATTTTTTATGCAGCCATCAAACATAAAAAATATCGTTGTTTTCTGGGCAAAGGCACCCGGCTGGACATGATGTATATGAAAGATGCCTTGCGGGCTGCCATCACCTTAATGGAGGCGGATCCGGCCAGGCTCATCACCCGTAATAGTTTTAATGTAACGGCCATGAGTCTTGCCCCGGAAGATATTTTTGGAGAAATCAAAAAAAGTATCCCGGATTTCACCATGACCTATGAGGTTGATTTACTTCGCCAGGCCATTGCCGACTCCTGGCCCAATAAAATGGATGATAGTGAAGCCCGTAAACAATGGGGCTGGCAACCTGAATACGACTTAGCGACCATGACGAGAGAGATGATCAACAAACTCTCTTAAGTGCATGTAAAATAACGGAGGAAAGCTCTAATGACCACGAAAGCACTTGAAATAAAACTCAAGGCCCAGCTTGCAGAACGTCAAACACAGGGTACCCTCAAGGGCAGGGAGACAATCATCTGCGGGGTGAAAGCAGCTCAGGACAATTGGGGGCCGCGCCTTTATTTAGAGGGTCAGGGGGAAAAAGAGTTTCTACAAATGAACTCCAACTCCTACCTTGAACTATCACGCAACCGGCAGGTTATTGCGGCAGAAGAGACGACGGCCGAAAATTTTGGCACCGGTCCCGGTGCTGTCCGCTTTATCAGCGGCACCTACCAACCACATGTGCAGCTTGAAAAGAGATTGGCAGCATTCCATCACAGGCAAGCGGCCATGCTCTTCAGTAGTGCATATAGCAGTGTTATGGCTGTGTTGCCGGCTCTTATCACTCCGGAAACCATTGTCATCAGTGATGCCCTGAATCACAACTGCATCATCAATGCTATCAAGCTATCCCGACCGGCAGCAAAACAGATCTATGGTCATCTTGACATGGAGAACCTGGAAACAAAGTTACAACAGGCCATTGGTTCAGGCAAAAGAGTCCTTGTGGTCAGTGACGGCATTTTCAGTATGCGTGGTGATTATGCCCCCCTGGACAAACTGGTTGCCACCTGTCAGCGCTATGAGCAGAACTTTGCAGAGGGAATCATCACCATTGTTGATGACTCCCATGGGGTGGGGGCCTTTGGCCAAACCGGTCGGGGAACCGAGGAATATACCGATACCAGGGTTGACCTGCTGGTTGCCACCCTGGGTAAAGCCATGGGGGTAAATGGTGGCTATGTTACCGGCAGCAGCACTATCATAGAGTATCTGCGGGAGACGGCACCTTTTTATATTTATTCAAATCCGATCACCCCTGCCGAGGCAGCTGCCGCCTGTAAGTCTCTGGACATTCTTGATAGTCCTGAGGGGTGTGCCCTGCTTGAAAAGCTGCGCACACTGACGAAACGCCTGGAAGCAGGGCTGATGGAGCTTGGTCTTGATGTTATTAGCGGTGAGCACCCCATTGTTCCTCTCTTGATTCGCAATACTGAAAAAACGGTCCTGCTGGTGGAGTATCTTTTTCAAAACGGCATCCTGGCAACCGGCCTGAAATATCCGGTAGTGCCCAGGGGAGATGAAGAGATAAGGTTTCAAGTTTCCGCCGGCCATACCCCAAAAGATATCGATTTTGTCCTGACTGTGCTCCAGCAATTTAAAAATTCCTAGATAGAAAACTCTAGCCATGACACCACACAGTTAAACAATAAGCAAAATTTGGGCTTCCATTTTAACTTTGTTTGAGGCATCATAATCTTATGGTCCCTAAATGGCTAAAGACACAGTCTGGAATTATTTTGTCAGCCATATTTCTAGCGTCAATCTCAAGCCATGCCGGACAAGGCGTGGCGCCAAGCCAGACAAAGGAGGCCATCCCGGAGAAAAAAGCTATTATTCAGATGGAAGCTAAAAACTCTTTGGATATGATCACCCTTTTTCTGTGTGGTGATGTGATGACCGGCCGTGGCATTGACCAGGTGATGCCCCACCCCAGCGACCCGGTGATTCATGAACCCTATTTGCGCAGCGCCTATGGCTATGTAAAGCTGGCTGAAAAGACCAACGGCCTTATTAGCAAGCCGGTGCCTTATTCCTACATTTGGGGAGATGCCTTGGCAGTGCTGGCCACCATCAAACCGGACCTGCGGATTATCAACCTGGAAACCAGTGTGACCAGCAGCCAGGATTTTTGGCCGGGCAAAGGGATCAACTACCGGATGCATCCCAAAAATATTTCCTGTCTGTCAGCCGCCCGCCTTGATTGCTGTGTACTGGCCAACAATCATGTCCTTGACTGGGGCCATGATGGCTTGCTTGAGACCTTGGAGGTCCTCAAGCAGGCCGGCATAGCCACGGTTGGCGCCGGCCGGGATCCAGCGCAGAGCGCAGCTCCAGCTATCTTGCAGATCTCCGGCAAAGGACGCCTGCTGGTTTTGGCCTATGGCTCCGGCAGCAGCGGTATTCCGGGCAGCTGGTCCGCAGGACGGGACAGGCCTGGAGTTAACCTGCTGCCTGACCTCTCCAACCAGATGGTGTTACGGATCAAAAAGGAGGTGGCCGCCCTCAAACAGCCTGGCGATGTTGTTCTGCTTTCTCTCCATTGGGGGAGCAATTGGGGCTATGCCATTCCCGCTGATCAGCGCCGCTTTGCCCATAAGCTCATTGACCAGGCAGGAATTGATGCCATTTACGGCCACTCATCCCACCACGCCAAAGGGATCGAGGTGTACCAGGGCAAGCTTGTCCTCTATGGCTGCGGTGATTTCCTTAACGACTATGAAGGAATCGGGGGCTATGAACAGTATCGCGATGATCTCACCCTGATGTATTTTCCAAGTTTTGATCCTGCTTCCGGCAGGCTTGAGCAGTTACGCATGGTTCCCATGCAGATCAAACATTTTCAGACCATCCACCCAAGTCCCGGCGACCAGCAGTGGCTTATCAATATGTTGAACCGAGAGGGCGAACAGTTCGGCACCCAAGTGGAATCATCCAAGGATGGTTCTCTCTGGCTCAAATGGGAATAAAAGATGAAGATACCTCGTCCACCCCATAACTGGTCGGTGACGCCGAAACAGGCAATTGCCATCCAGAAACAACTAGCCCTCTTAGTCAGACAGGTCAAACCACCCCAGCCTGTTCGCTATATAGCCGGGGTTGATGCGGCATTTTCCCCCGACAATCGGCGCTGCCTGGCCGGGGTTGTTTTATGGGACCGTGAGGACCAGGTAATTGTTGAACAGCAGCTTGGAGTCCGCCAACTTAAATTTCCCTATATCCCCGGCCTTCTTACCTTTCGCGAAGCACCGGCCATTATCATGGCCTTACGCAATCTCCAGCACAGGCCCGATGTCTTGTTATGCGATGGCCAGGGGATTGCCCACCCCCGCCGCCTTGGGATCGCCAGCCATCTCGGGCTGCTCGTTGACCTGCCGGCCATTGGTTGCGCCAAAAGTCGATTAATCGGCAGCTACCAGGAACCTGGCCAAGAGAAAGGAGCCAGGGCGCCACTCTTGATTGACCAGGAGCAGGTGGGGTCGGTGGTCCGCACCAGGGAGAGGGTTAAACCGGTTTTTGTCAGTATAGGCCATAAGATTGACCTTCCTACGGCAGAACAAATCGTGTTGGCCTGCGCCACTCGCTATCGGCTGCCCGAACCGACCCGACTGGCCGATCAGCTGGTAGCTGCAGCCAAACGACAAAGGAGCTAGCGTATGGATATAAAAGGGAAAAACATTTTGAT
>CAYLQA010000078.1:0-6220 GCA_964385695.1 uncultured Desulfobulbia bacterium | reverse complement strand
ATTTGGGAAGGCTTATCCACTTATAGTGCTGTTCAAATCCCTGGGACCAGCTCTTAGTAAATCAAAAGCTGTTATTATAAAATTTTACGGGCCGCGCATGTAATTGTGGCCTGTTTTTTATGAAGTCATAGGGGGGTGAGCTTCGCAGGCAAGGGATTAAAGTTCTGCAGAGTGGGTTCAATGGCAACTATTCTCGTTATCGATGACGAAAGCAATATAAGAAAATTGCTGGCAAAGATTCTGAGCAAGGACGGACACGAGGTGGCTGTTGCCGAAGACGGTAAGGTGGGCCTTGAAATTTGTCAGATGTTCAGCTTTGACCTGATAATTACCGATATTATCATGCCGGAAGTGGAAGGCCTTGAGGTGATCCAGCAACTCAAGCAATCTCAGCCCAAGGTCAAGATCATTGCCATGTCCGGCGGCGGCCATCTCTCACCCCAGGACTATCTTGAGATGGCCGAAACCCTTGGCGCTGCCGCTACCATTTCAAAGCCATTTACCAAGCAGGAAGTTGTTGCCGCCATTGATGCTGTGCTTGGCTCATAATGGTACTTACTCTCCTATAATCTTGACCAGCACCCGTTTTTTGCGCCCTCCGTCAAACTCCCCATAAAAAATCTGTTCCCAAGTTCCGAAGTCCAGTTGTCCGTCCGTAATGGCTACAACCACCTCGCGTCCCATAACCTGTCGCTTCATATGGGCATCGGCATTATCTTCATAGCCATTATGACGATACTGCTCTACAGGTGCGTGCGGCGCGAGTTTTTCCAGCCAAACCTCATAATCGTGATGTAGGCCGGATTCATCATCATTTATAAAGACCGAGGCTGTGATGTGCATGGCATTGATGAGGACAAGTCCTTCTTTGACCCCGGACTCTCTGAGACACTGATCAACCTGCGGGGTGATATTGATAAAGGCACGACGGCCCTGAACCTCAAACCACAATTCTTTTCTATAGCTTTTCATGGGAAATCCTCCGGTACGTGTGAAATTTGGCAATACTATAGCGTATGACAGATGCCCATGCAAAATTCTATATGAAACTCAGTGTGTTAGCGAAGAACAGAGGGGAAAAATTAGGAACTTTTCAGGCATTGGAAAGCTACGAGTATGCCCTACGTGAGCACGCGCTTTCATAGGTTCTCTCAAGTCCGGACTTGTTACAGGCTGTATCTTTGTGAAAGTTCAGGGAAGTATTTATTGAGAAGCCTTGTCTCCGACCAACTCTCCCGGATTTTGGTTTTGGTAATAAAGGGAATCTCGACCTTGGCCTTGGTTATGGCTTCATGGACGCGGTCGGCGGGGGTACCACTAAAAAGTACGAACCTGATATCCTTTCTTTTTTCTTCATTGAGCAGCTTAGCCGCTAAGCTGATACCGTCCATCGGGTCCATCTCATAGTCTGAGAGAATATTTTTTATCTTTTTATCCTCAATGAGATCGTAGGCCTGCTCTCCGTCACGGGCCTCGAAAATCATTTTCGGAGGCACCCCGGCAGCCTGCAGGCGGAGGCGTACAACCATGCGGATAAATTCGGCATTGTCTACGACTAAAATAGTTGAATAGTCAGCGTTCATGAATACTCAAGAGTGATTCAAAATGTCATGGAAAAGCTGGAGGTGGTTATAGGTTTTGCTCGGCCCATTCTTTTAAGTCATTATATGTCTTGATAAGAGTTGGGAGTTTTCTTTTAAACTCGTTTTCTTCGTTGCTCCGTGCAATCTTCGCCAACTGTGCGGCAACATCAGCTAGCCTTTCTGCCGTGAAAATAGTGGCTGAGCCTTTGAGAGTATGGCAGATCTTTGCAACTTCCTCGAGGTCTTTTTGTTGCAGGCTTTTTTCAAGCTCCTGGAGGTGGGTGTCCGTATCAGTAAAAAAGGCGGAAGCCACTGTGGGAATCACCTTCATATTGCCGAAGGTATTGTGTAATAAGCCGATATTTAAAGGGGAAGGCTGGCTTGAGCTGATGCTGCCGGTGGCCTTTGGTGCAGATTTCCCATTGCGCCTGATTGATTCAAGTTCATGCCAGAATTGATCAGGGTCAAAGTTTTTGGCAAGGTAGCCGTCCATCCCCTCGGCCAGAAATTTGTCCCGAGTCGCGGAATCAGTTTCTGCGGTGAGTGCTATCACAGGGATTGAAGAGGTGGTTTCGTTTTTTTTGATTTTTTTACTGGTAGCAACACCGTCAATGCCAGGCAGGCTGATGTCCATCAGAATGAGGTCAAAGTCGGTGTCTTGGGCCAGGATGGCCAAGGCCTGCTCTCCGCTTTGGGCGGGAACCGTTTCCCAACCTTTATCACCAAGCATGGTGATAAGAATGGTCAGGTTGAACTCCACATCGTCAACGACCAGGGCGCGGGAGGCCTTCTGTGTTCTGGAATCGGTCATTTTCCCTCCGAACAGGCGATAGTAATACCCATCTAGCTAGCTTATTCAAAGTCGATCTGAAAACTGTAAACATCCTCCTCAAGCTTGCTGTTCACACTGAAGCCGCAATGTTTGAAGATGGCCTGCATGCGTTTGTTGTCTCTCAAGACCTCGGCGGTGAAACCGGAAATGCCGTTACGCTTGGCAATGGTGTAGAGGTGCTTGAACAAGAAGGTGCCGATGTGCTTGTTCTGCCATTCGTCGCGGATGACAAAGGCGACCTCGGCCCGGTTTGTTTTTTGATCCAGGTAGTAACGGCCGATGGCAATGATATCTTCGCCATGTGCCTCAGGTACGGTACCGACAATGGCCACGTCCTTACGATGGTCGATGTAGACAAAGTTTTGAATCTGCCTATGGCCGAAGCGTTGGCTGTGGGTCATGAAGCGGTAGTAGAGGGTCTCCTGAGAAAGGGCATACATGATGTCGCGCATGCGCGGTTCATCGGTAAGATGGACGGGGCGGAAGTTGATCTGGGTGCCGTCATCCAGGAGCATGGTGGTTTTCATTTCATGGGGGGAGGTGACCACGAATCTACCTTCCACCTCAGCCAGATCCTGGCGGATGTATCGTGCCTCAAGGGCCTCGCGGAAAAGTTGCTCTCTGAATTTGGGGTGGGCGATGGATATCAAGGCCAAGGCGCGTTCCTGTATGCTTTTGCCGTGCAGGTAAGCTACCCCGAATTCAGTGACCACATAATGGACCGTACCCCTGGTCGTCACGACCCCGGCCCCTGGAGTAAGCAGGGTGACAATGCGCGAAACTTCGCCGTCTTTGGCAGTTGCTTGGAGGGCAATAATGGGTTTGCCGCCAGGAGAAAGGGATGCCCCGCGGTTGAAATCAACCTGGCCGCCGATCCCGGAATAGAATCTGGAGCCAAGAGAATCGGCGCAGACCTGGCCGGTAAGATCCACCTCAAGTGCCATGTTGATAGCCACCATCTTGTGCTGCTTACCAATGATGTAGGCGTCATTGACATACTCGGTGGGGCGGAAGGCGAACTGAGGGTTGTTATTAATTCGGTCGTAGAGCTTCTTGGTTCCCATACAGAAGCTGGCCACGATCTTGCCCCGGTCCGTGGTTTTGCGTGTACCGGTTACAGCGCCGGAATCCACCAGCTCAACGATACTGTCGGTGAGCATCTCGGTATGGATGCCGAGTTCTTTTTTGTCCTTGAGAAAGTCCACTAAAGAATGCGGAATATGGCCGATGCCGAACTCAAGGGTTGAGCCGTTTTCAATCAGGGCGGCAATGTGTTCGCCTATCTGCTTGGTTTCCTCTGTGACCTCATCCGGCTCTCGCTCGATGATCGGAGAATCCGTTGGGATAAGAAGATCAAGATCGTAAATGTCGAGAAAGCTGTCCCCCATGGTCAGCGGCATATTCGGGTTGACCTGGGCAATGACCAGGGACGCGTTTTCCGCCGCACTTTTGACGATGTCCACTGCTACCCCGAGGCTTACCTTGCCCCGTTCATCGGGTGGGGTGATTTGAATCAGGGCCACGTCAATGGGCAGTTGGCCGGAGCTGAACAGGCGGGGGATATCCGAGAGGAGCATGGGGGTGTAGTTGCCCAGACCCTGCTGGATATGTTCGCGGATCTGTTTGCCGATAAAGAAGCTGTTAACGGAAAAGCAGTCCACTAACTGTCTGCTCGCATAAGGGGCATCGCCTTTGGTTAAAAGCTGAATGATCTCCACATCGGCAAGTTCGTTGGAGCGGTCGGTCAAGGCCTGGACCAGTTCCACGGGCTCGGCACAGGCCGTGCCGATAAAAACCCTTTGCCCGGGGCGAATCTTGGCCACGGCCTGGCGCGGCGTGGCAATCATATCCTTGTATTTTTCCTGCCAGTCGGGATCGTATGTAAATGAGGTGTTCATGTCATTGTTTCCAAGGGGAGAAGGGTCATACGGGCATCGGCAACCACGGGCTCGGTTCCTATCTCTCCGACAATAAATGGATTGATATCCAGTTCGGCAATCTGCGGAAAATCCGTGGTCAGCTGGCTGATACGTTGCAGGCCGTTGGCAATGGCAACCAGATCCACTCCCTTATGGCCGCGTTTGCCTTGGAGAATCTCATAGGAGCGGGTGCTCATCAGCATCTGAATTGCTTCTTCCTCGGTAATGGGGGCAAGGTGAAAGGTGACGTCCTTCATCACCTCGACAAAGATGCCGCCCAGACCGAACATAAGCATGGGGCCGAATTGCGGATCACGGTTCACACCGATGATGACTTCAAGGCCACGGTCAACCATCTTCTCCACATAAATGCCTTCGATCCAGGCATCCGGGGCGCGTTGACTGATGCGCAACATCATCAGATCGTATGCATCCTGCACAGATTCGGCATTGGTCACGTTGAGTCGCACACCGCCAAGATCGGATTTGTGAATTACATCCGGGGAGACAATCTTCATGGCCACCGGGTACCCGATGCGCTCCGCTACTTCTATAGCCTCGACCGAGCTGCTTGCCAGATAGCCGGGCGGAGTTGTAAAGCCATATCCTTCAAGAATATTTTTTGCTTTTACCTCGCCGATCTGCAGTCGATTGGTGCGTTGCCGCCTGGTAATGATACGCTCCGCTCGCCTGCGATTCACGCGAAAGCGGGTCACCACCCTGGGTGGGCGTTTATGCCAGGCAGCATACTCCACCATGGCCTTGAGCGCGGCCACGGCCCGTTCCGGCGAAGGGTAATCAGGTAAGCCAAGGGCGACGAGTTCATCGCGGCCAGGCATCACACCCTGGCCACCCATAAAGGCGGCAACCACGGGCTTGTCTCCTTTAAGCGATCCGGCAATGGCCCGTGCGGTTTCCGCGGGCTTGGTCATGGCCTGGGGCGTTAGGAGCACAATTATGGCATCTACCTGGGGGTCGTCCTGCGCTGCGGTGAGCGCTGCCACGTAACGCTCCGGTTCGGCATCTCCCAATACATCGATGGGGTTGCCCACACTGGCGGCGGACGGAAGTTTTTCTTTTAGAGAAGAGGCTGTGTTGCGATCCAGCATGGCTACCTGCATCCCGGATTTTTCAACGGCATCGGCAGCCATGGTGCCCGGGCCACCGGCATTGGTAATAATCAAAATACGGTTGCCTTTGGGCAACGGCTGCATGGCAAAGGCCGAGGCGAAATCAAACAATGATTCAAAATTGTCCGAGCGAATAACGCCGGAGCGTTTAAAGGCTGAACCATAAGCCATGTCTGCTCCGGCCAAAACACCGGTATGGGATGAGGCTGCCTTTTGCCCGGCCTCGGTGGTGCCGGATTTCAGGATAATCACCGGCTTTGAGGTGGAGGCCTCGGTGGCGGCTTTAACGAATTCATCGCCGCAGGTGATATCTTCAAGGTAGGCAAGGATCACCTTGGTTTGCTCATCCTTAGCCAGTGCCAGCAGCAGATCACTTTCGGTGAGATCCGCCTTGTTGCCGATGCTGATAAGTTTTGCCAGCCCCAGATGGCGTCCGGCCGCTAAGTCGAGCAGTGCGGTGCACAGGGCGCCGGATTGAGAAACCACGCTAATATTGCCCGCAAGTGGCATGCCCCCGGCAAAGGAGGCGTTCATGGAGTTTTCCGTGTTGATCAATCCCAGGCAATTAGGGCCTAAAAAGCGAACATTGCGGGATTTGCACAGCCCGGTGATTTCCTGCTCAAGCAGGGCTCCGTCAATGCCGGTTTCTTTAAAGCCTGCCGTGATAACGCAGATCGCCTTGATCTTGGCCATGAGCGCGTTGTACACGGCATCCCTGACCATGGCAGCGGGCACGGCAATAACTGCCAGGTCTAC
>CAYLQA010000077.1:0-7091 GCA_964385695.1 uncultured Desulfobulbia bacterium | reverse complement strand
GGCATAATTTGAGACCTCATACTGGGCAAGCCCGGCACCAGGCAAACGCTCTCTGGCAAATCCCTCCATATCAGCCAGCAGCTCATCCTCGGGTAGAGACAGGTTCCCGGCCTGCTGCCGACTAAAAAACGGGGTGCCCTCTTCAACACTTAACTCATAGAGGGCCAGATGTTCAGGTTCAAGGGAAAGCACTGTTTTCAGACTCTCCTGCCAGTCCGCAAACGTCTGCCCGGGCAGGCCGAAGATAAGATCGATATTGATATTACCAAAGCCTGCCTGGCGCGCCCAGCTGACTGCCTGCAGGGCCTCCTCTCTATTATGACTGCGGCCGATTGCCTGCAAGAGAGGGGTAGAAAAAGACTGCACCCCGATGGAGAGACGGTTCACCCCGGCACGATGCAGATTCTGCAAAGATTCAAGGCTCACGGTATTAGGATTGGCCTCCACCGAAATTTCTGCCTCAGCAGGAAGAGCGAAAAGCTCCCGGCAGTGGCTGACAAGCTTGCCCAACTGCTCTCCAGGGTAGATGGTCGGGGTACCGCCGCCCATGAACAGGGAGGCAAAGCTGCGTGTTTTGGTCCACTCCTGTCCGGCAAAAAGCTCGGCCTGCTTCTTAACGGCTGTCAGGTATTCACCAGGAGGATTGAGACAGGGGATGGAGTTAAAAGAGCAGTAATCGCACTTACTCAGGCAATAGGGGATATGGATATAAATCCCGGCTGCAGCCTCACCACTCTCCGGGGTAACTATCTCCGGGGCCATGGCACTCATATCCCGGCAACAACCGCCTCACCCTGCTTGCGGATCTCGGCCATGAGGCCATGGTCGGCAAAGCTGTACGGCTGAACCGCCTCGCCGATGATCAGGTGATCGAGCAGTTGGATGCCCACAAAGGAAAGGGCGCAAAAGAGATGGCTGGTGAGTTTTTTGTCCTCCCCCGAGGGAGTAAGGCTGCCGGAAGGGTGATTATGGGCAATGACCACGGCCGCGGCGTGATTATCCAAGGCCAGCTTAATCAATTCCCTGGGGTGCACCGTATTGGAAGAGAGGGTGCCCTCGGCCAAAATCTGCGTATCGAGAATACCGAAGGAGGCGTCCAGGAGGATAACCATGAGCACCTCCCGTTTGAGCCCGCGCATGGCATGAACCAGGAAATCACCCACCTCTTTGGAGGAGCGCAGGTACTCTTTAGCTTGCAAACGCTGCTGAAGATAGCGCCGGGCAACGGACTGGATAAAATGAAGGGCAAAGCCGTTTTTTTCGCCGATCCCCTTGACCTGCTGCAACTCGGCCGGTGCGGCATCAAGGGCTCCGGCCAACGAGCCGAAACGGGACAGAACCTCGCGGGCCAGTTCCTTGCAATCCTTGCGCGGCGTGCCAAGGGTGAGCAGCAGTTCCAGGATCTCGGCATCGGTAAAGCCATCAAGGCCATGGCCCAGGAATTTATCCCTGAGCCGCTGCCTGTGCCCCTCGCCCTTTTTCTGCCAGTCCGTTTTTTTCATGAGTGACAAGTAACGAGTAACGAGTAACGAGTGTCGAACTACTTAAAAAAAACTTGTCACTCGTCACCTGTCACTCGTTACTGCTTTTGAAGTTCCTTGGCAAAGAGTTGATTGGCCATCTGGGGGTTGGCCTTGCCTTGGGTCTTTTTCATGAGCTGGCCGACAAAAAAGCCCATGACCTTGGTCTTGCCGTCTTTAAACTGCTGGGCCTGCTCCGGGTTCTCGGCGATGATTTCCTGGACAATGGCGACAAGTTCCCCCTCATCACTCATCTGGACAAGATTCTTCTCCTTAACCACAGCCTCAGGGTCCTTGCCGCTTTCGAGCATCTCTTCAAAGACGGTCTTGGCGATCTTACCGGAGATGGTGCCCTTTTCCACCATGTTCAAAAGCTGGGCCAGATTCTCGGGGGAGACAGGGCACTGACTGATATCCATGGCCTCCTCGCCCTTCATCTTGCCCATGAGCTCGGTCATGATCCAGTTGGAAAGCTTTTTGCCGTTTTTATATTGGGCCAGGGCCGCTTCAAAATAATCGGCCAATTCCCGTGATCCGGTGAGGGTTTCAGCATCATACTCGGGCAGATCCAGATCGGCCATGAAGCGGGCCTTACGTTGATCCGGCAACTCGGGCAGGGTCTGGCGCATCCTTTCCACCCACTCTGCATCAATGACAATGGGGACCAAATCAGGACAGGGGAAGTAACGGTAATCGTGGGCCTCTTCCTTGGAGCGCATGGAGTTTGTCCGCTCTCTATCCGGATCCCAGAGCAGGGTTTCCTGCACCACCTCCTCACCGTCGAGCAACACATCACGCTGACGGCGGATCTCATACTCCAGGGCACGCTGCACGTTACGAAAGGAGTTCATGTTCTTGAGCTCGGTGCGGGTGCCGAACTCTTCCTGCCCCACAGGTCTCAATGAAATATTGGCGTCACAGCGGAAGCTGCCCTCCTGCATATTACCGTCGCAGATATCCAGATAGCGCAGGGTGGCATGGAGTTTCTTGAGATAGGCCACCGCCTCTTCCGGGGAGCGGATATCCGGCTCGCTGACGATCTCGATAAGCGGCACGCCGGTACGGTTCAGGTCCACATAGCTCTTAGGCTCTTTTTCGTCATGAACCAACTTGCCGGCATCCTCTTCCATATGGATGCGGGTGAGCCCTATCTTTTTCTTGACCCCCTCGACCTCGATCTCCACCCAGCCATGCTCGCAGATGGGCTTGTCAAACTGGGAGGTCTGGTAGCCTTTGGGCAGGTCCGGATAAAAATAATTCTTCCGGGCAAACTCATTCATCCCGCCGATCTCGCAGTTGGTGGCCAGACCCATCTTCATGGCATACTCCACCACGGTTTTATTGAGTACAGGCAGCACCCCGGGCATACCCAGGCAGACCGGGCAGGTGTTGGTGTTGGGTGGGTTGCCGAACTTGGTGGTGCAACCACAGAAGATCTTGCTCTTGGTCTTCATCTGGGCATGAATTTCCAGCCCGATAACGGTTTCAAACTCCATATTTCTTTCCTAATGCGATATTTTTTGGCCACGAAACCCACGAAAAGACACGAAAATGTTTTATGGATTTTGTGATTAATAATCTATTGACCTGTAAACGCTTGCAGGGTGCCGGAGATGCGAGGCATCGGTCTGTGAGCTATACTTCGGTATGCGAACAGGCCGATAACAAAGCAGATCCGGTGCCATGTGAGCGTTTACCCTCGATGCACCCATTCGCGGATGCGGGTTAGCTCTTGCCCCCACTCCTCGCCGGTACGCACAACGAGGAACATACGAAACAACTCGTCGATGGTGCGGACCACTGTCTCGTGCAGGCCGATCTGGTCGAGCAGCCGCCCCTCCTGCGCCTCCGGGTCGCTGGACTCTTCGGATCCGATCAGGGTCTTGGGCGGTTTCACATTACGGAACTCGAATAGGGTGGACTTAAAGGACATATTCCACTCATACTCCCCACGGATGAGGATAAATCGGCCCTGCTCCAGTTTTTTACCCATGGCAAGGCCGGTGCGGGCCTCTTTGAGCTCGGTCTGCAATCCTTGGCAGATGACCTTCTCCCTCGAGTCACCCTCGCCGAACTCCAGGAGCATGTGCTTTTCAAAGATCAGCTGGATATCCTCGCCGGACTCGGGCAGCAGGATACCGCCGCCACGCTCGTCGCTTTTGAACCAAAGCCAGGTCAAAAACTCCTGGCCCAAAAATCGTTTCTCTTCAATAAGATCTACTAAATCCATTTTTTTCTCCGCCCCGTAAAGCAAAAAGTTCAGGGCAACACACAGCATTATCAAAGCTGATTACGAGTCAACCCGGCACTGTAGGAGCCCTTTTTCTCATGCCCATCTAAACAAAGACCGCCGGGGTAATATTGGCTAAGGCCTCACGCCCATCTTTATCCAGGAGATGCTCGGCCGTAAGATAGGGCACCTGCAGCATCAAGCTCAGGCCAAAGGTATCCTTAAAAAAATCCTCCAACAGCTCCTGGGATTTCTGGCTGGTGGAAAAAAAGAGCAGAGTATTCTCGGCAAGATTCCAAACCAGATCGTATACGGCAGGCACAGGCACAGCCCGTTTCATGAGCATCAATTTGACGTTTTCTTTGATCTCCACCTTCTGGGTCCGGCTGAGCTTGGGGATCTGGCGCGCTTTTTTGAGTTTTTCCTCCTCTTTGAGGCAAAACTTGTTGATCACCTTGGGCGCCACCTTGCGCTCATCAATGCGCAGCGAGAGCACAATGTAGTCGCCTGCTGCATAGGAGGCATACTCGAACTCGCTGTCAAACATATTCATCACGCTCACCCAACCCACGGAGCGTTCTTCATAACTCTCATCGATATCGCGGAAGGAAAATTTTGCGACCTGCTCGGCGGCAAAATCCCAGAAGTTCTCCGGCACCTCTCCCTCAACGCTATAACGGACATAACTGGCCGATCTGGACAACAGTCCCATAATCTTTTCCTTGGCTTATTTTTCTACATATATAAAAGGTGAAGATATAGCAAACCTCCCCCTTCTCCACAAGGAATTTCACCGCCTCATTTCACGACTTGCATTGGGCAATATTTTCCCGATATAAAAAAATATACGCATTTTGATGTGAAAAAAATGCATCAAGGACTTGACACAAAAAACCGTCTTTTGTATAAGAAACACCTTCTCGACGAGTGGGTCGTTAACTCAGTTGGTAGAGTATCTGACTTTTAATCAGAGAGTCGTAGGTTCGAATCCTACACGACCCACCATTTTGTCCCCATCGTCTAGCCAGGTCCAGGACACCGGCCTTTCACGCCGGCGACACGGGTTCGAATCCCGTTGGGGACGCCAGCGGATTACCCTAGGGAGCCAACTGATTTCAGTTGATTCCCTTTTTTTATGGTGTGGGCCGCACTCTCAGAATGTGGGCTTTTTCTTCCAGGAAGAACTTTCAAAACCGGACGCAGTGAGTCCAGTCTCCTAATATACCTCTCAGTAGTTGCTAAATTCTTGTGCCGCAAGATTCGTTGAATATCCACCATGGGCACATTTTCCTTTGCCAAAATACTTGCTGTTAAATGACGAATGGCATGCAGGCCGAAATGCTTCACCTTGGCCTTCCCACAAACCCTTTTCATCCAGTGCCTTCTTTGCAGATACGGTTTCTTTATAACAGGGTCAGGAAAGACCCAATCCGTTTCTGCTTTCTGACGATGGGCAAGCAGGGCATTGTATAAATCATCCGTCAAGGGCAGCCAGTCGAACTCAAGGGAACCATCCTTGCGCTTGCGGGTATAGAGACGAATTTTCTGTTCTGAAAACTCGACATCTTCCCATCGCAGAACGAACAGTTCCGAACGTCTAGCCGCCAAATGCAAGTATGCAAGAAACATCACCGCATCCTGCTCAGTCTCGGCATGTTCATACACCTTCCAAAAATCCTTTTCGGGCGGCACATAACGAGTTTGACGCTGCTCAGGAAAGCGGTCAACAAGGCATGGGTTGGGGGATGGAAGCCCTAAATACTTCATTCCCCAGTTCCATGCAGCCACAAGATTTTTCCTATCCTTGTTAGCCGCATAACCTGACCGAGATTCCGCTTGCTCCTGAAGATAAGACAAGACCATACCAGAGGTGAGGGAATTCACCAGCAACTGGTGATCAACAGAGCCAAAAAACATCTTGAACATTCGCTTCTTTTCATCGTAGGTCTTTGCCGAAAACTTCACCTGGGCATAGTTCATATACTTTGTTGCCCAATCAGCTAAAGAGACCGTGCGGATCTGCACCGATGGTAACGCCGGTTCCTTGTTTTCTCTCTGGTTGACCTCCCAGGCCAGAGCCTCGGCCTTGGTTGGAAATGTCCTGCGGTGTTTCTTGCCGTTGATGCGTACCTGAGCCATCCAGCTTTTTCCGCGCTTGTATGGCATTTATTACCTCCTTTTCAAAGAACAAATAGGCACGCCCCAAACGTACACCTCCTAGCACTGCATAGTATTTCCTGACCGTTTTCTCGTCAATGCCCAGAAACCCGGCAACATCTTTAACGGACAGTGTTTTTCCTAGTTGTTCATCTAAATAATTCATAACGAAGCGCCTACAGCCAGCGCATCTCGAAAAGGCTGCACCCTGTTCACCTTTCGTTCCATGCGTTTTATAAAATCGTCCTTATCCTTAAATAACCCCCGTATTGTCCCTTCCAGTGCGCCTTGACCAAAGGCAATGATCGTTTCAAGATCATCCTTCTTGCGGCCCAGAGCGGCGGCAATGGTCATGCCGATACCGGCCATCTGTAACTTCAGGGCAACAAGGTCACAGAGTGGGCTTGCGGTCACCCGCTCCACATGCAGAAAGCCGGAGAAGTCAGCCTCTCGTATCTGCTCCCAGAATTCATGGGCTATGGCGCGGGATTGATGATTGTGTTTTCGGTCCACTGGAGTTTCTGAGAGCTTGGCCCACTCCTCAACAAAGTAAGCCCATATAGAGGAAAGTGAATTGTTCAGATCCTCAAGCGTATCAATGCGTTTTGTATGGCCGTTGAACTTGAACTCCTTCAGGATGGATCGCCGGATCTGGAATTCGATACGTGTCACCTTGGCCTTTTCAATGTCATCAAGGCCCCAGACCTGAAGGAAAGGACCTATCTTGTGCTGTGATTTCTTTTTTAGCTCCTCTACCTTGTCGTAGATCCGAAGCATAAGGTCACCAGAACCGATGGAAACACCAGTAAGCTTGCGGTGGCGATAATGGGGTGAAAAGGTCTGCGCCCTGGTAATCCATTGATCTTGATTGGCAACGGGCAGCTTTTTAATGTCCTGGCCGATGGCATCCACGCAGAGGTGAACCTCGGAGGCCTTTTCTTTAACGAACACACCGCCAAGCATTTCCAGCATGGCCTTAAAATCTTCATAGATCTTGTTGTACCCAGGAGTCCAGCAGGAGATAGAGCCTATCTCAAGTCGGCAATTAGGAATGTCGGAGGTGTGTTTCCGTGGTGAAAGCAGAACCCGAATGTCACCACGCACCAGACGAAACTGGAACATCTGAACACCGGTACGCATGACATTGAATTCATAGTCACCAAGGTTGATTGGCTCCGATTCAA
>CAYLQA010000076.1:0-7196 GCA_964385695.1 uncultured Desulfobulbia bacterium | reverse complement strand
CATGGCATCTCCATTTACGAACGTCTTCTCTCTATGGAAGGAGATATGCAATTTATCTCCACACTGCTTTCCGAGCGACCCGACAAGCCCATCCTCAATGATGCCGACAACCCTTTTACTGAGCGGCTTACACGGCGTTTTATCTCGCTGGGCCTGATTTCCCAGACCGGCCAGGAGCAATTTTTTCTCGGAAAATCGCAAACCATACCCCAAGAAATTTTGAACCAGCAGGCTACAGTCCATGAGGAGAAAATATCCATCCGTATCCTACCCCGAAAGGATGAGAATTCTCGAGTTTTCATGCTACAAAAGACTGCGGCCGGCCTGCTCTTTGCTGAGGCCAATGTCGTTTTTTTTTGGGGGATCGGCTATGAAAATATCCTCCCCCCCATGACCGACCTCTGTATTCTCGATGGTTCACGCAACCTGGTGACCAGCTCGTTTAAGGTCCCCCAGAAGGTGCTGCAAAAAATTGTCTTCAACCAGGGGCAGGGGGGGAGCGGCTCCCGCCAATTCGAGTACAAAGACAACGACACCGGCTACCTGGCAAGCTTCTGGCTCCTCTACCTCAAGGCACATTTTGACACCGACAACCTGACCATCATGTTGCGCCAGGCCAAAGCGCATATTATGGCCCCGATGAACAACTTTAAAAAGATCTTTCCCCTTGTCGTCCTTCTTGCCTTATGGTTCGTACTCCTCCTCAGTCTTATTTTCATCAGAAGAACCCTTGTCCCACTCAAAAAACTTAAAGATGCGACTGAGCTTATCGCCCTGCGCGACTTCAGCAGCGAGGTGAAGGTCTCTAGCCACGACGAGTTTGAGGAACTGGCCACTGCCTTCAACACCATGGGCCGCCAACTAGATCGGCAGTTCAAAACCCTCTTGACCATATCCGAGATCAGCCAAGCCATTCTCTCTTCGGTACAAAAAAAACAAATCGTCGACACGGCCCTGGTTCACATGCACCATTTTTTCGACAGCCAATGCACCAGTATTTTTCTATTGGAAGGAGAAAATTCTTTTACCGCAACCGCATACAGCATCACCGGCAATGTGGGGCCAAATATCAATGAAGAACAGATTGGGCTGTACCAGGAAGACCTCAAACCTCTCACCAACCACCCGCAATCCCTTATCTTAACAAACGAACAGAACCTCCCGGATTTCCTTATCGATATGGAGAGTCGCCCCCCGCAGACCTCCTATCTGCTGCTTCCACTTTTCGTTGGCAATAAGCTGGCAGGGGTTATCTCTCTGGGCTATGAAACGATAATAGACGAAGAGAATACTGACATTCTTCAAGCCCGCCAACTTGCCGATCAACTGGCCATCGCTCTTACCAATGCCGCTTTGGTGAGCGATCTCGAAGAGCTCAGCTGGGGCACTCTGCAAGCATTAGCCAGAACAGTGGATGCCAAATCCTCCTGGACCGCAGGTCATTCGGAACGAGTTACCGACCTTGCCGTAAAAATCGCCCATTTTATGGGCTGCAAAAAACATGAGATTGACACCCTGCACAGGGCCGCTTTAATCCATGACATCGGCAAAGTGGGCATCCCCTTATCAATCTTGGACAAACCAGACAGACTCGATGACGCAGAGTATGAGTGCATCAAAGAGCATCCCCATATTGGCGCCCGGATCCTCTCCCCCTTAAAGACCTTTTCAGATATTGTTCCCATCGTTCTCTATCACCACGAAAAATATGATGGCACCGGCTATCCCCACAGCCTGACAGGAGATGAAATCCCCCTGGAATCTCGCATACTCGCAGTTGCCGATGTATACGACGCTGTTACCTCGGAAAGACCATACCGGAGGGGCTGGGTAGAGGAAAGGGGAGTGAAGTTGATCATTGAGCAGGCCGGGAAACATTTTGATCCGGAGGTCGTTAAGGCCTTTACTGCTCTTGTCTCCTAAAAGGGGCCTACAAAAATAACTTGTTGATGAAGACAGTATGAAACGTCAGCCTAACGCCAATAAAGAGCAACTTCCTCTTTGGAAGATCACTGCAATCATCGTTGCGGTAATCGCAGGGGGCATTTACTTACTCCTTCCAGAACAGGAGAAAGTGCAAACTTTTGCCGAACTACATGGGCTGTGGCGCTCAGAAGACCCCAGATACCGCGATTGCTACCTGGCATTTGAGGAATCTCTGATTGCAGTAGGGGCAGCAGATGGCAATGAATATGTTTATTTTTTGGAATCCTTTGAAAAAACAGAGGAAGATATGAAGACGAGCTATACTTTCAACACGGAGAATATCAAAGGAGAGGAGTTTACCCTTTGGTTTCACCGCAAGAAGGAAGAAAAAAATCCTGCCCTGCACTTTAAAAGCCAGCCACACATTATTTGGACCAAGTCTTTAGAGGAATCAGAATTTTAAGGCTGGCTCGAATTCCTTTATAACGTCCCGTTAACAGCTCGCAACCTTAAAAATAGCCCAGCTATGCGGGCAGAAGCAATCGCGTGAAGATGTGGGCCATGGCTCCCTTAGCCGAGCAGAATGGCCAAGGCTTGAGCCAGCTTCTGCACCCCGTAGACCTCCAAGCCGGGGATCTTCTCCTTGGGCATATTGGCCATGGGCACAATGGCCTGCTTAAAGCCGTGCTTGGCTGCCTCGCGCAACCGTTCCTGACCGCTGGGCACCGGGCGAATCTCCCCGGCCAGGCCCACCTCGCCAAAGACCACCATATCAATGGGCAAGGGTTTACTCTTCAGGCTGGAAATCACGGCCAAGAGCACGGCCAGATCCGCACTGGTTTCCATGACCCGGACCCCGCCCACCACATTGACAAAGACATCCTGGCCATAGGTGGCGATATTGCCGTGCCGGTGCAAAACGGCCAAGAGCATGGAAAGGCGGCTCCGGTCCAGGCCCACGGTCACCCGTTTCGGGTTCTCAGCATGGCTCTCATCCACAAGGGCCTGCATCTCCACGAGCAGGGGGCGACTGCCCTCCCAGATGACCATAACCACACTGCCGGCCATGCTCTCCTCCTGGCGGGTGAGAAAGATGGCCGAAGGATTGGCAATCTCTTTCATGCCCTTTTCGGTCATGGCAAATACGCCCAGCTCGTTCACTGCGCCGTAGCGGTTTTTTACGGCCCGCATGATGCGATAGCGGCTGTCGCCACTGCCCTCGATATAGCAGACCACATCGATAATATGTTCCAGCACCCTGGGCCCTGCCAAATCACCGCTCTTGGTCACATGGCCCACCAGGAAAATGGCCGTATCGGTCTGCTTGGCATACTGGGTCAAAAGGGCAGCGCTCTCCCGCACCTGGCTCACGCTGCCCGGGGCGGATGAACTCTCTGCAACCTGCATGGTCTGGATAGAGTCGATGACAATAACCTGGGGCTTTTCCTGCTGCGCGGCAGCACAGATATGCTCCACTTGAGTCTCGGCCAAAAGGAGCAGGGATTGATCAGGCTGGCCCAGCCTCTGGGCCCTTTGAGCCACCTGCTGCAGAGACTCCTCACCGGTAACGTAGAGCACCTTTTTTTTCAGGCTGAGCTGGCAACAAACCTGGAGCAAAAGGGTACTTTTGCCCACGCCGGGGTCGCCACCTATAAGCACCACAGAGCCAGGCACCAGGCCGCCGCCTAAAACGCGATCAAACTCCACAGTACCCACGGTCAGGCGGGGAGAGTCTTCGGTTTGCACCTCGCTCATCAGCCGCACCTGGGCCAGGGCGCCCGTATATCCCTGAAAACGGCCGGCCGCCTTTACTTCCTGCTCCCGGACCGTATCCCATTCCTTACATTCCGGGCACTGGCCGACCCACTTGCTGAGCGCTGCCCCGCAGCCATCGCAAACGTATGATTTTTTTTCTTTTACCATCAGTTTACTCAACAGCCGTCTTGCAGCTGTCCGATTCGGTTATTTACCTTGGTATCCACTACAACACGCCCATGCTCAATCAAGGGCCTTGCGTACCACCTCGGCCAAGGCCAACATGGTCAGCGGTTTCATGATGAACCGGCTCACCCCTTTTTTCCGGGCGGCATCTTCATCCACCTGGGCACTATAGCCGGTACAAAGGACAACGGGAAGATCATTACGCAGGGCCAAGACTTGCTCAATCAGCTCCAGGCCGGAAAGACCGGGCATGGTCTGGTCGGTCAGCAACAGGTCAAACCCTTGGGGCTCGGCCTGAAACAGGGCAAGGGCCTCCTTGCTGCTGGCTGTACCGGTCACCGTGTAACCCAGCTCAACAAGCATGGCCTTTTCCATCTTCACCAACTCGGGCTCATCATCCACCAGCAGGATACGCTCATTGCCCCTTGGCAGCTCAGGCTCCTCCTCGCCCTCTTCCTCTCTAGCCCTGGCCTGGGCCAACGGGAAAAAGACCTGAAAGACCGTACCCTTGCCGGGAAAGCTCTCCACCTCGATCATGCCGCCGTGGCTTTTGACAATGCCATGCACCACGGCCAGCCCCATACCAAAGCCCTTGCCCATCTCCTTGGTTGAGAAGTAGGGCTCAAAGATCCTCTCCCGCATTTCCGGCGCCAAGCCGTGCCCGGTGTCCTTGACCGAGAGGCAAACATACTGGCCCGGCTCCATCTGCTCCTCATGGCGGAGATCCATGGCATCAAGGTCAACCATGGCCAGGTCTACGCTCAACTCTCCGCCTTCATCTTCCATGGCGTGGAAGGCATTGGTGCAGAGATTGACCAGCACCTGATGGAGCTGGATAGGATCGGCAAGGATGGCGCCGCATTCCGGATCAATATGCTGGCTGATGGTTATGGAACTTGGCATGGAGGCGCGCATGAGCTTCAGGGCCTCTTTGGCCAAGGATTGCACAAGAACCGGCTTTTGCTCCTGCTCGGCCTTGCGGCCAAAGGTGAGAATCTGCTGGACCAGTTCCTTTGCCCGGCCGCTGGCCTGCAAGACCTGGGCAAGATCCTTTCTTGCCCGATGCCCCTCCGGCAGGCCCCTTTTGGCCATCTCCGCATAGCCGAAGATGGCGGCGAGGATGTTGTTAAAGTCATGGGCAATGCCGCCGGCCAGGGTGCCGATGGCCTCCATCTTTTGCGCATGCCTGAGCTGCCCCTCAAGCCTCTTGCGCTCGGTCATATCCCGGATGATGGCCAGGATCTCGACCTGTTCTCCCGTGGTTATGAGCGAGGCATTGATATCAATGGGGGTAATCTTGCCGCTGGGACTGATATAATCAATGCCCAGGTGGCGGACAAAGCCCGTGGTAAAACAATTCCGCACCTCTTCGGCATTGCGCTCCTGGTCATAGGGGGCAGTCCACTCAATAACCCGGCGGCCGAGAATATCCTCCAGGGCCGCATATCCTGTCAGGCGCACATATTCCTGATTGGCGTCCAGAACATTGCCCTCCTGGTCAACGATGACAAAACCGGTGTCCGTTGTCTCGATGAGAGTCCTGTACTTTTCCTCGTTTTTGCGCACCTCTCCCTCTATGCGCAAACGGTCCTGCACCATCCGGTTGGCGGATTCGGCAAGCTCCTGGAACTCCTTAAAGGGCAGGGCCTTGGCATCTATCTCCACAGACTGCTGGGCCGCCTTGTTGAAAAAAGAGAAAAACGAGGCAAAGGTATCCCTGAGCTGCCTGCTGGTGCGCAGGGCAAGAAAAAAGGCGATCAACAGGATCATAAAAAAGAGCAGCACAACCTTGACGACCTGCCTGGTGATCCTGCGGTGTAAGTCCTGCTTGGCCCGCAGGGTGGCCTGCTCTATATCATCAAGATAGACACCGGAGCCGACATACCATTGCCAGTCGGCAACGCCTGCGGCATAACTGATCTTCGGCAGGGGACGCCGGCCCTCAAAACGGGGCATCACATATTCGACAAAGCCGCCCCCCTGCCTGGCCGCGGCAACCAACTTTTGCACAACCATCAGCCCGTTGGCATCCCGAACACCCCAGGTGTTTGTTCCCTTGCCCGGGCCGACCAGGGTGAACCCATCCCAGCGACCGATAAAGGCATACCCCTCCTTGCCGAAACGGATCGACTCCACCCGGGCCAGGATCTCCCGCTGGATCTCCGCCTCCATGTCGTCCAGATACTCGCCGACCCCGAAAAACCAATCCAGCGGGGCAAAATGTTTGACAAAGGATATCTTCTTAAAGCTGCTGCCCGGCGCATCCGGCTTGCTCCAGCGGTAGGAGTAAAACCCCTCCCCCTTTTCCTTGATCAAGGCGATCATATCACGAAAGACAAAGGCGCCCTCGGTATCCTGCATATCGATGAGCTGCTGGCCGTCCAGCTCCGGTCGGTCCGCGATAAACTCGCTGACCCCGGACAGGGAAAAGGCGAAATAATAGCCCCGGCCATCGTTGAAGCGGACAGGGCGCAGGGCCTGGCGGATAAGCTCCTTGATCTCCTCGGGACTCTTTGTCTCCCTGTACTGCTCATAGAGGTTGCCGGCAATGGCATGGGCCTCATAGACCCGGTCCTTCATATTTTTTTTTACCCGGCTCTCGACCTGGGAGTGCTTAAAGTCGATAAACTCCAGGATATGCTCCACCCTGTGTTTGATCTGCTCCTTGCGTTCGGTAAACTGTCCCTGCCAAAGGCTTTGTCTCTCCGAGGCAAATTGCCGGTACTCGTCGGAAATCCAGAGATAGGCCAACGCCCCGGTGGCAAGGGAGAGTACCACGCACATGGAAACAAGCAGCTTTTTGGAAAGAGAATTCAAGAAAGGATTCACGGCTTAATACAATTTACTCATAGTTATGCCCCCGGCCTCAAACGAGCCGCGAGAGCACCTGATTGGCCACGGGTTGCCCGGCAGGGGTCAGCCGCAGGCAGTCGCCGGCCACCTCAATAAGGCCTTGGGCCTCCAACTCTTGCAGAATTTTCCCATAATAGCCCTGCGGCGTCAAACCAAAGCGGCAAGAAAGTGCGGAGAGCGGAACGCCCCTGTTCAGCCTCAAGCCCATGATCACCGTCTCCCGAAAACGGGCCGCTAAGGGCAGGCATTCCGCCTCGCTAAAGGGCTGACTTCCTTTGTTGATCTGGTCGATAAAGATATCCGGCTCGGCGATATTTTTGACCCGCATGCCCGAAAGAGAGGAGACCGCGCCGGCACCCAGCCCCAGGTACGATCCATTCTGCCAATAGTTGATATTATGCCTGCACTCCATGCCGGGCCGGGCATAATTTGAGACCTCATACTGGGCAAGCCCGGCACCAGGCAAACGCTCTCTG
>CAYLQA010000075.1:0-7711 GCA_964385695.1 uncultured Desulfobulbia bacterium | reverse complement strand
CCTGCCAGCGCCACCTTTTTAGTTATGACCATTTTGCCCTTTGACCACCACCTGCAGGTTGCAGACCCCGCCGGCGGAGTCATCTATGTGATCGGCATTTCAGGCTTGAGTGTTCTCGGGATTTTGTTGGCAGGTTGGGCCTCGAACAATAAGTACTCCCTGCTTGGGGCCATGCGGGCCGGGGCCCAGATGGTCTCCTTTGAAATTTCTCTGGCCCTGGTCCTGCTTTTAATCGTCATGGTTACCGGCACCGCCTCGTTGCGGGAGATTGTCCTTTCCCAGCAGGGCACCATGCTGGACTGGTGGATTTTCAAGCTGCCTGTCTTGGGCCTTATTGCCTTTGTGATGTACATGATTTCATCCACCGCAGAGCTCAACCGGGCGCCCTTTGATATCTCCGAGGCCGAGTCCGAGCTTACCGGCGGCTTTGCCACCGAGTATTCCGGCATCAGCTTTGCCATGTTTTTCTTTGCCGAATTCGTCAACATGTTCGTTTCCGCAGGGCTTGCCGCCACTTTTTTTCTCGGCGGCTTTCTGGCGCCGCAAATCGGTGTTGCCCCGGTGGATGCGCTCTTTAATATCGTTCCGGGATTTGTCTGGTTCTTCTGCAAAACCACACTGGTTATCTTCCTCTACATGTGGTTCCGCTGGACCTTCCCCAGGCTCAGGGTTGATCAGCTCATGTACCTGGAGTGGAAGATGTTGCTGCCTGCCAACCTGGTTCTTCTGATGCTGGCCGGTCTCTTTATGGCCATGGGGTGGACATTATGATCAAAACACTAGAAGACGGACACGAAAACTCGTTTGCCAACTCCTGGAGCCGCTATTTTAAAAAGGTAGGCACGGGATTGCATTCACTCCTGAGCGGCATGGGGGTAACGATTGGTTACTTTGTCAATCCCGAGAGGATCATTACCCAGCAGTATCCGGAAAACCGGGACACCCTAAAGATGATGGCCCGCTTCCGAGGTCATCTGACCATGTTCCACGATGAAAACGACAAGCATCGCTGCACCGGCTGCGGCATATGTGAAAAGGCCTGCCCCAACGGCACAATCTCGGTACTGACCACTAAAGATATGAGCGGGCGCAAGGTGCTTGCCCGTTACATTTATCGCCTGTCCCAGTGCACCCTGTGCAACCTCTGCACCGAGTCCTGTCCTTTTGGGGCCATTGGCATGGGCCAGGAATTTGAGCTGGCGGTTTACGACCGGCAGGATTTGACCTTTACCCTCAACAACACGCAAGGAGGGAATTGATGGCTGATTATCTCTTTTATGGGCTGGCAACAGCGCTGGTGATCTTTTCCCTGCTGGCGGTAAGTTTACCCAACCTGCTGCATGGCGCGGTTTCACTGATCGGGGCATTTTTTATTACTGCCGCCCTCTATATCGTGCTGCAACTCGAGTTTGTCGCCCTGGCCCAGATCATGCTCTACATCGGCGGCATTATCATCTTCATGCTTATCATCATCCTGCTGACCACAGGGCTTGGCTTTGAAAACCGGCACAAGGTTCCGCACAGCCGCCGTATTGCCGGGGCCGGAGTCAGCGCGGTTCTGCTCTTTGGCCTGCTCTACGCCGTAAGCAACAAGCCCTCCGCGGTTTTGCTTGCCAATGCCGAGTCAGCTTCGCCGATCACCATGGATGACATCGGGCTTCGTCTGCTCAACACCGGCAAAGACGGCTTTATAGTACCCTTTGAAGTTATCTCAATCCTGCTCCTGGTCGCCCTGGTCGGCGCGGTGGTTATAGCCCGCCGGGACAGTGGCAAGGAGGAAAGCGCATGACCCTTAGCAACTTCATCATCCTCTCTCTCATACTCTGCGCCATCGGCGTATACGGGGTGCTGACCCGCCGCAACCTGATCGGCATCCTCCTCTCTGTAGAGGTGATCTTAAACGGCGCCAATCTCAACTTCGCGGCCTTTGCCCATTTCAGGGCATCCGACCCGACTGCAGGCGCGATTTTCCCGATCTTTGTGATGGCTGTTTCCGCCTGCGAGATGGCAGTGGCCCTGGCCATTATTATTTCCATGTATCGTCGCCGCAAAGGCCTTGATAATTACCGACTGGAGGAACTCAATGGATAACAGTCTTTTTAGCCAGAGCTACCTGTTGCTGGCTCTCCCGCTCCTGAGTTTTTTGGTCATTGTCTCTGGCTTGGCTCGGAAACATCCGAAAATAGCAGGCCGCTTTGCAATCTTCATGGCAGGGCTGAACGCCCTCTACGGCCTGCTGCTGGCAGCGGCATATTATCAGCAGGTCCTCTCCCGGCCAGAGCTTTACCCAAACCGGACCCTGATCAGCCTTGATTTTGCCTGGCTTAATTTTTCTCCGAATCTGACCGCCAACATGGGCATCTATCTTGATCCCATATCGGTGATGATGATTGTGGTCATCACCGTGATCAGCCTGTTGGTAAACATCTATTCCATTGGCTACATGAGGGATGACTCGGCCTTTGCCCGATTTTTCGCCCTCTTGGCCCTGTTTTCTTTTTCCATGCTCGGGTTGGTTGTATCGAGCAACATCCTGCAGATGTTCGTGTTCTGGGAGCTGGTTGGTGTTTCCTCCTACGCCCTGATCGGTTTCTGGTATGAAAAGCCCTCCGCGGTTGCCGCCTCGAAAAAGGCCTTTATTGTGACCCGTTTTGCCGATGCCTTTTTCCTGCTCGGCATCCTGGTGGTCAGCTTCCAGGCCAAGAGTTTTGATTTTCAAACCCTGAACCTGCCGGAAACGGCGGCGCTGTTAAACCAGACCATTCTCATCGGCTCACTGCCGCTGAACCTGCTCACCCTAGCGACCCTGCTCATTTTTGCCGGAGGCTGGGGAAAATCAGCCATGTTCCCGCTCCATATCTGGCTGCCCGACGCCATGGAGGGACCGACCCCCGTCTCATCCATCATCCATTCGGCCACCATGGTCGTGGCGGGCGTGTTCCTCACCGCCCGCATGTTCCCGCTCTTCAGTGCGGCAACAGACACCTTGGCTGTCATCCAGTTCATCGGCGCCTTTACGGCCATCTTTGCGGCAGTCATTGCCATTACCCAGCGCGACATAAAACGTATCCTTGCCTTTTCTACCCTGTCGCAGTTGGGCTATATGCTTTTCTCGCTGGGAGTCGCTAAAATAAATATGGATGGAGGCCTGAATCCCCTTGGCTATTCAGCATCCATGTACCATGTTTTTACCCATGCCTTTTTCAAGTGCATGCTCTTCCTTGGGGCAGGATCGCTGATCCACGCGGTGCACAGCAATGACCTCATGGACATGGGCGGCCTTAAAAAGCTGATGCCCAAGACCTATTGGTCTCTTTTGGCGGCATGCCTGGCCATCGGGGGTATATTCCCGTTCAGCGGCTTCTGGTCCAAGGACGCAATTTTGCTGGCCTCCCTCCAATCAGGCCACTATGTAACCTTTGGCGTAGGCCTTATTACCGGCGGCCTCACTGCCTTTTACATGTTTAGATTTTTCTTCCTGGCCTTTCACGGTGAAGCGCGAAGCAAACTGCACAATGTGCACGAAGACCCGTGGATGACGTTTCCCATTGTCGCCCTTACCATACCGACATTGGGGGCTGGCCTGTTTGAACATTTCTTTACCGACAATGTGGTCGCCTTTGGCCTGCCCTATGCATCTCATTTGGCGCACCCGACCTGGCTGCCCCTTGTCGCCTCCCTGGTTGGGCTTAGCGGCATCACCCTTGCCTGGGGACTTTACGGCCAAGGTAAAACGACAAAAGCAGAGGAGTGGCGTCAGCGGTTCGGCCCTGTGCACCAGATTGTGCAAAACAAGTTCTACATCGATGAGGTTTATCTCTTCATCACCCACAGGATCATCTTTCAAGGCATCGGCACCCCGGTGAAATGGGTGGACAGAAATATTGTCGATGGGACCATGGATCTGTGCGGCAAGATGCTGCACCTTGGCGGCAAGGCCGTGCGCCTGGCCCAGAACGGCCAGCTGCAGCTCTATCTCGGCATTACGGTACTTGGCTTTGTCGCCCTGCTTTTCCTCGATTTTTCGACCTTCTAAAAATAGGCTGCCATTCCTCTACTATGGGAGAAACACATATCATGAACGGACCCTTTTTACTGACCCTTATCTGGATCATTCCCTTTCTTGCCGCCCTGGCCTGTCTGCCGGCACGCCACGATAACCATCGCCTGATCAAGCAGATTTCCCTATCCGCTAATCTCATCAACCTCGGCCTGGTAATACTCCTGACCTGGATGTTCATTGATGTGGCCTCGCCTGCGGCAAATGGCGCCAATGCCTCCACCTTTCACTTTGCCTATAAGATCCCCTGGTTCAAGATCATGAACATTGAGTACAACATCGGTGTTGATGCCATCTCAGTGCTGATGATGCTGTTAACGGCCATTGTGATTTTTTGCGGTGTCCTTGCCAGCTGGGAGGTCAAGGAGCAGGCCAAGGAATTTTTTATGCTGCTCAATGTGCTGGTGGCAGGGGTCTACGGGGTCTTTATCTCCATCGATCTCTTTGCCTTCTTCTTGTTCTACGAGATCGCCGTACTGCCCATGTACCTGTTAATCGGCCTCTGGGGCACGGGCCGCAAAGAGTACGCGGCCATGAAACTGACCCTGATGCTGGTGGCAGGCTCCGCCCTGATCCTGGCTGGAATCTTGGGGCTCTACTTTGAATCCGGCATTGCAAGCTTTGATCTGGCCGAACTCTCCCAGGTGCGATTTTCCGAGTCATTCCAGTACTGGGCCTTTCCTGCCACCTTTTTGGGCTTTGGTGTACTCGGCGCTATTTTCCCCTTCCATACCTGGTCGCCCGACGGCCACGCCTCGGCCCCCACTGCTGTTTCCATGCTCCATGCCGGAGTGTTGATGAAACTCGGCGGCTATGGCTGCCTGCGGGTGGGGATGTACCTGATGCCCGAGGGGGCGCAGATGTGGATGGATTTTTTCCTGGTGCTCGTCACCATCAACGTGCTCTACGGCGCCTTTGGTGCTATCCGGCAGACCGACCTTAAATATATCACCGCCTATTCCTCGGTCTCTCACTGCGGACTGGTATTGTTCGGCTTCACAGCCATGACCTTCACCGGCCTCAAGGGCGGTGTACTGCAGATGATCTCACACGGCCTGATGACCGCTCTTTTCTTCTGCCTGATCGGCATGATCTACGGCCGGACCCATACCAGAACCGTGAGTGAAATGGGGGGCCTGATGAAGGTAATGCCCTTTCTCTCGGTGGCCTTTGTCATTGTCGGCTTTGCCGGACTCGGCCTGCCCAGCCTCTCCGGCTTTATCGCCGAGGTCAACGTCTTTGTGGGTTCCTTTGCCAACCCTGCCACCATCAACCGGGTGTGCACGGTGCTTGCGGTGCTCTCCATTGTCGTAACCGCGGTCTATGTTCTGCGCGCGGTAAATGCGCTGGTCAACGGGCCGATTTCTACCCAGTTCACTACGCTCACCGATGCCACCCTGCTGGAAAAGGTGCCGGTATCCATACTCTTATTCTGCCTCTTTGGCATGGGCATCATGCCCGGCTGGATCATTGAACTGGTCAATGGCGCCATACACCCGATCTTCAACAATCTGACACGGTAAAACTATGACACTCTTGCTTCCCGACTTTTTGCTTTTGCTCCTGGCTGCCATTGTTATGGCCGTTGACCTTATCCAACACAAGCCACTGTCCACAGTCTCTTTTCACCTGAGCTGGGTCGGCCTGGTCGTTATCTTTTTGGCACTGATCGGCCTGCCATACGACCAGGAGGCTATTTACCTGGGCACCTATAAGATGAGTGGTACGGCTCTGCTGTTCAAACAGGTTTTCGTTTTGTCGGCGCTCTGCACCATCCTGCTCTCCGCCTCCTATTTTTCTCCGGGGGGCAATGCCAGGGGAGCGCTCAAGTACCGCAGTGAATTTTGCTTTATTATCCTGCTCTGCACCTTGGGCATGTTTGTCGTGGTCTCGGCAACCAACCTGCTGACCCTGTTCATCGGTATGGAGCTGGCTACCATCCCGCTCTATATCCTGAGTGGATATCAAAAGGATGATTCCCTCTCGGTGGAGGCCTCGACCAAGTACATCATCATGGGCTCGCTCTCCACCGGCTTACTGTTGTTTGGTTATTCCTTTCTCTATGGCTGCGCTGGTTCCTTAAATTTTGACGCGCTTTTCACCTTTGCTCAAGCAGCTCCGGCTGATCCGCTTTTAAGGCTTGGAGTCTTGTTTGTCCTGGCGGCAATCGGCTTTAAGCTGACCCTCTTCCCTTTCCATATGTGGTCGCCGGACGTCTATGAAGGCTCGCCCACCCCGGTAACGGCCTTTATCTCTGTTTCCTCCAAGGCGGTGGCCATTGCCTTTTTGCTCATCCTGGTCTACGGGCCTTTAGCGCCGCTGCACAGCTATCTGCAACCAATCCTGCTCATCCTGGCCGGTGCCACCATGACCGTGGGCAATCTCGGCGCCATGAAACAGAAAAAATTGCGCCGTTTCATGGCCTATTCGTCCATCGCCCAGGCTGGCTACATTATCATGGCCATGGCCGGTTTGGCTGATACAGCCTACTCCTCAATCATCTATTATCTGTTTGTCTATGCTGCGGCAAACTATGCTATCTTTTTCATCATCAGTATTGTTGGTCGTGACGGCAGCGAGGAGTTCAAATCTCTGCGGGGAATGGGCAAGCTCAATCCGGGCCTGGCCGCAGTGCTGATGCTCACCCTCTTCTCTTTAGGTGGAATCCCGCCACTGGCAGGATTTATGGGAAAATTCCTACTCTTTGCCGCTGCAGCCCAACAAGGCTTCTACACCATAGTGGTCTTTGCCGCGCTCAACTCGACTGTCTCCTTGTATTACTATCTACTGCTGGTCAAGGAGGCCTATATCAGCCAACCGGAGAGCGAAGCAACGCCGTTTTTTACCGACACCATCCAAGGAGCAACCCTTTTGCTGCTCACTTCCGCCATGATCATCCTGGGATTAGTGCCAATGTTCAGCAGCAATATTCTGACCGTGGTACAGTAGTTTCTTTTTTAGAGTGAAACTACCTCGATGAACCAGACAACTCATGGACCAGCAAACAGTCATTCTGGCCTTTAGCGCCTTTTTTATAGCGTCGTTTTTAAAAGGATTAACCGGTCTCGGGTTTTCCACACTTTGCCTGGGCTTTCTTGCTGTTTTTATGGACCTCAAGCTGGCCATTCCTTTGGTATTTTTACCATCGCTTTGCAGCAACATCATGGTCATGGTGGAGGCTGGCCGTTTTGTTGAAGCACTCAAACGATTCTGGCCCCTTTTTTTGAGTGCCTTGCCCGGCCTGGCTTTAGGAATCTGGTTTCTGGATGCCAGCCAGTCAGAGGCCCCCAAGGCGATCCTCGGTGTGGTCATGCTTCTTTATGGGATCTGGGCTCTGCAAAACGGGCGCAGAAAACTCTCAGAAAAAAAAGAAAAACAACTCGTTCTGCCGGTGGGGATTTTGTCCGGCATGGTCAACGGCATGACCGGCTCACAGATCATGCCCATTATGCCCTACCTCTTATCCCTAAAGATGGACCGGGACCTTTTTGTCCAGACCATTAATTGCGCCTTTACCTTCAATACCCTGATCATGATCATGGGCCTAGGCAAACTCGGCCTGGTCACCCTGCCGGTACTCTACCTCTCGGCCGGGGGCATTTTACTCGTGGCCCTGGGGATCTTCCTTGGTGGCCGAATCCGTAAAAGGGT
>CAYLQA010000074.1:0-7924 GCA_964385695.1 uncultured Desulfobulbia bacterium | reverse complement strand
GGCCCCTTTTTCATTCCCGAAAAATTCACTCTCCATTAACCCCTCTGGGATAGAGGCGCAGTTTACCGGAACAAAGGGCTGCTCCCTTTTCTCGGAGAGCTCATGGATCAGGCGGGCGATCAGCTCCTTGCCCGTACCATTTTCCCCCTGGATCAAAACATTTACCGGCGAGGCGCTGATCTCTCTCACCAGGCTGATGATATCGAGCATTGCCTGGCTCTCGGCCACCAGCATATGCTCCTGCATGAGCTGCGGATCGAGCTTGGTTACCTCCTGGTTGACCTGACTTGAGATACGCAGAATCTCCTGGTTGAGAATGATACTTTCAATGGAGATAGAGAGATAGTCGGCCACCTCGATCAGCAGGTCCAGATCTTCTTGCTTAAACCCATCCTCCTTGCGGTTCAGGACCTGGATCGCGCCGCTCACCCCATGGCCGGTTCGGCTACGAATGGGGGCACAGACCATATTTTGGGTGACAAAGCCGGTTTCTTCATCCGTTTGGGCATGAAAGCCCGCGCTTTGGTCCAGGTTGTTTTCGATGATGCCTTGGCCGGAAGAGATCACCTTGCCCACCACGCTGCCCTCCTTGGGCGGCTCAATCTCGCGTTCGTGGATGCCGGTACCGAAAATGGAGCAGATCCTGTCGGTGCCCAGCTCAATAATGAAAATGGTGCAGCGTTCCGCCCCCATAAGCCGGGGCAGGATCTTAACGAACAGCTGGACAAAGGCGCGATAATCCTCCACGGTCCAGGCATGCATGACCTGCCTGAGCCGCTCCCGCAGGTAGTTTAACCGCCTTCTCGGATCGAGCCGGTCTGCGGTTTGTGTGGTGAGCGAACCCATAATCGTAAATATTGTTTACATAATAGTTAACATTGTTTACACACAGCCCATCTTACCTTCAGACACAGTATTCTGTCAAAAAAATCCTGTTTTTTCGCCAGCTATAATGGGATTTAAAAATAATATCCGTTTGTCTTTTCCCAAAAATCGTAAACGTTGTTACCACCACACCCCACAGCCCCTTCTTCCTCCCACAGTCATAAATATTTCATTTTTCCTGCAATAACAAGCGGTTAACCTGCTGTTTCTTTTATTGGCATCATCTTTGCTCTATAGAGAGAGCAAAAGGGCTGACAAACCACACACCCAATGCCCACTTTCTTTTGACTCGGGAGGCTTGTCATGAAAGATCTATTAAAAATAATTTTTATTCTAACGCTTATGTACTTTCTTATAACCACCGCAAAGGCACGGGCCGTGCACAGCAAGGTCAACCCACTTCTGCCGGTTGACAATACCGGCTCTGTTCAACTGGGCATGCATATCGTTGACCCGCTTGAGCCCTATGAGCTTTCTGTTCGGAAGTAGATCGTCACACCAAACCGTCGGCAGGGGGATTTACGTAGCAAAACGGCCAACTCCCTACTCATCCCAATGCATTCCAGGGAGGATCCCTCCATCTTCCCTGGAATGCTGCCGGCATTGGTTGCCCAGACCCGCATCCCTCTATTTAGAATCGCCTGCATTCTCAAGCACCTACGCTTTCCACTCACCCCATCCTCAAAAAAACATTTGACACCGAACGGACGTTCTAGTACTTTCTGTACCAAACGGTCCATTTTTTTTTGGAGAAGAGCATGGCTGAGATTACAAAAGGCGAACAAACCAAACAGAAGATCCTCAGGGAGACGCGCAAGCTCTTGGTCGCCAATGGTTTTCACAACACCAGTATCAGCGAGATCATCCAAAAAACCGGGGTCAAGAAGGGCAACCTTTACTACCACTTTCCCAGCAAAGAGGATCTTGGCCTGGCCGTGCTGGAAGATGCCCGCGATGAATTTTTCACCATTCTCAGTAAATCCTTTGTCGGACCGACCCCTTTAAAGCAAATCGAAAACTTTCTTTTGGCCCTTTTGCAGGAGCAAGAGAACAACAACTTTGTCGGCGGTTGCCTGTTCGGTAACGCCGCACTTGAGATGAGCGACAGCAACCCACGATTTTCCGTGGTCCTGAATGAAGTTTTTTCTTCATGGACGGACCAGCTCGAAGAACTCCTCAGCAAGGCGCAGGAGCAAGACATACTCGCCTCAAAGCAGCCACCCCGGCTTTTGGCCAAGCTGATCGTCGCCTCCCTAGAGGGCGGAATCATGATGGCCCGGGTGAGCAAAGATGGAAAGGACCTCACGGATTGCATCGCCTCCATCCGCGAAATAGTAGGCATAATCTAAAAAAATTTACCACAAAAATGTACCAATTGGTTGGTACAAAAAGCAGCATGCAGGAAAGAGACAAACCAAGTCGTACCCGAACAGGAGGAACCCAATGCGGAACAAATCACTTTACGTCACCATCGCCCTTCTCTCCCTACTCCTTCTTCTGGAAGGATGTGCCGGCAAATCCGGCAGGAAGAGCCGCTTTGTCGATATGGGCAACGGTATCTGCCAGGATACGGTAACCGGCACCATGTGGCAGAGGGATCACACCAAGGTCATGCACAGCATGGACGATGCCCGCAAGTATGCAGCCAACCAGACCCTTGGCGGACACAAGGACTGGCGCGTCCCCACGGTCTATGAGCTGTTCGACCTCAACTACCTTTACGACCTGCACCAGGGTACTGGTTGCCCCATTGAGCGTGAGGGCAACTACTGGTCCGACGTCAAGGACGGCGACGGCATGGCAGGGGCCTGGGAGATTGCGGACCAGTGCGATCCCGAACGCCAGTATTTCCCCAACGGCAAAGGACGGGTCCGGCTTGTAAGGCCATAACGATTCCCCAACCCCCACAGGCATGGGCATAGCATGGAATTTGTCCGCAAATGGGTGCAGGTCATCTGCACCCTCTTGGTCAACGGCAATTGGGCCTTCCCCTTTACCCGCAATATATACCAGGGGCCGCTCAAGATTATCTGCTCGCCGGGGCTGAACTGTTACTCCTGCCCTGCCTCGACCACCTATTGCCCCATCGGCTCGTTGCAGAATCTGCTGGGCGGCATCAGGCTGGCCCTTGAGAACGGCCAGTACTATTTCGGCCTCTCGGTGGTGGGGAGCATAGGGATTCTCGGCGGCATGTTCGGGCGGATGATCTGCGGCTGGGCCTGCCCCTTCGGCTTTATCCAGGATCTACTGCACAAGATTCCGTCTGCCAAATTCAAAATCGCAACAGGGTTGAATTACGCCAAATACGTTGTCCTGGTGGGCATGGTCATCCTGGCCCCCTTGCTCATCGTCGATGAATTCGGCGGCAGCTCTCCCTGGTTTTGTAAGCTCCTCTGCCCGGCAGGGACCCTGGAGGCGGGACTGCCCATGCTCTGGCTGCAGCCAAATTTGCGGAACACCATTGGCGTGCTCTTTTACTCCAAGCTGACCATCCTCATTCTCATCATGCTCTGGAGTGTGGCGGCCAGCCGCCCCTTTTGCCGCACCCTCTGTCCCCTGGGCGCAATCTACGGTCTCTTCAATCGGCTGCGGTTGGTCAAGCTACAGCATAACCCGGCTCGTTGCACCAACTGCAAGGCCTGCCACCTCGTCTGCCCCATGGGCGTTAAATTCAACGATAACCCGGATGACGCGGAATGCATCAGCTGCATGGCCTGCCTGAACAGGGCCTGTAAATTCGAGGCAATCAGCGTCGAAGTGGGTGGCATTCCATTAAGCGGCAAGCGCAGAACCACCAGCAAGGGAGGTTTGGCCCATGGCAGCTCAAAATAAAATTCGTAAGGGGCCGATGATCACCCTTACCATTTTTCTCTGCCTGTGGATCATCGGCAATGCCACAGGAGAACCGAACCGTATTTTGGAACAGGCCTGGCAGGTCTGCCTCAGCTGCATCGGCATCGGTTAAACCGGCCATCACCAAAGCAAACAAACCAAGGAGACGATATGTTCGCCAATATACAAACCAGCCTGCGCCAATCATTTTTCATGCTCAGCCTCATGCTCCTGGCCCTTACAGTAGCCATGCCTGCCTCGGCCGTTGAGAGCATGCCGGAGTTTTCCCTGCCCCTTGCCAGTGGCAGCGGGAATGTGGAGTCCAACGCACTCAAGGGCAAGGTTGTCCTGGTAAACTTTTGGGCTACCTGGTGCCCGCCATGCCGCAAAGAAATCCCCGCCTTCATCGATTTTCAGGACAAATACGGCAAGGATAACTTCGAGGTCATCGGTATTTCGGTGGATAAGAGCGGCAGCAAGGTGGTGGAAAAATTCATGACCAAGATGAAGATCAACTACCAAATGGCCATGGGCACCCCGGACGTAGGCCGCGCCTTTGGCGGCATCATGGGCATCCCCACCTCGTTTTTGATCGACCGCGAGGGGAGGATCATCAAGAAGTACAGCGGCTATGTGGCCCCTGAACAGATCGAAAAGGATCTCACCAACGTATTAAGTATGTAGGAATAGAAACAATAGCTTTGATTAAAGGAGTAATTTATGGCTACAGCATTAGGCGAACAGCTTATTCGGTCTTTGGTTGACGGCGACTTTACCTCCGCCCAAACCTTGGTCGCAAACAGTATCGAGTTTAAAGGATTAACACCTTACGGTCTTTTTGAGGCGGATAATTCCGATGATGCCTTTGCAATCCTGCAAGAGTGGTTCACCCCGGCAGAATCAGTGGAATCCCTTGTCACCGGCTCCATTTTCGACCGGCAAAAGATGAACTACGTGGTTGCCTGCCGCAACCCGGAAAATAATACGGAGTTTATCTTTGAACAAGGTGCCTTTTACGACGTGAGCGAAGGTAAAATTACGCACCTGCACCTGGTCTGCTCCGGTGACCGCTCACCGAGTGTAAACCTGACGAGCTTGTAAATTAAAAGGCCGCACGAGTATTCGCGCGGCCTTTTAATTTTTCCTACATTTTATCTTACCTACCGAACAAGCCGCTCAACAGCCCCTTTTTTTCCGGCTCAGGCTCAGGCAGGCCAAGCTCTCGGCAAATGGCGGCCTCAACCGTGTGGTCATCCACATCCGCTCCCTCGGTCACGATCTCCTCACCCACCATGATGGCCGGGGCCACGGGAAGATCGAGGTCAAAGTACTCGTCGGTCAGATACTCCTCTTTGGCCTTGGACATCACCTGGATATCAATTGCATACTTGTCGCCCAACCTGGGCATCATTTTGCAAAAATGCTTTCAGGGCCTGCCATTGGGTTCATTTAAAAAGAATCGTACCTGCAACATGCTCTCTCCTCCTTTTCCTCACCTATAATGCCTTATCCATGAAACCGATAAACTCATCCGCCTCCATGAACTGCACCAACCGTAAATCCCTACGCTCCGCCCCGTTTTCATCCAAAAAGACAATGGTGGGCACGCCCTTGACATCGTACTGTTTGACAAGCTGCTGATAAAGCGGGTTATCTCCGACGGTAAGATCGATTTTGACCATGACGAATTTTCTAGCCTTTTTTACGACTCGGCTGTCATGGAAGGTTATTTCATCCATCTCACGGCAGGGCGCGCACCAGGTTGCGTAAAAATCCATAATTATGGGCCTTTTTTCCTGCCGGGCCTGGGCAAGAAGCTCCTCTGAGTAGGGCTGCCAGGCAACACCCGTTCCAGCTGTCAGCCAGGAGCCGAGCAAAAAGGCGGCGAAGGCTACGCTGGCCAGCCCCACGCCCTGCTTGATCCATTTAAAGGCCGCAAAGGAGGCGGTGCTCTTATCAAGCCAGGCCAAGTGCACTCCGGCACTTACTCCGATAAGCCCGTAAAGAATGACACTGCTCGCCTTGGGCAGCAGCGGACGCAAAAAATAGGCGGCCATGCCCACCAGGACCCACCCCATGAGCTTTCTCACCCAGATCATCCACTCGCCGGAACGGGGCATTTTTTCCAATTTGCCGGAAAAGAGGGCCAGGAAGAAAAGCGGCAGCCCCAAGCCGAGGCTGAGCGCAAAAAAGATGACCAAGCCGAACCAAACCTGGCCGATACTGGCAACCCAGGTCAACAACCCAAGAACAAAGGGGCCGATACAGGGTGCGGCAATGACTCCCAGGGTGAGTCCCATAAACAGGGTGCCGAAGTATCCGGCATAGGATTTTGAGGCCGCCTGGGTCAGGCCGCCGGGCAAGCGCATCTCCCAAAGGCCGAAGAGACTTAAGGCAAAGGCCAGCAAAACAACGGCAACCCCGGCAAGGACCAGGCTATTTTGCAGCATGGCCCCCATGAGGCCGCCGGTCATGGCGGCCACCACTCCCAGGGTGGAGTTTGTCACGGCCAGCCCCATGAGGTAGCAAAATCCATGGGCCATGAGTTTTCCGGAACTCTCTCCGGCCCGTCCGCCAAAATAGGAAACGGTGATGGGTATGAGCGGGTAGACGCAGGGCGTAAGATTGAGGGCCATGCCACCGAGGAACACGCCCAGCAAAGTCCAGAACAGGGTCACCCCCGAAGGAGCCAGGGCGACTTTGCCATCATCTTTGATATTTTGTCCGGCAAGCCGGGCAAAATCGGCCTTGGCCACGGGCAGGCCCTCCTCCTGCCACTCGGGATAACCTTGGGGATAGCGATAGACATTTTTATAACCAAGCGAAACAGCCACCCGGGCTGCGGAGTCACTGCGGACTCAGGCAAGCCCTGCTCAGTAGAAGACGAGCGACTTGTCCTTATCCGAGCCAAGCATCTGCTCCATGGCCCCGCGTTGGGTCAGGCGGGCAAGCCAGGTTGGCTCCATGGGAAAAACAAGCGCGCCCTTGATGTGCCCTGCCTGATACTCCCACTCCTGCCGTGTATCAATGAGCAGCAGGTCGCTCCCTCCTTTTTTATAAAGTGCGGCAAGCGTATCAACATCTATCAGCTTGTAACCACCCTTTTTGGCCTCAAGCTTAACCGCATTTGCAGCCTCTGCCGGAGCAGAAGGCTCCTGAGCCACAGCGGATGCGCAAGGAACGCAGAGAAGAATCCCCAGCAGAATGTGAAAAAAGAGCAAAGATCGCAACCTCATAAACACCTCATCCCAATGTATTTTTTAGGCCCCCGAATCGGCAGCCTCTTCCTTATCTTTTTCCCGCGCAAGCTTGGCCAACAAAAATGAGGCCCCTTTTTGAGACAAGCCCAACCTCTTGGCAACCTCATCCACGCCTGCATCAGGATGCGTGGCGCGGTAATGCGCTACTTCCACTTCCAGTTCATCCAACCAGCTCTCAAAAAGGACCAGAATGTCCGGGTCCGTCACGGCCTGAAGCTGTTTTGACTGGGCAACCTTATCCACCAGGGTCTGGCACATCTTTGTTGGATCGACACCTTCGTCCATGCACTCGGCAAGTCAAAGATTCACCATGCTGGCGATCTTGTCCGCCCCGCTGTCGCCGATCAAGGCCATGACAAAGTCCAGATGCGCCTCTTCGTCCGCATGCTGTAGCAAGAGCTTGGCGGCATTGGTTATCTCCTTCAAGGCCTCTTTATGATCCATATGCTCCAGCTGTTTGATGATGGATTCCATTGTTCTACTCCTGCACACTAAAATGAATTTCTCGCTGCCAGCAATTTTGTCGCCAGATGCTGCATGCGGTCCAAGATATCGATGATTTGCTGGTCGGCAAGACCATAAAAGATAAAAGGTCCACGCCGCTCGACCTCGACAAGCAAGGCACGTCGCAACTCTTTGAGATGGTGGGATATAAGGGGCTGGGAAAGATGAAGTTCTTCTACGATCTGGCTGACGGATTTTTTTTCGTCCCGTATCGCCTGCAGAATCAACAACCTGTTGGCATCACCCAGGCTCTTGGCCAAAAAGGCCAGCTGCTCGTTTTGCCATGTTGTTGTTTTGGAAATTTCTTTTAGCGTCATTACCCTGTGGCCCCTGGGACAAGGCTGCCCCATCAACATATAAATAGATGTTTATATGCTAACAATAGATGCCACATGTGTCAACCATGCTTTTTCGCAGCACAAGAGCGAAGAACAAACAAAAAA
>CAYLQA010000073.1:0-8253 GCA_964385695.1 uncultured Desulfobulbia bacterium | reverse complement strand
CTGAATGGTGGCTTGCAGTGCGACGACTTCCGCAATCTGGCTGACCAGACGGCCAAAACTCCGCCTGGCCGAAGAGCGAGTAGCGCAGCCCTGAGGCCCGCATGGGTATAGAGGCGGCTGTTTTCCGAGCGGGTCAGCCCTTCGGGCCCGTTGTCCACATCGAGCAAAATCGCATCATACCCGCCTGGCGCCTGATCGATAACCTGACCAACATCCATGGCCAGCACGGTCACCCGCCCATCCTCAAAGGGGCGTTTGGCCAAGTCGGCAAGGTACTCATGGTTCCAGGCAATTACAGCCGGGACCAACTCCGCCACCACCACCCTACCGTCAGCTGCAAGATGCGCAAGGGCTGCGGCCACGGTAAAACCCATACCCAGGCCACCGATCAGAATTCTGGGGCTCGACTGCTCAACAATCCTGGCACAGGCCAACTCAGCCAAGGCATCCTCCGAGCCATGGACACAGCTGTTCATCAGCTCATTGCCGTCTACCCGAATAGAGTACTCGCTGCCACGCCGATACAGGCGCAACTCTTCGCTGCTGCCCGGCACGTGTGCGTTATCAAGAAATTCCCAAGAGACCATTCAGTTTGCCTGCTTGTTAAAGGAAAAACACCTCCTTACTAACAGCTTCCTTCTTCCCAAGCACCACGAATTACGGAGAAAAGGGTTTTAAAATCCCCTTCTGCCCGGGCCGAGCATCGCAGGCTCCGATTGCTCGACCAGGACAAAAGGGGAGGAAAAAAGCAACCCCCCCCCTTTGCAATTAATTCAAACGTTTGTTTTAATTGAGCGTATGAATATTGTCCTGTCTTAATAATCATTGGAGTAATGGATGAGCCGGAAGGAAACACAACAGCGCCTGCTTGATGCGGCAGAGGTGCTTTTTGCCCAAAAGGGGTATCGCAATACCTCGTTGAGGAATATCACCACCAAGGCAAAGGCCAACATCGCCTCAATCAATTATCATTTTGGCTCTAAAGAGGCCCTGATTGTTGCGGTAATCAAGCGGCGCATCTTGCCTCTCAACGAGCTGCGCATGCGGCGTTTGGAAGAGGCTGTTGCTCTGGCTGAGTCGGAAAATCGTCCTCCCCTTGCCCGGGAGATCCTGGCCGCCTTTATCGAGCCTACCATGCGTTTTCGCAATTCCGGCGCAGGCGCACGTTCTTTTATCATTCTTGTCAGTCGCGCCTTGGGTGACCCGGATCCTACGGTACGAGGTCTGTTCATTGACCAGGTCAGGCCGGTGTTACAATTTTTCGGCCAATGCCTTTCTCGCGCCCTGCCCCACCTTACGGAGCAAGAGGTTTTTTGGCGCACCCATTTTATGATGGGCTCCCTTGCCCACATCATGCATGGCCTTAATAAGGAGCAGATGTTTCCTGAAGAACTGCTGCCCGAGGATCCCCAGGCCCTGGTTGAGATGCTGCTCGACTTCCTTTCGGCCGGTATGGAGGCAGGCACATGAGGTTGTTTCTTCGGCTGGTTCCCATTTTAGGCCTTCTTCTTTTGTCCTCCTGTTCCATGCATGGAGCAAAGCTGGATCAGGCGGAGCTTGCCATGCCCGCGGTTTTTCTGGCCAGCCAGGAAGACGAGACCGCTCCGCTTGGCCGCTGGTGGGAGGCCTTTGACGATACGACATTGAATGCCTTGATGGAAAAGGCTTTAGGCAACAATCTGGATGTGGCCCAGGCCCGGGCCCGTTTGCTGCAGCTTGAAGCGGCAGCGGGCAAGGCAAAGGCCGCGCTTTTCCCCAGCATTACCGCCGGGGGCAAGGCAAGCCGTGACCATCGTCAGGGGACGGGCAGCGGCACAACCACCAGCAGCCACAGCCTCTCCGTGGCTGCTGCCTACGAGGTGGATCTTTGGCGTAAGGTCGGCTCAACCAGCAAGGCGGCAAGGTTGACCGCCGAGTCTTCTCAGGGCGACTTGAAAGCCCTGTATATGAATCTCAGCGCCCAGGTGGCGGAGCAATACTTCCTGGCCATGGAGCAACGGGCCCAACTTGTTTTGATTGACCGAATCATTGCTTCCCTCACGGACTCTTTAGAGAGGATAAAGCGGCGTTATACCCTGGGATTGTCCAAGCCTCTGGCTGTGTACCAGGCCCGGCAGAATCTGCTCCAGTCCCAGGAAAGTCGGCCCGGTTTTGTGACCAATCTGGCCATTGCCGAGCACAACCTTTCCATCCTTCTGGGCCGTTTTCCCGAGCGGGAACTTTCCGGCTCCCTGGCGGAACTGCCCCCGGCCCCGGCACAGTTTACGGCCGGTTTGCCAGCCGGCCTGCTGAGGAACCGGCCGGATATCGAGGCCGCCTATCTGCGTTTGGCAGCCAGGGACAGCGTGATAGCCACGGCCGTGGCCGATCGATTCCCCTCCATTAACCTGCTGGCAAACTATGGCAACGGCAGAAGTGATATCGGCACCCTTATCACCTCGGGCTCCTTCTGGAGTTTGGCCGGGGAGTTGAGCCAAACCATCTTTGATGCTGGGCGCAAAAAAGCCGAGGTCAGCCGGGCCAAGGCCGTTTTTAGCGAAGAGCTGGCCAAGTACCGCCAGACTGTGTTGAACGCAGTCAAGGAGGTGGAGGATGCCCTGGTCAGCAACCAATCCACAGAGAGCCGTATGTATCTGATGGGTGAGCGGGTCGAGGCCACGGGCGCAGCCCTGCGCCTTGCCAATAACGATTATTTTGAAGGGTTGAGCGATTACCTGCCCGTCTTGATCGCCCAGCAGCAACATTTCAGCACCGAGAGCAATCTTCTCACTGTGAAGAGACAGTTGCTTTCCGACCGTATTAGCCTCGCACGGGCTTTGGGCGGTAACTGGTTTGATCAGATAAATGAAGGACACACACCATGAGTAAGCAAGACAAAATCAAAAAAATTATTCTGCCCATTGTTATCGTCCTGGTGGCGGTTCTTATCCTGGCGGCTCTGATCAAGCTGCGCCGGGCACCTGAGAAAAAGGCGCGGCCCAACAGTGGTGCTTTGGTCCATCTATTGACTGCGACCAAGGGGGATCATCAGGTTGTTGTTGCCGGTACCGGTACGGTGCAGGCCAGCCAGGAGATCAGTATCATTCCGCAGGTGGGTGGCCGTATTGCCTGGTTGGCTGATGAGTTTGTCACCGGTGGTTTTTTTGATGAGGGAGAGATTCTCTTTCGTATTGAGGCGGATGATTATCGTCTTGGTGTGGAAAAGGCCCAGGCAGGAGTGGCCAAGGCCGAGGTCGCCCTGGCATCCGCACAGGGCCAGGCCAGGATCGCCCGCCAGGAGTGGGATCTGCTCAAAAATGACGATACGGAACCCAATCCCCCTTTAACTGCCGGGTACGCAAGGAAGACATCGATTTGGGCCAGTATGTGAAATCCGGCTCAGCCGTGGCCACCATTGCCGGTACCGACCAGGCCGAGATCGTTGTGCCTCTCCCGGTCTTGGAGATGGTCTGGCTTGATACGCCCAGGGCGGGCGAACAACGTAAGGGCTCCAAGGCCATAGTCAGCGTGCAGCTTGCAGAAGAAACATATACCTGGGCCGGCTGGCTGGACCGGGCCACCGGCGAAGTGGATATAGAGGGTCGCATGGCCCGGATAGTGGCTAAGGTTGCCGATCCATACGGGCAAAAGGCGAAGAGCCATCATCCCCATCTGGTGACCAATATGTTCGTTACGGTGGCCTTTTCTGGCCGTACCATCAAGGATGTGATTGCCATTCCCCGCAGTGCCTTACGCGAGTTTGATATGGTTTGGATTATGGATAAAGCACAAAAGTTGCGGTTGAGAAAGGTCACGATCAAACGTCGGGAGCGGGATACCGTCCTGGTCAGCGCCGGGCTTGTGGCCGGTGACCAGGTTGTGCTCACCTATCTTTCCGGTGCGGCCGACGGCATGCTGCTGCGGCCTGTTCAGGAGGGTGGTAAGTAATGAATGGTCCGATCAAATGGATGGCCCATAACCATGTGGCCGCAAACCTGCTCATGGCCCTGTTCGTCATCGGCGGCGTCGTTTTGGGATACTCCATCAAGCAGGAGGTCTTCCCGGAGATCAACCTCGACAAGGTTCAGGTTTCCGTCTCCTACCCGGGAGCGAGTCCCGAGGAGATCGAAGAGGGTATCATCCTCAAGATTGAGGAGAATATCAGCGGGGTGGACGGCATCAAAGAGATCAAGGCCCTGGCCATTGAGGGCATGGGCACGGTCACCGCCACGGTGGACACCGGTATGAACCCGGACCAGGTCCTACAGGACATCAAGAGCGAGGTGGATCGGATCATCACCTTTCCCGAGGATGCGGAAAAGCCGGTCACGGCCAAGCTCCTCAACCGGCGTGAGGTCATCTCCCTGGTGGTCTACGGCAATGTCTCGGAGCGCACCATCCGTGAATGGGCCGAATCCATGCGCGATGAGTTGTTGGTCATGGATGAGGTCACCCAGGCCGATTTGAGTGGCGTGCGACCCTATGAGATATCCATTGAGATCCCCGAAGAAAATCTCAGGCGCTATAACCTGACCCTGGAGCAGGTCTCCCAGATTGTGCAAAAGGCCTCTTTAGACCTGCCCGGCGGCTCCATCAAGCCCCAGGGAGGAGAGATCCTGATCCGCACCAAGGAGCGGCGTTACTTTGGGCCCGGCTATGAGGAGATTATCGTCAAGAGTAATGCCGATGGCACCATTATCCGCCTCAAAGATATAGCCACGGTGCGGGATACATTTGAGGAAATCGATCTTTATGCCCGTTTCGACGGTATGCCCGCGGCCATGGTCAGGGTCTTCAGGGTCGGGGAGCAAAAGCCCCTGAAGATCTCGGAAATTGTCCGCGAGTTTGCTGAGAAAAAGAAGGGCGAGCTGCCCGACTCCGTGCATGTGGCAACCTGGAATGATACCTCCGAGGTCCTGCAGAGCAGGATCAATCTGCTCTTAAAAAACGCCCTGCTCGGGCTGGTTTTGGTGCTGATCATCCTCAGCCTCTTTTTACAGATCCGCTTGGCTTTGTGGGTTATGCTGGGTATTCCCATCTCCTTTTTAGGGGCGCTGCTCATCATGCCGGGGCTGGATGTTTCCATCAACATGATCTCCCTGTTCGCCTTTATCATGGCCCTGGGTATCGTGGTGGATGACGCCATTGTCGTGGGCGAGAATATCTTTGAGCATCGGCAGCGGGGCAAGGGTCATCTCCAGGCGGCCATTGACGGTGCCCGCGAGGTTGCCGTGCCCGTGACCTTTTCCATCCTCACCTCCATCGTTGCCTTTATGCCCCTTGTCTTTGTCGAGGGCACCATGGGCAAGTTCATCAAGGTTATTCCCCTGGTGGTGATCTCCATTCTTTTTGTCTCCCTGGTGGAGTCCCTCTTTGTTCTGCCCTCCCACCTCAGTCTCGGCAAGCGGCAAAAGGAAAATGGGGACCCCAGCCATATTGAGCGCGTGCGGCGCAGGGTGGCCGAGGGGCTCACTCGTTTTATCAAGGGACCCTATCGGAAGTTTCTCTCCCTCTGCCTGAAAAACCGTTATGCCACTGTGGCCACGGCCATTGCCATCCTGATCATCACCATCGGTATTGTCCGAGGCGGGATCATCAAGTTCCGCTTCATGCCCGAGGTGGATGGCGATGTGATTACCGTCAGCCTTGAGATGCCGCGCGGCACCCTGGTCAGTGAGACCGCCAAGGTGCAGGAGCAGATCGTTAGCGTGGGTAAGGAGGTGGTGGCAGAGTATGACAGTCAGCGCACCGACGGGCGGAGCATCCTGCGTTATATTTATTCCGTGGTGGGCGGGACCATTGCCGGGGGCGGGCCTGCCGGCGGCAGCACCTCATCGGGCACCCATTTGACCAATATCGCCATGCTGCTGGCGCCCAGTGAGATCCGTGAACTTGAGGCCGTGGAGATTTCAAGCAAGTGGCGGGAGCGAGTGGGCGAGTTGCCCGGGGCGGAATCCCTGACCTTTGCCTCCAACCTGGTCCATATGGGGGCCAATATCGATGTGCAGATGGCCCATGATGATATTGAGGTGCTGGTCCCTGCCGTTGACCGATTGAAAAAGACCCTGGCCGAGTATCCCGGTGTGGACGATATTGCCGATAACTACCCGGTGGGCAAGCGGGAGGTGAAGCTGAAGCTCACCCCGGAGGCCCGCACCCTTGGCATCACCGAGCAGGACCTGGCCCGGCAGATCCGCGGCGCCTTTTATGGGGCAGAGGCCCTGAGGCTGCAACGCGGCAGAAACGAGGTCAAGGTCATGGTCCGTTATCCGGAGAGCGACCGCAAATCCATGTGGGATTTTGAGTCCATGCGCATTAGAACCCCGCAAGGCGGGGAGCTGCCCCTACACCGGGCCGCTATTGTTGAAGAGGGCCGGGGGTTCAGCGAAATCAATCGCACCGACAGAAAGCGGGTCATCAATGTCACGGCCACCGTGGACAGTCGCCGCGCCAATGCCGAAGAGATTCTGGCCGATATCAAGATCAATATCCTCTCCCAACTGCTGGCCGATTACCCGGGGCTCAGCTATTCCCTTGAGGGCGAGGAAAAAGAGCGGCGCGACTCCATGGGCAGCATGCTGAGCGGTTTTATCCTGGCCCTGTTCGGCATTTTTGCCCTTCTCGCCATCCCCTTTCGCAGCTACAGCCAGCCGTTGTTGATCATGCTGGCCATCCCCTTTGGTATGGTGGGCGCCATCATCGGCCACCTGCTCCTGGGGTTTGATTTGAGCATTCTGAGTATCTTCGGCATTGTCGCCCTCTCCGGCGTGGTGGTGAACGATTCGCTTTTGCTCATTGACCATATCAACAGCCACCGCCGGGACGGCAAGCCCCTGTTTGACGCCCTGCTCGATTCGGGCCAGCGCAGGTTCCGCCCCATTTTGCTTACCTCGCTCACCACCTTTTTCGGCCTCATGCCCATGATCTTCGAGACCAGTGTTCAGGCGCAGTTTTTGATCCCCATGGCCATCTCCCTGGGCTTTGGCATCATGTTCGCCACCGGTATTACCCTGCTTCTCATTCCCACCCTGTACATGCTGCTTGAGGATGTGCGCGGGCTTTTCAGTCTGCGTTCTTTTGGCAAGCATCACGAACGGGAAGAAGAGGTATGAGCATTCTTTTGGTGGGCAAAACAGAGGGAACTGGTGACAACGTTTTAGGTGTTTGCGTCATGCCGGTGGAGCCTGATCGTAACTTTCTGCCAGGCAGATACCGTCTCCCCCTCTTTTCTTAACCAGATAGGTTTTTTGGTCGGCAGAGCGGACTAAATTCCTCGCCTGTTCGCGCCATTTTTCTTTGCTGAAAAATGACATGGCAACGCCGATTGAAAGAGTTGTTTCTCCCACGCGGCAGTCCATATAGAGTGATCGTATTCGGCTTGCAACCTCCACCGCCTGATCAACTTTGGTATTAGGCAGCAAGACTGCAAATTCATCACCGCCGAAGCGAAACGGGATATCGTTATTGGAGCGAATGGAGTTTTGGATGCTGTCGGCCAGACGCATCAGGGCCAAATCTCCCATTTCGTGCCCCATGGAATCGTTGACATTCTTAAATTTATCGCAATCCAGAAAAATAAGAGAAACTGGTGCCTTGCTTAAAGCAGCTTTTTCCGCCTTCCCCAGCAGGAGCTTGTCAAAATGTCTGCGATTGTAAAGGCCGGTGAGAGAGTCTGTCCGGGCCTGTGCAGCCATGGCATTATACTGTTGGCGGACGCTATGAAACCGGCTGTTGTTATTTCTTTCCTTTGCCGCCAGACCGCGGTTCATCCAGTTGAGGTTGCGCAATAAGATAAGAAACTGATTCTCTTCTTCTTTTTCATTGCCAAGGGCAAAGGAAACCGTGTAGTTGCCTTTTTTTATTTCCGTGCAAAATCGATTCACTGCTTCGAGGTCTCTGTTGATCAGCCAATAGGCAGCCACCCGAGAAAAGGGCCGAAGCAATATCAACAACAAAAGGGGAGTGGCAAAGTAAAAATTTTGCCCGGGAAGGAGGTGACCTGTTTCTATCAGCCACGATGTAAGGATTAACGGAAGAAGAACGGTCGCCACCAACAGAACACCAACCCTACCGGTAATACCAAGTCGGGATACAGGGTAGGGGTGCTGCTGTTGCGATTTGGAGCGACCATTTGCTCGCCAGCAAAAATTTGTGGCCATAGCTTTTGCCGGAAATCTATCAATAGATCCTGGTGCGGAAAGTCTTTTTTCCATAACAAATTTGGTTCTTCGCAGATTAGCGGGAAAGTTGAGAATAGAAACAGCGGAAAGGTTA
>CAYLQA010000072.1:0-8329 GCA_964385695.1 uncultured Desulfobulbia bacterium | reverse complement strand
CCTTTCCGCTGTTTCTATTCTCAACTTTCCCGCTAATCTGCGAAGAACCAAAAAATAGGCCTGATCCACTCGAACCAGGCCTACAAAAATAGTATGTTCTAAAAGCCAATCAGCCCAGGTTCTTTCTGAACACTTTGGCGTAATCCTTGGCAAAGTATGTCAAAATTGCATCTGCCCCTGCCCGCCTGATGCTGAGCAGGCTCTCCACCATAACCCGCTCCTCGTCGAGCCAGCCATTGGCAGCTGCTGCCTTGATCATGGCATACTCGCCACTGACATGATAGGCCGCCACCGGCAGGTCAAACTCATCATGCAGCCTGCTGATGATGTCAAGATATGCCATGGCCGGCTTAACCATGAGGATATCGGCTCCCTCATCTACATCAAGGGTGGCCTCACGCATGGCCTCACGCACATTGGCCGGGTCCATCTGATAGGCTTTTCTGTCGCCCTGCTGGGGAGCACAATCGGCCGCATCGCGAAACGGGCCGTAAAAGGCAGAGGCATATTTTACCGCATAGGACATGATGGGGATCATGTGGAAATTATTATCATCAAGTGCTGCCCGAATCTCAGCCACCCGGCCATCCATCATGTCCGAAGGAGCCACCATATCCGCCCCGGCCTGGGCATGGGAAAGCGCAGTATGTGCTAAAATCTCCAGGGTAGAGTCGTTGTCGATCTCATCATTCATGATAATGCCGCAGTGGCCATGATCCGTATACTCACATAAACAAACATCGGTTGAGACCATGAGCTCAGGGGCCTTGTTCTTCAGCTCCCGAATGGCCCGTTGAATAATACCGTCTTTGGCATGTGCGCCGGAACCGCGGGAATCCTTCTTATCCGGCAGACCAAAGAGGATCACGTTGTTGATCCCAAGCTTCATGCATTCCTTGGCCTCTTTGCCAAGCTGGTCCACAGAGATACGGAACACACCGGGCATGGAAGGCACCTCTTCACGCTTCTTTTTGCCGGGCATGATAAAAAGCGGATACACCAAATGCTGCGGGGCAAGGCTGGTCTCACGCACCAGGGAACGCAGGGTCTCATTACGGCGCATCCGCCGCGCTCTATATTCCGGAAAAACCATTCTCTTATCTCCTCAAGTTCACGACTTAAAAACTGCTTTTATTTTCACGTAAATCTCAGAAGTGCGCCAGATGTGCACGATGAGGGTGGACAGCTATAGTATAGCTATGCTGGCCGCCCTCATCGCGCGCAGATGGTGTGCTCCTGAGATTTACTCGACTTTAAAGGTTTCGCCGACCAGAGTATTGATGAACTTTTCCGGCGCATCCACGCCTTCAGCCTGAATGACAACCTCATGCACACCTTTTTTCTGGCTCATCAACCGCAGCCCGTACTCCATGGTCTGGAGTATGAAGTCACAGGCAGTGCTGATATTTTCAAGGGTTCTCGGCTCTTTGGCCAAAAGCCTGTCAATCGCCTCCTCGGAAAAACGTACCCGCACCTCGCATTTTTTGGAAATTTCTTCGGCGGAGGCTCGAATTTTGCGGACAAGCTCAACAAAAAGGCTGCAGATGTCTCGAGGGTCAATGTCCTGACTTTGACTCTGCTTGGCCATGAGTTGCAGCCTGTCCGGCGTGACCAGCACATCGTGATCTTCCAGATAATCACTCATGGTTTTGGTGATAAAGTCGGTCAAGCGGGTAAACTCAACCTCGACCAGTTCCTCATAGCGGCTTCGGTGCTCTTCCTGCACAGTCTCATCATGGAGGAATTTTTTAAGCTCTTTTTTGGGTGCATGGACCATGTCCGCCGTTACAATCAGGTGCCTGATCTCGGTTGATGGCAATTTTTTCTCAAAATGAAGCAATGTCTTTTCCATCACACTGAGCAGGCCCCGGGCACCGGTCTGCTCCTTCATGGCCAACTTGGCTATTTCACGCAACGACTCATCTTCAAAGGCCAGGTTAATATCATAGGCCTTAAAGTCCTGTTTTTTGGCCACCACCACCGAACTGTTGGGATTTGTCAGAATCTCGTAAAAATCATCCTCAGTCAGTTCATTGAGTACCGCCACTACGGGCAGACGTCCGACAAATTCACTCTCAAACCCGAATTGGATCAAATCCTCAGCCTTGACCTGATGGAAAAGTTCACTTGCATGTTTATCCGCAGCAATCTCGCTTTCAAAGCCGATAGAGCGCTTTTTGACGCGCTTGCCCACTATATCTTCAAGGCCTACAAAGGCGCCACTCATGATAAAAAGAATGTTCTTGGTGTTGACCCGTTGCCGCTCATGCTTGCCCGTTGCCCGATACTGTTCTATGGCCTCAATCTGGGCGATGGGATCATGGGCAACCTTCATCTCCACCTCGGTCTCTTCCATGGGCTTTAACAGAGCTCGCTGCACACCTGTCCGCGAAACATCCGCACCGATCCGGTTCTGGCTGGAAGCGATCTTATCGATCTCATCCACATAGATGATACCGTACTGGGCCTGTTCAGTATCTCCGTCTGCCTGACGGACCAAATCGCGCACCAGGTCCTCAACATCGCCGCCCACATAGCCGGTTTCACTGAACTTGGTGGCGTCACCCTTGATAAAAGGCACGCCCAAGCGCTGGGCAATGAGTTTGATCAGATACGTTTTGCCCACACCGGTCGGGCCTATGAGCAGAACATTACTTTTGATCTGGCCGATGTTGCGTTTGTCCTGCTCCGGATGCTGCAGGGCGTATTTAATACGATTGAAATGGGTACAGATCTTGGTAGAAAGGATGGCCTTGGCCTCATCCTGCTGAACCACGTACTGGTCCAGAAAGGCGATAAGCTCTTCAGGGGTGACATCAAAATCAAATTCTTTTTTCGGCCGTGGCCCTGCCGCATCACCCTCGCCTTCTTCAGCTTGGGCCATGGGAAAGACGCCGCTGGTAACTATCTTCACCTTTTTGCCGTACTTTCTGGTGAGATAATCTCCGATTTCCTCTTCCAGCTCTTTTTGCCCGGGCAGGTTGGAATCATGATCACTCATAACAATTCGGTCCCTATTCATCTGTCATGTTCAGAGTTTTCATCTTCTTATGTAGATGACTCCTCTCCATGCCTATTTGTTCCGCTGTCTGTGAGACGTTGCCATCATTTTCCTGTAAACGTTCGCGGAGAAATTCTCTTTCAAATGCCTTTTTGGCATCCTTAAAACCCAAATCGGAAAAACTTACAGCTAAAGAAGCCTTAGGGCCTGTCCCTTCAGCCGGGGCAATCCCGAGAAGCTGGGCAATTGGCTGCGCATCCACCACCTGCCCAGGACACATGATCATCACCCGCTCAATAAAATTGCGTAACTCACGGACATTGCCCGGCCAGTTATGCTGCATCATGGTTTCAAGAGCGGCCGAGGTAAACTCTTTATTGCCAAAACCCTTTTGTGCATTGGCATCAATAAAATCGGCAACAAGCAAAGGTATATCCTCTCTCCGCTCCCGCAACGGGGGCACAGTGATAGGCACCACGTTCAAACGATAAAACAAATCCGCCCGGAAGTTGCCGTTTTCGATCTCCTGTTCCAGGTTCTTATTGGTCGCGGCCAACACACGGACATTTACGGAGATGGTTCGAGAGCCACCCACCCGCTCAAATTTTTGCTCCTGCAAAATACGCAAAATCTTGGCCTGGGTCTTCAGGCTCATATCGCCTATCTCATCAAGAAACAACAAACCGCCGTCGGCAAGGTCAAATTTCCCCCTCTTACTGCCGATTGCCCCGGTAAATGAACCCTTCTCATGACCGAACAACTCGCTCTCAATGAGTTCTTCAGGAATTGCTGCACAGTTGAGCTCGATCATGGGTTTGTGCGCGCTGTTGGAATAACGATGGATGGTCTGGGCCACCAGCTCTTTGCCGGTTCCGTGCTCACCGCGGATCAAAACCCAGGCATCGGTCGGGGCCACTCTTTCAACCAGTTCACGAAGTTCTACCATGGCGGGTGTATTACCGGTCAACTCTTGCTGGCTGCCGGCCTGCTCACGCAGGATCAAATTTTCCCGCTCAAGCCTGGCAAGATGAATGGCATTTTTGATCGATAACACAATCTTGTCGTAAGAAGGCGGCTTTTCAATAAAATCATAGGCCCCCTTCTTTGTTGCCTGCACCGCCGTCTCAATGGTGCCGTGGCCGGATATCATGATAACGGGCAACTCAGGCGTTTGTTCCTTGATCTTTTCCAAAACCTCCATACCGTCCATGCCCGGCATCCAGATATCGAGTAAAACAAGATCGACCCGCTCCTGGGCAACAGTAGCCAAACCCTCTTCACCGTTTTCAGCCGTAAGGGCGACAAAGCCCTCGTCGGAGAGAATGCCGGATAATGAATCACGAATAGGCGCTTCATCATCAACTATGAGAACTTTATCAGCCATTTTGCTCCACTGGGTTATTCATCTTCCAAACTTTAATCATACCACAGCCAGCTATTCCTGAACCACTGGCAGCTCAACAATAAATCTCGCCCCCCTTGGCTCATTATCCCGCACCTTGATGGTTCCGTTATGGTCAGTAACTATGGTGCTGGCAATGGCAAGGCCAAGACCCGTGCCTGATTTTTTCTTGGAAAAATAGGGCTCAAAAAGATGCAGTTTGTCTTGATCGACAATGCCCATGCCATTATCCCGCACCTCAAATCTGGCCAGCTGTTTTTCCGGCAGGTAGGAAAGGAGAATATCAATGCGCCCATATTCCGTGGTTGCGGCCACGGCATTATCAAGAAGATTTATAAAGACTCGCTTCATCTGCTTGAGATCAAAGAGAAAGTCGGGGATATCCTTGCCGGCATCAAGCACGATCTCCCTATCCTTATGCGCCTCTTGGTACAGGACAAAGACCTCGTTGACCATATCAAGCAAGCTGTTCTTTTCCTTTTGCACAGCAGGCATTCTGGCAAAGCTGGAAAACTCACTGACCAGACGCTTTAACTCATCAACCTGGTTGACAATTGTTTTGGTGCAGAGATCAAAGACCTCGGTTTCCCCCTCGATTTTGTCCATGTACTTCTTACGCAGTCGCTGGGCGGAAAGCTGAATAGGGGTCAGAGGATTCTTCACCTCATGAGCAATCCTACGGGCCACTTCGCGCCAGGCCGCCATGCGCTGTGCCTTTTCTAAGTCCGTCAGGTTGTCAAACACCAGGACCACACCTAGTGGCTTATGGTTTTCATCCTCAAGCTTGGTAAAATTCACCCGCAAAGAAAAGGTCTCATCGCCAACGGTCAGCCGCAAAGGACGCGCAATGGCAGAACGGTTTGAAACAGCCAACTCACGCAAAAAATTGTCCAGCAGGCCAAGATGCTCTGCCCGTAAAATCTCCTGATAATGCCTGCCCTCATAGATCTTTCTGTCAATCTTGAGCAACTCTTCTGCAAAACGATTGATGGTTGTTACAATGCCGTTTTCATCAAGAGAAACCACGCCCGCCGCAACATTTTGCAAGATGGTCTCCATATACCTGCGTCTGGTATCAAGCTCAACATTACTCTGGGTAATGGCCAGGTTCGCCTCCTCAATCTGGTGGCGGCTGGTCTGCAAATCCTTGGTCATGATATTAAATGAATCGACCAGGGTTCCCATCTCATCTCCAGAGCTTTTTTCCAGCACAAAATCCAGGTCGCCGTGGGCAACCCTTCGTGTTGCCTCGGCAAGCTTACCAATAGGGCCGGTCAGGCCGTTTGCCACGTAAAAGCCAAACCAGATCGCGCAAAAGATAATAAGCAGGGTCACGATAAGCAGCATGACCAAGAGGCTGGTCTTGATGGGGGCCTTCAGTAACTGCAGTTGTTTGTAGCCCTCAAAACCGGATGAGATGGTCTCCATTCTCCAAATCCGCTCCTGGGGAATGAGCAGGGAAATAACAAGCACTCCCTGACGATATTGAGAGCCTCCCACCCGTACCGGTGTCAATCCACGGACCAACTCTCCTGCCACCACAGGTTGAATGGTCACTACATCCTCTTCACCCGCCAGTGTTTTTTTGATTAGGTCCCGGGGGATGTCCGGCACTACTTGTTCGGCAATCTCCAGCTTGTAGCTGCTGTTTAATATCTCCTGTTCTTCAGAGAGCAACTCTACCCCGGCCAAGCCATGGCTTTCCAGGATATCTTGCAAAAAGAGGTCCAGATTTTCCGTGGTGATATGCCGATAACGTTTTGATTCAAGCCTCGCACCAATCAATTTGCCCTGCTTGCCCACCTGGTCCTGTGCCTCATGGTAGACATTCTTTGCCACGGTCAGGGATTCCTGCAGGGACTGCTCCACATTGATATTGAACCAATAGTCCATGCTGGTGGAAACAAACTGCAATGCTATGAAAAAAAGAAGTCCCGTCGGAATAAGGGACATGGAGACAAAGGAGATAACCAATTTGGTTCTCAGCCGGGTGCCTAAAAATTTACGCCGCCGCTCAAAGACCAGCTGCACCAAGTTACGCAGAACCAAAAAGATCATCAACAGCAGGAGCAGCACGTTGATATTAATCAGGGCAAAGACTAAAACATTGCCGCTTATGGGAAAGGATACCGTGCCGAGCTCGAAAACCCGGGTCTCAAGATATGAGAGAAGAGGGATAAGGATCAGGCAGACAAGAATCGCAATACGGATTCTTTTCTTCCGGAGTAGTCGCTCTTTTTCAAACCTGTCCTCAAGGCTTGTCATGCTTAATCCTTAGATGTTGATCAATACCTAAACTCGACGCTGAACCAATCGGTCTCAAAATCCCATAAGCCCCAAAAGGGAATGACATAATGGAAATAAAGGGGAAGTGTTTTTTCCGCCAGATTGGCTTTGACTTTGAGGGTGTACTCCTCATCAGGAATCAAGGCACTCAACGGGCTTACCGGCAGGCCATTGAGACGGCTCATGAGCTGCTTGGCTTGGGCCAAAGACTTTGTTCGGGCTGGCTGCCCTTCTTGCTCGGAAAAAATAATGGTGTACTCTTCCTTGAGGGTGTCAAAGGTCAGGGTGTGCTCATACTCCTGGGCAATAACCTCCTGATCCAACCAAGCCTTTCGATTGCGGGACATCTCGATGGAAAACTTAAAGGTGACAGGGATACCGTTTTTGATCCCCTCTTCCATTTTTTGGGTAAAGGCGTTTTTTACTTCGAGAAAAAGAAGAACGTGGGTGCTGGAATTGGTGACGATCAATTCTTCAATCACGGCATCCTTGGCATAAAGCTGCGGAACCGTACCGAAAAGAAAAACCAGACAGCCAATCAGGTTCCATGCAAGAGTGGTAAGGGTTTTACTGGTAATTTGTTTCATCTATCAAAAAAGTTATATGTTCTCGAACTCATTATAAAAAGGTGCCGATCACTTATACCCGTTCGAGCTTATATTTGCACGATATGATTTCAACCCTCACCAAGCGGCAAAGAGATTCGCCTGCACTGGAAGCTTGGCAGATTTGCCCTCAACTTCTGTGTGTAACAATCAGCCGGCCCCGACAACCTTCCTGACAATCTTGGTCAATACTCCCATGTCGTAAGGCTTTTGCAAGAAGGTGAAGCCGCGCTCGATAATGACGGACCACTGGGCTCTTTGATCCGTATAACCGGAGGTGAATACCACGGGTAAATCCGGGGATTGGGTCAGAATCTCATCAACAAATTGGATCCCGTTGCCATCCGGCAAGACAACGTCACAAAAGATCAGGGCTATTTCACTCCGTTTTTCGTCATAAAGCTGCCGCGCCTCTTCGACCGAACGGGCTAAAACAGTACGCAAGCCATACTCATTTAAAGCCTCACAGGCAAATTCGGCAACCCGCTCTTCATCCTCCACCACCAAGATCAACTCGCCCCGGCCCTGAAGATTCTCTTTTTCCTCTTCAATATCGCCCCTGCTGATCATTGTCTCAGCCAATGGCAGATACAAGCGGAAGGTTGTACCGACCTGCTCTTCGCTTTTAACATTCACCCAGCCGCCATGTTGCTTAACTATGCCATAGATAACGGAAAGCCCGAGCCCTGTACCTTTGCCAACCTCTTTGGTGGTGTAAAAAGGTTCGAAAATATGCTCTTTAATATCTTCGGGTATGCCTTGGCCTGTGTCGGAAACAGACAGGCAAACAAAATTGAGCTGTTTGGAAACAACATCCGCAGGAATATCCTCGGGCTGAAAATTCACATTTTCGGTCTTGATAGTGAGCCTGCCACCAACTGGCATGGCATCTCTGGAGTTGACGGCAAGGTTCATGATAATTTGATCGATGTTCCCAGCATCAGCCTGAATCAATGGAAGTTCCGGAGCTTTATCAAACTCCACGATGATATCTTCGCCCAGTAAGCGTTGCAATAACAGCATCAAATCTTCAAT
>CAYLQA010000071.1:0-9554 GCA_964385695.1 uncultured Desulfobulbia bacterium | reverse complement strand
GCATAGCTCCCGAGCACTTAGGACATACGAGGGGATCGACTTCGTAGATTTTTTGTATCAAAATACCTTCAAAGGTGAAAAAAGTATTGAGAAAACCTAGGTTCCCATCTTTGTTAGCTAAAATGGCTAAAGCTCCGGCGACTTTATAAAATCCAACTGAGTTTTGCCATCATAGAAAAATCTTAAGAAAAGATGAATAATTATTAAGACTTGACAAACCCATTTGATAACATTAATTCACAATTCAAGCTTTGACACCGTATATTAGAGTGAGGGATTTAGGGGACAATCATAACAGATATAAGAGTTCCTGTATTTACCTGATAACTTTATAGCCTGCCTTCTCCCTATCCCATGTTTTGTCGGTAACCCCTTGTTCCCTCAGAATATTTTTTTGGATCTTCTCATTGGGGGTTTTGGGCAGCCGATCCTGAAAGCGGATGTATCGGGGGACGGCAAAATAGGGCATCCGTTTCACACCCCATTCCATTAATTCCTCGTAGGGAACATCCTTGCCATCTTTTGTGACAATTACCACCATTACCTCGTCTTCTGCGTGTTCAGACTTTACCGCTACGGCTGCGCATTCGGCTACATTTTCGTGACCCAAAAAGACCCGTTCCACTTCGAAAGAGGATATATTTTCGCCACGTCGGCGGATGTAATCCTTGACGCGGTCCCGGAAATAGAGGTAACCCTCCTCGTCCATGACCCCGGCATCGCCGGTGTGGAAGTAGAAATTACGAAAGGTCTCGACCGTCTTTTCCGGCATCTTATGGTATCCCAGACACATGGTGTAGGGCGCCTTGGAGCGCACCACGATTTCACCCAATGTATTGAGAGGCACTTTATTATCTTCGTCATCAAATATCTCAACATCATAATTGGGCGTTGCCTTGCCGCAGGAACCGATAACAGGCTTATCCCAGGGGTTGTAGGTAATCACCCCGGTTTCGGTGAGTCCGTATCCCTCAATAACCTTGACCTGATATCTCTCCTCAAACTCCTTGAAAATGTTGGCAGGCATGGGAGCGATCATGCAGGCCCGAACCGTATTGTTCTTCTCTTCTCCACATTCCGGTTGATTGTAGATAAATGGGGCCATTGCCCCGAGGGCATTAAAAACGGTCGCCTTTGAATCTTTAATCTGCTTCCAGAAATTACTGGCAGAGAGCCGCTCATAGATGACAGCCTTAGACCTGCAGATCAGGGCAGGTAAAATACAAAGAAGCTGAGCATTGGCATGAAAAAGCGGGAGGCAGGTATAGAAGATGTCATTCGATGTACATCTCATTGCCTGAAGATATTCTTCTGCGGCCATCAAGGCTTCACCGGCTGGTACCAATACTCCCTTGGAAGGTCCTGTAGTACCCGAAGTATAGATCATGGCCACCGGATCTCCCTTTTTGACCTCTACCTGAGGAGCCTCGGATGGCCTCTGCAGGAGGTCATCAAAGGTATGCATTTCAAATCTCATGGAGGGCAGGGAGGGTTGACCTCTCTCAGGCCTTACCACCACATGTTTTAAATTGACCAGATCCTTTTCCACAAATTCTATCCGATCCAATAATGTTTCATCAATGATCAGCACTGTGGATTCTGAATTATTGATGATGTAAGAGAGAAAATCTCCCTTATTGGCCAGGTTTATGGGCACTTCTATAGCTCCCAATTTGTTGGCGCCGAACCAGGAATAGACGATCTCCAGAGAGTTGGCCATAAACAAGGCCACCTTTCCCTCTTTTTGCACACCGAGCCGGGATAGCCCATTAGCAAGGCGATTCGTAATTTCGTCCAGTTCCGGGTACGATATCATTTTTTTATTCTCAAAGGAGAGGGCAGGCTTGTCGCCATATTTTTGGGCCCCTTCTTCCATAATTGATCCGATAATATTACCCATAAAAAACCTCCTTTAGCACCGATCCGGATGACCGTTTCACAATCGTAACTTCCTTATCTAAAAGAACTTCTTGCAGGTGCAGGATGATTTACGATCCCGATTCAGCCTCTTTTTTGTACCAACCTGAAACGGCTGGAACATGTTTCGCAGCGACCCCTCCCACCTTTACCATGGTGTTTTGCACAAATTCCTTTTCCTCTGCTGAAAGGGGTTCCCATTTGACAAATTCTGGGTCAGCCCACCAATCTTGTCTTGTTTTGAGAGAAGGTTTGGCGCTCCCCGGGAATGTCAGCCAATGGGTGGTGGAAGATCTTAGAAATCTTTCACGATGGAGTTCAGGGGTGATCTCCTTTATATTCTGTCGCCTGCTGAAGTAGAGTAGATCTCCTGGAGGACCAACGGGAATACCGATATGAAAACTACATTCAGGCAAAAATCCAACACTAGCCGCGGCTATACCAAGAGTTGCCATCGCTCTTGTTTCCATTCTGTATTGATGCGCAGCCGCACAAGCAAAATCGCAGGCTGCGGCAAAATCCATCATTTTCCAGGCGCAAGATGGGCCGCTCCAGTATACGCCTTTGCTAAAATTCTTTTTTGCATACTGATTGAAGTCAGAACAGGTTTCGAAGCCGCAGGCGCCGCAATCCCAGCCCAACTCCGACCGACTCAGATCTGCACCCAGGAGAAGAAAAGTCAGGGGTTCGCCATTTTCACGAAAATGGTTAAGCGCTGTATAATCGGTAGCCATCAGACTCGAGATGGGTGAGATCTCGGCGAAGAGCTCCATAATCGGTTCCTGGTCTTCATCCGTGACAATCTCTGTCTTGAGGTCTAATCTTGCCGTCAATTGCGGCGCCTTATAAGCCGCAGTCGCAGCCAGTTTTGTCACCTCAAGCACACACTCTCTGGCGGCATCTTTTCCATTGTATCTAGCCATTTTGTTCCTCCTTTTTACCCTTTGGTGATTGGGTTCGATAATCAAAGCTGAGCCCGGAAGCGGTCTGCCGGATAACGGCAAAGTTTTTTCTGGTGCTATCGACCATCTTGTCCATGTTTACGAGATGGTAATCGATGTTTACATCCACATAGGGACTCTTGGACAGGGTGGACATGGGAATGCCGACGACAATCGGTGAGTTAGGGCAATAGTCTAATTTTTGCCCGGCCAACCCCACACTCATAAAAGGCCTTGCATCTACCAGGAGAGTCTGGGCCATCCATACAGCAGAAGCCCACACATAACCCAAGTCATCCACTCTGACCTCACACAAAGGACCCTTAATCGGTGTATTACTTTTCCTGTCCGTTATATCGACCAACCCATCCTTTGTCTCTCGTCTCCCATAAAGGAAAGAACAGCCTGCAGAGCCTCCACAAAGTCCACAGTTTGCATCCAATGGGGTTTCGGCTGCCCGGTAGTTACCCAAAAAGAGTATGACGTCTGACTCTCTCACCATTACCGCTTCATTTAAGAACCTCCTTTTCCACCTTTCATTGGTATGGGCCAATTCCTCCATCTTTCTGGCAACCTTTTCCAGTTCCTCCTGGCCATATACCAGTTGCGCTTCTATTTGGGGCACTCCTCCACCAACAGGCGCGGTCAATGCTGCATTCAATACCAGTTTGGCAGCAACAAGAACTGCCTCTCGCCTTCTTAAATCCTGGGGAGAGTGGCGCGGCCACTCATTGATATATTCCTCTCCTCTCAGTTGATCAAATCTCTCCATTTTATCCTCCTATTGTTTGGTGTCGTTTTTATTTTTACAATTTTTTCAATATATGCATATTAACAACAACATCATCACCTCCTCTAAGGACTCTTCTATTATAAACTAGTGTTCTGAAACAGTAACCACCCCTATCTCCTTGAATTGAAATTGTGATAAGAATCACCCTTTTCTTTAAGATAAAAACATTATTCAATGGAAGGTGTCACCCCTCTTTGGAGTAGGGTGGGTAAAAAAATTAAATCTCCGTGACGTTTATTTAACGATATTTTTGTCGAATATAGTTCTTGAAATGATATATTTCTGTATTTCATTTGTTCCTTCATATATCTCCGTAATCTTACTGTCCCTATATATCTCTTCAACTTTATAAGTGGACTGATCATGGGCAAGGGACCTCATGAATCCATAACCGCCAAAAATCTGGACAGCGTCTCTGGCCATATCCACTCCACATTGGGTGCCATAGTATTTCGCTCCTGCCGCTTCCGGCTCTGGAAACTCTACCCCGTGATCCATCCGCAAGGCAGCCTTGGAATACAGATTTCTGGCGTTCTCTATCTGTATCGCCCTCTCCGCCATCCGATACTGCCAATACTGAAATTGGGCTATTTTCTTCCCGAATGCCTCTCTTTTTTTCATATAATCTAGACACTCATCAAAGGCTGATTGGGCCATACCAACGCCGCTGGCGCCAATCCCCACTCTCCCATAAGTTAGTGTGCCAAGGGCCACATGTAATCCCTTGCCTTCTTCGCCGATCAGATTTTCTGCGGGAACTTCAACCTCATCGAAGTAGATATCAGATGTGAGTTGTCCTCTGTTCCCCATTTTCTTGTCTGGTTCACCAACTCTGCATCCAGGGGAATTCAGCTCGATCACCAGCATACTCAGCTTGCCATCAATATTAACCAAAGCCGCTACGTGATCAGCCACAGGCGCATTGGTGATAAAACGCTTCTGTCCGGTTACAATGTATTTGCTTCCCTTTTTGTTGGCCACAGTCTTGAGCGAATGAGATGACAATTCAGAACTTGCGGTGGGCTCAGTGGTCGCGAAACAACCGATTTTTTCTCCCATGGTCATCGGCTTTAAGTATTTATTTTTTATAAAGTCTGATGCGTTCATTATTGCGTTGCCCGCAAGAATACAGTGGACATCATAAATGGCGGCCACGCTATTGCTTATATATGCCAACTCCTCAATTGTTACCACAGTCGCACAGGTGGGATATTTCAGGCCAAGACCGCCAAACTCTTTTGGAAAGGGGATCTTGAAAAAATCCTCCTCAGCCATTTTCTGGAAAATGTCATAAGGAAAATTCTCTTTGAACTCTTCTTGGTTGGCAATTTCATGCCCTCTGGGGGCAACCTCCTGAATGGCAAACGCTCTTGCGTTTTTCCTTATCTCCAGGATCTCTTCAGGCAAAATCATATCGTGGTAAAGTCTGTCTTGCATTCGCGCTGGTAGTTCTCTCAATTTTTCTTCCTTTCAAGAATGTGAATACACATAGCCGCTTCCTCGAATGCCAGGTTGCCGCCGCCATTCTCAGCCAATGCCAAACGGCAATTCTCCACCTGGCGGGAACCGGCTTCATGGCGGAGCTGAGTCATCAATTCGTGAATCTGACCCAGCCCCGAAGCGCCCACAGGATGCCCTCGGGATTCAAGCCCACCAGAGGTGTTGACCGGCACCCGTCCCCCTAGCCGGGTGGCGCCGGATTCGGCAAAAGGACCGCCTTCACCCGGTCCACAAAAGCCCAGGGCCTCAGTCTGATGCAGTTCCCCAAAGGCAGTGGCGTCATGAACCTCTGCCAGATCAATATCCTGGGGCCCAACTCCGGCAATATCATAAGCTTGGCGGGAAAGCCGAGCGCCAATGTCCTTATCCTCCTCAGAGATGGCTCGATCCGTACCCGACCCCAATACGGATGCAAGAATCTTCACCGGGCGTGGAGACTTGAGTTTTTTTAAATATCCTTCCGAGCACAGGATCACGGCTGCACTTCCATCACCTACCGGCGCGCACATGGGTACGGTCAATGGCCAGGTGACCAATCGGCCGGCCAAGACTTCTTCGACACTCATGTTTTTTCGATACTGGGCATAGGGGTTGATTGCGCCATGGAAGTGGTTCTTGGAGGCGATAATCGCCAATTGGTGCTGGGTGGTGCCGTAAGTGGCCATGTGCCAGCGGGCCATGCCTGAATAGACATCCATGAAGGCACTGCGATTTTGTCCGGCGCCGTCTGTGTCATCTTCTACCGGGACTACAAGATCTAAGCCCTGCAGAACCATTCTCCAGTCGTCCATCTGCTTTTTCATTTTCTCTACATCTATCCCCCCCCAGTAGGCCCGGAACGATTTTAACTTGTCTTCGCTATAGAGCTTCTCTGTTCCCACAGCCAGGGTGCAATCGTATAATCCCGAGGCGACGCCCAACCAAGCCATATGAAACGCAGTCGACCCGCTGGCGCAAGCGTTTTCAACGTTGGTGATCGGGATTTCCATGATACCCATGTTCCGTAATACGACCTGGCCCCGGATGCAATGTTGTCCCGTGAAATAGCCCCACATGGAATTGGAAAACCAGGCGGCTTGCAGCACCTCTTCGGAAACATTCCCATCGGCCAGAGCACCTGTAACGGCCTCTCGGGTCAGATCTTTTACGGATCGATCCAGGTGTTTGTCAAACCGCGTCATGCCGACACCGATGACATATACATTGCGTAACATTGTCTGCGCTCCTTTTGTTTAACCGCACGGGTCTAAAGTTTTTGAAAAACTGTATGATGAGCGATGGCGATTGTCACCCTTCTTATGGGTAGTGTGGGTTAAAAAACTGAAAAGAGAGGAAAGAAAGATTATTCCAGGATCCCTATCTGGCGGGCCTCGTTGACGGCTTCGGTGCGCCGGGAAACACCAAGTTTGCCATACAAATTTTTCAAGTGCCACTTGACGGTGTCAAGTGTAATGGACAGGATGGATGCCATTTCCTTGTTTGACAGGCCCTTGGCCAGAAAATGGAGAATCTCCAGCTCCCGGTTGCTCAGAGGTTCGATCATGGATTCAGCCCAATCCTGGTTGCTACTGACTGTACCGCGTCCAACAGGCGTGACTCGGGCTGGAACACGGTCAAAGGCACCCAACAGCCGATCGATATACTCTTCCAAAATGCCGGTTTTTGTGCCCTGCAAGTCGCCGACTGTTTCCGAGTCTCGCAAAAGCCGCAACAGGGTTTCCATGGGTTTGCCTTCGTCGACAAAGGTGCGGATCATGTTTTGAGGTTTTGCCAGAGACAGCGCCTTCAAGAGACTTTTCAAGGCGTTTTCGTGCCTGCCCTCCTGATAATAAGCCAACGCAAGCAAAGCCATGAGGCCGATTGCCCGATACGTGAATCCAAAGGCTTCAACAGCCCTTAAAAGCTGATCCAGGATTTCCCTGGCTTTTCTCGGGTTGTTTAAAGTCATCAGAACACGGGCTTCGGCCGTCTTTTCCAGCTCATGCGCATGCATTTCTGCGCCGATTAAGGTTTTTCCCTGGTGCGGGGTGCTGGTGGGGATCGCCTTTACCAGGCGGGCCGCACCGTGGAGATTGCCTTGCCCGAGCACGATGCGAACCCTTTCGTTCAGCACCGCTGCCAGCAACCGCCTGCTGCTCCGATGGCAGCCAATCTCCTCTATTCTGTCCAAAACCGAGATGGCAGCCTCTATGTTGCCTTCGTTTACCCGTACGCGTGTTACTGGAATGTACAAGGCGATCAAAGCATCCACCAGAGGGCAGCCCGTATCAATCAGATCGAGACTTTCATCAAGCAATTGCGATGCAGCCTCAAGCTCGTTCCACTCATATAGCAGGTTGTAAAGGAAGGCAGAAGCACGGGCTGCCACGGTAGAGCGCAATCCAACAGTGCTTTTGGTCAGGCGAAGCGCCTGCCTGTATTGCTGTTCCGCTTCCCGGAGGCGGGCTTCCGCATAAAATGTCATACCTATGAAAAGCCTGCCATAAACAGCAGCGGAAATGCCATGGGCCGCTTCTTGCCAATTCCGCGCCCACATCTGTGTTTCCCTCGCTTTGTTAAATTTGCCGCGATAAAGGTAAGAATAGGTCAAAATGTTGCCAATCACACCGACTGCCCATGGGTTGTTCTTTGGCAATTCTTCCATCCATTGAATTGCCAGTTTCTCAGCGCGCACGAGATCCTCCGCATATGCAGCGCACATGGCCCGCAACAGGCCGATTTCCTTGAGAATGTCCTTGTCCACCGGCTTATTCTCGGCTATGGTGGACTCAATGTCGTCTAGGACGACCTCAGCTTCTTGATACTTACTTGCCATCGCAAGCGCCCAGATCATTGCCAGTCGAAGCTTGGGACGATGCTGGAAATGTTTTTCCGGCAGTTTCTTGATCCAGCCGAGAAGAGTTGTTACCTGGCCCTGTTTAACCAGGGTCATGGCACATTGCTCAATCAGATCCGCCGCCCGCTGCGTATCTTTTGCCGCCAGTGCATGGTAGACCGCCTCGGCAGTTAATCCCTCAGCGGCGAACCAGCCCCAGGCAGCCAGATGGAGGGATTTCACCTGGTCCGGCATTTGGTCTTTGAGACACCCTTGCAGAAAATGCGCAAACAGATGGTGATAGCGGAACCAGCGCCGCTCTTGGTCAAGGGGGAGCAGAAACAGGTTGTTCCGCTCAAGTTTTTCCAGGATTTCCTGACTGTTTGTTATACCGACGACCGTGTTGCATAAATCCCTGTTCAGACGTTCGAGGATAGAGGTTTTCAGCAAAAAATCAACGACAGACCCGGGCTGCTGGGCCAGGACGTCGCTGGCCAGGTAATCGCTAACTGTCCGGAAACTGCCGGAAAAGGAGTTGATAAAGGCGGTGCGGTCTTTCCGGCCGCGCAATGAAAGCGATGCCAGTTGCAACCCGCCGACCCATCCTTCGGTCAGGTGGTGCAGTTTTTTTATTTCCTGCCGGGTGAGTTGAAGCCCTGTTATTTCATTGAGAAACACGGTTGATTCATTAAAGTTAAAACGCAGGGCGGCAGCGTCAATTTCTGATAGCTGATTGTGTGCTCTCAAGCTGGCAACCTGCAAGGGCGGTTCCGAACGACCGGCAATGATGAGATGAACGTTTTCAGGCTGATGGGCAAGAAAGTCGTTGAGCGCTTCGTGGATGGCGCTGTTGGAAATACGGTGAAAGTCGTCGAGAATAAGAACGATGGATGTATCGATGCCGGCCAGCTCATTGATCAGGGTGGAAACGATGGCTTTTTCCGGTATTATCGACCCGGCTTGCAATAAAGCCTGTGTGCTCTGGCATATTCCGGGATGGGCCAGCTGAAATGCAGCGGTCACATAAGAGAGAAACTGACTAAAATCATTATCGTCCTCGCCAAGAGATAACCAGGCTACAGCACAACCGGATGCAAGGAGTTCCTTCCGCCAATCGGTGATCAGGGTGGTTTTGCCAAAGGCAGCCGGCGCCAGGATAAGTGTAAGTTTCCGCAACCGGCTCAAGGTAATAAAATCCAGAAACCTTGGTCGGTGCACCAGCGGCCCGGCATAGCGGGGAGGATTCAACTTGGTTGCGATAAGCGGCATTCGGGACCATCGGTTTAATTGCTTTTCCATAGCCATAATCACCCTTTTTGGCAAAGGTGTCAAAATTTCACGAACTTATATTCATTTTTACCAGAATAGCCGCCCAATGTCATCATCTAATCTTTGGATTTTTTCTATTATGGGTTTTACAGTAACGTTTCACGGGGCAAACGCAAAAAAGCCGGTGCCGATGACCTAATTGCCTGCATCCTGGAACCGGAGCTGACTGACAAGGCCTTCCGGCAAAATTGGGCTCGCCTTATCCAAAAAATCTACGAAGTCGATCCCCTCGTATGTCCTAAGTGCTCGGGAGCTATGC
>CAYLQA010000070.1:0-9838 GCA_964385695.1 uncultured Desulfobulbia bacterium | reverse complement strand
CTCCTTGAGCCTCTCAAGCTAACAGATTGGTGTCCACTTTTTCCAGCCTACCTCAATCGATGGGGTGAAGGTCAGCAAGGAATCTGTGGAGATATTTTACTCCAACATTATCCCTGTCCGCATCATCAAGCGCATTGAGGTCATCAAGGGCTCTGCCTCATCCACCTGGGGCTCGGCCTTAGGCGGCGTGATCAATATTATTACCAAGGATACCGGCAAGGAGGAGCGGCCGCAACTCAGGATGGTTGGCTCCTCTGCTGAGTATTCCACCCACGATCTCACGGCGGAAGTTTCAGGGAAGGCGGGCAGGGTGGGGTATTACCTCTATGCCGGCGACCAGGATTCGGACGGGATCGGTGATGGCCGCCACTTTCGGAACAGCAGCGGTTACTCCAAGTTGCGCATCCAACTGCCGGAGAAGATGTACCTTGAACTTTCCGGACTGTACAGCCGCCCGGCCTATCTTTCAAAATATTTCCCTGCCAGCGACACCGAAAAGGAGCTTGATGACGAAAATTACTTCTACAGTGCCCGCCTGGACGCGCCATTGAGCGACAGGCTCAATATGCATTGGGAGGCATCCCGTTTCATCAACAATTATTCCGGACACCAGCGCACCATCTCAAGCGGGGGCAATCAGGATCAATACGAAAACAACCAGAAAACCACGGCCCTCTCGAACCGTTTTGACCTCACCACGACGAACCACACGTTGGTTGCAGGTTTTGACTATCGACACACTGAGGTTGATTTTAATTACCTCTATCGCACCTGGAACAGCTGGGCATTCTCTTCCCTGCCCAGCTCGTATCACAACCCCCTTTTAGAGGACGATGTTCTGGGGATCTTTCTCAATGACACATATCGCCGGGGCAACTGGACCATGACCCCAGGCATCCGTTTTGATCATCTCTCCTCCGTGGCCGGCGAGCAGCTCAATCCATCCTTTGGTATAACATACAGGGCCAGACCAGACCTGCTTCTCCGGGGCATTGTCTCCAAAGGGTTCCGCAAGGCACCGCTCTTTTATACAAACATCGACTACGCCTATAGCCCCTGGGGCTGGAACCCCAGCCTTGAGGCAGAGGAAAACTGGTCCTACCAGTTGGGGCTTGAGACAACAGCCCTGCCTTACTGCCACCTCAAGACAACCCTTTTCTATCATGATATTGACAACACCTGGGTGGCAGACAGCGATTGGCTGCCGTTTCGAATGAACGGAGGCAACAGCCAACGTATAGGAGGAGAGATTGAAGTTCGCACACGCCCCATCTTTGATACCTCTGTTATTGCAAACTTTACTTACGTTCATACCGATGCAGAAAATAATGCCAAGGATGATTCAGCAAACGCCAACCTTATTTTTCAGTATGATAACCCGGATATCCTCACTGCAGAGTTGGCTGGCCACTGGGTAAACTGGGGCCACATCAATGCTCCGGTGGGCAATTCCCCTAAAACGAACACCTATCTTTGGGATTTGAGCATCAACAAAAATGCATACAAAACAGCCCATCTTTCAATGGATATCTTTGGCGTTGTCCGCAATATATTCAACGGCAGTCAGTATGTGGATACTGACTATAATAACAGTCCGCGGTGGATAGAGGCAGGGATAAAAATTCACTTCTGAAATCCGGCCAAGGATTTCCGGCAACTTCTATTTGTTTATTCTCTTGTTCTTTCGTCGGTTTTCTGGCGAGAAAAAATAACCCGAGCGCAGCGACAATCCTATTTGCCGTCCCTTTGGCGGATCGCCTCGTAGAGGACGATGCCTGCGGTCATGGCCAGGTTGATGGAGCGGATGTTGGGGTTGCTCATGGGCAGGGTGCGGCAGCGCTCTTGGTAAGACGTGAGGATCTTCTCGTCCAACCCCTTGGTCTCCTTGCCGAAGATGAGATAGTCGCCGGGCCTATACTCCACCTCGGTATAGACTGTGTCCACCTTGGTGGTAAAGAAGTGGAGGGTAAGCTCGTCCTGGGCCGCAAGAAACTCCTCAAAACTTTCCCAGTAGCGGATATCCACAAACTGCCAATAATCAAGGCCGGCGCGCTTGAGATGCTTGTCATCCGTGGAAAAGCCAAGGGGCTTGATGAGATGCAGGACCGAGTTCGTTGCCCCGCAGAGACGGGCAATGGAGCCGGTGTTGGGCGGGATCTCCGGTTCGACCAAAACAACATGAAAGGGTGGGGGGGGCATATTTTCAATATCTGCTGAAGGTTAAAAAAATAAGGGGAAAAGGGAGCCACACTATAGCTTGTTTACAGATGATTTTCGAGGGGATTGTTAAAGCTGGGTAGGACGTTGCGGAAGGATCAGCTTACAGCATGGAAACCTGAGTGCCGTTGGTCACGGTAATATTTTTTACCAGGACCACCTTTGAGTCCCCCAATGAATCTCTGAGTTCTGCCAACTGCAGTTTTTCTGCCTGGAAATGGGCAAGCTCTTGCCCTGCTAAAACAGAGCGGGGCTTAAACTTGATGCCAAACGGGTTTTTAAATTTACCGTTTTGCGAGAGGCGATAATCAAGATGCGGCCCTGTGGAAAGACCGGTAGAGCCGACATAACCGATGATCTGCTTTTGCTTGACCCGTTGCCCGCGTTTGAGCCCCCGGGCAAACCGTGAAAGATGCCCGTAATAGGTGCGATAACCGCTGCCGTGGCTGATGACGATATGTTTACCGTAGCCCCCCTTCCAGCCGACAAAATTAACCCGGCCATCCGAGGCTGCCATGATGGGGGTGCCAGTAGGGGCAGCAAGATCAACGCCAAGGTGGGGGCGAACCACCTTAAGAATGGGATGCTTGCGGCTGTATGAAAAACGCGAAGAAATCCTGGCCATGGGCACAGGTGAACGGATAAAAGATGCCCCCAACTCATTGCCGTCTGCATCAAAATAGGAGCCGATTGATTTTTCGGAATCAAAATAAAAACCTTCCAGCAAACCGCTTTCCTTGCTCTCATATCGGGCAGTGAGGATCCGGCCATACCCTACAAAAGCGCCGTCTTTGTAGTATTTTTCAAAGACAACGTCAAAGGTGTCTCCACTTCTTGTTTCGGTATTAAAGTCGATCTTGGAGGCAAAGATATCGGCAAAGGTGTAAATCAGCCTGGCCTCTTCAGCATAAGGAGCAAAGGCGCCAAAGAGTGAAGATTGAATCATGCCGGCAATGCGCACGGTACGGCATTCCAAAGGTACGGCAACTTTTTCTGCGCGATAACTGTCGTCAGCATTGCGCTCTAAAGCATAGATGGTGAGTGGGTCGGATTCATACAGACAACGCACAAGCTTTCCATTCTCATCAACAGTAATGATGTACTTGTCATTGGGACGTAGGCTGCGAAAATCCAGATGGTCTTTGAAATTTCTAATAATTGCAAGACGCAGCTCATCATTAATGCCGATGCGAACAAATGAAGATGACAGGGTTTCTCCCTTTTTTAGAGTGCCGCTCAGTTGAGTGTATACAGGTTCCGGTTTAGAAATTGCTGCAACTTGAGGCGAGACGGGCAGGGAGGCAATAGCAGTGTTGGCGCTATGAGGCTTTATGGTATTTGGGGTGTAAAAAAATACCGCAGTTGAGACAGTGATAAATATTGCCACAGTAAGGAAATGAGAGGTGTTGAGGAACCTGATAAGCCCCTTGCCAGTACAGCGAAAACAGTAAAGGGCATTATGTCCGAACACAGCCAAGTTTTTTAAAAAAATAACGAACAAATGAAAAAGGCGAGAGAAATTAGATGATAAATCAGTGTGTTTTGCCATGGACAAATCCCATTCACAGAAGAAATTACAGGATTAAAAAAGGGCAACTACAATAACCACTATAGCTTTTAGCAAATTCTTGAGATTGTTACAAGTTTCTTTTGCTCACCATCTGAATATTTTGCCTACACCTTTCTTATCGGTTGAAAACGCAGGGTAATAAACTTGCTCATTATGACTGTAAAATTTATAAACTTCTTTAATTTGTTAATTTAGTGTGTGGGTAAAACATTTCAACTGACTTGTTAGCTTGGAATGTATCCTACTGAAATAATGAGACAAAACTCAATGATGGTTATTGAGCGTATTCTACCAGACTACTAAAAAAATCTATTATTACAGAGCGTTATTTGTTTCAATATTAGAGAACATACACATACAGTAACTTGTACACATTAAAAATGTTTTACTTGCCAGCGATCTCCACGGAAAAAGGTTTTTACAATGAAAACTAAAAAAAAGTAGTTCTCTACAAGGAATCTTGGTAAATAAAATGATTCTGCTCCTCGTGTTGCGAGGAGTTTACCTACGTCTGCACAATTTTTTTTAAGTAAAAATTTATATACGGAGTAGCAGAAAGAAATGGCACTGATAGTACAGAAGTTCGGCGGTACATCTGTTGGCACTGCCGAAAAAATCAAAAACGTGGCTGCCCGCGTTTTGCGCAATAAAGCGCAGGGTAATGACATGGTTGTTGTGCTTTCGGCAATGTCCGGTGAGACCAACCGCTTTGTTGAGCTGGCCAACCAGATGCAGTCCATCCCGGATCCGCGTGAGATGGACGTCCTGCTTTCCAGCGGAGAGCAGGTAACAATCTCTCTTTTTGCCATGGCAATTAAAGAGGCTGGCCATGACGCGGTCTCCCTCCTTGGCGATCAGGTCAAAATTGTGACCGATGACATGCATACCAAGGCCCGCATCAAGACCATTGACGAGGAGCAGATCAGAGAACAACTCGATATGGGTAAGGTGGTTGTGGTTGCCGGATTTCAAGGAGTAACCGAACACGGTCATATCACCACCCTGGGCCGTGGCGGTTCAGACACCACGGCTGTGGCACTGGCTGCAGCGCTTAAGGCAGATTCCTGCGAGATTTATACCGATGTGGATGGGGTCTACACAACGGACCCGAACATCTGTGACTCTGCCCGCAAGATTGAACGTATCTCTTATGATGAAATGTTGGAGCTGGCCAGCCTTGGCGCTAAAGTGCTGGATATTCGCTCGGTCAGCTTTGCCAAACGATTTAAAGTACCTTTGCATGTTCGCTCAACCTTTACTGAGACCGAGGGAACATGGGTAATGGAGGAGGATGAAGCAATGGAATCCAACCCGGTATCCGGTGTAACTTACAACAAAAACGAAGCGCGTATTACCATCAGTAAAGTGCCGGATACCCCCGGCATCGCCTCAAGGATTTTCAACCCGATTTCCGACCAGGGAATCGTTGTGGACATGATCATCCAGAACACACGCGATGGCGAGCTGACCGACATGACCTTTACTGTGCCGCGTACCGATTATACGAAGACCATGGAGATCATGGAGGAGGTGGCCAAGGATGTTGACGCCGAATCCGTGAGCGGTTCAGACAAGATTGCCAAGGTTTCCATTGTGGGCGTTGGCATGCGGAACCATACCGGCATTGCCTCCACCATGTTCAAGGTGCTCTCCGAAGAGGGTATTAATATACTGATGATCTCCACCTCTGAGATCAAGGTCTCCTGTGTTATCCAGGAAAAATACACTGAGCTGGCGGTTCGCGCCCTGCACGACGCCTTTGAGCTGGAAAAAGAGTAAGCTGTCAGCCCTTAAGAATAAATGAAAGTAACGAGCTAAAAAAATGGCCAAGAATGTAGTTATTTACGACACCACCTTACGAGACGGTACCCAGGCGGAGAACTTTAATCTTTCCGTTGAGGACAAGCTGCGAATTACCGTGAAGCTTGACGAACTGGGTATTGACTTTATTGAGGGCGGTTGGCCTGGCTCAAACCCCAAGGATGCGGAATTTTTCCAGGAAATCCAGAATTACGAGCTGAAACATGCTCAGGTTGCCGCCTTTGGTTCCACCAGACTTTTCGCCAACAAAACCGAGGAGGATCCGAACCTCTTAGCCCTGGTGGCAGCCAAGACTCCGGCGATCACCATTTTCGGCAAGACCTGGGATATTCATGTCCACGATGCTCTGCGCATCGGACTTGACGATAATCTGCAGATCATCGAAGAATCCCTGGCCTTTTTGCGGCCCCATGTAGAGCATCTCTTTTATGATGCCGAGCATTTCTTCGACGGCTTTAAGGCAAATTCGGAATATGCCCTCAAAACACTGGATAAGGCCGTGGCCGGTGGAGCAGAATGCCTGGTTCTGTGCGACACCAACGGTGGTACCCTGCCCACGGAGATCAGCGCAATCATGGACACGGTTAAGGAGCACCTTGCCAAGACCGGGGCCACAGTGGATCTTGGAATCCATGCCCATAACGACACGGAAACCGCAGTGGCTAATTCAGTGATGGCGGTAAGTTGCGGCGCAAGCCATGTCCAGGGCACCACCAACGGTTTTGGCGAACGTTGCGGCAATGCAAACTTGACCACTGTCATTCCGGCCATCACCCTGAAGATGGAGCAGGAGTGCTATGCCGGGAAAAATCTTGAAAAACTCACCGAGGTTTCCCGCTTTGTTACCGAACTTGCCAATTTGCCCCACAATAAATACCAGCCCTATGTGGGCATGTCCGCCTTTGCCCACAAGGGCGGCATCCATGTCAGTGCAGTACAACGCAACCCCTTGACCTATGAGCACATTGTGCCAGAAAAGGTTGGCAATCTCCGACGCATCCTGATCTCAGATCTTTCCGGCAAGAGCAATGTTCTGCATAAGGCCAAAAAGTTCGGCCTGGATCTTGATAGCAAGGATCCTGTGGTCAGCTCCATTGTCAAGGAGCTTAAGGAGCTTGAGAATCAGGGCTTTCAGTATGAAGGGGCTGAGGCCTCCTTTGAGTTGCTCATGCGGCGAGCCATGGGAACTCGAAAACATTACTTTGACCTGAAGGGTTTTCGAGTGATCAGCCTGAAGAACCCGGACATCGAGCAGATGGACGAGGCGACCATCCGACTTACCGTGGGTGGGGAAGAGGTACACACCGCCTCTTTGGGTAACGGCCCGGTCAATGCTTTGGACAAGGCGTTGCGCAAGGCCCTGACCCGTTTTTACCCCAACCTCAAGGAGATGGAGCTCACTGATTACAAGGTGCGTGTATTGGCCAGTGAGCATGGAACCGGCGCTCGCGTTCGTGTGTTGGTGGAAACAACGGATAATGTTTCCACCTGGGGCACGGTCGGTGTTTCGCATGATATCATCGAGGCCAGCTGGCAGGCCCTGGTGGACTCCATCACCTACAAGCTCATGAAGGATGAGCATAAAGACAACGATTGATACCAAGAAGCAGGATTTGCGTCTGGCAGTCCTGCTTCTTGTTGCCCTTAGTTTTTCCTTTTATCTACTGTTCTCCCAACCAACAAAAAATCCCTCCCCCATTACAAACTCAGAGAGTATTACGATCTGGCTTAAGGGGGACCGTGTTGCCCCAGGTCTCTACCAACTCCCTGCCGCGACAACCTTCCGGCAACTCTATATCCTGAGCAATATCGCCCTGCCCACAAAGAATAAAAACTCTATCCTCAACAACCTCCTCCCTCCGGATACCACTATCACCATCCGAGAGAGAGAACTGCCAATCGTTGGCCCCATACCAGCGGCAAACACCCCGGTCCTCTTCTTGCCGCTCCCAATAAACAGGGCAAGCAGAGAAACATTGTGCACCATCAAAGGTGTTGGCCCGAAGCTGGCCCAAAGAATTATTGATTTCAGGGAAAAAGAGGGGAGGGTAGAGCGGCTTGAGGATCTTGCCCAGGTAAAAGGCATAGGCCCAAAAAAACTAGAACAGATTATGCCACACCTCAGGGTGGATTAATCCGACGATTGTATTGGATCGGGAGAAATTTCTGGAAACAGCAGCTCAATATCAAACCTTTGCATCCCTCTTCTCTCAGGCGGGCCTCACACTCGGTAGCCGGTAATAGTTCCGGCCACCGAGTCTTACAGTTTATTGGTTAGGCAATTAACCGGCCAAGACCTGCACTCTGCAGGGTGACTTCATCAACCCCACGCTCCGCGCAACAGTCTGCCAGTTTGCCATTGATCGCCACAGCGGGTACGGAACGGACACCCAATTCCCTTCCCCGGGTCGCCCCCTTGATATCCTTCATGTCGACAACACTCACCTCGCATGAAGGACAACTCAGGCGCTGAACCATTGCAACCGTTTCCTCACAGAGAGGACATCCTGCACTGAATACTTCTATTTTTCGAGTGGTAGCCATGCTACACCTCCTCATCGAATTGATGTTTTGCTTTGCCAAACGGCTCCGCTTGAGTAATCTTCTCACCGGTGGCACCACTCTGAGACTGTTGGTGCCCTGTTTTTTCTGTTTATTGTTATGGCTGTTCTTTTCCTGCATTATCCCTCACCACCGGGGAGGTAAGAGCTTCCAGAATAGGGCATTCGCTTGCCGGTCCGCGGCCCAGGCATGTTGTCGTCAGTTGTGAAAGGATGGCTTTCATTTTCTCAAGATCCCGAATTTTTCCTTCAATGTCGGCAATCTTACTTTCGGCCCGGTGCTTCACCTCACCGCATGTCGCAGCCGGTGCATGACGCAGGGACAAAAGCTCTTTTATTTCATTGAGTGAGAAACCAAGCTCCTTGGCCCGCCTGATAAAGAGCAAACGATCTATTACCTCCTCAGGGTACAGCCGATAGCCGCTCTCTCCCCTCGGAGGCGGTTCAAGAAGCCCTCGACGTTCATAGAACCTGATTGTTTCGATACCAACTCCGGCCCTTTTGGCAATTTTGCCAATTGTCAATCCACCCATTTCTCAACCTTCTATGCCCTTTATTTATCTTTGTAAATTATTATAAGCCCCGTACCATACTACAGGGTCAAGGGTTTATATTGGTCCCAACCTGACTTTTATGTTTTTTTGTTGTTGCGGGAGGCTGGAAGAGGGGAGAACTGCTACAAATAAGCTGTAACAGTCCCGACTTGAAGTGCTAACAAAATAACAACTCATAAACCAATCGCTTGGGAGAATGTAATCTTGTATGGCGAATAGGTGCTTGACCGGAACCTCATCAAGCTTGGGAAAAAAACTTAGCGAATATTTACGTATGAATGGCCGTATCAGCTTGGCATGGAAAAAATCAGGAAACAAGGGCCTCCTGGACCAGGTGGGCCATATTCTTCCTGACCTCAACATACTCTTCTGCCGTCAGCCCGGCACCAAGGGCAACGGTCTCAGCCATCTCAGAGGTCAGGAAATCTCCAGGTCCATGGGCATCGGCGTTTACGGCAAGTTTGGCGCCTACAGCCTTGGCCATCCTTGCTACGTGACCGTTGGTTAAGGAGTGTCCCTTGCGGCCGGAAAGCTCAAGCAGGGTTCCCTTGCTTGCTGCAAGATCAGCATCCTCGCTTGAGATGAAACCGGGGTGGGCCAAAACATCAACCCCTGCTTCAATGGCAGCCTTGTTGGTGCCGGAACGTACTGGCTCAACAGGCGTTTCTCCATGCCCGACAATAACCTTGGCCCCAAGCTCTCTGGCTCTTTTGGTCAGTTGGGCAAAAAGTTCAGGCGGCACATGGGTCAGTTCGATACCGGGAATCAAGGTCGTCTTGGTGTAAGGGTTTAAGTCGGCAGCCACCTGGACGATTCGCGGAATTATAAAATCAAGGTTAGACGAGTCTGCATGGTCGGTAATGGCTATGGCGCTGTAACCAAGAATTTCCACCCGGCGCACATGTTCTGCCGGGACCAGTTCGCCATCACTAAAAAGAGAATGGGTGTGCAGGTCGATCATGATAAAAACCTCCGATTTTTTAGTAACGAGTAAAAAAAAGTATTGACAAAACAAAGAGTTGGCAACATTTTTTTGTCACTTGTCACTTGTCACTTGTCACTTGTCACTTGTCACTTGTCACTTGTCACTTGTCACTTGTCACTTGTCACTTGTC
>CAYLQA010000069.1:0-10733 GCA_964385695.1 uncultured Desulfobulbia bacterium | reverse complement strand
TCAGGGCTCTGGGATGCGTCCCAAGTTTCTAAGCAACAAGATGTAGAAGACAACGAAAAGGTTGGAGGTTGTCATGGATGTCAACGTAAGCACAGATGTCAAGGGAATTGGCGTAGCGGTAACACCCACTGTTGAACGTGAAGATAGGGTGAAGCCAGCCGTCGCTCCTGTGGCTGCCGACAGCGAGTCGACCAAGGCGAGCTTAGGCGACAAGGAGTTGCACGGTAAGGAGAGTCAAAAACAGCTTGATGCCGAGGATCTGGCCAAGGCCGTGGAGGAGATTCAGAAGCAGTACGACTCCATGGGCGGAACCAGACTCAACTTTTCACTCATGGAAGAGCCTGATGCCGTAGTGGTTCAGGTTACTGATCGTGACAGTGGCGAGTTGATCAAGCAGTTTCCTTCGGATGAGGTGTTGGCGCTCCGGAAAAAACTTGAGGAGTTGTCCGGGCTGTTGTTTGACGATTTAGCCTAACACCTCAAGGGGAATTCTTTTTTGAACCGGTCGGATTCATGTCGGAGAGACACGGATTTGACCAGGAACGCTAGACGTGCATCAAAATCCAGCCTTTTACCCTGTAATTTGCATGGGTATCAATAAAAAAGCGACCTTATTCCAAGGCGCTTTTTTTTATGTGCATCTCCTTTTAATTCCGTAGATATTCGGCCTATCCTGTAACCAACCAGAATTTCATAACATCCTCATTTTCCCCTTGACAATTATTAAGCGCTTGCTTATACCTTTCCGACAAACTGAATGCATATTCACCATGCATATCGAGATTCCCGAGGCGTGAAGTTTTGCTTTTATCTGCCTTGGCGAATCTCTATTTTGTTTGGTTCTAGGGAAAAGACGGAGCCGACATAATTTTTTGTTTGTGCAGCAGTGGGTATAAAAAGAAGTATCAATTTTGTTAACGATTCTTTTCGTTACTATCCTAATAATTCCTAAAATTTAAAGGACAAAAGGAGACAAGACATGTCAAAATTAGTAGCTCCTCACGGTGGAAAAGGCCTTGTTTGCGCCCTGTTGCATGGCAACGAGCGCGAGGCTGAGATGGAGAAAGCAGCTGGCCTGAAGCAGGTTGAGATCAGCCCCCGCGCAAAAGGCGACCTCATCATGATGGGTATCGGTGGCTTCAGCCCGCTCAGCGGCTTCATGAACAAAGCCGACTGGAAAGGCGTTTGCGAGAACTTCCAGATGGCAGACGGCACCTTCTGGCCCGTACCTGTAACCCTTGATGTATCTGCTGCTGATGCTGCCGACATCAACGAGGGTGACGAGATTGCTCTGGTTAAAGACGGCGAGACCTACGCTACCATGAAGATCAGCGAGAAGTACGAGATGACTGACGCTGACAAGAAGTGGGAGTGTGAGAAGGTATTCAAAGGCGAAGGCGAAGAGTCTGAGGGCGACAACTTCTGGAAGATCGCTCCCGAAGATCACCCTGGCGTCATCATGGTTATGAACCAGAAAGAGTTCAACCTGGCCGGTCCTGTTAAAGTTCTCTCCGAGGGTGAGTACCCCAGCGAGTACAAAGGTGTTTACCTGACCCCCGCTGAGACCCGCACCATGTTTGAGGAGCGCAACTGGACCAACGTTGCTGCCCTGCAGCTGCGTAACCCCATGCATCGCTCCCATGAGTTCTTGGCCAAGATCGCCATCGAGGTTTGTGACGGCGTCCTGATCCACTCTCTGATCGGTAACCTGAAGGCTGGCGATATTCCTGCTGACACCCGCGTTAAGGCTATCGATATCCTTATCGAGAACTACTTCGTAAAAGACAACGTCATCAACGCTGGTTATCCTCTGGATATGCGTTATGCCGGTCCTCGCGAGGGTCTGCTGCACGCTACCTTCCGTCAGAACTACGGAATCAACAACATGCTGATCGGTCGTGACCACGCTGGTGTTGGTGACTTCTACGGCCTGTTTGAGGCCCAGGAGATCTTCGAGAAGGTTCCGACCACCGGTGATGCTGGGAAAGACCTGCAGTGTAAGCCGATGAAGATCGACTGGACCTTCTACTGCCACAAGTGTGACGGTATGGCTTCCCTGCGTACCTGTAACCACACCAAGGATGATCGCGTAATCCTTTCCGGTACCAAGCTGCGTAAGGCCCTTTCCGAGGGTGCTGACATCGTAGATCACTTCGGTCGTGACGAAGTTCTGGATCACCTGAAGAAGTACTACGCTAGCCTGACCGAGAAAGTTGAGGTCAAGATGCAGGGCGCCGCTTCCGGCGAGTCCATGTAATCTAGCTGCATACGTTATAGTTGTATAAAAAAAGAGGCTGCCCAATGTGGGTAGCCTCTTTTTTTTGTCTGTGGTGTAGGAGCCATTTTAATGGCGATTTCTCGGCATGATTTTCGCCATTAAAATGGCTCCTACAGTATGGAAAGGTTCCTGACCCATCACACGGCCTCAAATCAGTGAGACCTTATTGCCATCCTTTGAAAAGGTAACCTTAGCCTCGCGCGTCAACCAACCCAGGGCGCCGCAAGTCAGGCCGGTGGAGTTTTTTCGCCGCTTCATGATGTTGATGATTTTTTCCACCTCTGTTGTTCCATTTTTCTCCAGATATTCATAGATGTCGCCGGCTATGAAACCGAGATGCCCCTCGACACTCATTTTTTTGTCCGGCTTGAAGGGGCTGACTTTTTTTGTCTTGGCGGCTGGTTTTTTCTTGGTGGTCGTCATCTTTTTTACTTTGGAGACTGCAGTATCAACGGTCTTTTCCGCCTTTTTTGTGGCATCCTTAATAAGCTTTTCCGCCTGCTCTTTCACCTTGCGCCCGGTATCCTCGGCCTTATGGGTTGAGCGGGCCAGAGTTTTGCCAACTTTAGCGCTTGCCTCGGCAAGTTTTCCCTTCTTTGATTTTTTCGTAGCCATAGCTCTCCTCCGGGGAACATAGTTGACTGATTTTGTTCGTTATCAATTTTAGTCTATTCATCGAGGCGCTTTTACAGCAAGTTATTTTTGATCTATCTATTCTTAGGGCATTCCTGTGGCATCAAGGATGTTGCAATCTGGCTAAAATCCATATAGGGTATGGCCCTGCTTATTGGAAAATAACAAGGAAGGATGGGTCATGAAAAATATTCGTGTGGGTCTGGGTGATCGGGCCTATGACATACTTATTGAAGAAGGGCTTCTGGCTAGCATCGGTTCAGATCTGAGCAAGCGTAAGATTGCTAAGCGTTACATTGTTGTGGCGGATGATCATGTTGCCTCGCTTTTGGGAAATAAACTTATGGATTCCCTGGCCCAAGGTGGGGTGGATGCAGAACTCATCACCTTTCCACATGGAGAGGCAAGCAAGAATCTCCAAACCATGACCGATCTGGCCAGTAAGCTGGCCCAGCTTGGAGTGGACCGCAAGGATGCCCTGATCGCCTTGGGTGGAGGGGTGACCGGCGATATTACCGGATTTCTGGCCGCCATCTACATGCGCGGTATTCCCTTTGTCCAGATTCCCACCACCTTGCTGGCTCAAGTGGACAGCTCTGTTGGCGGCAAGACGGGGGTGGATATTCCCGAGGGCAAGAATTTGGTCGGTTGCTTTTACCAGCCGCAATGCGTTTATATTGATAGTGCCGTCATCAAGAGCCTGCCGGAGACCGAGCTTCTCAACGGCCTGGCAGAGGTCATCAAGTACGCGGTGATCTATGATGCCGATTTCTTTGACTTCCTGCGTGATAAGCGTGAGGCGATCCTGGCTCGCGACTTAGCCGTGTTGGAGGAGGTGATCCACCGTTGTTGCACCATCAAGGCAGAGGTGGTGGCCGCGGATGAGAAGGAGTCTGATTTAAGGCGCATTCTTAATTTCGGTCACACCTTAGGGCATGCCGTTGAGGCGGCCAGCAACTATGCCCTGGCCCATGGCCTGGCCGTTGGTTTGGGTATGGTTGCCGCGGGCAAGTTGGCGGTGGGCAAGGGCATCTTCAGCGAGCCTGCCGCAGTGCAAATGGAAGAGCTTATTGCAGCTTACGGCTTGCCCGTTGCCATTCCTAACGAGTTCCGGGGCGAGCAGCTCAAGGCCTATCTCAAGACCGACAAGAAAACCGTGGGCGGCAGACCCTTCTTTGTTTTACCGACTGAGATCGGCAAGGTTATCATCACCGATGATGTTGATGAGGAGTTGATAGATCAGGTTTTGGATTAGCGGAGTAGGGGATTATCGCTTCGCTAGGATTAAAGGGGAGAAGTTAGCTTTTTTCTTTTAATGAACGTATGAGGGCATTTAGCATCATGCTTGCCTCTTGGTACTCTCCCTCTAAGGGCTTATGTTGTTTTTCTGTAATAAAGCCAAGGTCGTGGGCCAAGAGTAAGTGGTAGCGGGTTTCCTCAAGGGAGCCACGGGCTGTGAAAAGAAAGTTTAGATAGTCCTTAGTTGTATTCCTACTTTGCCCCTCAACAATGTTGGCCGGAACTGAGGCGGCGGATCTCCTCAACTGTGCCACAAGACCATACTGTTCGCTTGCCGGGAATGTATTTGTGACCCGGTAAACATTAACAACCAACCCGTGTGCTTTCTGCCAAACTCTGAGTTTTTTCCAACCCATTATTCCCCCCTTTAATCCCTTAATCCCCGCATAGCGATAATCCTATAATCCTGAGTCGCGGCAGCGACGCAGTAATCCTAGCGCAGCGATAATCCCCTCTTTACACGGCACAACGAAAACCAATGATGTTGGCCCAGTATTTTCGCTTTTCCAGCCTGCGGTGGGCGGCGGTGATGGTTCCGCTGGAGGTCCAGCAGCCACCTTTGAGGACGTAGATGATGTCGCTGGGCTGGGCGTGGGCGAATCCTTTTTCATAGGGTGTTGCCGTCCACTCAAAGACGTTTCCCAAAAGATCGTAGATGCCAAAGGGGCTCATGGCCTCGCGGCCGTGGCTGTCCACCGGGCTGGTGTCCCCCAGGCAGGCAGACTCAAAGTTGCCTAAATGCTCAAGCCACATATTGCCCCAGGGAAAGAGCTGGCCCTTGTTGCCTCGGGCCACTGCCTCCCATTCCTCCTCTGTGGGCAGTCGTTTCCCTGCCCAGGCGGCAAAGGCCGTTGCATCGTCGTGGCTTACCTGTACCACCGGGTGGTTGTGCTTCCCCTCAAGGCTGCTGCCCGGGCCGTGGGGGTGGCGCCAACTGGCGCGGCTCACATGGCGGGCCGTGGTGCCGTTTGAAAGCATCAGGGTTTCCCGGCCTGTTTCAGGGTCGATTTTTTTCACGCATCGTCCTTCGTAGACGATTCCGTAGCCAGCCTCTTCCGCATCGGTGACATAGCCGGTCTCCCGGACAAAAAGGTCAAAGAGATCGTTGGTCACTGGGATCTGCCCGACAAAGAAAGAGGGCAGGTTGACGGATCGCTGTGGTGCCTCGTCCTCCTTTGGGTGAGAGCTGCCGACAGTGAACTGTCCGGCGGGAATTTTGATGAATTTGGGCATGAAACGGTCGAGGATTTGGGAGATATATTCTTCTTGGGTCTCGTGCAGCATCTCCCGCTCTTCGGCTAAGGCCTCGTTTGCCTCAATGTATTTGGAGAGCACCTCAAGGGGGCTGGGTTTGTGATCTTCCTCCTCACCATCACCTTCAATCTCTTCCACTTCCTCAAAATCATCCTCGTCAAGAACTTCGACCTCTTCTTCGCTAACCTCCTCAAGTTCTTCCGTGTCGAGAAGGTCAGAGTCCTCCCCCTCAATCTCCTCAAGCTCGTCTTCCCCGACAAGCTCAACATCCTCGGTTTCTCCTTCACCTTCGGCAAGGAAGTCGACAGGTTCATCTACATATTCAAGATCCTCATCCTCGACAAGCCCCACCTCGTCCGCATCAATTTCCTCGCTCTCTTTTTCCTCAAGACTTAAAGATGATTCATCTTCAGCAGCCTCAACTTCTTCGAGCTCCTCATCTTCGAGTATCTCAACATCCTCGAATGTTTCTTCGCCTCCATCACCACCACCCTCAACCTCTTCGAGTTCTTCCTCCCCAAGTACCTCGACATCTTCGAAGGCCTCTTCTCCTTCATCTTCAACAAGCTCAACTTCTTCGGCGAGTTCCTCGACTTCCTCGCTTAGAGCACCAAGCTCGTCCTCGTCGATCTCCTCTGTCTCGGCCAGCTCTTCCTCAACGTATTCGATCTCGCCTTCATCCAGGACTTCTTCAAGCTCATCTTCGGCAGATTCAGCAACCTCTGTATAATCCTCATCCTCGAAGTCCTCCCCGGCCAAGGCGGCAAGTTCCTCTTCTGCCAACTCGTCGAGTTCGTCGTCGTCAATTACCTCAAAGTCGTCATAGATAACAGTCTCGCCCAGGGCGGCTGCACTTGTCTCTTCCTCCTCGATGTATTCGACCTCGCCCTCATCGAGAATTTCTTCGAGTTCATCCTCGGTGGCGGCTAGTTGCTCGGAATAATCCTCTTCTTCAAATTCCTCTCCGGCCATGCCGCTAAACTCTTCTTCTGCCAGCTCATCGAGCTCGTCGTCGTCAATGATTTCAAAATCATCGTAGATAATGCTCCCGCCCAGTCCGAGTTCTCCCTCATCCTCCTCGCCTGTTCCTTCAAGCTCCCCCTCGGTAAGACCAAGCTCATCTTCTTCTTCGACTAGCTCAATCTCCTCTTCGTCCAAGAGAAGCTCTTCTTCCCCTTTGGCTTCGGCGCCAATGCCCCCTTCCTCAAGCGCAGCACCTGCGCCCTCTTGCACCTCTTCCTCGAGAAATTCGTTTTCCTCAAGGATTTCTACCTCCTCAAGCTCATCAGCCCCTGCAACTTCTTCGCCTTGGGCAAGGAGTTCCTCCTCCTCAATGAATTCTACTTCGTCTTCGATAAGCGTTTCTGCTTCGCCGCCATCATCCCCAGTTCCTTCAGCCTCCGCCTCAGCTTCACCCTTCCCCGGACCGCTGATTGCTTCTTCCTCCCCCGAAATCTCAATACCGGAGGCGTCTTGGATCTCCTTTTTGGTTTCATCAAGTTCCTTGATGAGATTCTCAACCTCTTCGACACCCTTATCCTTGATCATGTCATGGAACAGTTCACGAAAGGCGCTGAACATGTCATGCAGGGTTTGCGGCGATTCGCCGGAAAGACCGATCTGTTTGATCAGGTCGTCCTTACGCTTGTCGGAGATGATGAAGACGTTGTCGCGCCCGAGGGTGACACCCTCCGGGTTCTTACCCTTCTTGTCCAGGTCCCTGAGGGATTTGTTGAGTCCGGATTTAAGACTGCTGAAATTTTTGCGTTTGGCCTTGAGGTCGACCGGTGATTTTACCTCCCAGAGTTTTCCAACCAACTCATCAGGGGAAATGGAGGTTATCTCGTTGAGTGCTTTTTCGTCGGCAAAGGTTTCGCGCAGCAACTCGACAAGGCTCCCCCTCAAGGTTCCAGGCTTTGCATTGAGATTGTCCAGGGCTGTTGCAATACCCTCAAGGGTGACGAGTGCCATTTAAAGCCTTAAATTTGCGAAGTTGCTGAAATTGATAGTTAAAAAAATGTTTAATTGTATAATATTCTTACAATTTACCTGAATTTGTGAGCGTTCGTAAACGGTTCGTATGCGCGGAGGCAACGAATTTGATGAACCTCGTGCGTTATCAAAGAGTTTTCGACAAAGCAGGTAAGCGAGCCTGCGAGACTCCGGACGAACCGTTTACGGGCGCCCCGCAGGGCGATGTCCCTTAAATTGGCAGGCCAGTTGCCTTGCGCATGCGTTGCATCGTTTAGTAAACTTTTCGTATGATGCAAGAATGATTCGATTCGTATCGTCACGAACTCAGGTAGTTATATTGTATTTGTCGTAAAGGGCGACACTAATCTTCAATTTTTTATGCAGAAAACCGTAGTGGCAGGGGGACTTCGCAAAGAGAAAATACTTTCCGCTCAGGGGCGGGAATCTCGGTTTGAAAAATTGCGAAGGCTGGCAAGTGCTGCATTTGGGAGTGGTTGATTCATGGCAAAACCCGTGGTGGTTGTGGAGGCGGCAGGAAAGGGGCAGACATTAAAAGAGCATTATTCCGGAGAGTTTGATGAGTTGGTCGTTACATCGCCTCCTGTCGCGGTTTCCTATGTTCCCCCCAAAGACAAGCTGAGAAAAGGAGCGCCCAAGTTCACCTTTGCTCTGCAGGCAAAAGAGAAAAACTTTTGGAAGAAGTTGCTTGCTGCCCAAGGGCGTGACGTCTATCTGGCCTTGGATAGTGATCAGCGCGGGGAGTTTTGGGCCTGGTCCATCAACGAATATCTGGCCTCGGTCAACTCCGGGGCGGAATTGCCCAAGCGCCTGAACCTTCATGGCCTGTCCGGTGCTGTCCTTGATGAATCCTTCCGTGTTTTAGACCCAGTTCAGAGTGAGCGGGCCACAGCCTACTATATCCGCATGCTCTTTGAGTCTTCGCTGGGCAGGCATCTCAAGCGTCTGCTCGGTACCCGCTCCGGCCCTAATAATCTCGCCATGAACTATGTCTCCCTGACGACCTTGAATCTCTTGGCAGAACGGGAAACAGAGATCAAGATGTATACCCCGATCTCCAGATGGCAGGTACGGGTCAAACTGGCTACGGATAAGGGTGAATTCTCCGTCTTGCTCCAGGAGGCATACGGCATAACGGACGATGGCTATGTGCGTAATGTCGAGGAGGGCAAGCGGGCCATTGACCTGTTTAAAAATAAATCCTTTATCCTGAGTGAAAAAGCCACAGACCCCATCAAGTTGCCCCCGCCTGCGCCGTATCGATTGGTTGAGTTGCTGCAGGATGCCTGGGCCCTTTACAAAATGACTCCTTTGGCCGCTATGTCCGCCTTGCGGAACCTTTTTTACGGGGTGGATTTTGACGGAAAACCCCATGGCTTGATTACTGCTTTTACCCCCCATGCCGATGTCTCCGACGAGACCTTGCTTGAGGCGGTTGCAGAGCAGGTTGCCGCTCGTTTTGGCGAGGAGAGTGTGGGGGAGGGTGAAAACGCGGAGGATTTACCGGGCATTATCCTGCCGACCATGCCCGAGTTGGGCAAGGAGGAGGTTGCCGGCAAGCTTACCGGTAACGAGCTTCATCTTTACGAATTGATCTGGTCACGGGCCCTGGCCAGCCAGATGCAGGCGGCTGAAGGTGAGACCATCGAAGCCACCATAACCGCCGGCAAGGATTGTTTTTTTAGGGCAACAGAACGAAGCATTACCGAGCAGGGATACCTGGCCCTCTATCAGAGTGAAAAAGATAAGGCTCTGCTGGCCCCTTGCCCTCTGGCCGGTATGGGAGAGGGTTGGTTCTTCGAGGTCAAGCAGATCAGCCCGGAAAAAACTATGGGCTATCCTCCCGAGTACTATACCTTTGACGGGTTGGCCACGGATTTGGCCGATTTCGGCGTGGAGGTGGATGCCTCCTTTGTGGTGATGATCCAGCAGTTTATCGATAAGGGGTATCTTGCCATGATGCCGGACGGCACCCTGCGCTGCGGGCAAAACACCGGCAAGCTTCTTTCCGTTCTCAACCGGGCCTTTCCCTCCATGAAGGGGATCAATCTGCCTGCCTATCTTGCCCAGACCATCGAGGAGGTGGTGACGAACCGCAAGCCTCTGGCCTTTGCCCTGCAACAGTTTGATCAAACCATGATGATGCGGGGAGAGGTTCTGGTCAAGATTGCCGTGCCCATGACCGCCCGTCTCGGAAAGAAAAAATCCAAAAGGATTATTAAGGGTGATGCGGAGCCCGCTGTCCCGCCGAAGCCTATGCCCTTGGAGTCTTTGGAAGAGCCTCCAGCCGTAAGGGGAGAGGTGGCGAAAGAGCCTGTGGTGGAAGAGGTTGTTCCACCTGAGGAAGCGCCTGCGATCGAAGAGGAGAAAGAAGCTCCCTCAGTCGAACCCGAAGTTGTCGAGCCGAAAATTGCTGAGGAAGAAGAGGCGGTTGTTGAGTCTGAGTCTGAGCCTGAGCCTGAGCCTGAGGCTGTTGCGGAAGGAGGTGCCCCGGCAGAAGAGGCAATTGCAGAAGAAGACGAGATTGTCACGGTCAGCGAGGAGGATGTGGAGACTCCTTCCGAGGATTCCGCTGAGGCGGCCCAGGCTGCTGAAAAGATCTTTGCCGAGGCCCAGGTGGAGGAGGAGACTTCACTTAAGGATCCTGCCCAGCAGGAGGCCCCAGAGGCAATTACTCCTGCTACCGCAAAAGGACCAACCAAGGATTGTCCGGACTGTGCCCGCCCCATGCTGCTGAAAGAGGATCGCTTCGGCAAGTATTGGTATTGCTCGGGGCATCCGGAATGCCGCCACTCCGAGTCTTTTGAGAAAGAAGGCGCGGGCATGCAGATGCTTTGTCCGCTTTGCAATATTGGTAATGTTGTTACCAAGCACACCCCAACAGGCAAGCTATTTTACGTTTGTCCTGAGCAGGATTGCGAGTTCATGGCCTGGGCCAAGCCCCTTGCCCTGCCGTGTCGTGTTTGTAATTCTCCCTATCTGGTCGAAAAGAAAAATATCGGCGGTAGGGCCTACCTGCGTTGTCCGCGTGCCGGCTGTAACTACATGCAACCACTGCCGGGCGATGATAACCCGGAGGCGCTCCTTCCCTCAGCCCAGCCCAAGAAAAAGAAAAAAGTGCGGGTGAGAAGGGTGAAGGGCGGGGCAAAGAGTTCCGGCGGCAAACGCAAAGTCCGGGTGGTGCGCAGAAAGAAGTGACGAGTTGAAAAAAACAGTTATGGTTCACTTGTCACTTGTCACTTGTCACTTGTCACTTGTCACTTGTCACTTGTCACTT
>CAYLQA010000068.1:0-12540 GCA_964385695.1 uncultured Desulfobulbia bacterium | reverse complement strand
CTTTATTTCACGTAACTGCGGTGGGTTATGCGCCATTCTGATTTGGACTCCACCATGGTCTATGCCAAGGTGATGGACGATCATCTTATGAATGCCTCGAACAAGCTGACCTACGATTTCTGACCCATTAGGCTGTTAAATCTATTTCTGTATGAATTTTGCCCCAAGGCACAAATATCTTTTTGGCAGGGGTTTCATGGATCAGCCCGGCCCGTTTTAGAATTTGAACATCGTTGTATGTGTTTTTGTAGTTGCGGTGCAGCTCCTTGCTGAGTGCGCGAATGCTGCTATCTCCCATCCGATGGAGGGTAGACAGCAGTGCAAGGCGTTGGTTTGATAAAACTTTCAGCAGTGTGGCTGCGTCTTCAAAGAACAGGTGCTCCTCGGGTTCCTTGGTTACTCCTTGTTCCGCTTTGTGCCAGGCATCGATAAACGATTGGTTCATATCATCATCGGTGCCGATATGGATATTGATTCTGTCTTTTCCGTTCATGATTTTTGCCCTCTGACTCTCATCTTTTGTTCAAACTTACTCCAACGGCTACAGCCCGTTGCGGGCAGTGCCGAGGAGCCTGCACCTCTATACACGACCGGTCTGTTCGTCACGTCAGGGAGCAGGACCTGCTGAGTTATCGATTGACGCTGGAGTTTCCTATTCGTCGAGTTCGTTTGATTCGCCAACTTGGACAATGAAATAAATTGGTAATCCGATAATAATTGCCCAAGTAATTAGCTGGGCCTCAAGCCTTGGTAATTCGTTTCCCCATTTATATTCCTCGTTTTTGGTATAACATTGCCGCCATACAGCACGGGCTAATTCGGTTATAGATGGCATGCGGTATATTCCAATATGGCCCGCACTGGATGATACTTTTTCATAACCAATACGATCGTGAAAAGCACTACGGGAAAAATACCTGATTGCTGATCCGTTGTTTTGCCAAGTACGCTTTGTTTTGAGCAGTCATCCCACTATTTGCACTACTGGTTTCGTGTTGTAGCTATCTTGAATCCCATGCATTGATATCGCCTTCATGAAACATCCCCCTATGGGGAGCATCCCTCATTTCTCTCTTTGGGGAACCATTCTGTGTTAGCATTATCAGATGGGTATGAACTTTGAGGGGGGGGCAAGATGAAGCAGGTTTTGGTTGTAGAAGACAGCCGTTTTTTCGGCAATTTGGTGGCACAGAAGCTTGAGGAGTCCAAGCGTTTTGCGGTGGTCTGGGCTAAGGATATGCAAGAGACCATCCGTTTGCTGGATGATGAGGCAAACAATTTTTTTGCCGCCATTCTTGATTTTAATCTGCCCGACGCACCGGATGGAGAGGTGGTGGGCGAGGTGGTGGGGCGGAACATCCCAAGTATTGTTTTCACCGGCGGGGTCAGCGATGAAGTACGCAATGTTGTTTGGTCCCTTAAGGTGGTTGACTATGTGCTCAAGGACGATATGCAGAGCCTGGGCTACATTGTGCAACTCCTGCTGCGTCTTGAAAAAAATGAGGCGACCAAGGTGTTGGTGGTGGATGATTCCTCTTTTTTCAGGAACCTGCTCTCCGACCTCCTTTTGGTTCAGCGTTTTCGGGTGTTACAAGCCGCAGACGGCAAAGAGGCGCTTGAAGTACTTGCCCGCAACCCTGATATAAAGTTGGTTATTACGGATTTTAACATGCCGCAAATAGGCGGCCTGGAACTGACCCAGAAGATTCGCGCTAACTTTTCCAGAGATCATCTGGCCATCATCGGCGTTTCCGCTCAAGGTGAGCATATTATGGCCGCCCGTTTTATTAAGAACGGGGCCAACGATTTTATCATCAAGCAATCCTTTTTGCCGGAGGAGTTTTACTGCCGTATCAACCAATGCATCGAGAATCTAGATAATATTCGTAAGATTCGCGAGGCCTCCATTCGAGATTTTCTGACCGGTCTGTATAACCGACGTTTTTTCTTTGATACGGGGAATAAGATTTTTGCCGCCAGCCAGCGCAATGGCAGGGTGCTTGCCTGCGGTATGCTCGATCTCGATTATTTCAAAAAGGTCAACGATACCTATGGCCATGATATAGGTGATCTGGCCCTGCGACATGTGGCGGACATCCTGGAAGACAGAATGCGTGACGCGGATATAGTCGCCCGTATGGGAGGCGAGGAATTTTGTATCCTGGCCGTCAATATGGATCACAAGGCTGCAGCGGAAGTCTTTGAGGAGCTGCGGCAGGCCGTTGAGAAGAGCAAGATTCCCATCGGTAATGGCCAAGAAATTTCAGTAACCATCAGTATCGGCCTGGTAACCGAGCTTGGCGAGAATTTGGAGGCAATGGTCAATGAGGCGGACGCTTTGCTCTATAATGCCAAGCAGGCAGGACGCAACAGGGTGATGTGTTCAGGTTAAAATATTGTAACCCCTTTAATTTTTGACAAAAAACAGGGGATCAATATATAAAGATATGGGGGGCAATTTCTAGTCGAAAATTAATAAGTGTACAATAGTGTGGGAGTGACGTATGCGTTTAATGACTGTGCTGACAGTTTTTTCCGTTCTGTTTGCCCCTGTCTTTGACAGCCGATCTTTTGCCGCGACAAACAGCTTTACCTGGGGCGGTGATCTCCGCGCCCGCGTTGCGGATTTCAACCGCATTCCCCGCCAGGACGGCGGCATCTGGACCCAAAATCAATATTTCCGACTGCGTTCCCGCATCTGGGGGCGTTACTCCCCAACAAAAGATATCGGACTTCAGGCCCGGGCCACCAATGAGTGGCGCTCCTATCCCAGCGACAAGGGGAGTAATTCCTATCGGGCCATGGATGAGCTGGTGTTTGATAACCTTTTCCTTGATGTAAACAACCTCTTTAACAATCGCTTTGATCTACGTATCGGCCGTCAGGATATGAAATACGGTAGCGGTAAGATCATCCGGTTAGGTACTCCGCTGGACAGTTCCCGCACCTATTACTTCAATGCCGTTAAGGGCAGGATCAAGCTTGATAAGCTCAAGGTGGACCTTTTGGGTATTTATAACGAGAACGAAGACGAATTTGTCTTAAACCGGCAGGACCGAGTTTTGATGGAGGGTGAGGAGGCCGGCGGCGGGATCTATGTTATGAACGATCGTTTTGCCCGGCTGCCCCAGGAGTATTATTACATTTACAAACATGAGGAGTTGAGCCAGTACCTGTCGCATAACCTGACCGACCTTGATCTGCATACCGTTGGTGTGCGCTTTATGCCCCAATTCAATGAGAGCTTTGGGGCCAATGTGGAAATAGCTCTACAGGACGGCAGCCGGGAAAACGGCGGCTCTGTTGAGGGGCGGTTCTTTGATGCCTCTTTGTTTTATCGCCCAGCCATGCTCAAACAAAACAAAGGGGTGCTCGATTTCAGCTATTACTACCTTTCCGGCGATGATCCGGGCACCTCTAAAGAGGAAGGCTGGCATCCGGTCTGGGCGCGGTTCCCGCAATATATGAGTTATACCCTGGTTCGTTCCTTTGTTGATAAGGGCAAGGATTTTGCCGGTTGGAGCAATATTTCCATGCCCAGTGTGGGGTTGAATCTTAACTTGGGTAAATATTTCAACTTCAAGCTCAGGCTGGCCAAGGTCTATGCCCCGGAGGAAGGCCCTGGTGGAGGCAAGGAGCGGGGAAACCTTTTTATCTCCCGCTTGACCTGCAAAATCAATAAGTACTTAGAAGGCAATTTGCATTTTGAGGTGTTGGACCCGGATGATTACTACACCACCATCGACGGCAACGCCCATTACACACATTTTGATTTACTCTTTCATTTCTAGGATTGGGACCGTTCGGCATGGCTAAGAAAAAAGTGCTTTGGATAATATATGGCTTATTGATTGCCTCTGTAACGGCCATGCTCTTTTTGTCCGTACCGCAGGTGAAAGAAGAAAAGCAGTACCTCATCGGAGTGATCAACTACAGCTCGGCTGCTGAACCGGCCTTTGCCGGATTTAAAAAAGGCATGCAGGAGCTGGGCTATTTGCAGGGTAAGAACGTGCGTTACCTTTACAAGGGCTATATCAAAGACAAAAAAGCCCTTGCCGTAGAGGGAGAAAGACTGATGGCACAAGGAGTGGACCTCATATTTTCCATGTCCACCCCTGCAACCATGGTTGCCAAGAAGGTTACCGCACAAAGTGGTGTGCCGGTGGTATTTGCTCCGGTTAGCAACCCGGTGGCCAGCGGGATCGTCAAAGATCTCAAGCACCCGGGTGGCAATATTACAGGGGTGACATTCCGTTTCCAGGAGCCGAAAAGACTGGAGTTCCTGACTCGCATTGTGCCACATGCAAAAAGGATTTGTTTCCCCTACAACCCCAATGATAAAAGCCCAAGCCTGAACCTTAAGCGTTTGCGCAAGCTGGCGCCCAAGCTGGGCCTTGAGTTGGTGACCCATAAACTTGCCAATTATGAGGAAATCGCTCTCTTTTTAGAAAATTTTCCCCGTGATGTTGATGCTGTTTTTATCCCTACCGATGGACTTATGGCGTCACGGACGCATGATTTTGTCCAGGCGGCAATCAGGTTGAAGCTGCCCTTGACCACTCCGCAGCGAGAAGGGGTACGGGATGGAGCGCTTTTTTCATACGGATTCAGCCTTGAGTCGGCGGGGGAGCATGCCGCCCATTTGGCGGACCAGATCATACGTGGGGTGCCCCCGGCAGACCTGCCCGTTGAGGTGGCGGAGTTTATCACAACCATAAACATTGCAACTGCGCAAAAGATCGGTTTGGAGATTCCAGGCGGATTGCTCAGGCAGGCAACGGTTATTCGGGAGTAGGTGCGGATGTTTAAAAGTATTCGTTTTCGACTTACTGCCGTGTTTATTGGGCTGGCAGTGGGGCCGCTGATCTTCCTTGGGGCCTTTCTATCCTGGCAGGCCTTTATTATCGAACGTGAACAGGCCCAGATCGTAGTTGAGGAGACAGCCAAAAGGGTCGGCACCGAGGTGCAGAGTTTTTTGAGCGGGGTTGCCGCCCAACTGGAGATGATAGCAGAGGTTCGTGGTTTACAGGGGCTTTCCAAGAAGGAGCAGCAGGGTATTTTAGAAGAACTGCTCCGCTATAAAAATGTTTATGAAGAAATCGCCCTGCTTGACTCCCAGGGAAGAGAGCAGATTCGCCTCCACCGGGTACAACCACTTTCCGGCGAAGATCTGCTGGACCGTTCTCAGGCTGAGGAGTTTTTACAGCCGGCCAGCACAGGGCAGCCCTATTTCGGCCCGATTTTCTTTTCCGATGATACAGGGGAGCCTCACATGAATATGGCTGTCCCCCTGAAAGATCCGCAGACCGGAAAAATCTCCGGTGTATTGGTCGGCTATGTGCGCCTGAGGCATATGTGGGATTTGGTTGCTTTTGTTAAGGTGCGTACCGGCGAGAGTGTTTATATCATCGACTCGAGAAACAAGATCGTGGCCCATCGTAATCCGTCCGTTGTTTTGCGCGGCACCGAGTACCATGTTTCTGATCACTCTGTGGCGCATCAAAATGGTGTGACGACTACGCTCGGAATTTCAAATAAGCCTGTTATTTTAGCTGATTACCATGTCTCGCTGGCCATGCTTACCCTGCATGTCATTGCCGAAAGAGAGCGTAGCGCAGCCTATGCCTTGGCCTACCACCTTGTGCGTATTATTTTACTGGGCAGTATGGTTGCCTTGTTGCTGGGTATTGCCTTAACCGTGGTCATTGTCGGTAATATTGTTCGGCCCATTCAACGCTTAGCCGGAGTTGCGCGCAAGATTGAAGAGGGTGATCTTGAGCAACATGCCGATGAAGAGGGCGGTGACGAAATCAGCGAACTGGGCCGTGCTTTTAACCGGATGACCGCCTATCTGCGGAAATCTTTTGAGAGCTTGACCAGTGAGGTGAGTGAGCGTAAGGTTGCGCAACGCGCGTTGCAGTGGGAGTTGAACATTAATAAATCCTTGGCAACGCTTTCCAGTGCGCTGCTTAACACCACGGAAATATCGGAGATTGCCACTCTTGTTCTTGCCAAGGCCCGGGAGTTGACCGGCAGTCAACACGGTTACGTCTCCACCCTGGATGAACACACCAAAGAAAACGTTTGCCATACCCTGACTGAGATGATGAGGGGAGACCAGTGTGCCGTGACCGGCACTGATCGTAAAATTGCCTTTCCGCCAACCGACGATAATACCTATGCCGCACTCTGGGGGCATGCGCTTAATTCGAAAGAGCCTTTTTACACCAACGATCCGAGAAGTTTCCCTGCCTCAACAGGAGTACCGCATGGCCATGTGAAAGTGGAACGATTTCTCTCCACTCCGGTCCTGCTTGAGGATGAGTTGGTGGGACAGATTGCCCTGGCAAATTCGGCTCGTGACTATGTCGCGAAGGATTTGGAGGTTATCCAACGTTTAAGCGAGCTTTATGCCATTGCCATCAGCAGGTACCGTAGCCGGCTGGAGCGGGAAAAGCTCATGACTGATCTCAGGCAGGCGCAGAAGATGGAGGCCATCGGTACACTGGCCGGTGGTGTTGCCCATGATTTTAATAATTTATTGACCCCCATAGTCGGGTACAGCGAATTGGCTCTTGCCACCATGGATAAAGATAATGACCTGCACCGGACCTTTGAGGAGATCCATCGCGCCTCGAACCGCGCTAAGGAGCTTGTGCAGCAGATTCTGACCTTCAGCCGCCAGCGCGAGCATGAGATGGTCGCGCTGAACCTGCAGCCGGTTATTAAAGAATCGCTCAAGCTCCTGCGCTCTTCCCTGCCAAGCACCATCACTATCAACGAGAATATTTCCAAACAATGCGGCAGCGTTTTTTCCGACCTGACCCAGATTCATCAGGTGGTCATGAACCTTTGTACCAACTCCTACCATGCCATGGAGGAAAAGGGCGGAACGTTGACCGTTTCCCTGGATGAGGTAGCGATTACCCCGGATGGTGAAATAGGTGCGAGTGATTGGCGGCCCGGGCAGTATGTTTGTTTAGCCGTTGAGGATACAGGGCAGGGCATGGACCAGGATGTAGTCGACCGTGTTTTTGAGCCGTATTTTACAACCAAGGCTCAAGGAAAAGGCACCGGCATGGGGCTTGCACTTGTGCACGGTATTATCAAAAGCCACAAGGGATACGTAACGGTGGAGAGTTTGCCGGGGCAGGGGACAACCTTTAAAGTCTATCTGCCGGTTACCAAAATAGAGGATGCGGTATTTGTTGAAGATGACGTTGTTGCCCCAGAACGGGCGCAGGGCTCTGAGACCATCTTGTTGGTGGATGACGAAGAACAGATTGTTGTTATGATGCAGGAGATGCTTGAATACCTTGGTTATAGGGTCATTGCGGCAACGGACAGTCATGTGGCCTGGGAGATTTTTCAGGAAAGGTTTAAGGATATTGACGTGGTAGTCACGGACCAGACCATGCCGGGGTTAACCGGTGACACCCTGGCCCGGATGATATTGGGGCTGCGGCCGGACGTTCCCATTCTGATTTGCACAGGGTATAGTGAAACCATGAACGAAAAGCGTGCCAAGGCGATCGGTATTAAGGGTTATTTAATGAAACCGGTTGTTGTTAAGGAGATGGCGCAAAGCATCAGGCAGGTTCTGGACGAAGTGTAGTAAGTTGAGAACGATATTATTTTGCTTGGGAAAGGGGACTCGGCAGACATGGAAAGCGGTGTATGAAACTTAGAACAATTATATTTTTCACCTTCCTTTGTATTGGGTTTTTCCCCCTTGTCACCTCGATTCTTTTGAATTTGCCCCCTGTGTTAACGAATCTTGAACAGGCGGTCCTTGATAAACGTCTTTCCCAACTGCAGGAAAAGTTCTTTGTTGTGAGTCGTGAGGTTGAGCGTCGCAAAGAGAGTTTACGCGTGCTCAGCATGTTGCCCGGCCCCAGGGATATCACCGCCGAAAAGCCCAAGTCTCTCGCTCCAGAGGTCGCAGGTCGGCGGTTGGCTGGTTTGGCGCAAAAATGGTTTGGCAGTCAGTCTGATGTGCAGGCTGTGATTCTTTTAGACCGATTGGGTAACGAAAGGTTTCGCGTCAAGCAGAACGGGCAAGGGAAGTTTGTTCACCTTCGTTCAGAGGAACAAGGTGATCTGATTCCGGAAAGTGTATTCCTGGAAGGGCTTAAAATGCCCCAGGGTCATACCTTTGTCGGCGATGTTTCATTGGTGTACGATAAAACAGATGGTCGGCACCTTCATAAAGGACTTGTCATCCTTGGAACCCACGTTCTTGACCAGAAACAGGAAATGACAGGTCTTGCATTGTTGCAGATCGATTTTCATCAGCTCTTCCCGGTAGATGAAGAGTATCTCCTGGTTCGGCATGATGGGACATACATAACGAGTCCCTCCTATGCGCAGGATGAGCATGACCACCAAAAAGGAGAGGCCTTTCTTGATTTTCCCGATCTCCCAGCGTATTTAGCAAAGAGTCAACCAGCCATTGTGGCAGACAGCAAGGGGCGAAAATTTGCCTGGATGCCTGTGCTCATGGATACCCATGCGGATCACTCTCTTTGGTTGGCGCAACCCATTGATAGAAGTGCGATTGAACTCTGGCTTGCAAAATTTAAGCGCACCCTCTTTGTCATTGTCTTAGTCCTAACGCTGGCGCTTATTGTTGTGTCCTCTTTGTATGCCCGTTATGCGGATCAGGTGCGGAGTCAATTAATGGCCGGCCTGGATGTAATTTTTGAAAAAGGCGAAAAACCTGGCCTATCCTGGCCCTGGCCTGAAGAATTGAACGAGCTGAGTGTTGAGCTGGATCTTTTGGCGGAAAAACATATTGCTGCCGATTTGGCCCGCAGCAAGGCAGAGACTGTCCTTAAAGAGGAAAAAGAGCTTGCCCTGGTCACCTTAAGCTCAATCGGAGATGCTGTCATTGCCACTGACACGGAGCAGCGCGTAACCCGTATGAACGTCATGGCGGAGCAGTTGACCGGCTGGCGTCGGGAAGATGTCATTGGCAGAAGCATCTGTGAGGTATTTCATGTCGTTAATGCCTTTACCCGTGAAAGGGTCGAATGCCCGGTTTCCAAGGCGCTTACGACTGGTACGACTGTCGAGCTTAGCCTGTTTTCGGTATTGCGGGCTAAGGATGGCCGTGAGTATCGGGTGGCGGATAGTGCCTCGCCAATCCGTAGTGGCGAAGGAGAGGTCCAGGGGGTGGTTCTGGTTTTCCGTGATGTATCCGAGGAAGTCGAGCTGCAGGAAAAATTAGAGCATGAGCTTGCAGTCAAGCAGATCTTGAGTGAGACTTCTAAAAATCTTATTGGCAGCAATAGGGATTATGCAACCGTCAGCCAGGTCATTCTGGAAGGCGCTCAGAAAATGACCGGCAGCGAGCATGGTTATGTGGCAACAGTCGATCAAAAGAGCGGCAACCTGGTGTGTCATACCTTTACAAAGATGATGGGAGAGTCATGCCATGTGCATGGGGATGGGCAGCGGGTTGAGTTTGCGGCCGGCCCGGATGGGATATATCCGACGCTTTGGGGGAAAAGCCTGAACGATGAAAAAGGGTTTTACACCAACAACCCGGTAGAGCACCCAGTTGCCAAGGGATTACCGGAAGGGCATATAGCCATTGATAGATTTCTTTCCGTGCCGATTCTGATGGATGGAGAGCTGTTCGGACAGATTGGCCTGGCAAATGCCCCGGTGAATTACGGTAAGCGAGACTTGGCGGCGGTTGAACGCCTTGGCAATCACTTTATCCAGGCGGTTAAAGGTGTGAGGGAACGGGAGGCAAGGGATAAACTCCTTTCAGACCTGCGGCAGGCCCAGAAGATGGAGGCCGTCGGCACCCTGGCCGGAGGGGTGGCCCATGACTTTAACAACATGTTGACCCCGATCCTGGGTTTTACCGAGTTGAGCATGGTCCAGTTGCCCGAAGGGGATAAGATGCGCAAGGGCCTGGTCGAGGTAAAAAAAGCGGCCATGCGGGCCAAGAATTTGGTGCAGCAGATTTTGACCTTCAGCAGGCAGCAGGACCAGGAGTTGGTCTGTGTTTCTCTGGAGCCCATTGTCAAAGAGAGCCTGCGTTTGTTGCGTTCTTCTCTGCCAACAACCATTGAGTTTAGGGAGAAAATAGAAAGCACTGGAAGCGTCATGGCCGATCCTACCCAGATTCAGCAGGTTTTGATCAACCTGTGCACAAATGCCGCCCATGCCATGGAGGACCACGGTGGGGTGCTGGAGGTGCAGCTCGGTGAGATAACGGTAAATGTCGGGGACCCGCTGGTGGACCAACATCTACGTGCCGGCAGGTATGTTCGCCTTGTGGTGGCAGATAACGGTGGCGGTATGGATCCGGCAACCAAGGAAAGAATATTCGAACCCTATTTCACCACCAAGGAACAGGGGAAAGGCACCGGCATTGGTCTGGCCTTGGTGCATGGTATCGTCAAGGGGCACGGGGGAAGGGTTTCCGTTTACAGTGAAAAGGGACAAGGCTCTACTTTCCATGTCTATTTGCCGGTTAGTTTGGGAGAGGATAGTTTCGAGGAAGAGGCAACCACTCAGCTGCCCAGAGGAAACGAAAGAGTTCTGTTGGTAGATGATGAAGAGTCTGTAGTGAAGATGCTGCAGGAAATGTTGGAGTTTCTCGGTTACCAAGTCGTTGCGTTGACAAATAGCATTGAGGCTTATCGTGTTTTTCGGGAGAAGGCCGAGACCTTTGACCTGGTGATAACCGATCAAACCATGCCGGGCCTTACCGGTGATGAGTTGGCCAAGAAGATGCTGCATCTCAGGCCGGAACTTCCCATTGTCCTCTGTACCGGTTTCAGCGAGATGCTGACTGAAGAAAAGGCGAGGGAGATAGGGTTGAAGGCCTATATCATGAAGCCGGTGGTCATCAGCGAACTCGGCCGGGTTATGCGTTCGGTGCTTGATTCAGACAAAGAAGAGGGAGAGAACGGGTGAAATTAGCAACTGCGGCACAGATGCGTGCCTGTGATAATACGGCCATAGAAAAGTACTCCATTGCCGGGCTTGATCTGATGGAAAATGCCGGGGTTGGCACGGTGGAGGCCATGGCCCAGTATTTCGGCCCCCTAAACGAACGGGCGGTTACGATTCTGGTGGGGCCGGGCAATAACGGTGGAGACGGCCTGGTGATCGCCCGCGCCCTGTATGATTTTGAGGCCGAGCCCCAGGTGATTATGCTGGTGGCGGACGAAAAATTAACAGGGGATGCCGCCGTTAATCTGGAACGGGCCAAAGTCTTGGATATTCCCTTCAGCTCATGTCTCTCCGAGGCGGATATTCCCCTCATGGCAGAGCGTCTTGCCCAAAGCGATATTGTGGTGGACAGTGTTTTCGGCACGGGCTTAACCCGTGAGGTAAGCGGCCATTTTGCCCTGACCATCGAGGTTGTAAACCAACTGGATATGGATGTGGTGGCCGTGGATATTCCCTCCGGCCTGAATAGCGACACGGGCAAACCCTTGGGAATCTGTGTCAACGCAACACTTACCTGTACATACGGCCTTGCAAAGGCAGGGCAGTTTCTGGGCGATGGCCCGGCCCATGTCGGGGCGGTTTTGATTATCGATATCGGTATCCCGGATGAGGCGGTGGCCGATGTTGGCGTGGGTTGGGATCTGCTTGAAGATGCAATGCTTAATGAATGGCTTGTGCCACGGGGGCATGACAGCCATAAAGGTACGTTCGGCCATTTGCTTGTCTTGGCTGGTGCCACGGGTAAGAGCGGCGCTGCCCTGTTGACTGCCCGCGGTGCCTTGCGCTGCGGGGTGGGGCTGGTGAGTTGCTGCGTTGCCCAGAATATTCATCATGTGTTTGAAAGCGCATTGGCCGAGGCCATGTCCGTTCCTCTCTCTTTTTCCGATGATTTTCCGGTTCAGGACGATTTTGAGATGATCTGCCTTGAGGCTGCCGGCAAAAACGGTGTTGCTCTCGGGCCGGGGATTGGCCAGGCTCTGGAAACCGTGAGCCTGGTGCAGGAACTTTATAAAACCCTGGGCCAGCCCATGGTCGTCGATGCAGACGGGCTGAACTGTCTGGCCCAGGATGTCTCTGTGTTGAAGCAGGGCGCAGGCCCGCGTATCCTGACTCCGCATCCCGGTGAAATGGCGCGCCTTACCGGCTTGACCACTGCTGAGGTCCAGGCGGACAGGCAGCGGATTGCCCTGGAATTTGCCGAAAAACATGGGCTGATTTTGGTGCTCAAGGGGAACGGAACCGTGATTGCCGCCCCGGACGGCAGACTGGCCATTAATGCCACCGGCAATCCCGGCATGGCCACCGGCGGGATGGGGGATGTCCTGACAGGCCTTATCGGCGGCCTGCTTGCCCAAGGGGTTGAGCCGTGGCAGGCTGCCTGCTTGGGCGTGTACCTGCATGGCCGGGCCGCGGACCGGATCGTGGCGGAGGGAAGTCTCTCCTTTGGCTATCTCGCCTCAGAGGTTGCCGATGAGTTGCCGCAAACATTTCATGAGCTTGCCAATACATAATTTGATTACCACTAATCTTCAGCCTATTTGTGATCCGCAACCGTAACAAACTAAA
>CAYLQA010000067.1:0-12774 GCA_964385695.1 uncultured Desulfobulbia bacterium | reverse complement strand
AATTTGATGCATTTACGCACCGTCCATTGAACTCCAAGAACCACAAGCAAAGACGTAATGATAACGCCCAGGCCTGCGAAATTGATTGTCACGGTTGACCAGTCCATTTAACCGCTCATCAAGTTGAAGCTTTGATTATGGGGAACCAGAGCATGGTTGCCGCCATGATCCCGGCAAAGCCGGATAAAAACATTTGAATTTCTTCCGGTGTCATAATCCCCCCTATGATCTTGAGATAACCTTGGCAACCTGGGCCACGGTGATCCCGAAGACAGCGAAAACAGAAACCACTGTGAAGTAGTAATTAAAAACCGGATCTCCGGTGATAATGTCCCAAACTGCAAAGACAACACCGTCATTGAAATCAAGCATCACTTACACCTGTCATCCTTTCCCACATAGAGTCCCCCTCTGGGATGAGATAAGGGTATTGAGTGTTATGCTTTGATCCGGTCGTTTTCCCAGATTTCAAGGCCAGGGACACCGGATTTGGAGACATAGGGTTTGATGGAGCAGTAAGACAAAAAATCGTCACCCGCCTTGAGTCCGTTCTTCATACTCTTGACCGTTTTAAGGTCAGAGTCCGTTAGGACCTTGTAGGCGTACATGGTTTTGCCTTTCTGTGTTTGCTTGGTGAACACGTTGTGGACTGTGCCTTTTAGATAAAAGCCGTTCTTTTGCATGAGTTCCCCTCCTGCTGGTTCAGTACACGCACACCAAAAGTGTACTTTTGGTTACCAAATGTTGTAATATGGTTAAAAATTTGAGCTTACCCGAGGCAAGGGTAAATATTTATTGTTAATAATCACAATATTTGTTGTGCCATGTCAAGCAAAAAAACAATAAAAGTTGTATTTGGTGATGTTTGGGAGCGAGTTTTGTCTGATACCAACATTAAAAATATGTCCCAACTAGCTAAAATTGTTGGAACTTCTCAGCAAAACGTTTCAAAAAGAAAGAAGGAGGGAGTTTTCCCTGTAGAGTGGGCTTTTAATATCGCCCAGGAGTACAACCTATTTACTGACTGGATACTAACTGGCACTGGCCCAAAGTCACCTGCCGATTGTAACTCTCTGGAGGACAAGCTTTTCCAAGGTAAACTTGCTGAGTGGATCAAGGAAGAATCCCATAAGAATCCTAACTTTTTTTCTGATTTTACCGTTGATTGCGCTGTGAGTATTCCTGAGTTTGCGGAATGGTTAAAAAAATCTAAGCCCACCGTGGCTCAAGACAGTAATTCCCGGCGGAAAGTATCATAGCGATAAAATGCCCTGCAATAAGGGCAACTCCTCAGTAAATCTAAGAATTTTCAAGGCTACCTAGCAATAATTTGACACCACTTAAACACTAAAGGGATTCCTTCGCGCCCATTTTGCGCTGAAACCCGTATTTTTTAGGGGTTGACTTGCATGGAAAAATATTGTGTAACTCTTTAATGTCATTAAGCAAAATACAGAGAAGTAAGTAATGCGGAAAGGAATATACGGGGTTTTAACAGCACTTATCCTAGCGCTTTGTTTCCACGCTTATTCGCAGGGGGGGTGGCCATACATACAACATCTTGCCAACCACCTATCTTCGGAGGGCCGAGCAAGGATTAAGCAAGAAGAAGTACAGAGGAGTATCAAAGCTCAACTCACCAAGCGGGCTATCGAAACGCAGCGCCAGCATGAAATTCGCAAGGTGATGTCATCCCCCTCAAGGTCACCCAAGCAGGAAAAAGCTAAAATATACACATGGACAGATACAGAGGGGAAAATCCATTTCTCTAATGTCGATTATCCGGAAAACAATGAAACTCTTGAGGTTCTTGCAGAACTTAATCCGCACCCAAGTGAAACACCCGTTCAGGGGCAGGGGAACAACCTGCTTATTCCTGTTACCCTTTTCAACAAAGGGCGAAAGATAACGGTGTTAATGACATTTGACACAGGGGCACACAATACGGTTATTCATGACAGTATTGCCAGGCACCTGCGCACCATACCATTTAGACACAGCAAGTCACGGATAGCGGATGGCAGCATTGTCCCTACCAAACTGTCACAAGTCGAATATATGAAAGTCGGGCCACACACTGTGAAAAATTTCACAGTAGCTGAGATAAAACAGGCAAACCACAACAGCAGAGACAAAGGTTTGCTGGGGATGAGTTTTCTTAAAGACCACCCTTTCCAAATTGACACAAAACGAAATGTCATAAAGTGGTTTTAAGAACAACAGATTGTCTAGTTTTTAGTAAATTTACATCTTAAGAAGTTTAAACAGGTGAATAAAATGGAAAAATCTGAGCTCGTAGCAATAACTGCAGCAGTGATCAACCAGCAAATTAAAAATGTTACGAACCGTTTGTCTGGAGAAATACTGAGCTTTTGGCAAAAAAACTTTTCATCTTTTAAGGAGTATATCAAAGGCTCTCATGAGAAACATAAAAAGACAAAAACCTTATTGTATAAGGATCAGCCCGTATTATTGAGTGAAATCTATGTGACAACAAGATTCAAGCGATACTCAAAAGAGGTCGACAGTGAACACCTTTTGGGTGAGCTTCTTGGTGGTAAAAATATACTTGTTACAGCCACCGCTGGTGCTGGCAAGTCGTTTTTCGCAAAGTCAACTTTCATAAAGTTGCTAGGCTCAAAAGAAAGTATTCCTCTCATTGTTGAGTTGCGGCATCTGAACGATACTGACAGAGGAATAATTGACCACCTGCAGCATGAGTTTCGTGGATATAAAATGTCAATATCTCGTGAAACAATTGTTGAGCTTGTCGAAAAAGGAAAATTTACCCTCATTCTTGATGGCTTTGACGAGCTAAACACATCTAAAAAGAAAGAAATTAGCAGTGAATTGAGGGTTCTTGTTGCTGGTTTTCAGAAATCTTCAATACTTATTACAACAAGGCCAAGTGATAGTGAGCAGATAGAATATCTGCCAAATTTAGAAGTTTACAAGGTTCAAAGTCTAAATTTAGAGCAAGCTATGAGCTTAGTCGGTAGGTTGAGGTATGATGAAAAAGTAAAGAAATCTTTTCTTGATAAACTCAAATCTCATTTGTTTGAAAAGCATCAAGATTTCCTGTCGAACCCACTGTTGCTAACTATCATGCTGATGACATATGCTGATATCGCAGAAATACCAAGTAAAATGCATATATTTTACGAGCAGGCATTTGACACACTGTTTTACAAGCATGATGCTTCAAAGGGTTTGTATAAGAGAGATTTTAAATGCAACCTTCCAATTGATGATTTTAGGGATATATTGGCATGTGTTTCTGCTTCAAGCTATATTCGAGGGAAAGTTTCATTCTCTAACACAGAGTTGATGAGTTATATTCGTAAGGCAAAGCAGACGACGAATATAAACAACTTAAACCCACAGAAGTATAAAGAAGATTTGTTGCAGTCAGTTTGTATTTTGCTTAACGATGGAAAACGGCTCAAGTACAATCATAGAAGTTTTCAAGAGTATTTTGCCGCGTTATTTCTAGTTCAGTTTCCAGTTGAAAAAAAGTTACAACTTTATTTACGGTATTTAAATAATGGTATGTTTGATAGTGCTTTAACACTGGCCTTTGAGATGAATCAAAGTGTCGTTGAGAAAGAGTTTGTAGCACCAATGGTTGATAAGCTCCTTATGCACACAGAGTCACCAGAAAAAATGCTCCAAGCTTGGGGGTCAGGAGTATGCTTGAGTTGGAGGGGGGGGCGAGTTGGCGGTACACCCAATTATACATTGTCAACCAATACATATTTATGGGAATTTCAGGTTTTTATAGAAAAAGCCTATGCTAAGTTTGCTAAGAAAAAAATTAAATTTGGGCTCATGACTAAAAAGGCATATGTGGAGAAATTTGGTTATGATAAATCAACAAAACGCATTAATGCAGAAGATTTCTGCACACCTAAAAATCAGGAACTGCTGGAGCATCTTGGCATTTTAGAAATTGCTAGAAGAAGGATTCTGTTTGTTGAGTGGCTGGCAGCAGAATTGAAATTGAGAAAGGATAGAGTGAATAATTCAGACATTGAGGAATGGTTGTAGTCACTTTTTTCTCAACTTAGACAACTGCAGGAAAAGGGGACGGATTTATTTCCTAGCTAATCTAGAAAACGTACCCCTCAGTGTACCCCTTTTTCATTTTGGTACGATAATCTCAGATTTTGGAAGATTAGAAGAGATTGGAGAAACTGCTGCGGCTGCTGAAAATCCTTGTATCCATATAGATCTCTATGTTGCTTCGCTTCGCCTGCTAAGCGATAACCAATTCCCAAAAACTTATTATACTTCTCGCCTCACCACTTCCCAAATTCGACATACTCAGCCTTGCCAGACAGTAACATATTTGTTATCTTCTAGGTATGGAATGGCAAATCAAATACTACAGTCCAAAGCTAGAGGACGAAATCCTCAATCTTCCAGACGGACTACTTGCAAGGTATCTTCGCCTAACGGATCTGATGATTGAATTCGGTTCTAATCTTGGTTTGCCGCATACCAAGGCCATTGAAAACGGTCTGTTTGAGTTACGGGTAAAAAGTCAGGAAGGAATAGCAAGAGTCTTCTTTTGCACAAAGATTGGCAAAAAAATAATTATGCTTCACTCGTTTATAAAAAAATCTCAGAAAACGCCGAAGAAAGAGATAAAAATCGCAAAAACTCGAATGGGCGAGGTGATGAAAAATGACACATTCTAAGCTCAAAGAAAAAGCATTAAGCAGAAAGAGTGTAAAGGCAGAATATGATGCCCTTGAGCCTGAATTCACATTACTCCGTGAACTTCTTCACGCTCGCCAAAAGGCAGGGTTGAGTCAGGCCGAAATCGCTGAAAAAATGGGAACCAAAGCCCCATCTATCACAAGGCTTGAATCTTCCCTGAGCAGTGGCAAGCACTCCCCTTCGATTGCCACACTTAAGAAATACGCTCAGGCTCTAGGCTGTCATTTAGAGATAAAGCTTGTCAGTGACCACTGAACAACTCTATCTAGGCGACTTCAAGCCCCCCTCGCCCTTCCAGCAAAATGTGGGCCGCAATGTGGGCTTTTTGTGTCCCGAAGAAGCATATTGGGCCATAAGATTCCCCTGGAAGTGCCCATAAATAAAGGAAGTGTACGTTGAGGCGCGCCCTTTCACGCCGGCGACACGGGTTCGAATCCCGTTGGGGACGCCATACAGCCTACCCTAGGGAATTAACCAATCCGGTTGATTCCTTTTTTTTTGTGGTGTGGGCCCCGTTCTTAGAGTGTGGTCCCTCCCGCCAGGACTTCCAAAAGCGGGCGCAAAGGGCCCAGCCTCCGAATCTCCCCTCTGTAATTGCCCACCCTGTTGCTCGTCCCAGTGCCGCAAAGAGATATCAGAGCGATGAGTGATACGGTTTTACCGGGGAATCTTCTGCCGGGAGTATTTTACCTGCCCGCTTTTCCATGAAAATCCGCATGGGCAGCTGGTTATTGCACCATGCCCGGCGCCTCCTCTCCCTTTACGGTGCCACAGAAGGGACAATGTTCCCACTGCCCCTCAAGGTGGGCCTGACAACTTTTGCAATAATCGTGCTTAAAACTCCCGCAGAAGGGACAAAAGAGAAAGTTCACATCAATCATTTTTTTACAGCTTTCGCATTGCCTGTCATAACGCGCCTGCGAACCAAGGACCCGCAGAATCTCATCAAGGGTTGTCAGGCCCTGCTTGACCTTTTCGATGCCGTCGTCTAACAGGGTCAGCATGCCGCCGCTTTTGGCCATTTTCATCAACTCGGCCTCCTTGTAGGAACTGCTGATAAAGTGGCGGAAGGCATCGTTCATGTTGAAGACCTCGAATATCCCCATTCGGCCGAAATATCCTGTCTGATTGCAACGATCGCAACCGGCACCTTTAAACTCCTTGCCACCAAGGGTTGCCGGCGATATTTTCAACAAATCCAACAAGGACGGGTCCAGTTCCTGTTCCCGGCGGCAGTGGGGGCAATTTTTCCGAACCAGGCGCTGGGCAACCACCCCCTCCATGGCCGAGGCCAGCAGATAGGGGCGCACTCCCATATCCAGCAAGCGCGTGATCGAGGCCACCGTGTTATTGGTATGCAGGGTGGTCAGCACCATGTGCCCGGTCAAGGCGGCCTTGAAGGCCACATCCGCGGTCTCGTAATCACGGATCTCGCCGACCAGTATCACATCCGGGTCCTGGCGCAGGGTCGAACGCAGAACCGAGGAAAAGGAAAGACCGGTTTTCTCCTTAATGTAAATCTGGCTGGCCTCCTCAAGGAAATACTCAACAGGGTCCTCAATGGTTTGAAAATTCTTGGTCGTTTCAAGCATCGTGTTGAGCATGGAGTAGAGCATGGTGGTCTTGCCGCTGCCCGTGGGGCCGGTGGCAATAATAATCCCCTGCGGCTTTTTAATAAGAACATTGATATCGGCCAGTTCAGCCGCCTGCAGTCCCAGTTCGTGGATATTCTTGATGGAGGCGTTCTTATCAAGAATACGCATCACAATCTTTTCGCCGTTGATGGTCGGCATGGTGGAAACCCTGATATCAACGATCCTGGTGCCGGATTTGACGGTGATGCGGCCATCCTGGGGCAGGCGCCGTTCGGCGATGTCCATTTTCCCGATAATCTTGATCCGCGAAACCGTGGCCGGGTGGATCTCGGAGGGAATCTTGATCTTGTTATGGAGCATGCCGTCGACACGAAAGCGGACAACCGTATACTTGGTCTTGGGCTCGATATGTATATCGCTGGCCTCAAAGCGAATGGCCTCGGAGATGATGGCATTGACGATGCGGATAATGGGCGGGACCTTTGAGGAGGAGAGCAGCTCATCGATATTGATCTGATCTTCATCCTCTTCGATGACGATGTCGATCTCATCCAGCGGCTCGAACTCAAGGTCCATCTCATCCAGGCCGTCAAAGGTATCCCCCTGGGGGAGCGGCTCAGAGACCTCGCCATAGACAATCTTCAACAGGGCAAGAATATCCGAACTCCTGGCAATGACCGGCACCACCTTCATGGAGGTCATGGTGGCGATATTGTCGATCTTGTACATGTCGGAAGGATCGGCCATGGCCAGGGTGAACTGCTTGGCGTCAATGCGCACGGGAAGCACCCTGTTTTTTTCGCAGAGCTCCCTGGGCAGAAATTTGACCACATTGGACCGTAACTCCATCTCCTTGAGATCAACATACTCAAAGTGAAGGTGCTCCTGCAGCACCTTGACGATGCCTGATTCGCTGATCACGCCGAGTCGGACAAGGGCTTCACCGATGGTTTCCTCATCCTCCTTTTCCCGTATGACCCGAACCATGTCATCCTTGCTCACCTCTCCGGATTTCATGAGGTAGTTGGCAAGGACACTCTTATCCTCATCCAGCATGCCGCTGTACTTACTTATTTTCCCCCTCTGTTTTCTGGTGAGATCCTTGAGCTTTTTGTTTTCCTGAATCAGGGCATACTGCTGCAGGGCGAGACTGACGGAGAGACGAAGGTCCTCATCGTTCCATGGCTTGGTAATGAACTTGTAAACCGCCCCGTCATTCACCGCTCCCATGATGGACTGGATATCGACGTAGCCTGTCAGCATAATACGGATGGTTTCCGGCCATTTCTCCCGCACCTTTGCCAAAAGCTGGGCCCCGGTCATGCCGGGCATGCGATGATCGGAGATGACCAGATGGACCTTTTCCTTTTCCATAACCGCCAAGGCATCACTGGCATTGGAGGCCGTGAGGATGTGATAATCCTCTTCAAGGAATATCCTGCCCAGCGAGCGGAGTACTCCCTCCTCATCATCTACGAAGAGAAGGGTGAACCTGCCCGGGGCCTCCTGGGGCTCCTGATTGTCCAAGGAGAGATCTTCTTCCCCTTGCTCCTGGTCAATGCCTTTGAACAGACCGGCATACTTCATCATATTTTCTCCGCCAGGGGAAGGACAATGCTAAAGATTGCTCCCTGGCCATCTTCGCTGTGCATGGTGATCGTCCCATTGTATGAGGCGATCACCTCGTAGGACATGGCAAGGCCCATGCCCGGCCCCTCACCAACGTCACGGGTGGTAAAAAAAGGCTCGAAAATTCTATGCTGTATTTCCTTTGGAATCCCTGGGCCGTTGTCCTTAAAGCGAATAATGAGACTCTCGCCCTTTGCCTGGGTCTCGATGAGCAAGTGCAGCCCTGTGGGCCTGGCCTGGCAGGCGTTTTGAATGATATTGAAGAACACCTGGCAGAGCAGGGCCGGATTACAGAGAAAGCCGGGTATCTTTTGGTAGCGTTTTACTATCCGGGCATCTTGCGGAAGCCTGTGGGCGAGGACATTCAGCGTCCGCTCGATCTCCTCATTCAGGTCAACCAGCTTTAGTTCCGCGTCGTCTACATGGGAAAAGCCCTTCAGGTCGGCAACGATCTTCTGGATTCTTCCGCAGCCCTCAACACTCTGTGCGACGAGATCGTCCATGTCATCCAGGATAAAGGAGATTTTCAACCCCTGCCATTTCTCCTTCAGTTCCGCCATTATCTGCGGCACCGGCTCCTTCTTGCCAAAGGAGGCCTGCAGACTCTGCAGCATGCCTTTAAGGCGCTCAAAGTACCTGGCAATGGCGCTGAAATTACTGTTGACAAATCCCAGGGGATTATTGATTTCGTGGGCCATTCCCGCTGCCAGCTGCCCCACGGCTGCCAATTTTTCCTGCTGCAGCATAAGGGCATGGGCTTTTTTAAGCTGCGCCGTACGCTGTTCCACCTTTTGCTCAAGGGTCTTGGCAAGTTCGCGGTATTTTGCCTCGGAACGGGACAACCGTTTGTTGGTCTCCAACAACTCCTCATAGGATTGTTGGACCACATGGGTATGAATCTCTGTTGTCAGCAGCCGCTTCAGGTTGCTGTGCAGGATACCTTTCACCATATCGCTTAAAACAGAGGCAAGACTCTGTACTACCGCCACCCGCGAGAGATCACCACTGAGCATCACCCTGCCCACGGTTTCCCCTTCCAGCTTCAAGGGCAGGGAAACCTCCTCCTGGGGAGAAGAGTGCGCCTCGCCCCGGCGCCAGAGGGTCTGGCCGGATTCATCAACAATGCGGACCTGCCTTATCCCGGCCCTGACAATGCTGTCCAGCAGGGGATCGACCTCCTGGGCGCAAAGGAGATCGGTCAGGCGCTTTTCTTCGCCGACCACCACGCGCAAGTCATCTTGGGAATGATGTTGAGTCATGACGCCAACCTTTTTCTTTGCAGCCGCTCACCGACAAAAAGGCTCAAACCGACGCTTGCCGGGACAGCTTTGCAATAAACTCATCCTTTGCCATGCCATGCTCCGCAGCCAGGCCGTATTTTTTATCAATCGACTCATAGACAAGGCCGAGCAGTCGGGCAAAGGTTTCCACAACCCCCCAGCCCTCAAGGGCCGAGGCCATAAAGCAGGGAATGCCGGTTGGCTCCCAGACCTTACGGATATTCTCTTCAGAGATAATCTCGGGCATATCCCTCTTATTGAACTGCACGACAAGCGGGATCTTTTCAATATTCAGCCCGACAAAGGAAAAATTTTTTTCAAGGTTGGCAAAGCTTTCCGAGTTGTTTGTTGATTCCCGCGGTTGGGAATCGGCAATAAAGGCGACGCCATCCGCCCGCTGCAAGACAGCCTTCCGGGTAGCGTCATGCTTCACCTGACCGGGCACGGTGTATACCTTGAGTTTTATCTTCAGACCGCTGGGGGCCGTAATAAAAAATGGCAGCAGATCAAAGTAGATCGTCCTGTCGTCCTTGGTGTCAAGGACCATGAGATCGCCCCTGTCTTCCTGGGCAAGAAGATCATGCAGCTTGAGCAAATTGGTCGTCTTGCCTGAAAGCGCAGGACCGTAATACACAAGCTTGAGAATCATCCGCTTTTCAAGCTCATCGAACTCTATCAAGGCTCTCTCCCTGGGTGCTGCAAAAATAGACTGAACCCCAAGCGCTACGCCTGAAGGCCCTTTTGACATTTCCTGTTCATGCTATCATCTTAGAAAGTTCCAGCCGCCCCGTCAAATTCCAAGTGAAGGATCGGCGAAAGATTCGAATTGCAGAACAGAGGTTGTGCTTTGCACGTTCACGTCACCTTCCTTTTATGTTATGCTCACATCATCTCACTCATCCTGAAAAAGGCTCAGCCACGCAGCGGTTTTCCCTATGCCCTTCCCTCACCCCTCCCCGAATCTGCAAAAAACCTACGCCTGTTTACTCCGGGATCTGCTCAGCAGGATAGAGCAGCTACGCGGAGAGCTCGGCAGCATTCTCCGCTGCGGCCCCGGCTGCAGCGCCTGCTGCCGCGCCTTTACCGTCCTGCCCCTTGAGGCGGCCCGCTTGCAAGAGGCCTTTGCCGCTCTTGGCCTGGAAAGACAAAACCGTATTGCCGAGCAGGCAAGAATGCAGAGGGAGATTTGTCCTTTTTTGCTCGATGACCTGTGCGCCGTTTACGAGACCCGGCCCATCATCTGCCGTACCCAGGGATTAGCCATTGGCTATATTGATGAGGAAATGGGCAACATCGAGGTCTCGGCCTGCCCCTTGAACTTCCCGGATGATTTCACCTTTGTCATGGACGACCTGCTCCTGCTCGATGCATACAATGCCAGACTCTTTGCCCTCAACCAGGAGTACTGCGCAGCCCACGGACTGCCGGTCGGCGAGCGCATCGCCCTTGGCGAGATCGTAAGAAAACTCAGGGAGAATCGGGAAACGAGGCCCTGACCACGGGCAGATCCTGCCAGCTGGTGGTATAGGCCGGAGATTTTTTCTCCTGCCGGTTCTTCCAGTCCCGGGTAAAACCGGCGGCTGCGTACCGCACCGTCTCCCGGCCCCAGCGGTTGTTGATCCTGTCCAGGGCGGCCATGAGAGGCTTGGCCCTGCCCTTATCGGCCAGAAAAAGATGCCCTTGTCGCCTGTTCTCCGGCAGGAGGTCGGTCAAAATCACTCCAACCTTTTGGTAAGCATACCCCTTACGAAACAGGCGCTCCAGGCATTGGGATGCAGCGTGGATCAATTCCGGCGTTGAGATGGTCGGCTCCGCCAGAGTGAAGGTCTCGCTGTTGCTATACTGGGGGGCGTCTTTCTTATGGCGGTTGGTGGAAAGAAAGACCGAAAGACAACCAGTGGCCAGATGCTGCTCCCGCAATTTTTCCGCGGCAATGGAGACATAGGCAGCCATAGCTTCCTGCAAATCGGCAAGCTCGGTGACCAGTCGACCAAAGGAACGCGAGCTGGTGATGGATTTCTTGGCCGGTGGGCCATCCTCCAAAGGCAGGCAGGAAATACCACGCAGCTCCATGGCCGTGCGCAGGCCGGTGACGGTAAGCTGTTTTCTCAACCAACCGTCCGGCATAAGAGCAAGATCCTTGGCTGTCCGTACTCCATAGTCACCAAGTTTGCTGGTCGTTCTCCGGCCAATACCCCAAACATCCCCTACGGCCACATTCCCCAGCATTGTCAAGATATCGGCCTGCCCGGTAATATCGAACACCCCCTGGCACTCTTTATTTTTCTTGGCCATACGGCTAGCGACCTTAGCCAGGGTCTTGGTGGGCCCAAAGCCGATGGAAACCGGCAACCCCACCCACTGCCTGATCTTATCCCGCAGCTCGTGTCCGTATTGCTCCAGGTCGGTATTTTTCCCTTGGGGCAGGCGGAGAAAGGCCTCATCAATGGAATAGATCTCCACCTCGGGCTCATGGGCCTGCAGCACATCCATCACCCGCTGGGACAAGTCTCCATACAAGGCATAATTTGAAGAAAAAACGTGTACCCCGTGCCTTTTGATCACAGACTGCCATTTAAAAAAAGGCGCGCCCATGGGGATGCCCAGCGTCTTGGCCTCTTCGGAACGGGCAATAACGCAGCCATCGTTATTGGAGAGCACCACCACCGGCCTCCCTATAAGATGCGGGGCAAAGAGGCGCTCACAGGAGACATAAAAATTATTGCAATCGATCAGGGCAAAGATCTGTTTCATGGTGGCAACCCAAAAACGCTAGAGTGAATGGATCACCGAGGTGACCACGCCCCAGATCTCGCATTCCTCTTCGCCGGAAAGGGTGAGGGAGGGGTAATCGGGATTTTCCGCCACCAACCTACAGGAATACGCATCACGAACCAGCCGCTTGACCGTGAGTTCTCCGGACAAGATTGCGATGACGATCTTGCCGCTCACCGGGGCAAGGGAACGGTCCACCACCAGGATATCATCATGGTGGATTCCGGCTCCGGTCATGGAGTCCCCTGCCACGCGGACGAAAAAGGTGGCAGCCGGGTTTTGGATCAACAATTCATTGAGATCGAGCTTACGGTCGATGTAGTCATCTGCCGGGGAGGGAAAGCCTGCGGAAACACCGCTGGAAAAAAGGGGCCGCGCAAGCCTTGTCTTTCGATCCAGGCCGTATACCCCTTGTATGGTTGCGTCTGTTTTGGCTTGCATGACCGTATTATACCCGGGCCTAAATCATCCTGCCACCCCATTTGCCACTGGCTGCAAAGACTCAAAGCAAAAAAAATTTCCGCTCCTGGCAAGGGGTAGGAAGGAATGAACATGCAAAGCGAAACGCTTTCTCCGCCGCTTGCGGCGGGGGCGTAAGCGAATGTTATAAAGTTAAGTTCCTTACATACCGAAACTCCCTGTGGCTTGCCACGGGAAGTTTCAATAATTATTCACTTGCACTCACTTAGAAATCAGGGTACCAATTCTACCCAGTGATAGAATTAAATAAAATTATTAATTTATTAGATGATTATATTTCCCAGTGGAACTGG
>CAYLQA010000066.1:0-13443 GCA_964385695.1 uncultured Desulfobulbia bacterium | reverse complement strand
CTTTCAGTCCGCGAATTTAAACCCACCGACTTGCAGTCGGTGGTTGTTTAGTTTGATTGCAAGATCCGCAAGAAAATAAAAAGGTTATCTTCAGAGATGATCGATGAAATAGCCAGAGAGTGTCAAGGCATTCCTGCCGAGGCGAGGATGACCGGCGCTGCGATTTTATCTAACGCTGGCGGACAACTTCAAAGAGGATAATGCCTGCGGCGACCGAGGCATTGAGGGACTCTGTGGCCGCGGCCATTGGGATGGAGAGCAGGACATCGCATTGCTCTCGAATGAGCGGGCGCAACCCTTTGCCCTCACCGCCGATTACCAGGCAGAGCGCACCGCTGAACTCGGTGTCAAAGAGGGATTGATTGGCCTCGCCTGCGGCACCATATACCCAATAGCCTTCCTTTTGTAATTTCTGCAAGGCCGTACTGAGGTTGGTGACAACGCACAGGTTTTGGTGCGCCATGGCCCCGGCCGCAGTCTTTGCTACCGTGGCATTGAGCGGGGCGGAGCGATCCTTGGGTAAAATAATGCCGCTGGCCCCTGCGGCCGAGGCTGAACGGATGATGGCCCCCAGGTTGTGCGGATCCTGCACGGAATCCAGCGCAACCAACAGGGGAGAGGGCACGTCTTTAATCTTGTGCAGCAGTTCATCCAGGTTAAGAGTTGCATGGGGGGCTATCTTGGCCAGTACACCTTGGTGGGTCTTCCCCCCTCCGGGGAAGCGATTGCCCGGCAGGAAGCGGACCTTGATATTATGGGCCTGGGCCAGCTCGATAATCTCCTGGATTTTTTTCCCTGCCTTGTTTTCCAGGATAGATATTTCCCGCACCTTGCGTGGGGTGGTCTTCAGGAATTCCAGCACCGGGTGGATGCCCCAAATGCCATCGTCATCAGCAGGTGTATGTGTTTTTTGTTTGTGTTTTGCCATCAGGAGGACACAGCCGCGATCAGGCCTTTGATATTGAGAGATTTACCGTTGGCTGCCCGGTGACCTCTGCAGCGCTCGGCCACTATGACACTCTTTAAGGTGTCGACAGCTTCGGTAATGGAATCGTTGATCACTATATAATCGTAGGACTCGGCGTCTTTTATTTCCGTCCGGGCGTTTTGCAGCCTGAGGTCAATGGTCTCCTGCGCGTCGGTGCCGCGCCCGCTCAGCCTTTTTTGCAACTCCTCCCAGGAAGGCGGGGCAATAAAAAGAAAGATGGCATTGCTGAGTTCGGCCTCGCGAAGCTGCTTGGCGCCCTGAACGTCAATGTCCAAAAAAATGTCCAGCCCTTGCGCGAGTTGATCGTCAATGGCCTGTTTGCTGGTGCCGTAAAAATTACCATGCACTTCGGCCCACTCGAGAAAAGCGTCCTCATCCCGCATACGGACAAAGGTATCTTGGTCCGTGAAAAAATAATCCTTGCCGTCTTTTTCACCGGTGCGTGGAGCACGGGTGGTATGGGAGACGGAAAAGGCAAGGCCGGGAAGATCTGCCATAATCTCTTTCAGCAAGGTGGTCTTGCCGGTGCCGGATGGGGCGGAGATGATAAAAAGGTTGCCGGAACTCATTGTTCCGCCCTGCTCAGAGATTCTTCTTCCAGCCGGCGCTCTGAGGGCGACATAAAGCGCAAGGTGATGGTCTCCGGTTGTACCGAGGAGAGGATCACGTGGTTGGTGTCTAAAATGATGATGGAGCGGGTCCTTCTGCCCTCGGTGACATCAATGAGTTTTTTTTGATCCTTAGCCTCCTCCTTGAGTTTTTTCATGGGGGAGGATTTTGGGTTAACCACTGCCAGGACACGGCTGGCGAGCACCGAGTTGCCAAAGCCGATATTAATCATTCGTGAATCCAATTCTTTTACCTCGTTCTCACTTTAAGACGGACTGCTGTTTTCACAGATTGGCACTATCGCGTTTGTCCGGAAATAATGCGTAAGCTCCCTTACTCCAGGTTTTGTACCTGTTCGCGGAGTTTTTCCACCTCGTTTTTTAAATCAACGGTCTGGTGGGCAATGGTGGCATCGTTGATCTTGGAGGCCATGGTATTGATCTCGCGGATAAACTCCTGCAACAAAAAATCGAGCCTTCTGCCAACCTGTTCTTTGGACTTTAAAAACTGACTGAATTGATCGATATGGCTCTTCAGGCGAACGAGTTCCTCGGTTACATCGGCCTTATCCGTCATGACCGCAACCTCCTGGGTCAGGCGGATGGGGTCAAGATCCACACCTTCAAGCAAAGTGGCCAGGCGTTCTTCCAGCTTTTCCTTTTTCTGGGCCACAAGTTGGGGGATGGATTTTTCTATTTTCTTGAGGGTGGAGGTAAAGGTTTTAAGACGTTTTGTCAGATCCTTTTTCATGGCCGCGCCCTCTTTTTGCCGCATTTTGAGGCTGTTATCAAGGGCTTGTTTCAGCGCCTTTTGCACCAGAGGCCAGATCGCGTCAAGATCCTCTTCTTCCTCCTGGGCAATGATAACCTCTTTATACTCTTTGATCATGGCCAGGGTTGGCTCATCGGGCAGGCAAAATTCGCTCTTTATCTGCCCAAGGCAATGCAGGTATTCTTTGGCAAGATCCATATTGACCTGCAAGGCGACAGTGCCTGCGGTTTCCGTGCCGGGATTGATCATCACATCCACATGGCCGCGGCCGTAACTTTTGATGACCTCTTTTTTGATACGGTCTTCCAACCCCAGGTATTTGCGGGGAAGCTTGACCTTGATGTCGCAATAACGATGGTTTACCGAGCGAACTTCAGCGGTCCAGCTTCTGGTTTCACCGATTGCTTCTCCGCGGCCGTAGCCGGTCATACTGAGTGGGCGTTTCATTGAATGACCTCCAAAAGTTCATCCGTGCTTGCCGTTGCCGTACCGACCTTGCCTACGACAATACCGGCAGCAAAGTTAGCCAGGGTGGCAGCTTCTGCATAGGTAAGACCAACAGCCATGCCCAGAGCCAAGGTGGCGATGACGGTGTCGCCCGCTCCGGTAACATCGTAGACCTCCTGGGCCATGGTCGGGATTGTGAAAAGCGGTTTGTCTTTTTGAAACAATGCCATACCTGCTTCCCCTAAGGTGATGAGTACGGCCTCGCTATCGAGTTTATCCTGTAAGGTTGTTGCGGCCTTGAGCAGATTTTCGTCAGAGTCGATGCTCATACCGCTCATCAATTCTGCCTCATGGTGATTGGGGGTGATGATGGAAGCGCCGCCGAAACGTTGGGGCACATTGGGCTTGGGGTCCACAATAAGCGGGATGGTATGGTTGTTGGCAAGTTGATCACGCAGGTAGTCCATCAACGGCATACTGATGACGCCCTTGTTGTAATCCGAGACAATCACCGCATCAAAGGTGGTGAGGTTTTCATCTAAAAATCGGTACAGCTCATCAAGCCGTTCTTGGGCAGGGGTGCCTTTTTTTTCACGGTCAAAGCGGACAACCTGCTGGCTTTGGGCGATGATTCTGGTCTTGAGTGTTGTGGGTCTGTTCTCCGTGCGGATAACCCCGCTGGTCGGGGAAGAGAGCTCCGCCAAAAGGTTGAGTAGGTGGTCTCCCATGGCATCGTTGCCGATCAACCCGCAAATAGAGGAGTTGCCACCCAAGGCATAGATGTTGTGCAGAACGTTTGCCGCCCCGCCCAGCATGAGGTTTTCCTTAGTCACATCCACGACCGGCACCGGGGCCTCGGGAGAAATGCGGGAGACCGAGCCCCAGATAAAATGATCAACTATGATATCGCCGAGTACCAGGATGTTGGCATCGGCGAATTTTTTGACTGCCTGTTGTAAAGTTTGAGGATCGACCGTGGTCAATTGTATGCTCCTGTTTGAAGGTAAATCTGCAAGGGTATCCGGACTGTTTTGTGGGCTTGCAGTGGGTGTGTAATTGTGGAGGCAATTATAGACAGCTTGGGCAAGATGGGCAAGAAAGGAAATGGATAAAATCGGAGAAAATCAGCCTATTTGCCGGAATATTTCTTTATTCCGGTAATAAAGCGTCCATTTCCGTAAAGATTGCGGAAAAAAGACGAGGGGAAGAGCAATGAGTGTATTGCGCAGGAGAAGAAGCCAAGCCGCTGTTCCCTCTCCATCGCCAAAGCAGCCGCAGTCGATGGGCAATAGCAGGTATCCTTGGGAGGCAATATAGATAGTAGCAGCAAAGAAGATATAAACCAGCGCCATAAAGCGGGCTATTTTTTCTGTCTGCCAACCGCTCAAGGCTAGGAGGCCAAGGGGTATTTCAAGCCAGGCTGGGCGCGGGCGATGGTGAGAATCTGGTCCGCACTCAGTAATTTCAACTTCCAAAAGGCTTCAAGAACTTCACCGACACCGGGTGAGTTTATCTTTAAATAACCGGCCGCTATTAAGAGAAGAGCGGCCAGGTAATAATCGGCAATCAGGAAAAAATGCCACCCGCGAGTCAGTGTTTTGTTCATGTGAGTGCTGGCAGGTTGGACTCAGCTTCTGGCAATTGATGGGTGACGCGGCCTTCCCAAAAAATCATGAGCTCGTCAACCAGGCGGTTGAGTTGGTGCACCTGGTCTGTAACTTCCTGTACAGTGGCTGCTCCCTCTTCAGACATGGCCGCCAAGGCCTGAACAGAAGAATCGATGGTGGCGATTGCCTCGTTCACCTGCTCCTGGTTGCCAGCTTGGCTGGTGGAGTTTTCTATAATGTTGCCCATCTGGGAGGAGGCCTCCTCAGACGAGTCATTGACCTGGGGAAATTTTTCTTTCAGGATGGATACGACCGATTCGCCCTGCTTGATCCTGCTGTCCAGTTTGCCGATGAGCGCCGCTACCTCTTGAGAGGCTTCGGTTGCCCGGCCTGCCAGGTTTCTTACCTCGTCTGCAACCACGGCAAACCCGGCTCCGGCCTCACCGGCCCGCGCTGCTTCCACTGCAGCGTTCAAAGCGAGCAGGTTGGTCTGAAAGGCGATGTCCTCGATAGTTTTTACCAGGGTGGAGATTTCTTTGTCCGCATCGGCCATATCCTTCATGGCCGCAACAACGTCTTTGATCGCTTTGCCTGATTCATTGGCAGTACTCAGTACCTTTTGTGTGGCATCTTCAGCGGTGCGTGCCATGGTAACGTTTTCATTGGCGCGGGCCGCCATTTTCTCTGCGGTAGCGCTAATTTCGTCAAGGTTAGCAGCAGATGATGATGTTTCGGTGCTGAGTTGGTTGCTCATCTCGGAGATATACTTCATGGAACCCAAGAGAGAATTTGCCGAATGGGCAGAGTCCCCGGACATGCCAGCCAATTTTTTAGACATATTGGAGACCAGCCAGAAGGAGGTCAGGCCGATGATGGAAAGCACACCGAAACTCACAAGAAGAATGTTAGTCATGTTGCAACTTACGTCACAGATATGCTGCATACTGTCTTCATGCGCTTTGGAGCTTTCAGACACAATGGTCCCTAAGGTTGTAAGCATAAACTTGGTCTGGCCGGAAAATACCTCCATCCATTCCCCTTCGGCAGCAAAATCCATATCAATGCTCGCCTGTACCATATTTATTCCAGCATCGTATGAGGCTTTATAAGCGGTACGGAGTTTCTTTGCCGAGCTTTCCAGGTCTGTCCCTTTGCCAAGTGCCGTGAGTTCATCAAGAAGTTTGTGCACCCGGGCATTATAGGGCGTAATCTCTTCAAGCATCTGGTCACTGGCTGCGGCTTTGGCCGCAGTGAATTTTTCAACCACCTGCCCGATAAGTCCTTCCATCTTTATGGCATTCTTGGTCACCGGAAAAACTCTTTCCGTCACCGCGCCAACATCTTTAGTTAAGGCGTTGAACGAATACAGGGCATAAAGGATAATTGCTGAGGAAAGCGCACCCAGCATGAGAAAGGTAAAGTAAAGTCGATACTTGTTGCCGATTTTAGAAAGGAATGAGACATCCATAAGCAAATTCTCGTGTTGGTACTTTACAAAGAGGTTTGCCCTGTTGCTGCAGCACACAATGAGCAGGCAATAACAGGGCAAGATAAAGCAGGGGCCTGTCTGGTAACAGACCCCTGTATGGGCTTGTCAAAAAACATTTGGCTTTGGCGGCTATTTGCTGACGGGTAATCCGCCCCTGATCCAGGAAATAACACCGCCATCCATAACAGCTACATCGGTGTAACCGTTCATGTAGAGGAATTTTGCCGTAACCATGACCTGTTTACCGGCATGATCGGCAACCACGATCTTTTTGTCTTTTGGCAGGGAGGTATACTGTTCTTCCATATTATCGAGAAGAATATTCACGGTACCGGTAATTTTACCGAGTTTTTTATGTTTTTTCCCGCGGATGTCCAAGATGATGATGGAGTCCTGCATGGACTGAACCTGATTAGGCTTCAGGCGAGCGATCTTTACCTTGGGATACTTGGTTTTTTTCATAAGGGGGTATTTGTTTTTTGCCCAGGCAGGCAAACCCTCGTTGTAAACCATGACATTACTGTACCCAAGACCAACGGCCTTGGTGGCGGCGATTCTGCTTTTGCCGCATTTCGGTCCCTTGCAGTAAAAGATAAGAAGACTGGCTTTGTCAGCAGGCAGGTTGGGATGAGCTTTTACCTTGCTGGCCGGGATGTTGACAGACCCTTTGATTGCCAATTCCTTATGTTCAATCGGGCTGAGTGCATTGGCAAGAGTGAGCGCTTCACCGGCGTCCATTTTCTTTTTTAAATCTGCTGTGCTGATGTAGGGAACTTCAGATGCTATGAGGAGTGTTGAGGTTGAAAAAAGGAAAACTACAAGACTCAGGATTAAAGACGGAACTATACACTGTTTCTTCATGCGACCCCCTTGCTCGGATGTGAAATGAACCTTTTTTAGCTGAACCCCTCCAACTAAAATTTATGTTATAGATATCAGTCAGGGTTTGCAAGTAGGAAATCTCTGTATTTTTTAGGTTGTTTTGCTACAGCCATGGGGGCTGCGGCAAATTGTCACAGCAAGGGTTTTCCAGGCAGGTCAGACATGGAGCATGTATAAAAAAAGCCTTTGCCGGCTTACACCGGCAAAGGCTCAGGGGGGGTATGAAACAGCTCGCGGCTGCCTCAACTTTGGAGAAATTTACTCACTGAACTCGCATTCGCCATCTTCACATTCAACGTCTGCAACGACGAAACGGGATTTGTAACCAGCTTTTTTGATCGCCTGGACAGCCATCTCAGCCCTGGCACCAGTGGTGCAGTGGGCCAAAATCTCTTTGCCCTTGGGCAGTTCGCTCATGCGGGCCTCGATTTGATCCAGGGGAATATGCATGGCTCCCTTGAATTTACCATCGCCGACCTCATCAGGGGTTCGAACGTCAAGAACCACCTGGTTGGAGGTGCCGTTGACCGCCTTCATGAAGTCGGCAACAGAAATCTCACCCTTGCCAAGCTTACGCTTCCATGTGATCTCTTCCGGAGTAGATCCTGCGGCGGTGTTACCCTTCCAGGAGGCCATGCCGCCAGACCATACAGAAACTTTTTTGGCACCTTGTTTTTTGATCATCTTATAGGCTTTTTGTGCATCAGCATTTGTTGCACCGTATACAACGATGGGTGCCTTTTTCACGCTGGGAAGATCCTCTGCACTGTCAGCCAAGTCAGCCAGCGGGATGTTGTGCGCTCTGGCAATATGACTTGCTTCGTATTGCGCTTTGTTGCGCACATCAATAAGAATGATGTTTCCTTTCTTTACGTGCTTATTAGATGCTACAACACTCTGGCCGGATTTCTTCCAACCAGGCATACCTTTGAGCATTACTTTAACGTTTTTATAACCAAGTTTGCGCGCCAGACCGGCGTTCTTTGTGGACATGCCTCAGGTGGGGCCTCCACAAAAGAAAACAAGCAAGGTGTTTTTTAACTTGGCGTCACCGGGCAGGTAGGTAGCGCCGGTTTTTTTCATCTTGCCAACAGGCAGAGACTTAGCAGTTGGGATGGTACCCTCGTGGTAACGGGCGGTCGGGCGTGCATCAAGCAGGGCATAGTTGCCTTTTTCAGGCCCCATAGCAACCAATTTTACCAGATCACCGGGCTGCATCTCGGTAACACCCTTGGGCAGCTTGGCAAGTTTGGGCTTGACCACGGTGGCGTACTTGTCATTACCGCGCACCTCAAACTTGATGATGGCCGCATGGCCCTTTGTTGCATGCTCGATACCCTTGGTGTTGGCATCGAATTTGACCATCTCGGTTTTTTTACCAACCTTAATGGAGATGGTTTTTGCCTTGTTTGACTTACCAAGAACCTTGCCTTTATAGACGTTCTTGGCTTTCTTGGCAGCTGCCGGAGCCTTGTCTGCAGCATGAGCTACATCCATGTTGCCGGTCGGCGCGCCAATCAAAAAGGCGGAAAACAGCAGTACCGGAATAAATCGTAATAGTTTTTTGGAACCCATTTGCTTCTCCTCCTGTATTAATTGGGTTATTCCTTACCTTCCTAAAGACTGCAGATTGTTTTCTATCCTCCTCTTAAATGGTACCCGTTAATGATTCCCGCTGAGTGCGGACTCTATATTTTCCATTAAGGTTGTTGGTTCAAACGGCTTACTGATGCAGGCCCGGCAGCCATGGGCCATGAGTTGGCTGATCATGGCATCCTCTGCATCTTCGGCGATGACGAGGTATGGGGTGGAGATATGTGCCTGTTTGAGCATATCGATAAATTTTTTGCACCCCTCTGCAGAGACGATATCCATGTCAGTAATAAAAAGATCGATTGCGTTGGTTGTTTGTGCAAGCTTGTTCACAATCTCTATTGCCTCAAGTGGGCCTTCGGCTGTACTGACCTGATATGCCGCCTGTTTTAACATGAGCATGAGTACGTTTTGTAAGCCTTGCTCGTTTTCTGTAAGAAGAATGTGTTTGCTTGCCATATATAATTTGAAGTCGGAATTTACAATCCAACACTCTCTTTTTGATTATATTTTATATATGCAAGCGATATGCCATGTTGTTGCTTGTTGTTTAACTTCCTGATGTTTCGATGTTGTTTGTGTGTTTTGTAGAGTGGGGCTTGAGTTGGATGTGGTGCAAAAGGATTTGACGGATTTTACGGAAGGATCAGAAACAGCGGAAAGGCGGTGAAAAAGGAAGGAGACGATGAAATTATGCGCAAAAAACTTTGCACCATAATGAATGGTTGACAGGGCTTTTGTTTTCTTACTTGTCTGTCTGCTTAAGACGCCAGTTTAAGGCCTGGCGGGTAATGCCAAGCATTTCCGCGGCAATGGTCTGGTTGCCGCCTGCCCGATTCAATGCCTCAAGAACAAGAAGGTAGCCCGCTTCTTTTAAGGAAGGCAATCGCTCCAGAGAGGAGAACGGTGTCGCGGTATCTTCTGGGTTGACAGCCTCATCCTCCAGACTGGGGCTTTTGGCCCGGATGTAGGCCTTAAAGGAATCCATGGAAAGTGTGCGCGATTTATGCTGGCTTACCGCATCAAAAACCACGTTTTGCAATTCTCTGATGTTACCAGGGAAGTTATAGGTTCCCAGCAAGGCGTGGAGCTCCTTGGGGTAGGCTGGTTTGTTTTTGTTGAGCTTTGTGCCTGCCTCGCCCAAAAAGTGGTCGAGCAGCAGCGGCAGGTCGTCAAAACGTTCCCGCAGTGGTGGAATAGTGATGTGGTGTGCATTAAGCCGATAAAAGAGATCCTTTCTAAAGCTGCCTGCCTCCTGGAGATCCTGCAGGTTTTGATGGGTGGCAAAAATCATGCGGCAATCGGTGCGCTTGGGGATGTCCGAACCCAAAGGAAAATATTCCCTTTCCTGAATAAGGCGTAAAAGCTTGATCTGTGATGCGGGAGAAAGATCGCCGATTTCATCAAGAAACAGGGTGCCGCCCTTGGCATGATCGATGAGCCCTCGCCGTGCCTTGTCCGCCCCGGTAAAGGCGCCCTTTTTATGGCCGAACAGGGTATCGGCAAACATAGTGTCGTCAAGCCCGGCAATATTCACCGGCACAAACGTACCCTTACGCTGGCTCAAGGTATGGATGGCCATGGCAATAAGCTCTTTACCCACCCCGGTCTCACCGGAAACCAGCACCGGTTCGCAGGTCCCGGCAATGGACTCCATATACTGAAACACGCTGCGCATGGTTTTGTTATGGGTCACGATCTTTTCAAAGGCCTCGGGATGATCCAGCTTATCCTCAAGAAAATGCTCCTTTAACAGAACGTTTTCCCTTTTCAAACGGGCGATCTCTATGGCTCGTTGGATACCTGCTATGAGGCGTGTTTCTTCGGTGACCTTGGTGTAATAATCAAAGGCGCCCAATTTCATACAACGCACTGCCGTATCCACCAGATCAAGGCCGGTGATGATGATGACCGGCGTATTGGGATGCTCTTCCACGATTTGGGGCAAAAGCTCTTCGCCGCTCAGATTTGGCATGGTCAAATCCAGGACAATGACGCTTACCTCCTGCTTAGCAATAATACCCATGACCTCGCGGCTGTCCTGGCAGGTAATGAGATTGTTGAACCCTGTGGAGCGCAAGGTGAGACTGAAGCTGTGCAGCCACGCCTCTTCGTCGTCGACCAGTAAGATGGGGCTATATGGGGCAAGTTGTTTTTCCATGGAAAAACGTATCCTTATATATATTGCAAAATTAACAGGTTATGCGGCAGCAGGCGGTGCATCTTGAGAATCATCTGCCAGCGGGAAAGAAACCGTGGCCTTGGTGCCCTTATCCGGCTTTGAGTCAAAGTGCAGGCTGCCATTGTGCTCTTTCACTATACCAGCTGAAACGGAAAGGCCAAGCCCGGTTCCGCCTAAAGTTCGCTTGGTGGTAAAAAACGGGTCTGTGATCTGGTTGAGCAGCTCCTGGGGGATGCCGCAGCCTTCATCCTCGACAATAACCGAGATGCGTTTGCCTTCTTTGTCATACTCTGTTTTCAAGACGATTTTCTTTTCAGTTCCGGTCAAGGCCTCGCAACTGTTTTGAATCAGATTGATCAGTACCTGCTCAAGCCGCTGCCGGTTTCCCTGAATCGGCGGCAGATTGTCGGCAAGCTCGGCCGTAAAATGCTTGGTGGTCTTTTTAATCTTGTTTTGATTGAGGCGGATGGCAGCGCTGGCCACATCGTTGAGATCCACCTCGTCCATATGCCGGGTGGTATCCTGGCGCGCATAATCCTTGAGGTCCTGAACAATGTTTTTTATGCGTTTGGTGCTGTCTTCAAGCTCTAAAAAGAGTCTGGGGATCTGGTCGCGCATCTCCGAGTAATCAAGTCCGGCAATGAGAAAATCGCCGTTTTCTTCAAAGTAATCGTCCAGGATGGGTTTGGCGCTCTCCCAGGATTTATGGAGCATCGAGGTGTTGAGCATGGTGATGCTGTTGGGGTTGTTGATCTCGTGAGCCACACCGGAGATAAGAACACCTAGGGAGATCATCTTGTCCGCCTGGATAAGTTGCTGCTGCTGGAGTTGCGTCTCATGCTCCGCCCGTTTGCGCTCGGCAATATCACGGATAATCCAGATGGAGTGCCATTTATCTTTAATGCGCGCTTCGGAAAGAGAAAGCTCAATGGGCATCTCCACCCCGTCCTTGCGTTTGGTGATTAACTCAATGGTTTCGCGGATGGGGCCATCGCTTACCTTGCGCCTGGCAGCAGACTCTTTTTGCCCTGCCTCGGAAAGGCGAGGGGAAATCAGGGTGTGGATGGGCTTGCCAATGGCCTCTTCTTCGGTGTAACCGAAGATATCCGCCGCCGCCTCGTTCCAATAAGAGATATCTCCATGGTTATCCATCATGGCAATTGCATCCTGGGCCGAGGCGGTGAGGTTACGGAACTTATCCTCACTCTCCATCAATGCCGCCTCTGCTTCCTTTTGCCGGTTACGGGTCAGGGTGTAATGCTGGGCCAGGGTGGTGAGTTCCTCGGCCAGGTTGACCACCTCTTCCGGGCCGGTCCAGTCGAATTTTACGTTTTCTTCACCCTGGGTCAGAATGCGATTCAGGCCTGTTAAAATTGCATTTTTTATGCGGTCGATTTTCTGGGCGATGGTATTGGCAATAAATGCGACCACCAGAATGATGATCACTACAATGCCGACAATATTATAGATGAGCTGCAGCTTCCATTCCTGGGCTGCACTGCGATCCACCGGGGTGCCGATCCACAACGAAGGCGGCAGATTCTCACTAAAGACGACTGGCAGCCATGTGATCTTCCGGCCATCCAGGTTTTCCCACATCAGGGGATGCGGGCTGGTAAGGAGTCTTTTCAGGTTGGCAAACTCCTCAAATGCCTGATCTCCTTTAGTGATGGAAGGGGAATCCCCATCACCCCCTTGCGTTTTATGTATGGGAATGGGCGGGACATGGATAATTACTCCCTCCGGCAGTACCCAGTAGGCATTTTGATGGGCTGCCAAAAACAAAAAGGTGTCGATCACCATAAAAACAAGGCCCATGGGCGATTGATCACTGTCGATAACCGGGGTGACCAGGGTCAGGCGACCCTGCATGGGTTTGTCGTCAGGATCACTGAACAGGCCATCCATCTCATAGCCGTCAAGCTGGAGGCCTTTCCAAAACAGGGGGGAGTCCTGGTAGTTTTGCAAATGTACGTCGGGCAGCGGCACGAGCAGTTCCGCATCGTTGCGAACCAGGCGTACCTTTTCATCGCCGTTTAAATCAACAAGCTGTACCTCGATAATGTGAGAATCATTTTCCAGAAGTTGGCTGATCAATTCGCCAAGTTTTTTGTGATCCTGGCTGGTCATGAGCGGCATCTTATGACCGGTTGCCTCGGCCACGGTTTTCGGGGTGATGGCAGCCTGGATCAGGCTTTTCTTGAGGCTGGTCAGGTGGGCGTTAAGGGTGATAAAGTTGCTTTCCGCCCAGGCCAGGGTCCGCTGGCGCTCAACCTTTTCATGTTTTTGAATGTGGTCCCTGAGGTTGACGCCGACCAGGGTCAAAATGGGCAGAATGCCAAGCCCTAAGAGGATACTGAAGATGATGGTGCGCAGACGCATAAAGGTGCCCGTTTCTTTTTCCCTGCTTGCCTGTAATTGTTTTCTCTGCTTCTATGGGCGGTGCAGGGTGTGTGTATACCTGTCTGAAATGAACAGGAAGAGATATGACGCGTTTTGACTGAGGATTGTAGCATGAAAGATGTTTTGATTTCAATCACAGGGGTTGAGCTTGATTATGAATTGGCCCGCAGCGTTGCACAACAGGTTGCCGAGCAGGATGAAGAGGAGGTGATGCTCATCTCCTGGATGGACAGCAAAAGGGAAAAGCATTCACCGCAATGCGTACGCTGCCAGATCGGCGATACTCCGGGCTGGGAGGTGTACGGTGAGAATCACGGCGGCCGCTTAAAGATCATTATTAATGATCGGGAGTATGTGTTTATTTACAGTTGATTATTGAGCCATGAAATCTACGAAAATACGCGAATGTGAAAAATATTTATTGTTTCTGTAAAAAGGTTAAAACCCCCGCCTTTAGGCGGGTAGCATTATG
>CAYLQA010000065.1:0-14180 GCA_964385695.1 uncultured Desulfobulbia bacterium | reverse complement strand
GAAAAGATGCACCCGGTGCTGGGCAACTGCCTGGTCATGCTGCTGGAAGGAATGAAGCGCATTGATGAGGCGGCTGCAAAAATGGAAAATTTGTATAAGTAAAACTGCTGAGGAGCACCCCATCTGCGCGCACTGAGGCGAGCCGGTATAGCTTTACTATAACCGGCGCACCTCATTCCACACAGCTGGAGCACTTCTCAATAGTTTGAGGCATTGCGGTAACTTTATATTTTTTGAGAGATTGACATGAATGAAAAATACCTTCCGGCTGAGTTGGCCGAAAAAATAGCGGCGCTTTATGCGCGCATGGAAGATGCCTACGATATCGTGGCAAAGCAGCTGGATTTTACCTGCGAGGGCTGCCCGGATAATTGCTGCGATAGTTTTTTTCAGCACCATACCTATATCGAGTGGGCCTATCTGTGGGAGGGGTTGAGTGAGTTACCCGAAGACAAACTTGCCCTGATCAAGGAGCAGGCGGCAGAGTATGTGGCGCAGAGTGAACGGGCTTTGGCGCGGGACGAGCGGCCGCAGATTGCTTGCCCCTTGCTGGTGGATGGTCTGTGCGGGCTTTACAAACATCGGTTGATGATTTGCCGCATGCACGGCGTGCCCTCATCGCTTACCTTTCCCAACGGCCAGGTCAAGAATTTTCCCGGCTGCTTTCGCTGCCAGGAGATTGTCGAAGGTCGCAGCGGCGTGCCGGCGGTAGAACGCTCCACCCTGCTGCGCGATCTTGCCAAATTCGAGCAGGAGTTCTTGGCCGAGAACGTGGGCGTCATGCCCAAGGTCAAAAAGACCATTGCCGAGATGATCATCCTCGGCCCACCCAGGCTGTAAAAAAATCGTACAACACACCCGAAGCGTATCGAGCCGGATTGATGCCCGATACGCTTTCCATTTTCTTTTTTCCGGGGCAGACGAATGTTGCCAAAGGGAGAAAAGCGCCGCATTAATTTGACAGATTAAAATTGCTTATGGTCTAATTTTTTTACACCTTGTAATCGCGCCCCGCCAGGACAAGAGTTGCCAGGCAGAGCATTATTTTTCATTAACTCCGTATTGCAATGGGAAGGACCAAATTGCCCGTTCCCGAAAAATGGTTTTTCAGGCAGAACCCCATGCTGCAGGTCTGTTATGCCTTGCTGCCCCTGCAGGCTGCCTCGATCTATTTTTTTGGTTGGCGCTCCCTGGTTCTTTCGCTGGTTATTTTGCTTTTTGGCTTTGCCACCGAGGCGCTTTTTGCTTTTAAGCGAGGCAAGCCTGTCACCTCGGCAGTGCTGGTCACCTGCCTGATCTTTACCCTTTCTCTGCCGCCGACCGTGCCCTACTGGGTCGGCATCATTGGCATCATCGTGGCGGTTGGCCTGGGCAAAATGGCCTTTGGCGGTTTTGGTTTTAATGTTTTCAATCCGGCCATGGTGGGCCGTTGCTTTCTCTATGTGACCTTTCCCACCTATATGACCAACACCTGGGCTGAGCCCACCTCGGGGACTCTGGCGGGTTTTGGGCTGTGGGCACCATCGCTCGATGCCATCACCAGCGCCACCCCTCTTGTCGCCTTTAAAAAAGGGCTTGCCTCCCCAAGTCTGGACCAACTTTTTTGGGGCGCCACCTCCGGCTCCTTGGGAGAAACCTCTGCCGCGCTCATTCTGCTGGGCGGGGCCTACCTGATTTATAAAAAAATCGCGCCCTGGCGGCTGGCGCTCTCCTGTCTGTTGGGCGGGGTGTCGGCAGGCCTGGCCCTGAGCCTTGCCGGACTTTCCGTGGTCGCCTCTCCCCTTGTGACCATTCTCAGCGGCTCTTTTCTTTTCGGCACGGTTTATGTCGTCACCGAACCGATCACCGGGGCCAAGACCAAGCCGGGCCAATGGCTTTATGGTTTTATGATCGGCAGCCTCACCATTGTCCTGCGCGGTTATTCCAATTTCTCCGAGGGGCTGATGTTTGCCGTCCTGATCATGAACGGGCTCGTACCGCTTCTGGATCAGGGCATGCGCAAGCTGCAGCAGAACAGGAGGGCGTCATCGTGAACAAGCGTCTTTTCTCTGTGTTCTACATGTTCTGCCTCACCCTGTTTTTTACCTCCCTGGTGACTGTGGCCAAGGTGGCCAATGAGGAGAGGATCGCTCTCAACCGGCAGGCCAAGTTACAACGGGTCATATTAACGGTGCTCAAGGTTCCCCAGACCCTCACCGCCTCCCAGGAGGAGATAACAAGGCTCTTTGCAACCCATGTCACAGAAAAAAGAGCGCAAGGCAGGACCATTTACACCGCCCATGATCCGGCAAACAAAAAACCTCTCGGCCATGCTTTTTCCCTGCGCGGCGCTGGTTTTTGGGGGCCCATCGAGGCCATGGTGGGGGTGGATGCACAGTTGGAGCGGGTTCTCGCCATCGAGTTTTACCTCCATCAGGAAACCCCGGGCCTGGGAGCACGGATTACGGAATCGTGGTTTACGGAGCAGTTTACCGGTCTTTCTCTTGTGGCTGAGCCGGATGAGAAAGGTTTTTTTTCCATGACTCCTCCGGCCCCGGGTAAGGCGCCGCTGGAGCTTGATGCCATCACCGGCGCCACCCAGACCAGCAAGGCGGTTGAGACCATTGTCAATCGGGAACTGCGGCTGATTAAAGATATGCATCAGGAGTGGGAGTCATAATGATCGGCAAAACTTCGACACGGCAGATTATGCGTGAGGGCCTGTGGCAGGAAAACCCCATCCTGCGGCATACCTTGGGCATCTGTTCCACCCTGGCCGTAACGAGTCTGCTGGTCAATACCCTGGTGATGAACATCGGCCTGGTATTTACCCTGACCATGTCCTGCACCACGGTCTCCCTTTTACGCACCCTGACTCCCCTGCGCATCCGCATGATGGTGCAGACCCTGATCATCTCCTCCTATGTCATCATCTTTGACATCGTTATCAAGGCCCATCTGCCGGATATCAGCGAGGCCCTGGGGCCCTATGTCGGCCTGATTATCACCAACTGCATTATCATGGGGCGCTGTGAGGCCTTTGCCAGAAGCAATCGTCCCTGGCCCTCGTTTCTCGACGGATTGGCCGTGGGCATTGGCTTTTCCCTGGTGCTTTTCGGGGTGGCCTTTGTCCGGGAGCTCTTGGGCTTTGGCACTCTGTTCGGCTACCCCATCATGCCGGAGAGTTTTACCCCGTGGACGATTATGATCATGCCTCCGGGCGCCTTTTTTACCCTGGGGCTCTATGTCTGGCTGGTCAGATCCTTTAGCGAGCCGGAAGAGCAGCGACAACAAAACCTGTGAGGATGAACCGTGACAAGCATTGACCCGGGCACACTTTTGTTTGCCGCAATATTTACCAACAATATCCTCCTGACCAATTTTCTCGGACTCTGCCCCTATATCGGCATCTCGAAAAACCTGCGTTCCGCTGCAGGCCTAGGGCTGGCCGTGGTCTTTGTCATGACCTGCTCAGCCGGGCTGAATCATCTTATTTACTACCGGATTCTGGTGCCCTTTGATCTGGTTCATTTCCAATACATCATTTTTATCATCGTGATTGCCGCCTTTGTCCAACTGGTGGAGATGACCCTTGAGCGTTACTTCACAGCCCTGTATCAACTGCTCGGTATCTTTCTTCCGTTGATCACGGTGAACTGCGCCATCCTCGGGGCCTCTCTTTTCATGGTGATTCGCGAGTACAGCCTGGTCCAATCCCTGGCCTACGGGGCCGGCAGCGGCATTGGTTGGCTCTTGGCGATTTCCATGGTCGGGGCCATGCGCGAGAAAATTCAAAAGGCCAATGTCCTGCCCAAGGGGCTGGATGGTCCGGGCATCACCCTGCTCATCACCGGCATTCTCTCCTTGGCCTTTATTGCCTTCAGCGGCATGGTGCAGGTGCAATAGTTATGTTTCTTGATCTTTTTATCGGTCTGATGCTCATCAGTGGAATGGTTGCCTTTTTGGCCCTTCTTCTTGAGTTGGCAGACCGCTTTCTGGCCGATTACGGTGAGCGTCGCGTCCTGGTCAACGAGGAGAAGGATCTCACCGTGCAAGGCGGCCGCTCCCTGCTTTTTACCCTGGCGGACGAGGGGATTTATCTGCCCTCGGCCTGCGGCGGCAAAGGAACCTGTGCCTATTGTAAGGTGCAGGTCATGGAGGGAGGCGGGCAGGTGCTGCCCACAGAGACTCCATATCTCGACCTGAACGAACTGACCCAACATGTCCGCCTTGCCTGCCAGCTCAAGGTCAAGGAGGATATGAAGATCCAGGTGCCGGATGAGCTCTTTGCCGTTAAGGAGTTTCAGGCCCGGGTGGAACAGATCACAAGGATCACCCCGGATATTAACTTTGTTGATTTTCGCATCCTCAGCCCGGAAGAGGGAATTGATTTTCGGGCCGGCCAATACATCCAGCTTGAGGTTCCGAAATACGAACTCACCACAGAGCCGGAATTTCGTGCCTACTCCATCGCCTCACCGCCCAGTGAACACCACCACCTCGGCCTGCTTATTACCCGGGTGCCTGAAGGCGCTGTCTCCACCTATATACACGAGTATCTCAAAGAGGGAGATGAGCTCGCTCTGCGGGGGCCATTCGGCGAGTTTTGCCTGCGGGATTCCGAACGGGAGTTGTTGATGATAGCCACAGGCTCCGGTCTTGCTCCGATCCGTTCCATGCTCAGCCAGCTCAAAGAACTGGGGAGCAATAAAAAGGTCACCTTCTTTTTTGGCGACCGCAGAGAGGAGGATCTTCTCTGTTATGAGGAGATGCTGGAGTTTGAGCGCACCATGGATAACTTCACCTATGTGCCGACCCTTTCCCGGACCAAAGACGAGGATAGCTGGGTCGGTGAAAAGGGACGGGTAACGGATCTCATTGCAAAATATATCCCGGACAATCCACCCATCGATGCCTATATCTGCGGCGTACCGGCCATGGTGCACTCCTGCCAGGAACTGCTCATGAAAAAGGGCCTGCCCCCTGAGCGCATCTGTTTTGACAAGTTCGAGTAGTTCCGCTCGAAAATCTAAAGTGGTGCAAAAAATCCTGTCACAAAATAGTACTTATTCTTGCTTCACTTACTAAAAGTGAATAGCCTGATTATAGGAGTATCTTCGGTCACACCGCTCCATCGTTGTTCTTTGTTTTTGGGTTTCGTAATGCATCTGGAAAAACAAGGAGGGAACAATGCCGAGAAAAAAAATCGAACTCGCTTACAGCACCGAGTATCTCTCCATTCTGGATGAGAACGGGGTGGTGGATAAAGAGCTTGAACCGGATCTGAGTGCAGAGCTGCTTTTAAAACTGCACCGGGCCATGCTTGCCGGGCGTCGTTTTGACGAGCGTATGCTCAACCTGCAACGTCAGGGCCGCATCGGCACCTTCCCGCCCATTAAAGGTCAAGAGGCCTCCCAGCTTGGGGCCGTGGCCCTACTGGAGCCTGATGACTGGATGGCTCCAGCCTTTCGCGAAACCCTGGTCGAGATCTGGCGCGGCAAGGCCATGGAAAGTTTTATTCTCTACTTTGGCGGTTATGATGAAGGGGGCATGGTTGAAGAGGGGCGTAACGATCTGCCCATCTCTATTCCGGTGGGCTCGCAAATGCTCCATGCCGTGGGTATCGGCATGGCGATCAAGTACCGCAAACAGCCCCAGGTGGCCATGACCTTTTTCGGTGACGGCGCAACCTCTGAGGGTGACTTTCATGAGGCCCTGAACTTTGCCGGTGTCTACCAGGCGCCGGTGGTCTTTGTCTGCCAAAATAACCAGTGGGCCATCTCCATCCCGCGCGCTAAACAGACCCGTGCCAAGACCTTGGCGCAAAAGGCCCTTGCCCACGGGTTGCCCGGCATCCAGGTGGACGGCAACGATATCTTGGCCGTTTATGCCGCAGCCAAAGAGGCGGTGGATAGAGCACGTTCCGGCGGCGGCCCCACCCTGATCGAGTGTTACACCTATCGCTTGAGCCTGCACACCACTGCCGATGATCCCACCAAGTATCGCGAGGCGGAAGAGGTTGCCGACTGGGAGAAAAAGGACCCCATTCCTCGTTTTCAGACCTACCTGCAAAACAAGGGACTGCTGACTCCAGAGGCCATTGAGGGGTTGGAGCAGGAAATAGCCCAGGAGATCCAGCAGGTGGTTGAGCGTTCGGAGCAGCTTATGACCGGCGGCGACCCCCTTGATATGTTCCAGCACACCTTTGCCGAGCTCCCGGCCAGCACACGCCTGCAACAAGAAGAGGTGCGCAGCAATTTGGCCCGGGCGCAAAAGGAGGTGGACCATGACTAAGATGACCATGGTACAGGCCTTGAACCTGGCAATGCAGCAAGAAATGGCTAAGGATGACCGGGTTCTTCTCATGGGAGAAGACGTGGGTGTAGATGGCGGAGTCTTCCGGGTCACCGATAAATTGCTCGAGCAGTTCGGTGAGGAGCGGGTCCTTGATACCCCCTTGGCCGAGTCCGGCATTATCGGCACGGCAATCGGCATGGCTGTTTATGGCTTGCGCCCTGTCTGCGAGATCCAATTCTCGGGGTTTTCCTATTACATCTTTCACCAACTCGAAGCCCATGCCTCCCGCCTGCGCCATAGGTCGCAAGGCAGGTATGAGGTGCCGCTGGTCGTGAGGATGCCTTACGGCGGCGGGGTTCGCGCCCTGGAGCATCATTCTGAGAGCCGGGAGGCCTATTTTGCCCATACCCCCGGAGTCAAGATGGTCATTCCCTCGGGGCCCCGCAATGCCCGCGCTTTGATGGTGAGCGCCATTCGCGATCCTGATCCGGTCATCTTTTTTGAGCCCAAGGCACTCTACCGCGCCTTTCGCGAAGAGGTGCCCGCGGAAGAGGAGTCCATCCCCTTAGGCCAACCACAGTTGGTTCGCAAGGGCAAGGATGTCACCCTTATTGCCTATGGCGCTATGATGATGCCGACCATGGAGGCTGCTGAAGAATTACAGGAAAAAGATGGTGTGGAGGCCGAGGTCATTGATCTTATGACTATCTCGCCTTTTGACGATGCGCTGATTATGACCTCGGTCCAGAAAACAGGTCGGGCCGTGGTGATCCATGAGGCGCCCAAGAGTTTCGGCCCGGGCGCGGAGATCATCGCCCGCCTAGTGGAGAAATCCTTTTACTATCTGGAGGCCCCGATCCAGCGGGTCACCGGTTACGATATCGTCTACCCCCTCTTTGCCAGGGAAAGCGCCTATATGCCCGATACAGGCCGTATCTTGCAGGCAGTGCGGGAAACGTTGAAAACATGAGCCACTCTTAAGCGAGGGGATTGTATGCGCAAAGAATTCAAGCTGCCCGATCTCGGCGAAGGCATCCATGAGGGAGAAATTCTTGAGGTTTCCGTCTCCCCAGGAGATATGGTCAATGAAGGTGACATCATCTTTGTGGTGGAGACGGACAAGGCCGCAGTTGAGATTCCTTCGCCCTTTACCGGCAAGGTGGAGGAGGTTCTCATTGCGCCCCATGCAGTGGTGCATGTGGGTGAGGTGATGGTCGTCTTTGAGGTGGAAGGGGGCAAGAAGGAAGATACCGTTAAGAAGCAACCTCCTGTTCCTGAGGCTGCAAAATCCAAACCTGCGCCTGCGGAACAACCAGCTGCCCCGCGCAAAGGACCGGTCCCTGCCTCCCCGGCCACCCGCAAACTTGCCCGGGAGTTGGGGGTCGATCTTGGCCAGGTAGCAGGGAGCGGCCTCGCAGGGTTGGTGACCGCTGAGGATGTGCGGGCCTTTGCCGAGCAGGGCGACGTTTCAATCGAGCAAGAGCAGCCACCAGCCCCAGAGTCCGTTGCTGTTTCAGCCGGGCTTTTCTCCGCGCCGACATTACCGGATTTTGCCAAATGGGGTGGCGTGGAGCGTCAACCGATTCGCTCGGTGCGCCGGGCCATAGCAAAAAAAATGGCCCTCTCCTGGTCGCAAATCCCCCATGTCTGCCACCAAGATGTGGCCGACATCACAGAGCTTGAGACCATCCGCAGGAAAAATCGCGATGAGGTCAAATCCCATGGCGGCGCATTGACCGTCACCGTCTTTGCCCTCAAGGCCGCCCTTGCCGCCCTTGAAACCATGCCCCGCTTTAATGCCAGCCTGGATGCGGCCCGGGAGGAGATAATCCTCAAACAGTATTACAATCTCGGCGTTGCCACGGATACGGAAAAGGGGTTGCTGGTACCGGTTATCAAGGATGTGGATAAAAAGACCATGCTGGAGCTGGCCGTTGAGCTGCCGCAGCTTGCCGAGAAGGCCAGGGAGGGCAAGCTGAGCGTGGAGGAGATGAGCGGCGGCACCTTTACCATCACCAACATCGGCGGTATCGGCGGCACTGGCTTCCAGCCCATTATCAATTACCCGGAGGCCGCAATCCTCGGCCTGGGCCAGGCCCGTTGGCAGCCGGTGGTGCATACGGATGGGGAAGGCAAAAAAGAGGTTGTACCCCGCCTTATGCTGCCCTTGGTCCTTGCCTTTGATCACCGTATTCTGGATGGGGCAGAGGGCGCCCGCTTCATGAACGAGATCAAGGAGACCTTTGAGAATCCGGCCCGGATTATGTTTTTCGATTTTTAATGCTCGGGAACTGTCCAGCAGCACCCCATCTGTGTCCGATCAGGCTTGCTCGGATAGATAGGCTATGCCTCGCAAGCCTGCTTGCATACATCTGAGGCACTGCTGAACAGTCGTAATGTCTGTACAAGAGGTGAAACCGCAATGGTCGTAGGAGAAATCACCCAGAAAACCGATCTTTTGATCATCGGCGCAGGTCCTGGCGGCTATGCTGCTGCCTTCCGGGCGGCAGACCTGGGGCTTGATGTCACCATTGTTGACGAGCGGGAGAATATCGGCGGAGTCTGTCTCTATGAAGGGTGCATTCCTTCAAAGACCCTGCTCTATCTTGCCGAGCTTATCCATGATGCCGAGCGGGCTGCAACGATGGGAGTGCGCTTTAACTCCCCGCAGCTCGATCTTGCCGCCTTGCGTTCTTGGAAGGAAAAGGTGGTCGACAAACTGAGTCGCGGTCTGGCTGGTCTTTCCGACAAACGCGGCGTGCAGTACCTCAAGGCCCGCGCCTTTTTTGAAGGGCCGAAATCGGCCCGCCTGATCGGTGCTGATGTGGCCCATATCAAATTTCGCCATTGCATCGTGGCCACAGGTTCAGCGCCGCAAACCCTGCCCGATTTCTCGCCAACACCCGGCGGCAGAATCATGACCTCCACCGAGGCCCTTGCCCTTGCCGATGTGCCGGAGCGGTTGCTCATCATAGGCGGCGGCTATATTGCCCTTGAGATGGGGCAGGTCTATGCCGCCTTGGGCAGCAAGGTGAGCATGGCGGTGCGCAGCGAGTTTTTGCGCGGCTTGGACCGCGATCTGGTCAAGCCCCTGGCCCGGCGCATGGAAGATCTCTGCGAGGAGATTCATCTGCGAACAGTCGTCGACTCCCTAAGTGAACAGGAGGCCGGAGTCGAGGTACAATTCAAAAATGACCAGGGCGAAACCCGGACGGAGCAATATGAGCGAATCCTGATTGCCATGGGACGCACCCCTTATACTAAGGATTTGGGCCTGGAAAAAACCGGAATCAAGCTCGATGAGAAGGGCTTTATTATTGTAGATGAAAAGCAGCAGACCGCCGAGCCGAGTATCTTTGCCATCGGCGATGTGGTCGCTGGCCCCATGCTGGCGCACCGGGCCATGCGTCAGGGCAAGGTGGCGGCCGAGGTCATTACCGGGAAGCCCTCTGCCTATGACGTGCGCGCTGTTCCGGCCGTGGTTTATACCGATCCGCAGATAGCCTGGTGCGGCCTGACAGAGCTGGAGGCCCAAGAGCAAGGCGTGGCAGTGCAGGTTGTTCGTTTCCCTTGGGGTGCCTCCGGCAGGGCCACCACCATGGGCATTAGCGAGGGACTGACCAAGCTGCTGCTGGAGCCTGAGAGCGGGCGCATTCTCGGGGCGGGCATTGTCGGCCGCGATGCCGAAGCCCTTATTGCCGAATGTGTGCTGGCCATAGAGATGGGCGCCCTGGCTGAGGACCTGGCCCTCTCCATCCATCCGCACCCCTCCCTGACCGAGACCGAGGGCGAGGCCGCGGAAATATTCCTAGGGAGTTCGACCCATTTTATCAGCAAATGACAAAAGAAAATGCCAGGCCCGGATGCTGGGGCTGGTTGAATACGATGCAGCCCTTCATCTCCAGCGCGACCTTGCCGGACAGCGCAGCAGAAATGAAATCCCGGATACCCTGCTTTTGCTTGAGCACCCTCCCACCTACACCCTGGGGTCCAAGAGCGAGGAGCGTCATTTTCTGGCCGCCAAGGAGTGGCTTGCCGCACGCCGTGTTGCCGTGCACCACGTTGATCGCGGCGGGGCAATTACCTTCCATGGTCCGGGGCAACTGGTCGGTTATCCAATCCTGCAACTCAAAGACAGAAAAGAGATCATCCCTTACCTGCGCAAACTTGAAGAGATGGTGATCCGCACCTTGGGCTCTTTCGGCCTGCAGGCAGGCAGGGAGCAGAGCCAGGCGGGGCAGCGTCCTGCCACCGGTGTCTGGATCAATAATGAAAAGGTGGCCGCCATTGGCGTAAAGCTCGATGGCAATAACATCACCAGCCATGGCTTTGCCATCAATGTCAGCACCGATCTCCAGTATTTTGAAAAGATTGTCCCATGCGGTTTAAGCAACCGTGCTGTGACGTCCCTGGATGTCTGCCTGGGAAGACCCATTGGTATGGAGCTGGTGCAGAGCAGGGTGCAGCAGGCCTTTAGTGAGATATTTGATTATGAACTCGATGCGTGGAACCAGGCATAAACCACCTTGGCTCAGGGTGCGTTTGCCCCATGGGCCGGAGAGCCAGCGGGTACGACAGCTGTTGCAGACCGCTAAACTCAATACCGTCTGCGAAAAGGCCCAGTGCCCCAATAGGGGAGAGTGCTGGGACAGGGGCACGGCAACCTTTCTCATTCTGGGTGATACCTGTACCCGCTCCTGCCGCTTTTGTGCGGTAAAGAGCGGCAGCCCATCTTTGCCCGATGCGGAAGAGGCGAAACGGCTGGCGCAAACCGTGCGCGAACTTGATCTCAAGCACGTGGTGATCACCTCTGTCACCCGGGATGATCTGCCCGATGGGGGTGCCTCTCTTTTTGCCGCAACCATTCGTACCCTTGCCCGGGAATGCCAGGATTGCAGCGTTGAGGTGTTGATTCCTGATTTTATGGGCAGCGAAGAGGCGCTGGCCCAGGTTGTCTCGGCCGGGCCGCAAATTCTGGCCCACAACCTTGAGACAGTCCTGCGGCTTTATGCCCAAGTACGGCCCCAGGCCCGTTACGAGCGCTCGCTTACGCTCTTGGCCCGGGCAAAGACGGCCCAGCCGGAAATGCTGGTCAAATCCGGGATTATGCTCGGCCTGGGGGAGAAAAAGGAAGAGATACGTGAGGTTATGCTGGATCTGGTGCAGGCAGGATGTGATATCCTGACTTTAGGGCAATACCTTGCCCCGACCAAGGAGCATCTCCCGGTGGTTCGTTATTGGAGCCCTGAAGAATTTGCCGTACTGAAAACCGAGGCCCTTGAGCTGGGGTTTGCTTGGGTAGAGGCAGGCCCCTTGGTGCGCAGCTCATACCGGGCCGAGGTGGCTGAGGAAAAACATAAAAAGAAAGTGGGAGGAAAACGAGTGGTCAAACAGGAGGCGAGTTCATAATGGAGGCAGGTTTTACAAGTGCGGATGCGTTAGGCCCCATAAAAGAGATTTACGTGCAAGAGCCTTCCATTGGCCTGAAGGCAACCCTGGTGGTGGATAATGTGGCCATGGGTCCTTCCATCGGCGGGGTGCGCATGGCACCGGATGTGAGCACCCAAGAATGCGCCAGGTTGGCCCGGGCCATGACCTTGAAGAACGCTGCCGCCGGTTTGGATCATGGAGGCGGCAAGCTCGTGCTGTACGGTGACGCCAAGATGGACCTCAAAAAAAAGGAGCAGCTCATCCGTTGCCTGGCCTGTGCCTTGAAGGGTGAGGAGCATTATATATTCGGCCCGGACATGGGCACCGATGAACGGGCCATGGCCTGGGTCAAGGACGAGATCGGCCGTTCCGTGGGCCTGCCCCGTGAGCTGGGCGGCATCCCTCTCGATGAGATCGGGGCCACCGGCCTGGGGGTGGATCAGGCAACGGAGATTGGCGCGGAGTTTGCCGACCTTGAACTCGATGGTGCTCGCCTGGTGGTGCAGGGCTTTGGCGCGGTGGGAAAAAACGCGGCCCGCTTTCTTGCCAAAAGGGGGGTCATTTTGATCGCCACGGCGGACAGCAAGGGCACTATTTACAACCCCGACGGCCTGGATATCGAAGAGCTTATCGCCTTAAAGCAGGAAGGAAGAAGTGTTGTTGATTATGCAAAAGGGGAGCAACTGCCTGGAGATGAAATCATCGACATTGCCTGCGACATCTGGGTTCCGGCGGCCCGGCCCGATGTGATCAATGAGAACAATGTGCACCGTTTAGAGACCAGGCTTGTGGTGCAGGGGGCCAATATTCCGGTCACCCATGGAGCGGAAAAGGATCTGCACGACAAGGGCATTCTCTCTATCCCGGACTTTATTGCCAATGCCGGTGGCGTCATCTGCGCGGCCATGGAGTATGCCGGTGCCAGCGAAAAGGCAGCCATTGAGGCCATCGAGGAAAAGGTGCGGACAAATACCTCCCTGGTGCTTGAAATGGTGCGTGACAAACAGATAACACCGCGTGAGGCCGCCATGGAGCTTGCCACCCAGCGGTTAAAAAAGGCCATGGAGCTCAAGCGCTGGCATTTGTTTTAGGCAGCAAGGCCCGTTGTTTACGTTCATTACATTGAGGTGGATATGAACGAGAAACTACAGAGTTATTTTCAAAGGGGCGGGGATGTGCCCCTGCTCACAAGTACCATTCCGCAATATTTTCTTTCCGTGGCCAAGCGCTTTGCAATGCGTGAGGCCGTGGTTTCCGTTCCCCAGGGGCGGCGATTATCCTATGGGGAACTGGCAAACTTTATTGACCGTCTGGCCTTGGGGCTTGTTGCCAGTGGTTATGGCAAAGGGGACCGCATCGGGGTCTGGTCCACCAATAATATTGAATGGCTTCTGATCCAGATGGCCACGGCCCGAATCGGCGCCATCCTGGTCAATATCAACCCGGCCTATCGTCTGCGTGAACTTGCCTATGCCCTCAAACGCTCTGAAGTGCAGGGGCTTTTTGTTATTCCCGCCTTTCACGGCAGCGACTATGTGAGCATGCTTCTTGAGTTGCTCCCGGAGCTTGCAGGGCCAAGCCAAGAGCTGCAGAGCCAGGAGTTCCCCTTCCTGCGCCGTGTCATCCTGTATGATCCCGCCGAGCCGGAAAAGACTTCCCGGCCTGCATCGGGCTTCACCCTCTGGCGGGAGATTCTTGCGGCAGGTCGTGATCGTGCTACGGAGGAAGTGGAGCGGCTCACCGCCTCCCTTGGCATGAACGAGCCTATCAATATTCAGTACACCTCGGGCACCACCGGTTTTCCCAAGGCCGTGCTGCTGAGTCATCATAATATTTTGAATAACGCCTATTTCTCGGCCCGGGCCATGCATTTTACAGAGCAGGACCGGCTCTGTGTGTCGGTGCCTTTTTATCACTGTTTCGGCATGGTGTTGGCGAATTTGCTCTGTCTTTCAGTCGGCGCCTGCATTGTCATTCCCTGTGAGCATTTTGATCCAGGCATGGTGCTGGCAGCCATTGATCAAGAACGCTGCACGGCAGTGCACGGCGTGCCCACCATGTTCATCGCCGAATTGGAGCACCCGGATTTTGCCCGCTATGACCTTACTTCGCTGCGGACCGGGATCATGGCCGGGGCACCGTGCCCGCCCGCCCTGATGAAACGGGTGATCAACGAAATGCATTGTGCGGAGATTCTCATCGGCTACGGCCAGACAGAGGCCTCACCCATCACCCACCTTACCACCAGCGACGATAGCTTTGCCCGGCGCACCGAGACCGTGGGCCACAACCTGCCGCACCAGGAGGTCAAGATTGTCGACACCTTGGAGGGGAACACCTTGCCTCTGGGTGAGATCGGCGAGATCTGCTTTCGCGGTTATCACCTTATGCACGGCTATTACGGTGATCCGGAGGCAACACACAAGGCCATTGACGAGGATGGCTGGCTCCACTCCGGCGATCTTGGCAAGATG
>CAYLQA010000064.1:0-14571 GCA_964385695.1 uncultured Desulfobulbia bacterium | reverse complement strand
TTCACGTACGGTTCTGTGAGAGCCTGAGGGGGCGGTTCCTTTGGGCTACTCGACAAAAATAAAATTGACAGTTAGCGGTTAAATAAACCGTTGGCTGCTAACTGAAACATGCCGAGCGATATAAAGCAAAATTGACCAACGTCTTTCTGCAACACCCTGATGTGTTGTTTGCCTATCTTTTTGGCTCTTTTGCTGAAGGAGCTGACAGCCGGCTGAGTGATATTGATCTGGCCGTGTATGTGAAAGATGCGACCACGTTGGATTTAATGATAAACTACATCTGCACAAGTGCCCTTTCGGGTGCATATCCCTAATGCGGTTAGGAGTGAATTCGGTAACTTGTCTACATACTAGGGTTCTACGTGGCGTGCCGGGGGGAAGTTGTGAAAAATATTCTTCAGTGTTCCGTTAAGCTGAGTAGTCAGTAATGCTGGCTGAAGATTGAAAACTCTGTCCAAAAAATTAGCATGATGGACAGGCACTAATTAAAACGAAGCGAAGTGAAAAAATGAACATTACAATTATCGGTGCCGGCTATGTCGGCCTTGTGTCCGGGGCCTGTTTTGCCGAATTCGGCCATCATGTCACATGCATTGATAAGGACGAAAATAAAATTAAAAGTCTGCTGGCAGGTGAAATACCCATCTACGAGCCCGGCCTGGAGGATCTTGTCAAAAAGAATGTGGAACAGGGAAGGCTGCATTTTACAACTGAGCATGCGGATCCGGTCCGTTCCGCCCAGGCTATTTTTATAGCTGTCGGTACCCCGAGCCACCGACACGGCAATGGCTATGCCGATCTTTCATACGTATATGCAGCGGCCAGGGAAGTTGCCGAACATCTTACCGGTTACACGGTGATTGTCGACAAGAGCACGGTCCCAGTGGGCACGGCCCGACAGGTAGAACGTGTTGTCAGGGAGAGCAATGCCCAGGCCGATTTCGACGTGGTCTCCAACCCGGAATTTCTTCGGGAGGGGGCTGCCATCTTGGACTTCATGAGACCGGATCGGGTTGTCCTCGGTGGAGCATCGGACCGAGCCCTTGAGGTAGTCAAGGAAATTTATAATCCCCTTTATCTCATTGCTACCCCTTTTGTCGAAGCCACCTTGGAGACGGCAGAACTCATCAAATATGCAGCAAACGCCTTTTTGGCAGTAAAAATAAGTTTTATTAATGAGATGGCCAACCTCTGCGAGGAGGTCGGGGCAAACGTAATTGATCTTGCCAGGGGCATAGGGCTGGACGGGAGGATAGGCAGTAAATTTTTACATGCCGGCCCAGGTTATGGCGGCTCCTGTTTCCCAAAGGATACCCTGGCCCTTCTTCGTACAGCCCAAGAGCATGGGGCTCCATCTCGCATTGTCGAGACGGCGGTTGAGGTCAATGCTGCGCAGAAGGCGCGGATGATCAAGAAAATCCGTCAGGCCCTGGGGGGGACGGAGGATGGCAAGACCATCGGTGTGTTGGGGGTCACCTTTAAGCCCGAAACCGATGATATGCGTGATGCCCCGGCCCTCACTATCCTTCCCGCCCTTTTAGAAAAAGGGGCAAGGCTCCAGGTCCACGACCCGCAAGGCATGGCAGAGGCCAAAAAATATCTGCCGCCGGATATTACCTTTGTCAACTCTGCCTATGAGGCAGCAACAGGGGCGGATGCCGTGGTGCTGCTTACGGAGTGGAACCAATACCGTGCCCTGAATTTGCCAAGGATCAGGGAAGGACTGAACTCGCCGTTATTTATTGATCTGCGCAATGTCTATGACCCGCAGAAAGTGAAAGAGGCTGGGTTCGCCTATGTTGGGGTTGGGCGTATTTGAAAGAAATTGGCAGCCTGTAGCTTACAGTCGACAGTTCAACTGCCAACTGCCCAAACATAGAAGGTATTGCAAGAAGATTCTTGACAATACCATTTTAGATTGGTTATGAGTTTAGTTAGGCATTACATCTTAAAGTAGATAATAAATTCTCAATTTAAAAAAAAATAGGGGAAGGAGAATGACTATGAGATCCAAGATAGCTTCATTACTTGTTTTTTTTATGCTTTTTGTTGGCACACCTATGACCTTTGCCGCTGAGCCGGCAACAGGTGCTGCAGGTGTCGGGTCAGGAGCAGGAGCAGGTGCAGGTGCAGGTGCAGGTGCAGGTGCAGGTGCAGGTGCTGCCGCCGGAACCGCAGCAGCCGGAGCCGCTGCCGCCGGAATAGGAGCCGGTACTATAGCCGCCGCCGTTGCCGCCGTTGCTGCAGGCGTGGCTGTCGCCTCCTCAAGTTCCGATTCGACACCAGCAGCTGCACATAGTCACTGATTTTCATATTTGTTGCATAGATATAAAAGGCTACCTTCGGGTGGCCTTTTTTTTTGTTGTTTTTACTACTGATACCCAATATATAGTTAATTTAATGAGTATCAGAATCATATCCTTTTTTTTGTCATCCAAATTCAGGGAAAAATTCGAGGCGTTCATGGGAAAGATTAGATTTTGTTTTTGGGTACTATTGGCGTTTGTGTTATCCCCATATTTTACATTACCGGGGGATTCCCTTTCCCTAACACCCATGGCCCATGCCGTCCAACTTGATTCTCCGAAAAAGCTGAGCCCTTCCGATCTCCAGCGTATCTATCAACAAATGGACAAACAGGGAAATGGTGGGCTGCAGACCCCCAATGGTGATTCTCTGGCTAATGAAAAGTCCCAAAAACAGGAAACATCTCAGCCAACTAAAGTCCCGTCAAAACTCGAGCAACAATACAGGGTTGCCTATGGCTCTCCCCTTAGCGGTAATCTCACTCAGTTTGGGTACAATCTCTTTGAAAACGCCTCAGTAAAAACCTCCAACCTCGCCATTCCAAGTCCTGATTACCTTATCGGGCCTGGCGATAAGCTACGGATCCGCCTTTGGGGTGCGGATGTGGACGCCGAATTCATCGGCATTGTCGAGCGGGATGGCAGCATTAATGTTCCCAAGATAGGTATTATTGCCATTGCCGGCACCCCTTATGGTAAGGTTGACGCCCTCATTCGTAGCGAGGCCGGCAAGTATGTCCAGGGCATCAATGTCAGTGTTTCATTGGTGGAACTGCGGAGCCTGGAAATATATGTTGTCGGGCCGGTTAACAAGCCGGGCCTGCATATGGTGCCCGCCTTTTCCACTGTTTTTGATGCCCTTATTGCGGCCCAGGGCGTGAAGAAGTCAGGCTCCCTGCGCAACATCGAGATCTATCGCCAAGGCAAGCTCTTGGGGCAGTTTGACCTGTATGACCTGCTCCTTCATGGCAGGCAAAAAACCGATATCATGTTGGGAAATCGCGATGTCGTCTTTGTCGCCCGGTTGGGCAAAACCGCAGCCGTTGCCGGGGCTGTCGGCGAAGAGGCCATTTTCGAACTCAAGGGGGAGGATACCCTGGGCGAACTGCTCGATCTTTCCGGCGGCACTCTGCCACAGGCATCAGGCGGTCGTCTCTACCTGCGCCGTTATGTTGATAATCATGAGTTTACTGTCAAGGATATCGATACTCTTGCCCTGGCTGATGATTGGCGCCGGACTCCTATTCTCGATGGCGACCTTTTGGAACTGGAGTTTCTGCCTGAAGGAATGCCACAAGTGGTTACTTTAACAGGCCATGTCTGGAAGCCGGCAGTCTTCCAGTTTCGCTCCGGCATGCAGCTGAGTGAACTTTTTCCAGCTGAAGAGGTGTTGATGCCCGGGGCAGTAACATCCTTTGCTATTCTGCAACGCTACAATTCGGAGTTTGCCAGCTATGTGGCTCAGCGTTTTCCGTTAACACAGCTCTTCAGCGGTCAGTTCGATCTCCCACTGGAACCTCATGATAAGGTAGAGGTGTTGTCCCGCGAGAAAATTGGCATTACAGAGGAGGTAACCATTAGTGGTGCGGTATGGCAGCCAGGCCAGATCCCTTTCAGCAAAGGACTGACATTGGGGGGGCTGGTTGCCATGTCCGGTGGGGAGAAGTTCGGGGCCAATATGCAGGCGATCGAGCTTTCGCGGCAGGTCATCGAGGAGGGCAGGGTCTTGGTCCGGCACCACACCCTTGATTTTGCAACGCAAAAGGATTTTGTCCTCCTGCCCTTTGATTATGTCTTTGTTCGCCAGCTTAACAGGGCCACGGACATACAGACCGTCAGTATAAGCGGAGAGGTGAAGTACCCGGGCGAGTACAGGATCAAGGAGGGAGAACGTCTCTCTCAGGTCATCGAAAGGGCCGGCGGCTACCTGCCCTCTGCCTATTTTTTCGGGGCCAAGTTTCTCTCTGAGCGAGCGCAGAAGGTGCAGCAGCAGAGTATCAACGATTTGCTGGAAGAGCTTGAGTTACGCAGTCAGCAGGCCATGTTGAGCCAGACGCAGATTGCGGTGAGCAAGGAGAGCGCCGACGCTGCGCATCTTGCACAACAGGCCTTGACAAATGTGGTGGAAAAATTGAAAAAGGTCAGGGCCGAGGGCAGGGTTGCCATTTTTTTGGCGGATCTGCAGACCTTTAAGGGGTCAACCTATGACTTTTTTGTTGAGGATGGCGATGCACTGCATATCCCCGCAAAACCGAACTTTGTTTCCGCCATTGGCAGTGTCTATTCGCCCAATTCGTATCATTACGAACCCAACCGAACGGTTGATTTTTACCTCAACCGTTGCGGAGGGCCGACAAAGAATGCCGATGAGGATTATATTTATATCTTAAAAGCCAATGGCGAGGTTATGTCCAAGGCCCAGGGCGGCATGCTCTTCTCCCGTTTTTCCTCATACCGGTTGATGCCAGGCGATACCCTTGTCGTGCCTGAGGATTTCGAGCGAGTCCCATACCTGCGTATCGTCAAAGATGTTGCCGATATCGTCTTTAAGATTGCGACCACGGCAGGTGTTGCCATTGCAGCGCTTTAGGGTGGTGAAGATGTGAACTGTGAATGGTGAGCGGTGACCTGTGAGAGGGTGAGAGGGTGAGAGGGTGAGAGGGTGAGAGGGTGAGAGGGTGAGCTTGGCGGAAAGTGACGACTCATTAAAGAAGAATAATGTAATCCGAAGCGCTCGGGAATTGGAAGTTTATAAGCTTGCCTTCCATGCCGCAATGGAGATTTTTTTCCTATCAAAGTCTTTTCCGGCTGAAGAACGATTTTCATTAACTGATCAGATCAGACGTTCGTCCCGGTCAATTTGTTCCAATTTGGCCGAAGCTTGGCGCAAAAGGAGATATAAGGCGGTTTTCGTCAATAAGTTATCCGATGCCATGCAGGAGGCTTCTGAAACCCAAACCTGGTTGGACTTCTGCCTTGCATGCCGATACATTGATGAGCATTCCTTTGACGCTCTCGATGCAAAGTACGAAAGTGTCTTGGCCATGCTCAACAGCATGGAACGAAAAGCCAGTACCTTCTGTTTCTAATACAATATGTTCCCCATTTCTCACCCTCCCACCCGCCCAACCACCCATCTTCTATCTTTACTCCTCCTCCTCCTCCTTCTCCTCCTGCTCCCAACTCCGGCTCAGGGGAACACCACGCCCCAAGCCCAGCCATCCCTCCAATCCTATACCGGCCTCTGGCAGATGCCTAATGCCAGGGTCATGCCGGACTGGAGCCTGCGTCTGCATTACGGCAACAATAATCCCTATCGCTACTACGGCGGCGCGGTCGGACTCTGGGACCGTCTTGAGTTCCATGGCCAGTTTACAGAGGTGACAACCATTGAGGCCTTTGTCGGTGAGGGGTATGGTCATTATAAGGATCGGTCTGCTGGCGTCCGTTTGGTTTTAAAAAAGGAGGACGCCTTTTGGCCGCAGGTCGCAGCCGGTTTTTTCGATGCCACAGGTACCGCCCTTTTCGGTAGCCGCTACCTTGTCGCCTCAAAAAAGTTTGGCAATGTTGACCTGACTTTGGGAATGGGCCAGGGTGTCCTGGCTGGGGAGTTTGTCACCGATACATTGACCGCCCCTGAGTTGGGAGAGGGGAATGACCGGGGCGCGGCCTTTCTTCTCTCTAAGCCTCTCCGCAAGACAAGGCCCTTTGCCGGTATAGAGTGGCAGCTGGCGCCCGAGTTGATTTTTACGGCCGAGTACTCCACCCTGGATCTCGGAAATATGTTCGGCTACCGTGGTTCTGGAGGCGAGCGGTATAAGGCCGATAATTCTCTCCACCCCGTCAATCTCGGTCTCAAGTACCGCCTATCCGACAAGATTGTTGCCTCCCTGGCCCACATGCGTGGCTGTACCCTGGCCGGCGGCCTCTCTGTCCAGTTTCCCCTGGAGCCCGAGGGCATGCTCGCCTGGGAAAAAATACGTCCGGCCGAGGCCGGCGAGCGGTTGCGCTGGCAGGCTTATCGGGCTAAAAACTACCGGCTCGCCCGGATCCTTGCCGATAGGGTGAGGGAGGAGGGCTTTTCCCAGGTTGCGGTTTCAGTGGCAGAAGATGCCCTCTGGCTCGAGGCGGAAAACACTCTCCACCTCTCCTCAGCCCGTGCCCTTGGCCATATCGGCTCTGTCCTGGAACCGTTGCTGCCGCCCCGTATCAAAACTTTGTATCTGAATCTCAAGCAAAACGGGCAGGTGGTGCAGAGTCTGCGCACTACCCGGCAAAGCTTTTACGCCTTTCAGCAAAGCGCAATGGACAGCACTGGTTTTTTGCAGTTTGCAAAACTCGATCTCTATGGCGACAATCACTGGCAGGAGTATGCGACCCATTTAAACCGGAGCGAATTATATAGCGCAAAAGACTCCAATTTCAGCTACGCTCTGCATCCTCGGGTACGCACCTTCTTGAACAATAAAAAAGGATTTTTTAAGCATAAGGCAGTGCTCCAGGCCCAGGGGAATTATCATCTCTGGTCAGGTGGCCGTATCGCTGGAGAGATAGAGATACCATTTTACAACCAGTTCGGTGAGGTCGACTTTGCCCCCCTTGAGAAGGATGCAGCGCGCACTGACCTGGCTTTGTATGAAAAACAGAATGAGCCGCGTATCTCTGTGCTGGCCTGGGACCAGCACTTCTCCCTGCCCTTCAGCATCCAGTCACGTTTTAGTGTCGGAGCCTTTGAGTCTGCCTATGCCGGTTTCGGTGCTGAACTCTTTCGTTTTTTTCATGGTGGCCGCTGGGGCATTGGCCTGCAAAGCGAGGCGGTGCGCAAGCGCGATCTGGATGATAATTTTGCCCTCAACAAAGAGCAGGATCGTTGGTTTAATACCGCCTTTGTCAATCTTTATGGCCAGGTTCTGCCTGCAACTGGATTGGAGGCAGGCCTCAAGGTGGGTCGGTTCCTGGCCGGCGACTCTGGTGTGCGCTTTGAATTACGCCGTTCCTTCAAGTATTTTACTTTGGGAGCCTGGTATACAGTCACCGATACCAGTGAATTCGTTTCAGCAAAAAACCGGGGCACAGACCAGAAGGGAGTTTACATCCGAGTGCCCCTTTCTCTCTTTTACAAATCCGATATCAAGGGACATTTGAGATATATGGTAACCAGTTTTACCCGAGATCCCGGCCAGGTCGTGCGCCAGCCAAGTTCCCTCTACCCCATGGATCCTTGGGGTACCCCCGATCATACCCGCCGAAATCTTGACGAGATGCGGTGATATTTGCTGACCTGGCAAAGAGAACGGAAATGGGGATTGTGGGGAGAAGATGGGAAGATGAGAGGGTGAGAAGGTGAGAAGGTGATGGGTCGTGAAAACATCTGGAAAACGAAGCAGGAAACAGGTATAAAATGACCATGCAAAACGAATGCATTCCTCGCTGCTCGAGGTAAGCGACCATGGGAGACTCCGAGTTTGCTCTTATCTACAGCGAGGCTAGTGAGCGAATGTAATAAAGTAAGCTTCCTCATGCCAACCATAGACAAAATCAAGCATAGGCTTCAGCCTGTACTGAAAAAATATCAGCAGGAACTTAAGGCTGTCTATCTGTTCGGTTCCATTGCTGAGGGCGACAGTACATCACTGAGCGATGTAGATCTGGCTGTGTATGTTGAGGATCCTGAACGATTTTCCTTTCAAAGTAAATTGATGTTGCATGGGGACTGTTGCAGGGTGCTTGCAAGGAACGATGTGGACCTTGTAGTCATGAATTCATCAAAAAATTTGCTGCTCCTTGAAGAAATTATCACAACAGGCCAAGTTGTTTGGGAAAAAGATTCTGCCATGCGGATAGAGTTTGAAGCGCAGTTGCTTCACCGGGCAATTGACTTTAAGGAACAGCGCTCTCGGCTGATGGGTGTATGAAAGAACGATTCCTGCAAAAGATTGGGCGAATTCGAGAGTATCTGGTATTGATAAATCAGCTCAAGCCAGACTGCCAAAAGCAATTTGTTGCGGATCCAGTTTATCGAGGAGCGCTTCTTCATTACCTCTATCTCATGTCGGATAGCTGTATCGCCTTAGCTGAGATTGTGATCCGGCAGAAAAAATTACGGCCACCGCAATCATACCATGAGGCTTTTGATATCCTTGGGGAGGCTCAATTACTTGAGCCTGGTTTTGCTTATTCTTTTGCAAAGATTGCAGGTTTTCGGAATTTCTTAGCCCATGATTATGAGGATGTGGACGCAAAAGTAATTTGTGAGGAAATCCTCAACGATCTTGATTCGGTTGAAGATTTTTTGTTACAAATGGAAGCTGTTTTTTGATAAGCAAGAAACAAGGTGCAAGGTTTAAGTGGCAAGGGGAAGGAGAAGCAATCCCATGACATGAGATCGCCAATTTTCTAAATTACGCAAAAGGCTCAGCTGGGGAACTCAGAAGCCAGCTTTATATTGGTATGGATATAGGCTATATTGATAAAGAACAAGGTGGACATTGGATCAAAGAAGCGGAAACAATCTCAAAAATGCTCCACGGCCTAACTCGCAGCATCCGCTCCAGAAACTGAACTTGTGCCCTTTTACCATGAACCATGCATCATGCACCATGTCCCCTTTCCCCTGTCACTGCGAGGAGGATCGCGACGCGGCAGTCTCAGCATGCAATCCGTAAACACTCAATAAATCAATTACACAATGACAACAGAAAATAAACCAGAACAAAAAGAAATCGTATACGTACCAGCGTATCCCGGCATGATGCAACCGGAAGAGGATGAAATTGATCTTCTCCAACTTTGGGGGGTGATCTGGAACGCCAAGTTTTTTATTGCCGGTTTCACCCTGGCGGCAACCCTTGTCGCGGTATATGTAACCCTGTTCGTTCTGCCGGTCACCTACAAATCTGATGTCGTTCTCCTGCCCACGGAAACCGATGGCGGAGGACTCGGCAGTCTGCCCATCCCCATCAGTCTGCCTGGCGCCGGCAAAAGTGATCAAATCCTTACCTTTTTACAAAGTCGTAATCTTCAACAGCGTCTTATTGAGAAGTATGAACTGTTGGCCAGATTTTACCCTGATCTCTGGGATGCCGAAAAGAAAGTGTGGAAAACAAGTGAGTACCCCACAGTGGTGAAAGCCTTGCAAGGCAACCTCATTGGTGGGGCATATAGTGTTTCTCAGGATAAAAAGACCAACCTGATAACCGCCTCTTGGGTGGATGGGGATCCTGCTTTTGCGTCCAAGATGCTTGAGCGGGTGATTGCTGAGTTGCAATATTATCTCGATAATGAGTATGAGTCCGATGCCCAGCGAGAAAGGGAATTTGTTGAGAACCAACTCAAGCAGGCCACCAAAGACCTGGAACACTGGGAGCAGCAGCTACCGCATAAGGATCTCAACCTGGCCACCATCCAGCGCGAACGCTTGGCAGCGCAAACCGTTTATACCGAGCTGCGGAAACAGTTGGAGTTGGCCAAGATAACAGAGGCCAAAGAGTTGGTCCGTTTTAAAGTTTTGGATACCCCCTTTGTTCCGGAAAATAAGTTCAAGCCCAAGCGCTCTAGGATCTGTGCCCTCACCATGGTCACTTCCTGTTTTTTGGCCGTCTTTCTGGTTTTTTTGCAGCGGGCGATAAAAAACAGAGATGAAAGTCTAAGGACGAAAAGCGACCAGGTAGAGCATTAATGCTGCTGGAAAAGAAGTGACGAGGGGGGAAGCTTATCCTTGAGGGAAACTTTGTTCAGGATGTGATTTTTCAAGACCTGACTCAGTTTTCTTGTGTGGTAGCTTTCGCAAGAACTCCAATAAACAGCAGTATGCCTACCTGCTCACACCTGCCGGCATTGAGGCCAAGGTCCGTTTGACCGCGCGTTTTCTCAAACGAAAAGTGGTAGAATATGACCGGTTTGGCCGTGATATCCAGGAGCTAAAGCAGGAACTGCGAAAAAACGGCTTAGCTGATCACGAAGACCGGTTAACCCTTTGAGGGGCGTCCCGGTTGAATTTTGTTGCCTGCTGGTAAAAAAGTAGCGAGGGGAGCCTATCCTTGTGGGAAACATAGTTCAAAATGTAATTTTTCAAGACTTGACCTTAGCAGGCTGTTGCTAATTAAGAATTTTAAGATGGCTTCTAGATGAAATCCCAGAAGGTAGATGGTTCGAAAGCAGGCGAACCAATGAGTCGCAAACGAAGTACAATAATCTTAGTCATAGGTGGCTATTTCAATACTGGGATTCAGATTGTACAGGCATTACTATTGGTTCCCTTGTACGTTCACTTTATCGGATTGCATCTATATGGGCTTTGGCTTTCGTCAGGGGGGATTCTTATTATGCTGGGAGTATTGAATTTCGGCGTAGGAAATCTATTGACACAACGCGTTGCTCAGGCTTATGGACGGCAGGATTTACAAGGAGCAGGAAGTAGCTTCAAAAATGGCCTAGCAGTGTATCTAATACTTGTCGCAATTCTTACCGGACTTGGCCTGCTGATTTCCCTTAACTTGGATCATCTGTTAACAGGAATGGGGGCGGACAAAAGGTTACTCAGAGGATGTTTTCAGCTTGCTTTACTTGCTACCGCAATTGCATTTGTTAATGACTGCCTGAGATCTTTTGCAAATGCGCTGCTGCGTCCGACATATATGGTACTAACCGTAGCGAGTGCTCGTGTAACTGGCTTGGTAGTAACGCTTAGCCTACTGTTTGAGGACGCCGGACTATGGGCAATTCCAGTGGGTCTGTTGATTAGTGAGGGAATTGCTCTATTGTTCGGGGCAATTAAAAGTTTGTCACTATATCGCGAGCTGGGTTCAAATTTTCGTTTGAGTCTTGAGCAAATTAAAGAATACTTCAATGTTGGCGGAATGCTGTTTCTGGCTAGGTTGGGGAATGCCCTGTCGCGAGACGCTGACCCGCTATTCATTTCGTTTTTCTTTCGTCCTGAGGCAACAGCAGCCTACATGATAACTAGAAGGGCTGCAGACGTAGTTTTTCAATTAGTTTCAATAATTATTTCGTCAATGTTTGGTTCGTTTTCTCATCTTGCTGGAGCTGGCGATGAGAAAAGGACTGGCTGGATAGCCGCTAAACTACTTGTCATAAGTTTCTTTATTAGCTCGACAGGTTATGTTGCGTATGTGGCTCTAAACAGTAGTTTCATTAAACTTTGGGTTGGCGACATATTTGTACTGGACCAACAAGTAGTTATGTTGATTGGCCTGGCTTACTTGCTCAACAGCCTTCGCAATATGGTTTTGAATTTGCTCAATGGCCTTGGCGAATTTAGATTGACTTCACGTATCGTTATTTTGGAAGGAATTGTTAAGATTATCCTCGTACTGTTACTACTAGGTTGGTTTGGGGTATCTGGTGCGCCGCTCTCATTGGCGGTGGTCAGCTTGGCAACACTGATCTTCTTTGGCTTAGCTCTTCATAACAAGATTTCTATTCCTATCCCATCACGCGTTTATATAAAGTCATTCACCCTGTGCGCGGGATTGTATATCTTGGCAGCGATACTCCATACACATATAATTGCTAGTTCTTGGGGGAGGGGGGCATTGATTGCGGCCGCATGCGTTGCGACGATTTTTTTGTTGCTTTTACTACCTAACATCAAATTTGTAAGAGGGATGTGGCACAACCGTACGGCAGAATAGATACTTGAACAAAGAATAAAGAGAACCTTAACCAGTGACAATACTACCGCAAATTGCGCTTTAGGTAGTCAACCATGAAAAACACGGTAACATATTGAAATAATATAAAAAGAAGACAGGTTTTTCTTTAGAGGAAATGCAAGAAATGGTATTATTAGACCTCAAAACCTTGCAATTTTTTACACGGTTTTGAGGTCTAAAATGAAAGGAAAAAGCCCTGGTCAGGAGCAATTGAATTTGTACAAGCAGCGCCTTGTTGATCAACTCAACCCCAAGAATCCTTTGTATCGACTTGCCGAAAGGATTCCCTGGGACGTTATTGAACAGGAGTTTGCAGGCCTATATTCCAACAAAGGGAGGCCAGCTCAACCGATTCGTTTGATGGTTGGCCTGCTTACCTTAAAGCAACTGCGCAACCTTTCGGATGAAGCTGTAGTGGAACGTTGGGTTGAGAATGGTTATTACCAGTTTTTTTGCGGTGAAGTCTTCTTCCAGTGGGAGATGCCCTGCCACCCCACCGACCTGGTGTACTTCCGTCGCCGCATAGGCTCGGAAGGTATTGAGAAGATTTTCCAGGCTTCAATTGAGCTGCACGGCGCCAAGGCAATGGAGGCCGAGGTTCTGATTGATACGACCGTTCAGGAAAAGAATATTACCTTTCCGACAGATTCAAAAATCTACAAGAAAATCGCGGCACATTGTGTTGGTATAGCCGAAAAGGAAGGTGTCAAGCTTCGTCAGACGTATCGCCGGGTCATTAAGGGCTTGATCAAGGACCAACGTTTCAGGAAACATCCCAAGAACCGGAAAAAGGCCATTCGGGCAACCCGTAAACTGAAGACAATTGCCGGTCGTCTTGTCCGTGATTTACAGTGAAAACTCCCGGCCGACAGGCTTGGCAAGCATCTGCCTGAGATCAAGATTTTCGAGCAGGTTCTTGCGCAACAAAAGAACAGTAAAAACAAGATTTACAGTCTCCACGAGCCGGACGTTTATTGTATGAGCAAGGGCAAGGAGCACAAGAAATATGAGTTTGGAGCCAAGGCTTCCGTGGTGGTGACTAAGAACAGTGGAATCGTTGTGGGCGCAGTAAGCCATGGCAAAAATGTGCATGACAGCAAAACACTGATTGAAGCGATCAGTCAGACGTCAGAATTGAGAGGAAGATGTCCTGAGGTTGCAATCTGCGACCGGGGATACCGTGGTAAAAGTAAAGTAGGTGAGACCCGGATATTAATTCCTAAACCGCCAGGCAAAAGAGCGACTGCGTACCAAAAACAGAAAGCAAGGAAACGTTTCCGCAGACGTGCTGGAATTGAACCGGTTATTGGGCATCTTAAATCAGATTATCGCCTTGTCCGTAATTATCTCAAGGGACAAGTGGGTGATCAAATCAACTTGATGATGGCAGCAGCCGCATTTAACTTCAAGAAATGGATGCGGGAGGTACAAAATTTGATTTTCGCAATTTTGTCTTCTCTTCTTAAGGGAAATAAAAATCAAATATTAAAGCACTCAACCTGAAAATAGGGATTCTTCAGGGCTGACTAGGTAGTATTCAACATCTTGATATTTAAGTGAAAATATTGCAATATTCACCTGTCGCAAAAACTCACTAGGCAGATGAAAGCAATGAAAGGTTTTATCTTTGAACAATCTGACGACGAATTCTACACAAGCCATTTGGGTCTGGCCCTGGTCGGGTTATGCATTAAACCGCTTTAGCAGTTTGCCTCAGAAGGTGAGCAGCGCTCGCCGTTTAAAAACTGCGCTTCAGCCGTCACTGTCCAGGATATGAGGCGTTTTCCCGTGTCTATCCCTGTCTTTTATCAGTAGTATTGATCTGGACAATAACGATGCGGGAAAGAGCATGAGCAGGAGAAGTGCGCCATTTTGGGTAGAATTTTCATCAGATTGTCAAGGATCGACCGACATCGGTATCCCCTGAGGGGACTTTTGCAGCCGCAAAGGCCACAAGTCGGTAAATTTTTTCTCAAAGATGTGAAATCCGGCCAGCCCGCAGAAGCCGTCACGGATTTAGGGAGAACACAATGAGACCAATATTAATGCTCAATTTCGCCAGGTCCGGCGGAACACTTTTGGCGCGTATACTTTCTACAGAACCCAATATAGTCTTGGTTTCAGAAGTAAACACGTTGCGTGGCGTTTCACCAAAATTTGAAATGCTAGAGCCAGAGATTGCGATAAAACAACAGATGAGCAATTGGTTCGGAATTCATCTTGTCGGGAGCAGCTTCAAGGAATGTGTGGCTGAACTTCAGGCGCACTGCAACACAACAGACAAGCAGCTAGTGATTCGGGACTGGACATTCTTGGACTTCTTTCCAACGGAGTTTAACAACCACTCACCGTCTTATCGATTGAGCATAATCGAAAATCTTACAGAAATATTTGACTTTCACACTTTTGCGCTTGTTCGCAACGCAATTGACGTATATCTATCAATGGGCGGTGACGTCAACAAGTTTGCTGAGAATTACTTGCGCTATGTTGAGTCGCTAATCGCCAATTCCATATTTACTATTAAGTATGAATATCTATGCGAGAACCCCGTTTCGGTTATTGAGGAACTATGCGACCATATAGGTATT
>CAYLQA010000063.1:0-14682 GCA_964385695.1 uncultured Desulfobulbia bacterium | reverse complement strand
CGTTTCGCTTTGCATGTTCAGCACCTGCTACCATCACCTCTTTTCACATGAGACACAAATTGAAATTTGGAAAAATCTTTATCTGAAAAAATCACGAACGAGAGAATGAGGCATCCAACACTGACCGTACTTCCTGGGCCATCTCCTTAAGGGAAACGGGCTTTAACATCATTTTATCAAAGCCAAACCTTTTAAGCTCATGTCCATCCAGCATATCACTAACACCAGAGCACAGAATTATCGGAATATCCGAACGAATCTCCTTTAATGAAACAGCCAGATCCTTTCCCGACATTTTGGGCATATTCATATCCGTGATGACTAGGTCATACTTCTCATGGTGGGCGGCAAAGTCCTTCTTTGCCTCAGCACCACCAGAATGCACTCTCACCTTGTACCCCAGGCTTTGTAAAAGTCTTTTATAGGCGGTACGCACACTCTCCTCATCATCTACCACCATCACGGATTCTTCGCCCATGGGGAGCTGAACGTTTGCCACAGCACCAATGTCAGCCAAGCCCACATCCTGGTCTTCAACCACGGGGAGATACAGAGTAAAGGTAGTCCCCTTGCCCTTCTCGCTGTAGACAGATATGTGGCCTCCGATATCCTTAACAATGCCATGAACAACGGACAGGCCCAATCCTGTGCCCTCACCCTTCCCCTTGGTCGTATAATAAGGCTCGAAAATTCTCTGACATGTTTTTTTATCCATGCCGCTCCCGGTATCACTCACCATAAGCTTAAGGTATTTCCCCGGCTTTAGGGCCAACTTATTTTTCACATCCATCGCTGCAAGTTGGACCTGGCTCAGGCTAATCTGCATGTTCCCCCCTTGGCCCTGCATGGCATGATAGGCATTAGTGCAAAGGTTCATAATCACTTGATGGATATGGGTAGGATCAGCAATGACCTTGCCGCAGCCTTTATCGACTTGCAACTTCATCTCAATGGTCGCAGGAATGGTGGAACGCAGAAGCCTGAAGGCCTCCTTTAAAATACTTTGAACCGATAGCGGCTGATACTCCTGATCAGCCCGGCGGGAAAAGGTCAAGACCTGTCTCACAAGCTCTTTGGCGCGCAACCCGGCTTTCAGTATCTCATCAAGGTCGTCATGCACAGATGAATCTTCTGGAGTCTCAGACTTGGCTAATTCGGAAAAACCAATAATGGCAACTAGAATGTTATTAAAGTCATGGGCAATTCCTCCCGCCAGAGTACCAATAGCCTCCATCTTCTGTGCTTGCCTCAATTGAGTTTCCAGTTCCCGGGTTTCGGTGACATCCTTGGCGCAGTGCACTATCTTAACGACTTGACCATGTTCATCGATAATAGGAGCGGCACAAACAGCATAGGTCTTTGCCAAATTTTCATGCCGAATTTCAGCGGTGTGCGACTCACCATCCTTTAATGATTGAATCTCCGGACAGCCTTCACAGGGAGTTGGCGCCCCCCGAAAAAGCTCATAACAGTATTTACCGAGCAACTCCTGCTCCGTTGCCTGAAAATGTTTTACGGCTGCCCGGTTCACAGCAGTAATTTTCATATCAACATCTTGCACCGTAATAATGTCATCAATGGCGTCAAAAGTTTTTTCAAGCTCTTCAGAAGTATTATTTAAGGCCAGCTGTGTTTCTTTTATCCGGGACATATCGTGGAAGGTGATAAGGAAACGATCTTGTACGGCTAACGGCACAGCAATACAGTGGTAGTATCCTGTTTGTGATTCTGTTTTCCTCTCAAGTTCAAAAAGCACCTTTTTCCTGCCATTTTTAATCTGCTCGACTGCGGATTTTATTATCTCAAAGCAATGTTGGGGGAGAGCAGCGGCAGGCGCGACATCTCCAAATTGGCTCCCTGTCTGCAGACATAAATTTTGAATTATCTTATTAGACTTAACTATTCCAACCTCTCCGTTGGTTATGAGAAGGCCAACCGGGCTGGTCTCAAAAACAGAATCCAGCTGCGAGAGAGCAGCTAGGGTTTGACTTTGTGCTTGGTGAATCTTTTTATCCCTTGCACGCAGTCGGTCAAAACTAATGCCAATTCCAAACAGTCCAGCAACCCACATAAAACCATACGTAAAAATCATCAGCTGATTATGCTTTCTGCCTCCGTCTTGAAAGGGGGCAAGGGGAAGGGTGATGCTCAATCCTCCATAAAGATCACCGACCGTCAAGTTTTGACCGGGCCGATTTTTTACGCATTGTTCGGTGGCATAAAGAGAATGGAGATACCTGAAATACATTTCCCCATCTTCAGCACTGATTAACTCATAAAATTCACTCTTACCGGCAACCAGCTGAGAGAGTGCATATTTCTCCCAGTCGTCGGGATCATCATCTTTGGAAATAGGCTGCAGGGTTCGAATGCTGCTTTTCTCAAAGATCTGATGCTCAAGGTCAACTTTTGCTTTGGCCATCTGGATAAAGCGCTTCGGAAGAATAACGGTGAGCTTTTTGCCCGAACCCAAAAAAATATTCTGATCTTTTCTATGCTTTATAGAGGAAAGGGGCTGAACCTGATCGGAAACTTCCATGTACACCCCACCGGCAGAAAGAAGCAGGTTACGGTACTGAAGATCCTTATGAGCGCTGGTCCTGGCGGTTTGCAGGGCGAGGCTCACTGTGTTTTCTTGGACATGGGAATAATCCCAAAAAAACAATACACTAAGTAAAACAGTCAAACAGACGGCTTGGACAATGGCAAATTTGGGAACGAATTTAGACTTGGGCATGCTCAATATAGATTTTAAGTTACCCCCTATCAACTAATATGCTCGATAATACGATTTAAATCTAGTCTGATTTTTTCCCAAAAAAATTTCGGGACGACATTCCACCAACAAACTTTTTGATAATATGGCTTTCACCGTGGCGATTTCCCTCACTTCAAACCAAGCACCAACCTAACCCACTGTTTCCGTAGTGATTATCGAGACGTGTATAAAAAAACGCCTCCCATAAACATACAAACAACTACTTACAATTCCGTGTTTTTCGCAACATTTCCCTTTGACAAAGGGAGTCTCATTCCCCATTGTATATCTATATAAGCAACCTCGTTTTTTATCCGTTGCCTCTATCCTAAATGGAGGGCTCCTATGAACGAGTTATCTCTAAAACTACCAATACCCGCCCTCGGGAACACATGCATGTTCTACTAGGGCGTAAGCGCTTTATTTTTAGGTAAAATTTCATCCCCGTCCATCATGCGATGGGCAGGTCAGCTTAAAATATTTTTTAGAACCGCCTTTTTTTCAAGCAAGGCGGGATGTGTGGGGACCGACCGCAGTGCGTTTCGGCAAGCTCTGTGGGAGGTATATTTCCTTAATACAGTGGCGATAGCGCGCCAAAGGAGGATGGTTATGGAAGTCCGTGATTATTGCAAAAACGTTGGAATGGAACTCACTCTGTGGAAGGCAAAGCTCTATGATGTGATGCACAAGATGGATCAACTCCCGACAGGCGATAAACAGAGGATGTATGAGAATGTGAACGATCTGCATATCCTGATGACCGAGCTCGACGACAGGCTCGACATGCTCCGGAACGAATGTCCTACCGAGTGGAACCCGCAGAGAGAGGAAATAAAGACGAAATTAACAAATCTTGAGAGCCGGTATAACGATGCCGCCGGAACGCTCTTTGACTACGATTTCGGCGGCTGAAAACTCCTGCATGAACCAGCAGGCAAAGAATACACGGAGGTAACATTATGCAAAGACAACAACAAATGGAAGATTCCTTTTTAATAGCCCACCGTGAATTTATGGCAAACTTGGAAAAATCCTTGAGTATTCTTGAGGATGACATAGCTGAGGCCGCTGAAATGGAACATATATGCACCGATGAGTGGTGCAGGGCCACGGAGCTCGTCATTGATGAACTCGCCAAGGTGGTCTACTCCATCAGTGAACCCCGTTGGCTCACCCCCGAGGACTCGAAAAAGCTCATGCAGCTCCGCTCTAAGATGCATGAACTATACGCCGACTTCAGCGGTGCACGGGCATAGGGCTAGTCGCCGGGCATAAGACTAAACAGGCAATAGAAACATCAAAAGGCCATACTATGACGAGGGAAACACTCTTATCGGCAGTCAAGCTTGCAGCGCAGCTCGGGCATCTGTTCGTTGCCACCGTTGGCACGGACGGCATGCCCCATATCGCTGCTGCTGGCAAACTTGTTGCCGCGGATGGTGATGTTTTGGAAGCGACTGCTTGGTTTTGCCCGGCGACTGTTGAGAATCTGCAAACAAATCCTGCTGTGGGCCTGGTCGTTTGGGACCCGATAACCGACAAAGGCTACCAACTCCTGGGCAAAGCGGAGCGGTTAGAGGATACGGCATTCTTAAATGGTTATACCGAAAAAGAAGAGCATGAACATTTTCCCCAGGTCGAACGCAAGCTCGTCGTTCGGGTGGAAAAAATTCTTTATTTTCGGCACGCCCCCCATAGCGACACGGAGGCTGAATGAGCACCGGTCATGGCATGGGTGAGCCGAGGCATTGACATCAATCCATTTTAAAGAGGAATGAATATGGCGAATACTGTTCAATGGGAAAAAGATTTGGATACGGCCCTGGCTCGAGCCAAGGCTGAAAACAAAACAGTGCTGCTTGACTTTTTCAACCCGCAGTGAATTGGTTGCCAGCAGATGGATACAGTTACGTATCCCACTCCCGAGGTCAGCGAATTCATGAACAGCTCTGTTGTTCCGCTGCAAGTTGCATCTGATGCCCAGCCTCTTTCTACGGATTTCAATGTTAAATGGACACCGACCCTTGTCACCTTGAGTGCCGAAGGAATTGAGCACCACAGAACCGTGGGCTTTCTGGCTCCCGAGGAGTTGATTCCTTCCCTGTTGCTTGGCATGGCTAAAGTGCATTTTGACAATGACCGCTTTAGCGAGGCCCTGACAAACCTGGAAAGGGTCCGGGATAATTACCCGGACAGCTCTTCGACTCCGGAGGCGATTTTCCTACGGGGTGTAAGCCGCTACAAAAGCACCGAGGATCCAATGCCATTAAGAGAGGCCTATGATGAATTAACCGCCAAAGCGCCGGACAATGAATGGACTAAGCGTGCCTATCCGTACCGGCTCATAGGCGCATAATAGAAGAGCCCCAGTGAAACGGAGGTAAACATATGAATGAGATTGAATATCGAGGCAAAAAAATCCCCGTGGACGATGACGGCTTTCTGCTCAACAGTGATGAGTGGGATGAAGGTCTGGCCATGGCATTGGCAAAGAATGCAGGGATTGATGAATTAAACGATGAAAAAATTGAAATTTTAAAGTTCATGCGGGGGTATTACAAAAAATTCAATGCATTCCCCATCATGAACTATGTCTGCAAGAACATCCATCAACCCAAAGAGTGCATCAATGATGAGTTTATAAATCCGGAAGCCGCGTGGAAAATTGCAGGGCTACCTAAATTGTCCGGTGTGCATTTTGTAAGCGTTGACGGAAAGAATTATTTACTTGAGGAATGTTGCTGAGTAAGCAAACGCCTATAACAAAAAATCAGGAGGATTTATTATGTGGCAGGTGGAGGTAGACAAAGACAAATGCAATGGCGATGAAGAATGTGTAAATGCCTGTCCGGCACAGGTTTTTGAGATGGAGGATGGCAAATCCGAACCGGTCAACATGGATGAATGCCTTGGCTGCGAGACCTGTGTTGAGGTCTGCCCGGAAGAGGCAATCACCGTTACCGAGGTGTAAAGCTGTTTTAAGCAACACACCAAAAGGGGTAACCGATTGTCGGTTACCCCTTTTGGTGTTTCTCTCTCAAAAAAATCCAATCCTACTGTTATAACGGCTTGAATTTACGCCAGGCCCTTTTTACAGGCCTCGGTCCGTACTCCGCACCAGCATAAAGGTAAGTTGCTTGAGAAGCGGAGTCATCTCCGGCCTCTTCTTGCGAACCTCCACCATGTTTTGCACAATATCCACAAGCTCCAACATGTCGCTGCCGATTTTTACGGCGCTGAGCTCTGCCGGGACGCTGCCCCCATGCCCTGCAACCATGGAAGAAACAAGCTGTTCCCGGAGCTTCTGCTGAACAACCAGGGCGGCAAGATCGGCAAAGAGTCGGTAGGCCTCCATATCCTGAGCGGTGAATTGATCCGCATCCTTTTTGTTCACCGCACTGATGGTACCCACACCGTCAACCCCGACAAAAAGCGGGGCCACCAACACATTGCGAAACTCGGTTGCCGTCACCACGGCAGCACCATCGTGTGTGGGCGTAGAGGACTGAACTTTGCCGGTTAAAAAGGCAAGCCCGTGTCGGCTGTCTTCAAGGGGCAACTCGTAACCGATAATCCCTTCGGCACCATCCCCCAAGGCAGCCCGAAAGACTAAAACGTTTTTCTTGCTGTCAAACAGGGTTAAACCAGCCCCGCCTGCCCCAACACTGTACATGGCACAGCGCAAAAGCATGTTAAGCAAGGCATCCTCTTCAAGATCAGAGCCAAGGGCCAGGTAGGAGAGCAGTGCCCCCACATCATCGTGTCCAACATCCTGCATCCCTTCCGGCTGCCCCTTACTCGAATCGGCAAGATCATCGCGTAAAAAAGAGATCTCCTCAGTGAGAAGAGCCAGCTGTTTTTCTATTTTTTCTATGCGTTTCGTGTGATCCATTACCCAGCCTCTGTCTAATCGCCTCTCTCCCCACTTACATTCTCCTAAGATGGCGATCACTCATGCAATGTTCCGTGACCAGCATAGCATATACGCTACAAAAAATGGGGCAAACGAAACCTTTACAGCAGAAAGGAGAAATTTATCTGTTCCGGGATGCCAGGGCATGTTTAACAAGAAAGACACTCCCCTTGCTTTTCATACCCCCATCAAGCATTATGCCAGAGAAACAAGGATGAGTGAAACACCTATGACCGACACAGCACACACAAATAGGCTTCCCTGGGCTGGCGATACTGTGCCACTCATGCTGGCCCCGATGCAGGGCCTCACAAACAGGGCCTTACGAAACCTTTTTAGCGAACGTTTTTGCCCTGACGTTGTTTTTACGGAATTTGTCCGTGTGCGTTCCGGCTCAGACAGATGCATCTCCGATAGTGATCGCCAGGAGACGACAGACATAACCCACGATGTCCCCCTGGTGGTGCAGCTGATCGGCAGCGATAAGGATGCAATGGTGGATGCAGCCCGGACCGTGCAAGAGCTTGGGGCGAAGCATCTGAACATCAATCTCGGCTGCCCTTATGGCCGCATGACCAATAATGCAGCTGGCGGGGCATTGCTGGGTGATGCAGACGCATTGGCCAAAATACTCAAGGATTTACGCCAGGCTATTGCGGGAAGTTTTTCCGTCAAGGTCCGCTCAGGCATTGACGATCCTTTACAGGTTCTTTCCCTGTTGGAAACATTTGAAGATTGCGGGATAGATTTTTTAATCGTGCACCCACGCACCGTGAAGCAGGGTTTCAAAGGCAAGGCGGATCATGGTGTCACGGCACAAATCGTCAAGCGCACCAACTTACCTGTGATAGCCAACGGGGATGTCCTTACCGAGGCGGATGGCAGACGTGTATTACAACAAACCGGAGCAATCGGCCTCATGCTTGGCCGAGGCGCAATTACCGACCCCTTCCTCTTTGCCCGGCTCAAAGGAATGTATCCTGCCACGTCAAACCAAGAGACAAGAAACAGCGAATTGCAAGATTACCTCCAAGAACTGCTCAATCGCTACAACACACTCTTTTGCGGAGAGCAACAGGTGCTGGCCAAACTCCGGGAAGTGCTCGCGCAAATAAACGACCCGGAGCTCAAAAAGCCACTGCGTAAACTGCATAAGTGCAAAAAACTGGCCCGCTTTACAGAGCTTTTAGCCGGATGGACTGAATACAATAGAGGCAAGCAATAATATGAAAGGAACAAACCGAGCGGATATAAAGCAAGGTCTGCACGTTTTCATCGTCCTTAAAAAGGATCAACGCACAGGAAAGCTCACTGAAGGAAGAGTCAAAGACATTCTGACAAAATCCGCCCACCACACCCACGGCATCAAGGTGCGTCTGGAAGATGGACAGGTCGGCCGCGTCAAAGAAATCGTAGAATAAAGCGAGCCGAAAAAAATACTAGGTGAGTTTGCCACTGGCCCTGAATTCATCAAGGCTCTTCTTTTCAACCCTAACAGATCCCTTCACTTTGACCGCCACGATCTCGCCATACTCGATAAGCTGATAAATCACCTTGCGCCCAACGCCCATATATTTTGCCGCCTCGGCTACGGTCAGCAAAGGTGCGGAAACATAGCCTTCAATATTGTTGCTCTTCTCTTCTTTGGTCGCCATCGACATCCTCCAAGGGAACCATGTGGAATGATCCCACCATAGTAGTTATTGCAAGGGGGAATAATGCCGCAACTAGGACATTGAACTATATTACAAATCATTCTCCTTCGGTTTTCCACAGGGTTAGCCAATATTGGCTAACCCTGTGGATGTATTGATTCCAAAACGATCAATAGCGGTCGAACTCCTTGTCTACTGTATCACTTTTCATATCAAGCAGATGCCCTGTTGTTTTGGCGGAGGACTCGGCATCCTCCGTGAGCTCTTCTGCAATCGTTAGGGATGGCGACTCGGTCAATTTCTCTTGCTCCTTGCCGGCTATGGGCATGACATAGGACCGTGTTTTGGGGGCGGTATCAGAATAACCGGTATTAAAAAATGAGATCGAATCTTTGAGTTGTTCGGCTTGGGAGGCAAGCTCTTCCGAGGTGGCGGACATCTGCTCAGAGGCAGAGGCGTTATGCTGTATCACCTGGTCGAGTTGCTGGATTGCCGTATTGATCTGCTCCGCCCCGGTATTCTGCTCATTACTGGATACGGAAATTTCCTGCACCAAGTCCGATGTTTTCTGGATGTCCGGCACCAATTTTCGTAACATATCGCCGGCCTTTTGAGCGGTACCCACACTGGAGCTTGCCTGGGCGATAATCTGCCCGGCCGCCTGCTGGCTCCGCTCGGCAAGCTTCCTCACCTCGGCGGCCACCACGGCAAAACCTTTGCCATGTTCCTGGGCTCGGGCCGCCTCAATGGCAGCGTTTAAGGCCAGGAGGTTGGTTTGCCGGGCGATTTCCTCAATAATCGTGATCTTGTCTGCAATATCGTTCATGGCGGAAACGGTGAGCTCAACTGCATCCCCCCCTTCGCGGGCATCCCCGGCCGACTTGCTTGCCATCCTTTCTGTTTCTCCGGCATTGTCCGCATTTTGCCTGATATTGGCGGTCATCTGTTCCATGGATGAAGAGGCCTGTTCGGCAGCCGAGGCCTGTTCGGTGCTCCCTTCGGCCATACGTTGTGATGCCGTGCTTAACTGTTGGCTGCCCGATGCCACGTTATCTGCGGCCGATTTCACCTCGCTCACAACTGCGCTCAGTTTTTCCAGCATGAGCGCCAGCGACTGGCCAAGGGTGTCCTTATCGGACAGGATTTCGATATTGACGGTGAGATCCCCTTTGGCGATCTCTTCGATTCTCTTTGCCCTGCCCCTGGCCGAGGCTACCATCATATCCAGCGATTTACCCAGCATATCCTTGCCAGAGAGCACCTCCACATCCTGGGACAGGTCCCCTTTGGATATCTGCTCGACCATGGCGGCGCGCTCCCTGGCCGAGTCGACCATGACCTGGATGGATTGCCCCATGGTATCCCGATCCGAGAGGATCTTCACATCCTGGGAGAGGTCCCCCTTTGCTATCTGCTCGACCATTGCGGCACGGTCTCTGGCCGAATCAACCATGACCTCCAGGGATTTCCCGAGGCTGTCTTCGTCCGACAGGATCTTCACATTTGTGGACAGATCCCCTTTTGCGATCTGCTCTATCATGACAACCCTGTCCTGGGCTGAATTGACCATGACCTCCAGAGATTTCCCAAGGGTGTCCCCATCCGACAAAATATTCACGTCCATGGTGACGTCGCCCTCGGAAATACGTTCAACCATTTTAGCCCGCTCCCGGGCGCTCTCCACCATCATATTCAGCGACTTGCCAAGGGTATCCTCGTCGGAGAGAACATCAACTGCAACCTCCACATCTCCATGGGCGACCTGCTCGATCATCTGTGCTCTTTCATTGAGGCCGTCGGCAAACTTATCAATGGAAAAGGCAAGCTGGCCTATTTCGTCCGCCTCCTGAATGTTGAGGCGTAATCCGAGGTTGCCCTTCTCCATCTCCGCAAAGAGATCGACCGTTTTGGCTAAAGGCAGGGTGATCTTGCGGATCATCCAGACACTGCAGGCAATGCCGAAAACAATGAGAACCAACAACAAAATGATCTCGTACCGCGTCATCGAGCTCACCTTGTTCTGGGAGTTGGCTGCCATCTCGACGACCCCGCTGTTCATGGCCTTCAGGAGTTCGATGTTGTGCGAGCCCACATACTGGATCGCCGCCTGCACCTTGGAGACATTGTCAAAGATGAACAGGGCATTTCCCTCGAACTGCTGCCAGTTGTTTTTGAAACCATTGATTTTTTCTCGCACTGCCGGGTCATTGACCATTTTGAGCTTTAAGGCAGGGTCACCGTTTAAAAGTCCTGCTATGATCTTGCCTTGCAGTTCTATAAACTGCCTGCCCTCTGCGCTGTACTTTTCATCCTTGTACAGAACGTACTGAAAGATGCTCTTGCTGACCCGCTGGGTAATGGCGCGCAAACGGCCGGCCACGGAAACGGTTTGCGAGTCGGATATACGCCCAAGGGCCGTGACCAATTCGTTTGCCTCATTAAAAAGCGGCACGTTTGTCTCAGAGATGACCTGCATCCTTTCCATGATCCGGGGCCAGCCCTCTTGGGTCAACGCGGCATTGGCGCTAAATGGTTCCCACAGGGCCTGAACATGCTGCAGTTTCTCTTCGATTGCCTTTGTTTGCGCCGGTGGCAGACCCAACTTGCCATCGCCTTTCTGAAGACCCGCTAAAACCTCATCGAATCTCGCCCTGACCGTTTCTATTTCCGCGACCTTTTTCATGTCGCCCAGCTGCATTTCCATAATGTTTTTACTCAGCTTCTGGGTCAACATTCTCTGGGCGCCTGCCAGGTTGATAACATTGCCGTCAAGCTTTTGCTTGTCCAGGGTAAAAATGGTGTAGAGCATGATGCCGACCATGGAAAGCAACAAGATGCCGATTAGAGAATAAAGTTTTACCGGAATGGTGAATACGCCCTTGCTGAATGTTTGCTCTTTTTTCTTAAGTGTTCCCGAGTTTCCGGGAAGCATTGGGGATTGATTTTGTTTCTCTTTGCTTGTCATGGCTGCTCTCCTTTTGAAAAGATCGGTTAGTATCATTCAAAATCTGCATCTGTTGTCCCGGCAACTCCCATGTCCAGCTCATGACCGGCAGGTCCCGCAGGTGTTTCTTCCCCTTGCGGGTTCTTGGGTGTAAAGGCGTTCTTGGCCGGGGATAATCTGGGCGAAGGAGTCTCCGCCGCTTGCAATGACAGTAATTCTTGGCTGCTGTCGGAAGAGCCAATTCTAAAAAACGAAATCGCATCTTTGAGCTGTTCGGCCTGGCCGGCAAGTACGTCCGAGGTGGCGGACATTTCTTCGGAGGCCGAGGCGTTTTGCTGGGTCACCTGTTCCAATTGCAGGATAGCTTGGTTGACCTGCTCCACCCCAGCGTTCTGCTCACTGCTTGCCACGGAGATCTCCTGGACAAGGTCCGATGTTTTTTGAATATCCGGGACCAGCTTATTCAACATGTCCCCTGCCTTTTGTGCGGTGCCCACACTAGAGGTTGCCTGGGCGATAATCTGCCCGGCTGCATTCTGGCTCCGCTCGGCAAGCTTCCTCACCTCGGCGGCCACCACGGCAAAACCTTTGCCATGATCCTGGGCCCGGGCCGCCTCAATGGCGGCGTTTAGGGCCAGGAGATTGGTTTGCCGGGCGATTTCCTCAATGATCGTGATCTTGTCTGCAATATCGTTCATGGCGGAAACGGTGAGCGCAACGGCCTCGCCCCCCTCCTGAGCATCCCCAGCCGATTTGCTCGCCATAATTTCTGTTTCTCCGGCATTGTCCGCACTCTGCTTGATGTTTGCCGACATCTCTTCCATGGAGGCGGAAGCTTCCTCTGCCGCAGAGGCCTGTTCCGTGCTTCCCTCAGACATCCGTTGCGAGGCAAGACTGAGCTCCTTGCTGCTTGAGGCCACGTTCTCTGCCGTCAACTTCACATCGCTCACAACCTCGCGGAGCTTTTTCACCATGAGCGCCAGGGACTGACCCAAAGTGTCCTGCCCGGACAGGATTTCGATATCAACGTTGAGATCCCCGTTGGCGATTTCTTCAATTCTCTTTGCCCTGTCCCTGGCAGAGGCCACCATCATATCCAAGGATTTGCCCAGGGTGTCCCTGTCCGAGAGAATCTGCACATCCATGGCCAGATCCCCCTTGGCCATCCGCTCAACCATGGCAGCCCTCTCCCTGGCAGAGTCGACCATAACCTCCAGAGATTTACCCAAGGTATCCTGGGTGGAGAGGATTGTTACATCCGTGGACAGATCTCCCTTTGCAATCTGCTCGACCATGGCGGCCCTCTCCCTGGCCGAGTCGACCATGACCTCCAGGGATTTGCCCAAGGTGTCCTTAGCCGAGAGCACCTTCATATCCATGGTCACGTCTCCCTTTGCTATCTGCCCAACCATTTTGGCCCGTTCCCTGGCCGCCTCGACCATGATCTTCAGGGATCTGCCAAGGGTGTCCTCACCCGAGAGGAGCTTCACATCCATGTTCACGTCTCCCCTTGAGATGCGTTCAACCATCTTGGCACGTTCCTGGGCGCTTTCAACCATCATGGTCAGCGATCTGCCCAGGGTGTCTTGACCGGAAAGGACATCGACCTCGGCATTCACATCGCCGTGGGCAACCTGTGCGATCATCTCCGCTCTGTTTTTCAGGCCGCCTGCAAAGATATCCATATTTTTGGCCATCTCACCGATCTCGTCCTGCCGATCCATGTTCAAACGCTGCTCAACATCCCCTTTTGCCATTTCCCGGATCATATCCACAATTTTGCCCACCGGTTTGGTGATGCGGCCGGTAATGAAGAAACTGAAGACTACCAGCACGATGGATACGAGCGGGACAATGGTCATGAGGAGCATCAAGGTATTGCTGATCAGGTGCGTCAGGGATTCGGTTCGTTGGGCCGTCTGCTGCCCCAGGTCTTCACTGATCTCTGTCAGCGCCTTGAGATAGGGGCTGTCGTTAATCTTGATCAGGCCATCAATCTCCTTTGTGGACTTACCTTTCGCTAAAAGGTCTGCAACCTTCAGAGCGGCGGCGTGATAAGAGGCGATGAGCTCTTCAATTTTATCGAGGCACTCGGATTCGTTTTCCGTGAGCAGGCCAACCTTACGATAATCCTCTATGCCGGCGCGCATATTGGTGCCTTTGGCCTGATACCTGTCAAGGTACTTCTTATCCCCGCGCAGCACATAATTTTTGAAGAGATGGATGCCGCCGCCATAGCCCATGTTGGTACGGATATCCATCAGGAGCCTTTGCTTTTCTCCGACGACATCAAGGTACTCGGTCCATGACCTTTCCACAGAACGCAGGACTAGTATGGCTGCCAGGCTGATAGCAACCATTGCCACCACCGCTATCCCTGCCAGGGATCCGATTTTGCTTCCGAGCTTATTGGACCTGAACATGAACCTTCCTCCCCGCTATTCTTGCCTTCAAGTTGCAATGCTGCCCAATTCGTGTTTCTGCCTCTAGGTCGAGTTCGGCAATCCCACGTTTGATGTACAAAATTGCCGTTCTACGTTGCTGTGATCCTTCAGTGCCTGTCCCCCCCCGCCTGGATTACAAAAGGAATTATATTTGACAGCGCAGACAATGGAGGCCTTGCTGATGACCATGGAAAATGGGAAGCGCCCACCCGAAGCAAAATGATTGTTAGGCAACTGGACGAAACCTTTCGGGTTTCCACCCAGTGCTTTTGGGAGAACGGCATAGCACTGGCTGTAACGGTGGTGCTTCCCTTGTCACCAATAATGCTCATTGCTGCCCCCTTTTGCATCGATGATGCTTGGCTGGGGTTGACGGACAGCTTGGCCGCCACCTACCAACGAGAAATTCTTTGGTTGAGTGAGAGCGCCGCCGCCGGCTTTCTCGAACATTCGTTATGAAAAAAAATGGATAAAAAACTCCCAAAGGAACGCATTCAATCCCATAGACGGTATATGTTGCCAATGAAAGCCGTTTTCAACGATCCGTCTGAAAGCGTTATTTTCTGTAAGTAGGAGTACTGACAGTATGGAAGGGATATGTTCGCAAAGTCAAAACTTAAATAAAGGGAGATAATTTTTTTAAATTTACCGTCATTTTTTTAAAACTCAGGAGTGTTTAGATTCCAGGAGGCGATTCAGCTTGGCCCGACCCCATTTTTAATAATCCGGGGCTTTTTTGAAGAGGGGGGGGGAGAGCCTAGGTTTAAAGGGAATGCCCCCGGTGTCCTGGGGGGGTGTTGAGTGATAGACAGACTCCACATCCGTATTTTAATTCACGGAGAAGGCCATTCTAGCCTATAGCCTCGACAACCCAACCCATGGCTCATTCTGGAACGGTAAATCACCAAATCCGTTTTTGATTACCACTAATCTTCAGCCTATTTGTGATCCGCAACCGTAACAAACTA
>CAYLQA010000062.1:0-16367 GCA_964385695.1 uncultured Desulfobulbia bacterium | reverse complement strand
GACTACTTCTTCCTGAAAATAAAAGCTGCTTTTCCCGGACATCGACGATGAACCACAAATTTACCATATTGAAGCTGTAAAACTTCAGCAAGCTGCAGCGTGCTCGATGTGAAAAAAATTACCTTCGCACGCCTGGATTAGAGATGGTGGATAAAGTTAGGGCAGCCTAATAAAAATGTCAACAAAAAACCTCCTTTTTTTATCGTCCGGCAAAACAGTTGTGGATGTCCGAGGGCTCTTCCGCCTGCGCTCCTTTGGCAACCACCATGAGAGGCAGGACGCTTGAGTTGAATGATCGCCTCTTTAATCCTTCTTGTTTGAGGGGGTATCAAGAACCTGGCGGATAATCCGAGCGAGATCACTACGCTGGAGGGGCTTGGTGGCGTAATGGGAAATGCCCATTGCCAAGGCGTTTTCTTCATTCAGCATCTCGCTGAATCCCGTGCAGATAACAATGGGTTGGCCCGGTGTGCGGGCAAGAATTTTTTGGCTCAACTCCAACCCGGTCAGGCCGGGCATGGACATATCGGTGAGGATGAGGTCAAACTGTTCCGGTTGTCTTTGGTAGGTCTCCCAGGCCTCCTGGCTGTTGGTGAACGGGCTCACTGTATAGCCGAGATCCTCAAGGATCTCCTGTTCCAGAAAGACGATCTGCTCTTCGTCGTCAACAACGAGAATATGCTCTGTGCCATGGGGTATTTCAACTGGTTCAATGGCGGATTCCTTGCCGATCTCCGCCTCGGTGCAAGGCAGATATACGTGTATAGTGGTTCCGATACCAGGTTCGCTGTATGTCGTTATATCTCCGCCGTACCCGGAGATAATGCCATGGACCACGGCCAGCCCCAGGCCGGTGCCCTCTCCCTGTTCCTTGGTGGTAAAATACGGCTCAAACATACGCTCTTTAATTTCTGGTGAAATGCCGCTGCCGGTATCGCTCACCTCAAGGCGCAGATAGTCGCCTGGTGCTAGCGTAAGCTTTTCACTTTGATCTTGCGGGAGTATCGTGACCTTTTTGAGGGACACGGCAAGGATGCCGCCTTTTTCCCGCATGGCATGGTAGGCGTTGGTGCAGAGATTCATGAGCACCTGATGGATCTGGCTTGGTTCGGCCAGAACCGGGTCGGTATCCTCCTCGATTTCATGGCGTATTTCAATGCTGGTCGGAATGCTGGAGCGCAGAAGTTTGAGGGCTTCCTTGATAAGGGGTTGGAGTTTGATCGGCTTTTTTTCCTGCTCTGTTTGGCGGCTGAAGGTGAGAATCTGATTGACCAACTCCTTGGCGCGCAAGGCAGCCCTGTGGACCTGGTCTTCATTCTGCCTCGCCTTGCTATCCCTTGCCAACAGGACCAGATTTAGTTCGGAAAAACCGATGATCGGTGTCAGTAAATTGTTGAAATCATGGGCTATTCCACCGGCCAAGGTGCCTATGGCCTCCATTTTTTGCGATTGTCGCAGCTGGTTTTCAAGCTTTTCCCGGGCCGTAATGTCTTTGGCAAAAAGAATGATGCTTTCCAACTCGTCCTGCTCATTGCAGACCGGCGAGGCTGTGACCAGCAAGGTTTTTCCGAGTTTCTCGAAGGACATCTTTGCTGTGTGTACGGTCATCTTGGTCATGCTGGGAGCCACAGGACAGCCCTCACATGGTGCTGAAAGATCGTGAAAAATTTTATAACAGTGTTTGTTGACCAGTTCTGCAGGGTCAGTGCCGAATGCCTGGTAGGTGGCCTTGTTTGCCCGCAGGATTCGGAAGTTACGGTCAAGGATAATAACGATGTCGCCGATGGCATCAAAGGTACGTTCCCACTCCTCTTTGGCCGTGACCAGCTGAATCTGTGTCTGCTGGAGTTGAAGATTGCTCTGGGTCAATTCCGTTGTCCGTTCCTCAACCATCTCCTCAAGCTGGTTTTTATGGCGTTTGATTTCCAGATGGACACTGCGCAGGCGATGAAAATAAAGGCCAAAGGCAAAGATGATAATGAAGGTGGCGCTGTTCACCGCCCCACTGAATGGGGCAATCGCCCTCCAGTTCTGCTTCATGTCGTAAAAGAGCAAGCCCTGTTTGACCAAATGTCCAAAGGAGCGGGAGATGGCAAAGGCGACAATGGTCAACGTCAGCAGAAACATGTAATGGCGGAAGACATCTTCCCGGTTTGCCAAGGTCCATTGCCAGGCCTGGATAGCGCACCATATGGCCAGGGCCAGGGTCAGGATGGAGCCGAAGATATCGACAAAGACGACTGGTTGCCATGGGACGATCATGATTGTTGCCTCCAGCGATACAGGGCAAGGGCAAGAAACATGAAGGCCGGGACAAGAACCAGGTGGTCGAGCCTACTCAGGTAGAAGATGAGGTCAGTGAGTGAGGTGATCTGGTAGGCGATGGTTTTGCCTTTGGAAACGATAAAGTGGTTTCTTTCGACAATCTCCCGCAACCAGTGGCCGGTAAAGGTCAGGGTATTCCACAGGAGGATACAGTAGAGAAAGCCGACAAAATTTTTCCAGCCGGAGCCACGCCACTTCCTCTTCCGGACCTGCCAAAGCAAAAAGGCCATGCCAAAGAAGAAAAGCAGATGCCCCAACTGATGCGACACCAGTCCCTCGGCCCCTCCATGCCCTTGAACAGCCCAGACCGGGCCGGGGAAGAAAAGCATGGCGAGCAGGACAAAAAAGCAATTTTGTTTAAGCCTAAAAGCATGTATTTCCAAACGGTTAACCCTCCACTCTCTTTATATAGTGTGTGCAGGAAGGAAGGGAAAAGGCAATACAAAAAAGAAGGAAGGTGAAGCCGGGCGGATGAAGGCGTTAGGGTTTCTCTCCGGCAAAAAGCAAAGAGATGTGCCGGCAGATTTGTTCAAGGTCCGTTTTCTGGTGATGGCGGGTGATGGAGAAGCGGAGCCGGGCCGAGCCTTCCGGCACGGTGGGGGGGCGAACTGCGGTGACAAAGTAACCTGCTTGCCGGAGTGTTTCAGCGGCCTTTACCGCATCAACGTTTTGCCCGATGATCAGCGGGATGATTTGGGAGGGGCCAAGATCGCCGCTTGCACCTGCCTGAAGCAGAAGATTTTTGAAATAATCGACCTTTTCCAGCAGCTCCAGGCGTATGTTCGGCTCATCTTGGAGCAGCTGGACTGCGGCCAGGGAGGCTGCGGCAACATTGGGTGGCAGGGCAGTGGAAAAGATAAAGCTCCTCGCCTTGTTAATAAGAAAATCGATCATCGCTTGTGAGGCGGCCACATAGGCGCCATAGCTGCCCAGGGCCTTGCCGAATGTGCCCATGGCCAGGTCCACCGCAGCACTCACCCCCTCCTCTTCAATAACACCGCCGCCGTTGGGGCCGAAAATGCCTGTGGCATGGGCCTCGTCCACCAAAAGCAGGCAGTCGTATCGCTCTTTGAGGGTGATGATCTCTTTGAGCGGGCAGCGGTCGCCATCCATGGAATAGATGGATTCCACCACGATCAGGGCCTGGCCAGTGCCCCGTTTTACCTTGAGCAGTTCTTCAAGATGATTGCAGTCGTTATGGTGAAAGCGCACCATCTGCGCATCGCTTAAACGGCAGCCGTCATAGATGGAGGCATGGTTGAGGCGATCGCTGAAAACCACGTCATGGCGTCCGAAAAGGGAGGCGATAATGCCGGTGTTGGCATTGTAGCCGCTGCCAAAGAGCAGACCTGCCTCCTTGCCCTTCAAAGCGGCCACGGCCGCTTCCAATTCCTGGTGGATTGGGAAGTTGCCGCTCATCAAGCGGGCCGCGCCTGCGCCGGTTCCATAACGGGCAAGGGCCTCTTGGCTTGCACCGATAAGGGCCGGGTGTTCGCTTAAACCGAGATAGTCGTTGGAGGAAAAATCGATCAGCTCGTCATCGTGCAGGCGTAGTTTGCCGCCTCCCAGATGCTCCAGCGGGGCCAGGGTTCTGAGTTTTCCTTCTCTCTCTTGCGCCTTGCGCCATTTGCTCAGCTCGACCATAAGCGGATGATCTCTTGGGCAAAGGTCTGGTCGTCGGCAGGTTGTCTGCCGCGTTGGGTCAGATAGCCGCCGATCATCATGCCGTCTGCCCCGCTTAAGAATGCAGAGCTGAGAAAATCACCCAGAGCGGATTCGCGGCCGCCCGCAAGGCGCAGGCAGGCTTCGGGGATGATCAGGCGATAGAGAGCTAGGGCTCGGAGGATCTCTTTCACCGACAAAGGGGGCTGATCGGCAAAGGGGGTGCCTGCCAGGGGCATGAGGATGTTGATGGGCACTGATTCCACGCCAAGCTCTCTGATGCTCAGCGCCATGGAGACGCGGTTTTTCTCGGTTTCGCCCAGGCCGAAAATGCCGCCGCAGCATACGGAGAGCCCTACTGCCTGGGCTGCCTTAACAGTTTCGATCCGGTCATTGAAGCTGTGCGAGGTGCAGACCGTGGGAAAGTATTCCTTCGAGGCCTCCAGGTTGTGATGGTAGCGGCTCATGCCCGCCTCTTTGAGGGTGCGAAGTTCCTCTTCGGCCAAAATGCCCAAAGAGCCGCAGACCCTGATGCCCACCTGCTCACGGATGGCCGAAATAATTTCGGCCACCTGGGCAACCTCTGCCTTGGGCAATCCCCTGCCGCTAGTGACAATGGAAAAACGGGTGGCCCCGTTCTCTTTGGCCTCGCGTGCTGCCTGGAGAATCTCTTCTGTGGGCTTGAGCGGGTAAATAGGGGTTTCGGTCGTGTAGTGGGCAGATTGTACGCAAAAACGGCAATCCTCGCTGCACTTGCCGGACTTGGCGTTGATGATCGAGCAAAAGGCAAAACTCTTGCCCCGATTGGCAAGCTTGGCCTTAAGGGCGCGGCTCATCAAGGTTTCCAGAGGCAGGGAGAGTAGATCCTGTATTTCGTTGGGATGTTGCACAGTCATAGGGGTATGATCGCCTGTTTATAAAAACAGGACAAGAGTTTACCGCTTTTTGAGCCCGAAGATGCCGCCCTTGTTTTTGGAAAATGCAGGCCCCCGCTTGCCGCGTTTACTCGGCCGCTTGCGTGGTTTGGCCTTTACCTTGTGCTTGGGCAGTTTGTCGAGCAGGGCCAGGCGCACAGGCTCTCCATCTGAGGCCTCCTGGTACATCTGAAAAAAGAAACGGCCATCCATGAAGTAACTTTTGCGGCTCAGCCACTTGGGCCAGCCCTTATCCTGGTCATGGCGGGCAAAGACCGGCAGGTTGACCAAGAGTGAGGTAATGGACTCCTTGTTGGAACGCTTTATGTTGAGGTGTTCCAGCATCTCATCGATATCCTGGCGCACGGAGCGAGAAAAGGTAAAGGCCTCGTGTCCGCGCAGGGAAAGGGAGAAAAGATCGAATTTTTTTATAGCCCAAGGCAAAAGAAGTGCCGCCAGCAAAATGTTTTCCGGCAGACTTTTGCCTTTCGCATGCAGCCGATCCACCACTCCTAGCATTTTGAGGAGCAGGCTGCTGGGGCTTTCTTCTGGTTCGTCCTCTGCAGGCGTTGCAACTATTCCTTCATAAAAAGGAAAGATGACATGGAAGACCCCGCTGGCCAAGGCCAGTTCGGTCCAGGCTCGGGTATGGGAACCGTTGAGATCCTTGAACAGTTCATCCCGGATGCGGGAGACCGGACAGAGATGTAGTTTGTCGCGGTGGGTGCATATTGCCTTCCAGGTTTCAGGTTCAATGGTAAAACCGCTCCTGGCCGCATGGCGGATAGCGCGCAGCATACGTACCGGATCACGCACGATGCGCCGGTCCGCATCTCCGACAATGCGGATGATTTTGTCGTTGAGATCCGCCACTCCGCCGATGTAGTCGATAATGCTAAAGGTTTCGACGGTGTAAAAGAGTGCGTTGATGGTCAGGTCGCGGCGAAAGGCATCATCGGCCGGGTTGCCAAAGGTGTTGTTGGAGGCCAGAACCTCGTCTTCATCCTTAATGTCAAACTCGCTGCGGCAGCGGAAGGTGGAGACCTCCACGATCTTGCCGCCATGGAAAAAGACCTGGACCAGGCGAAAGCGGCGGCCGATGACCCGGCTGTTTTTAAAGAGTTTCTTGAGCTGCCCGGGACGGGCATTGGTGGAGATATCAAAATCTTTGGGCTTTTTGCCCAGGTAGAGATCCCGCACTCCGCCGCCCACCAAAAAGGCGACATAGCCCGCGTCACGCAGGCGGTAGAGAACCTTGAGCGCCTCCCGGTCAATATCCTTGCGGGATATGGGGTGGTCGGCGCGGGGGATTATGTGCGGCTCTGGTAAGTCGGAAGCAGGACCCATAGGCTTTACGGCAAAAAGGTCGGCCCAGGCTGGTGAAAAACTACTGCGCTCGGCAACACTTCGTTAAAAATGGTCTCAAAATGCTCATTTACTAGGGTAAATTGCGCTTTTTCGTCCATTTTTGCCTCGTTTTGCCCTCGCTCGCTACGTTTCTCAACAGCCTGTTTCTATTAATAGACGGCTGCAGGCTCCTTGTACAGGGACTCGGCCTCATTGATAAACTGGTCAAAGACCTCGCGTACGGAGAGAATATCCTTCATCTTGAAGACGTTTTCCCCGGAGAAAAAGAGACCCTCGTCGATGTTGCCCTCGCAGGCCGCGATCAGGCGGTCGCTGATGCAGTAGACGTGATCGCATTTCTTCAGGCATTTATGTTTGCACTCTTTGGCCTTCAGGTCTGCCTTGGCCAGGAGTTTCTCAACAAATGGGGTCTTGATGGCCCGGCCGGGCAGGCCCACAGGAGACTTGATCAGGGAAATATCATCTTCGGTGGCGTTGAGCATGGCCTGCTTGAAGTTGTCGGAAACAGAGCACTCCTTGGTCATGACAAAACGGGTGGCAATCTGCACGCCGTCGGCACCGTACTTATCCATCATCTCCGCCATCTCTTTGCCATTGGTCACACCGCCGGCAGCAATCAGGGGCACCTTTGTTACGACCTTGCGGATCTCAGGGAAGAGATCCCTTAATGCAACATCGGTACCGAGGTGACCACCGGCCTCCTTGGCCTCAACAACGATTGCCGCAGCACCGAGTTTCTCGGCCAGTTTGGCAAAGGCAGGAGAGGAGACAATGGAGACAATGGGGGTATTGGTCTCTTTGCCGATCTTGAAAATATCGCGGGAAAATCCGGCCCCGGTGACAATCATGTCAACACCGGCCTCAATGGAGGTCATGACCAGACTATAGAAGTTCTTCATGGCGAACATGATGTTCACGGCAACAACGCCGTCGGTTGCAGCCTTGGCCTTTTTGATATCCGCGGCCAACTCCTCGGCCGGAATTGCGGAGCCGCCAATGGTGCCGATTCCCCCACATTCGGCAACGGGAATAGCCAAATCAGAGGTGGATACTCGTATGGACATTCCTCCTTGAACCAGAGGAACCTTGGCCGTAAAGGGGCCTATTTTCAGCGGGGGTAATTTCATTTTCTTTTCAACACTCCAAAATATTAGGTGAAAATCCGAAGCAGCAACTATGCTTTGTTTCCCTGTTTTTGTCAAGAAATCCTTGTTTCTCCGTGCTAAAGGGTGTTTTTTTAGCCGAGAATGCCTAATTTGTTCTTTATGCAAAGGGCGAATACCATTACCTTGAGAGGAATACCCCACAAAAGGAACAATAGATAAAAAACGTTATATTGAGCAGATATGCAGATTGATCCACAACTTATAGGTTTTGACATCGACGGGGTGGTGGCCGACACCATGGAGGCCTTTATCCGTATTGCCCGGGATGACTATGACACCACGGTGGAGCCCCATGAGATCACCGAGTTCCAGGTGGAGGATTGCCTGGATATGGACCCGAATACAGTGGAGGCTATCTTTGATCGCCTGCTGCAGGAACCCATCGATAGCGGCCTCAAGCTCATGCCCCATGCCCACAGGGTGCTCACTGAGTTTGCCGAGATCGGCCCGGTAACCTTTATCACCGCCCGTCCCGATGGCGAACCCATTGACAAGTGGTTGCTGCAGGAGCTTGGTCCGGCGGTCTATGACAAAGTGCGGCTGGTCGCCACGGGAGAACATGACGGAAAACTCGACTATATTAAGGATATGGGGCTTCGCTATTTTGTCGATGACCGGGCCCAGACCTGTGTCGCCCTTTCCCAGGAGGGGATTAACCCCTTTGTCTTTCTCCAGCCATGGAATCACGGGAAGCACGCTCTGCCGGTGGTGGAAAATTGGCTGGCCATCCGCGCCCTCTGCTTCGGGGCGGCCTAAAAAGAATAACGGGTAAAGGGGGCTTCATGAGCGTATCGATAATCCCGGCAAAGCGGTTGTTCAACATGAAATGTCCAGAATGCGGCGTAAATATTAAGATTTATAGAAATCCAACGCCCACAGTTGATATAATAATCAACGTGGGTGGCGGGATTGTCTTGATCGAGCGGGAAAAGCCTCCCCATGGCTGGGCTCTGCCCGGTGGCTTTGTGGATTACGGCGAGACCCTGGAAACAGCGGCCGCCCGTGAAGCCCTGGAGGAAACCGGTCTTGCGGTAGAGGGGCTCAAGCAGTTTCATTCCTACTCCGACCCTACCCGTGACCCGCGCCAACACACAATCAGCACGGTATTTACCGCCCGCGCAAGTGGCGAGCCCAAGGCTGGAGATGATGCACGAAGTGCCAAGGTTTTTACTCAGGACAACTTACCGGAACTTGCCTTTGACCATGGGAAAATATTGAATGACTATTTTTCAAGCAGGCGATGAGTTTAGCGAACTGACCACCAAGATTCTTCTGGTGGACGATGATGCCCTTATTCGCAAACTCCTCTCCACTGCGGTTGAGGGTTTTGGCTTTGATTATGAGTTGGCAGAGGATGGCCTCGATGCCGCGGAAAAACTTAAATCCGGCGACTTTACCATCGTTATCACCGATATGACCATGCCGAACATGAACGGCATGGAATTGCTCAAGCACATCAAGGAGGAGTATCCCGGGGTTGAGGTCATCGTTGTCACCGGCTTTACGGAAACCTACACCTATACCGATGTGATAAAGGCCGGGGCCAGCGACTTTATCCCCAAACCCTTTAATGTGGATGAGCTTGAGGCAAAGCTGAGCCGGGTTATCCGCGAGCAGCGTTTGATCAGAAAACTTGAGCATCTCTCCATGTGTGATGTGCTCACCGATCTTTTCAACCGTCGCTGTTTCGAATCCAAGATGGCCGAAGAGGTGCCCCGCGCCCACCGCCAGGGATATCCGGTCTTTTTGGCCCTGTTCGATGTGGATCATTTTAAGCAGTATAACGACCGGTACGGCCACCAGGCAGGAGATCGTGTCTTGCAGGTTATCGGCAAGATATTGGTCCAGTCCACTCGGGACAATGTGGATTGGTGTTTTCGCCATGGCGGCGACGAGTTTGCTGTGATTATCCCCTATGTCGCAATCAACCAGGTGCTGCAAGTTGCCGAGCGTATTCTGGAGCGCTACCGGGAGACCGAATATTATCCCGAGACCAGCATCAGTGTGGGGCTTGCCCAGTTTGTTCGCCATCCAGGCCGCTCCTGGAGCGAAGATATGACGGACCTGGTTTCCCGAGCCGACAAGGCCCTGTACGAAAGCAAGGAAGAAGGCGGCAGCCGAGTTGTGACCGACTCCTCTATGCCCAAAGTTGACTGATTTTCTCTTGAAATCACCCTCTCAAAAGGCGTTTTGTCGCCGCTTGCCCGGCAAAGCAACGCTCAGGGCCTGCAAGGCATGTTTTCACCTAGCAAAAGTATGCCTTTTCTGTAGTCCCCCTGTTGACGCAAATCACCTTTTTTACGAAAAAAGTTTGTCTTCATACGGCATGTCTGGTATATAGGCTCGATCTAAATAGTGCCTGTCCGATAAATGGTATTTGTGACGAGGTACTCACGTTAACCAGGAGAATTGTAAAATGGAAACCAACAACACAACATCAGCCAGTCCCAGTGAAGAGATGAGCTTTGCTCAAATGTTTGAGGAGAGTCTCAAGGTAGCAGAGGTCGGAGAGGTCGTACCCGGTACGGTCATTGCCGTATCCGACAGCTATGCCGTAGTCGACATTGGCGACAAATCAGAAAGTGATATCGTTCTTTCTGAGTTCAAAAACGAAGCCGGAGAAATTGAGGTCGCTGTAGGCGACATTTTCGATGTTTTCGTAGAAAAGCGTGAGGCCGAAGGTGGCCTTAGATTGTCCCGCGAGCGGGCAATCGGCATCAAGGTATGGGAAGAGATTGCCCAGATCCAGGAAGCGGACGGTACCATCTCCGGACGCATCGACAACCGGGTCAAGGGTGGACTTTCCGTTGATATTGGCGTTCCTGCCTTCCTGCCGTATTCTCAGATCGATCTCAGACCTGTTAAAGACCTGGACAACCTCATTGGCCAGACCTTTGACTTCAAGGTCTTGAAATATAATCGTAAGCGTAACAACGTAGTTATCTCCCGCCGGGCCATCCTGGAAGAGGCACGCAAGGCACTGCGCGAGCAGATGCAGTCTTCCCTGGAAGAGGGTCAGGTTGTCAAGGGAACCATCACCAACATCACCGATTACGGTGTCTTCATCGACCTTGGCGGCATGGACGGTCTCTGTCATATCACCGACCTGTCCTGGGGCCGTGTTTCCCACCCCTCCAAGCTCTTCAAGGTGGGCGAGGAGATCGAGGTCAAGGTTCTCAAGTACGATCGCGAGAACGACAAAGTTTCCTTGGGTGTCAAGCAGCTCAAACAAGATCCCTGGTCCACTGTCCAGGATCGTTACCCCCTTTCCTCCAAGACCAACGGCAAGGTTGTCAGCATTACCGATTACGGTGTCTTTGCCGAGCTTGAGGAAGGTGTTGAGGGTCTTATTCACGTTTCCGAGATGTCCTGGAGCAAAAAGGCCCGTCATCCTTCCAAAATGGTTACCGTTGGTGACGAGGTTGAGGTGGTTATCCTCAACATCGACGTTGATGCCAAGCGCATCTCCCTGGGCATGAAGCAGCTGCAGCCCAACCCCTGGGATCTGGTCACCGAGAAATACCCGGTGGGCACCATCATCGAGGGCAAGATCAAGAACATCACCGATTTCGGTGTTTTCATCGGTATCGAAGAGGGTATCGACGGCCTTATCCACGTTTCCGATCTTTCCTGGACCGAGCGCATCAAGCATCCTTCCGAGAAATACGCCAAGGGTGAGACCATCCAGGCCGTAGTGCTCAAGATCGATCGCGAGAACGAGCGATTCTCCCTGGGCGTCAAGCAGCTTGAGCCCGATCCGTGGCAGGAGGCCATTGAGAAGTATCCGCTCGGCACCGCTGTATCCGGCAAGATCACCAACGTGACCGATTTTGGTGTTTTTGTTGAGGTTGAAGAGGGTGTTGAGGGTCTTGTCCACGTTTCCGAGATCAGCAAGGAGAAGGTCAACTCTCCGGTTGGCATGTACAATGTCGGCGACGACATGGAGGCCAAGGTCATCAATGTTTCTGCCAAGGACCGCAAAATCGGTCTTTCCATCAAGGCCCTCACCGATGATTCCGGTGAAGGAAGCTTCGATGAGTACAAGCAGAAGCAGGCCAAGAGCGGTCCTTCCACCCTTGGCGACCTGCTGAAAGAAGAGATGGAAAGCAAGCAGGACGATAACGAGTAACAATTAACTTAAGGCAGGCTGCCAAACGGTGGCCTGCCTTTTTTGGTTCTTCTATGGAAAAAAGGTTGTTTCGTCAAAAGCACCCGGTTTTCACCGGATTGCTCCTGTTGGCAGGAATTGTCCTGTTCTTCTGGGGTGGGATAACCTTTTTTGTCGCCAGTGTCAGCCAGCCCAATCAGGCGGAGTTGTTTCGCCATAAGGAGGGCATCGGCATCATTGACGTCAAGGGTGTTATCGTTGAGTCCGAGGATCTGCTTGCGGATCTCATTGCCTTTCGACAAAACGATAAGATCAAGGCCATCGTCCTCAGGGTGGACAGCCCGGGTGGCACGGTGGGCGCGTCCCAGGAGGTATACTCCGAGGTCAAGCGCACCAGCAAGGTCAAACCGGTTGTCGCCTCCATGGGCTCGGTGGCTGCCTCCGGCGGTCTCTATGCCGCCATGGGAGCGGAAAAAATCATGGCCAACCCCGGCACCTTGACCGGGAGCATGGGCGTGATTTTGCAATTTGCCAACCTGGAAGCACTGTTTGAAAAGGTTGGTTATAAGAGCGAGGTCGTCAAGAGCGGCAAGCTCAAGGATATCGGCTCCTCCGGTCGCCCCATGACCGCTGAAGAACGCCGAATCCTGCAGGGCATGATCGATACGGTGCACAGCCAGTTCGTCAGCGCCATTGCCGAGAGTCGCAATCTGCCCGAAGAAGAGGTGCGCAAGGTTGCGGACGGTCGGATCTTTTCCGGTGAGCAGGCCAAGGATCTGGGCTTGATCGATGAGCTCGGCACCTTTTCCGATGCCGTGTTGCTGGCGGCCAAGATGGCCGATTACCAAACCGACGAAATGCCGGAGTTGATCTACCCCAAAGAAGAGGATTTTTCCCTGTTGCGGATTTTGGCCGGGAAACAAAGTCAGACATTATTCCAGCGTGCTGCGCTGTCGGGACCTGTTCTTGCCTATCTGTGGACGGCAGGAACGTTGAGATAGAGTCAGGCAAAAATGTTCTTTTCACCGATAACTTTGTTGCTGCGGCACTTGTAAATGCTCACGTACTGAAAAGTACGCGGAGTTTATACCCAGAGGGCACAAGTGCCCTTTAGGGTACTTTTCAAGTACCTTGCGCCTCGTTTTCGGAGAAAATCTTCATTTTTGCAGGGCGCGATATACTTAGGGAGCAAGAGTAAGATGTTGAAGCGTGACTTGGTAAATGCAGTGGCCGACGAAATGGACGGCTTTCTGAAAAAGGATGTGGGCAAGGCCATTGATATCATGCTCGATACCATTGTCGAGGCCTTGGAAGAGGATCGTCGTGTTGAGATTCGCGGATTTGGTAGTTTCTCCGTACGTCAGCGCAAGGCGCGGACCACCAAAAATCCCCGGACCGGCAAGGTCATGGAGATTCCGGCGCGGAAGAACCTTCACTTCACCATGAGCAAATCCTTAAAAGATGCTCTGATCGAAAAAGGAAAATAGGCAGGGGCTTAGAAAAGCACCGCCGTATCGCCCTTCCCTTCACGAAGTATTTCAACTTCATCACTGATCAGTGAAATCACGGTGGAGGGTTCAGGGTAGATCGGCCCTCCGTCGATGATGATATCGACCTGTTTCCCGAGTATCTCTTCGATCTCATAGGCCTCTGTTAGAGGAGGCGCATCAGGATCGAGGATGGCGCTGGTGTTGACAATTGGGTTATCAAGGCTCTCCACCAGGGCTTGGCAGATCCCATTGTCCGGCACCCTGATGCCCACGGTTTTTTGTTTGGTTAACATTATTTTCGGCACCACCTTGGCCGCCTGCAGGATAAAGGTGTATGGCCCGGGTAACCCTTTTTTCATGATACGGTAGCCCGTGTTGGACACGTGGCAATAGGTGCTGACATTTTTGAGGCTTGAACACATGAAGCTTATCGGCTTTTGTGTCGGCCTCTTTTTTATTTGAAAGAGGCGCTTGACTGCCTTTTGGTTGTACATATCGCAACCGATTCCATAGACCGTGTCTGTAGGGTAACAGATCACCGCCCCCTTGCGCAGCGCGTCTATCACCTGTTGGATCAGGCGGGGTTGCGGGTTATGTGGGTTGATGGACAGCAGCATTTACATGGTCACTCGTCTAGCGGTGTGATGTGAACACACGGCGTTTGTCAGGATAGAATAAAGATATCTTAATGGATTCCCTGAAAAGTGGCAATGAGAGAGGCGTTGTGGCCTGCGGGCTTGATTTGGGCAGCAACAGTTTTCGCCTGCTCATTGCCCGGGTAAACGGCAAAGAGATGGAGCCTTTGGCAATGCGCCTTGAAACAGTGCGTTTGGGAGAAGGGCTGGACTTGTCCGGCCTTCTTTCCGTTGCTGCCATGGAGCGCGGCTCTGCGGTGCTTGCCCGTTTTGCCGAGGATATTGCGGCGCATCGACCGTACTCTCTTCGCATGTGCGGCACCCATGCCCTGCGCCAAGCCGATAATGGCGCAGCTTTTCAGAAAAAGGCCCAGGAGATTATCGGCACCGAGCTTGAGATTCTCTCCGGCGAGGATGAGGCGCGCTTGACCATGAGGGGTGCTTGCTACGGCCTGGCCGAGGCGATGCGTTTTCCCATGCTTCTGGTCGATGTGGGCGGTGGCAGCACCGAGTTGATTTTTTTAAGCGGCAAGGATGATGCCGGCCAAGTTTTGAGCCTGCCCTTGGGCGCGGTGAACATGAGCGAGCGCTTTGCCTCTGCGGGAAGAGTCGATCATACGGCCATGGCGAGCCACCTGCAAAAGGCATTTGCCGCAGAAAGGGATTTTTTCACCGCTGCGGGCAACAGCCTCCTTGTTGGTTCAGGAGGAACAACCACCTCTTTGGCTGCTTTGGATTTGGGTCTTGATACCTATGACAGTGGCAAGGTTCAGAATTATTCCCTCAGCCGTGAGACCCTTGCCGCCCTGTATGATCGTTTGCAGGCAATGACAAGTAAAGAGCGCAACGCACTTGCCGGACTCGGCCAGGGCCGGGGTGATATTATCGTGGCCGGGGCGGTTATCTATCTGGAAATATTGGCCCGTATGGGAGCAAGGGCTATGCTGGTAAGTGATGCCGCCCTGCTTGAGGGCATACTTTTCAGTGGCCTGGCTCAAAGAGAGACAGAAAGAAGGAAAAGAGTTTAAAAGAATTCAAAACTCACCATTGACCACAGTGGTGGAAGTTTTTTATAAATAAGGATTAATCCTCTGCCTGCTCTCGCAGAGCACCGGGCAGAGGAAATTTCGTGAAAAATTGCCGTACAGGGAGTCCGTTAATGTCCATTGATACAATAGAACATGCCTATACCTTTGACGACTTACTGCTCGTTCCCCAAGCATCAGAGGTTTTGCCTGCGGATGTGAGCCTGGCCACGCAGTTGACCAGGAACATTCGCATTAATATTCCATTGGTCAGTGCGGCCATGGATACGGTTACCGAGCATCGGACCGCCATTACCATGGCCCGTGAGGGCGGGGTGGGCATTATCCATAAGAACATGTCCATTGACGAACAGGTCCGCGAGGTGCAACGGGTCAAAAAGTCGGAATCCGGCATGATCATCGATCCTATTACCGTTAATGAAGACCAGACGGTACGCGACGTTAATGAGATCATGGGAACCTACCGTATTTCCGGTGTGCCGGTTCTGCGCGGCGATAAGCTTACCGGTATCGTCACCAACCGCGATCTTCGTTTTGTCACCGATGAGGGACTCAAGGTCCGCGACGTGATGACCAGCAAGAATTTGGTCACGGCCAAGCCCGGAATTACCCTGGAACAGTCCAAGGCCCTGCTCCATGAGCACCGCATTGAAAAATTGCTGGTGGTGGATGATGACGGCGGCCTCCAGGGGTTGATCACCATCAAGGATATTGAGAAGGTGAAAAAATATCCCAATGCCGCAAAGGATGACCTGGGTCGCCTGCGGGCCGGCGCGGCCATCGGTGTGAACACCAGCCTTGAGCATGTGGAAATGTTGATCAACGTGGGCGTGGATGTGGTTGTCCTGGACTCTGCCCACGGACACTCCAAGAATATCATTGATGCTCTGAAAAGGGTCAAGGGCGAGTTCCCTGAGCTGCAGGTCATTGCCGGTAACATTGCCACTGCCGAAGGTGCCGAGGCCCTGATCAAAGCGGGTGCCGATGCGGTCAAGGTCGGGGTTGGACCCGGCTCCATCTGTACCACCCGTATCGTGGCCGGTGTGGGCGTGCCCCAGATGAGCGCCATCTATAACTGTACCCAGGTGGCGGATAAGCACGGGGTGCCGGTTATTGCCGACGGCGGCATCAAGTACTCCGGCGAGGTGGCCAAGGCCATCGGCATCGGTGCCCGGGCCGTTATGGTGGGTTCGCTCTTTGCCGGAACCGATGAGTCGCCGGGTGAGACCTTTCTTTACCAAGGCAGAACCTATAAGGGCTATCGCGGTATGGGCTCCTTGGGGGCCATGAACCAGGGCAGCTCGGACAGGTACTTCCAGGAGGGGGTCGAATCCCAGTCCAAATATGTACCCGAGGGCATTGAGGGGAAGGTTCCTTACCGGGGATCACTCTCCTCCATGATCTACCAGCTCATGGGCGGTGTTCGTTCCGGTATGGGCTATCTCGGCGCTCCCACCATTGACGACTTGAGAGCCAAGGCCAAGTTCGTTAAGATCACCGCCGCCGGTCTCAAAGAGAGTCATGTGCATGACGTAATCATCACCAAGGAAGCGCCGAACTATCGATTGGGCTAAGTAAATCCTTTTATTATTTATCTTAGTTGAAGAATACGTCCATTCATTTTCAAGCCGAACGGTAATATCGTTCACGCTG
>CAYLQA010000061.1:0-16671 GCA_964385695.1 uncultured Desulfobulbia bacterium | reverse complement strand
ACTTGTCACTTGTCACTTGTCACTTGTCACTTGTCACTTGTCACTTGTCACTTGTTGTTGTCATCCCATCCATATAATTGAGCAGATCCCTGGCCAGGCTCGGGCTGTCGAGCAGGAGTGAGAGCTCGTGGTTGTATGTCAGGGCCGCATTGGTCAGGTTATGGCTGCCCATGAGGCATAAGCGGCGGTCGACCACTACCAGTTTGGTATGGTTGGTGCGCTTAGCCGAATCAAAGGCAACTTCGATACGGTTTTTCCTGAGTAGTTTGGCCACGCGCTGGTTATCCTTGTTGATACTTTCATTGTAGCCGGAATATTCGAGAAGCACGCGAACCTGTACGCCTCGCTTGCGTGCACGGATCAGCTCTTTGGCAATTGCCAGAGGGCGGTTTCGCTCCGAGGTGCCGGCCTTAAAAAGAAACATGGCGAGATCGATGCGTTGTTCGGCGTGCCGGATCAGAGAGGTCAGGGTACGAAAATACTCACCGTCAACAATCAGCCGGACTCCTTGGGTCCGGCTGGGAAGGTGGGTGGTGTCCAGCAGGGGTTGGTGCCCTGAGGGTTGTGCCGCAGAAAGCGGGGCACAGGGAAGCAAGAGTGCAAGGGCAAAAAGAAAGGCCGCTGAGCAGCCACCAATATGCTTGTGAAGCTCAACGACCATTGTTTTTCCTTGTCTCATGGTTGGTTTAGTTGGGCCACCATTCAAGACCCATGCGGCGGATCACATTAAAGCCGCCGCCCAGGACCAGGTTGTCGGAAAGATTTACATGATCGAGCACGATCTGGATCTCTGAGGAGCGTGTCCCGGCATCGCAGATGATGATCATGGTTTTGTCCTTGGGCAGTTCCGCATGTCTGTCGCGGATTTCCACATAAGGTACGGAGAGCCATTTTTCCGCGCCGTACTTCTCTACAAATACTCCAGCCTCGTTGGGATGGCGGATGTCAAGGGCCACCCAATCCGGGTTGGAAGAAAAATCATCCATCCAGTCCAGGAAGTCTTTCATCTCCACGTAACGCAGGCGTCCGGCGCAAAGGTTGTCCGCCACGTTGCCTGCAGCGTTCAAGGCATCAAGGGCCGTGGCAAATGGCGGGGCATAGGCCATTTCCAACTGGCTGATATCGTCAATGGTGCCGCCTGAGCCGATTACGGCCGCCGCTGCATCGATTCTGGCCAGAACCGCATCGTTTGCCGGGCCGAAGCCTTGGGCGCCAAGGACCTTGCGGCTGGTTTTGTCAAAGACAATGCGTAAGGGAATAACGGTCTGGGTGGGGAAGAAGTGAGCCCGGTCGGATTGGGCCGTTGTGACCTGGGCTGCGTCAAAGCCTTCGGCCAGGGCGCTTTCCAGGGTCAGGCCGGTGGAGGCGATACAGCGTTCAAAGGCCTTCATGACAAAGCTGCCGATCCAGCCCTTATAGGTGGTGGGAATACCGGCAATGTTATCGCCGACGATACGGCCCTCTCGATTCGCCAGTGAACCCATGGGCGCGATGGAGCCTTTGCCGGTGAGCATGTTCTTGACCTCGATGCAGTCGCCTGCCGCATAGATGTCCGGGTCGGTGGTCTGCAACCGTTCGTTGACTATGATGTTGCCCATGGCGGATACTGCCAGTCCTGCCTCCTGGGCCAGTTCGCTTCTGGCGCGAACACCCACGGCCATGACCACCAGATCCGCTTCCAAGGTGCGGTTGGGGGTGACGACCTTGGTGACCTTGCCGCCTTCTCCTTCGATGGTGGTGGCTGCCTCACTGGTGAAGACATCCACCCCGCTCTCTTTGAGATGGGTCTCCAGCATCTGGGCAAAATCCCAATCTGCAAGACGCGGTAAGAGCTGGGGCATGAATTCCAAGATGGTGGTCTCAAGTCCCCAGAGATCGGCAAAGGCCTCTGCCATCTCAATACCGATGGCGCCGCCGCCTATAACCACGGCCTTGCCTACCTCGCCTTTAGCAATGCGCTCCTTGATGGCAATGGCCTTGTGCATGTCGCTGATGGTGAAAACGCCGTCAAGATCCGCGCCGGGAATGGGCAGGATGTTGGGTTTGGCTCCGGTGGCCAGGATCAGGTTGTCGTAGGCTACCTCGTCCTTGGCCCCGGTATTCATATCCTCGACCTGGACATTCTTGTTCTTGCGGTCAATGGCCAGGACCTTGGTGTTGGTGCGGGCGGTCACGCCTTTGGCATTTAAGAAGAAGGATTCATCCCGGGTCATGTGGAAGCTGGTGTTTCTGAGTTCCTTTTCATCGGAGACATCGCCGGAAACATAATAGGGAATACCGCAGCCCCCGTAAGAGATGATGCTGTCCTGATCAATAATGGTCACCTCAGCGTCTGGCATGAGGCGTTTGACGCGGCAGGCCGATTTGGGCCCGGCCGCAACTCCACCGACAATCACAATCTTTTTACCCATGGTATGTATCCTTTCTATCTGTAAATTATAAGTGTGTAAGAACGTTATGTATCTATATAAGGTAGCGTAACTTATCGCGAAAGGGAGTGGGTGTCAAACCTTTCAGGTTGATTGTTAAACATTTTACTGTTTGCTTAAATTCCTACTTGACAGCGATAGGGCGGGTGGCTATTTTGGGCATATGCACAAAAAAACAAGGAGCATATTTATTTATAATTCGATCAGGAGGCACGCATCATGAAACAGGAAGATCTGTACATCGGAGAGTCCGGCAAGAGCCCGGCTCAGTTTGCCGCAGACTTTGCGGAGGTGGTCAAGAAGTACGGCTTTGTCATCAATAACAGCGGTACCATGGACATGGGCAAGACTTTCACCGAGCACGGGGCCGAGGTGAACGATACCTTTGATCTGCACATGATCCAGATCTGCAAGCCGGCAAAGGCGGCCAAAAGCCTTTCCGCCAACCCGGAGCGCGCAATCCTCATGCCCAAGTTTGTTATGGCCTTTTCCAAGGGGAGCAAGACCCAGCTTAGGTTCCTCAGCTACAACGGAGATGATATCGGCACAGTGGTGGATGACGAGGTCTTCCCCGGCTCCCTGGCCGAGTCCTTTCAGAAGATCCGCGATATGATTGACGAGGCCAAATAGAGCTGCCTGTGAAGAAAGCGGCTGACAATTGATTCTTTTCCGTTAGACTGGGTCAGTCGCATTTTCAATGTCATACACGTATAAGGAGCTTTTTATGTGGACTTTTCTGATCAAGATTAACAAGCGCTTGGTGGTGGCCATTCCGGCCATGATGGCCATGGGCTATCTTTTCGGGATCAACAGTGATCCGGCCACGGTCAAACAGCTCAAGCAGTTGATTATCCCCTTCACCTTTCTCATGGTCTATCCCATGATGGTGACCTTGAATATCAAGCACCTCCAACAGGGGGTGAAGAATATCAAGCTGCAGTTGACCACCCAGGTGATCAATTTCGCTGTCATCCCCTTTATCGCCTATGGCCTTGGTCTGGTCTTTTTTAAGGAGCAGCCATACATGGCCCTGGGGCTATTGCTTGCAGCTTTATTGCCCACCAGCGGCATGACCATTTCTTGGACCGGTTTTGCCAAGGGCAACATGGCCGCGGCCATTAACATGACCATCATCGGTCTGACTCTGGGTTCCTTGGCAACACCGTTGTACGTACAGGCCCTCATGGGGCAAAGCGTGGCCGTTGATATGGCCAAGGTGTTTCAGCAAATTGTCATCATCGTCTTTCTGCCCATGGTTCTGGGGTTTATTACCAGGCAGTCATTGTTAAAAAAATACCCTATGCCGGAGTTTAAACAGAAAATTGCCCCGCGCTTTCCAGCCATGTCCACCATCGGTGTTTTGGGCATCGTCTTTGTGGCCATCGCTCTTAAGTCCAAAGACATCGCAGCCAATCCTAGGCTGCTGGCGGATATCTTTGTGCCGCTTATGCTGATCTACATGGCCAACTTCACCCTAAGTACCGTTGTGGGCAAGCTGTTTTTCAATCGGGGTGATGCCATTGCCCTAGTCTACGGCACGGTGATGCGCAACCTTTCCATTGCCCTGGCCATTGCCATCAATGCTTTTGGTAAGGGAGATGCGGCCAATACCGCTTTGGTTATTGCCGCTTCCTATATTATTCAGGTGCAGTCCGCAGCCTGGTATGTGAAGTTCACCGACAAAATTTTTGGACCGCCTCCCGAAGAGGCAGCATAAAAATAAATCATCTTTATAGATAGAGGACATACATATGAGTAAGAAGAGAATAGCAGTTCCCACCAATACCCCGGGCGGACTTGAAGGAACACGTTCCGATCATTTCGGTCATTGCGATATCTTTACCCTGATCGACATTGAAGAGGGAAAAGTCGCCCAGATTAGCACCGTGGATAATGTTGAGCATGGTGCGGGTGGTTGTATGGAGCCGGTGGGCATGCTGAAAGAGCAGGGGGTGGATGCCATTGTCGTGGGCGGCATGGGCGCGCGGCCTCTGGCTGGATTCAGCCAGGTTGGCATTGATGTCTACTTTGCAGCCCGCGATGCCTTCCAGAAGGTTGAGGATGTGGTGGCTGGTTATCTTGCCAATAAATTATTGATCATGCAGCCAACCCAGGCCTGTCAGGGCGGGGCTAACTGTCATCATTGATAAGTAATTTGCTGATGGGGTGAGAAGGGGAGGAAGAAAAAGCCTCCTCTCTCATTTTCTTTAATGACGTGGAATTTTTTACTCTTCTATTGCCTGTGGAAGTTCATCTTCCAAAATCAAAGCTGCACCATCTACCAGGGCCTGGGCGACTTTGCTGCGGGCTGCTGTGAGTATCCGTTGCACGGTTCCTCTCGAGACCCCCATCCTTTTTCCGGCCTGTTCCTGGGTCAGCCCCTCTTTGTCGCAAAGCTTGAGCGTTTCCAGTTCATCACGCAGCAGGTGAATCTTTTCCAGTTCTTTAAGTGGAATACGGGTTGGCTTAAAAGCCTTGCCGCACATCTTTCCCTCGCAATGTCGTAATTTTTTCGGGCGTGGCACCGTATCCTCCTGAATCAGTCAAGGTTGGACAAACAAATTACTGCAAATAGGGAAAAAGGCAAAATATTAACGCACTGTCCTTTCTCAATGTGAAAGAAAAGAGGAGCAAATAACCGAGAAAGAAGAAGAAAAAAACGGCCCGGCAAAGTCGGCTGAAAGGGTAGAAATACCGACTGTTTTCAGGCGATAAGTTTCATATCATTTTTTGTTGACAAAGAGTGTTGCACTGGATATGTTCGTTTGACTGAATAACTATTCACATTTATGTGTGGTTATCAACACGCTGCTTCAAGCTGCGGCCCGGTAAGGGAAAAAGGGCATGCAGAGCAGGGCAGTGTGCGTTGGTTATTTACATTAATTCTAATTAATTTTTTTAAGGAGGAATGACAATGCCGAAGCATGATACTCCGATGATGGACGAGCTCGAGAAGGGCCCTTGGCCGAGCTTTGTCACTGACTTGAAGCGGCAGGCGGAGAAGAACGAGCAATGCTGGGATATTCTCGGCCTGATGGAGCTCTCTTTCAAAGACAGAATCACTCACTGGAAGCACGGCGGTATCGTTGGTGTATTCGGTTACGGTGGTGGTGTCGTAGGACGTTACGCTGACGTACCGGAACAGTTCCCCGGTGTAGAGCATTTCCACACCGTACGTCTGAACCAGCCTTCCAGTAAGTTCTACAAAACCGATCTGCTCCGCAAATTGGCTGACATCTGGGAGAAGCGCGGTTCCGGTATGACCAACTTTCATGGTTCCACCGGTGACCTTATCCTTCTTGGTTGTCGTACAGAGGAGCTTGAGCCCCTGTTTTGGGACGTAACCCATGAGTTGAACTGGGATCTCGGTGGTTCCGGCTCTAACCTGCGTACCCCTTCCTGTTGTATCGGTAAGGCTCGCTGCGAGTGGGCTTGTTACGACACCCAGGCTGCTTGTTACGCCATGACCATGGCCTACCAGGACGAGATTCATCGTCCGGCGTTCCCTTACAAGTTTAAATTCAAATTCTCCGGTTGTCCCAACGACTGTGTTGCTTCTGCTGCTCGTTCCGACCTTGCTACCATCGGTACCTGGCGCGACGACATCCGCATTGACCAGGCTGCTGTTAAAGGTTACCTGAGCGGTGAGTTCAAAGGTAATGCTGGCGCTGTTGCCGGTGACTTTGACATGCAGAAAGACGTTCTGGACCTCTGCCCCACCAACTGCATGTGGATGGAAGGCGACGAGCTGAAAATCGACAACGCTGAGTGCACCCGTTGTATGCACTGCATCAACATTATGCCTCGCGCTCTGCGCCCCGGCGCACAGCAGGGTGCAACCATCATGATGGGTGCGAAAGCTCCTATCCTCGACGGTGCACAGCTTGGTACCATGGTTATCCCCTTCATCGAGATGAGTGAAGAGAACGACTTCGAGAACCTCGTAGACGTTATCGAGAACTGCTGGGACTGGTGGATGGAGAACGGTAAAAACCGTGAGCGTCTTGGTGAGACCATGCAGCGTGTAGGTCTTCCGACCTTCCTTAGCGTCATGAACATTGACCCGATTCCGCAGCACGTTAAAGAGCCCCGTACCAACCCCTATGTCTTCTGGAAAGAGGAAGAGGTTGAAGGTGGCTGGGATCGTACCGTAGCGGAATTCCGTAAGCGGAACGCAATGTAATGAATGTGCTTTGCACTGACTTATTGAACTAGAATCGACCGAATATATATAAGGAGGTTTTGTTATGGGTTACGATCCAGAAAATCCGATGGCTGATAGAATCACAGACATTGGTCCCCCCAAATATGACACACAGATGCCCGCTGTAATCTTAGACAACTACGGCAAGTGGCTCTATCATGAGATCACCCAGCCTGGTGTTTTAAAGCATGTTTCCGAAGACGGCAATGAGTGTTACTCTGTCCGTGTTGGTAGTGCTCGCCTGGTTTCTCTTGAGTTCATTCGCGAGGTCTGCGACATCGCTGACGCTCATTGTGAAGGTTCCGTACGCTGGACCACACGTAACAACATCGAGTTCCTCGTAGATGCCGAGAGCAAAGTTCAGCCTCTGCTGGATGATCTTGCTGGTCGCGATAACCGCTTCCCCGTAGGTGGTACCGGCGCATCTGTTTCCAACATGGTTCATACCCAGGGTTGGATTCACTGCCATACACCTGCTACCGACGCCTCTGGTGTTGTGAAGGCGGTTATGGATGAGCTGTTCGACTACTTCACCGAGATGAAGCTGCCCGCAAAATGTAAGCTGGCTCTTGCCTGCTGTCTGAACATGTGTGGTGCTGTACATGCTTCTGATATCGCTATCCTCGGTATCCATCGTAAGCCGCCCATGGTTGACCATGACACCATCACCGGTGTTTGTGAGCTTCCGCTGGCTATCGCTTCTTGTCCGCTTGGTGCTGTTAAGCCTGCTAAGGCTACCAACGCTGCAGGCGAGGAGATTAAGTCTGTTAAGGTTAACGCCGAGCGTTGTATGTTCTGTGGTAACTGCTACACCATGTGCCCCTCTATGCCTCTGGCTGATCCCGAAGGTGACGGTTGTGCTATCCTGGTTGGTGGGAAGGTTTCCAACACCCGTTCAGGCCCAACTTTCTCCAAGCTGGTTATCCCCTTCCTGCCCAACAATCCGCCTCGCTGGCCTGAGGTTGTTGACGCTTGTAAGGATATCCTTGAAGCTTGGGCAAAGAATGCCAACAAATACGAGCGTCTTGGCGAGTGGTGTGATCGTATCGGTTGGGAGAAATTCTTCGAGGTCACCGGTATTCCTTTCACCGACAAGTCCATCGATGACTACCGCCTGGCTTATGACACCTGGCGCACCACCACGCAGTTCAAATTCACCAGCCACATCAAGTAATTTGTGGTCTAAAGGAGAACGAACATGGCATTAAGCAAAGAAGATCTCAAAGCAGCGATCCTTGAGAAAGCACAGAATGCGCCTAAGCCGCAGCTCTATGTAAAGGATTTCTATAAGTGTGATCCTGACTCCAAACCTCGTGCAATCAAGAACGCTGCAAACGAGCTGGTTAAGGAAGGTAAAATGGACTTCTGGTCTTCTGGAAGCACTACCATGTATGCTGCCAAAGGGCGTGCTAAAGATGAGGAAACCCGCGGGACCTGATTCTTTAGTAAGTCTTTACCATGCTTTTCTAAGGGGCTGCCCATTTTGGGCGGCCCTTTTTTTTATGGGATTTTGTCTGGCGGCATAAAAAAAGGCAGAAGCACTATGGTGCTCCTGCCTAAAATGTTGCGGAATGAAAATATTTTAACGAAGGAGGCTACGCATCCTTTTCTATGGCATCGGCCTTATCAAAAAACTCCTGGGCAGATCTGGTGTGCTTGAAGTTTTTATGGATGTCTCCGGCGGCTCGATAGCTATCAGCCGCTTTTTCTTTATCAGACAGAGCAACATAAATTTGTGCCATCTTTTCTAGTGCCGTGACCGTTCCCTGTGGATCATTGAAATCGTGATACACGTCGAGCAAATCAAAATAGTACTCAAGGGCCTTATCGTATTCCTTATCGCCTGTGTAAGCCTCAGCAAATTTACGTTTAAGAACAGTAAGACTCAACTCATCTCCCGCCTTACTGCATATGCCCATGGCCACATCCAGGTGGGGGATGGCGCGGGCAAAATCTTCCTTAATAAGACATACCTCCGCGATCTTCACGGATGAGTTGGCTATGCCGTTTTCATTATTAGCCTCTTTATAGTCCAAAAGGGCATTGTGGAATGAGTTGGCAGCCTGGGCATAGTCTTCATTCTCCATGAAATCAACACCGGCATCGTACTCAGCCTTTGCTGGGTCCTCGGTTTCCGTGTTTGCCTGAATTGGGGTGACGTCACTCATAACTTATTCTCCGTTCTCATGTATCAGGGCCACAGCCTCAGCGGCAAGTTGGCCCACGGTGGTTTCAATCGGCTCACCGTTTTCGTAGATGGTTATTGTGTTCTGGTCTTCCTTTAATGGAATGATCTGCAGACTCGCCTCATTGGCCTTGATCCGTCCCAGGAGACGGAGCATCAATCCTCTAATCAAGGGATCTTCGTTTTCTAAAAAGCCAAAGAGTTGATAAAAGGGCATTTGACGAATCAGGTCCGGCCGGTGCTCGGCAATGGTGCCCAAGGCCCATATGGCCTGACTCCTGCTGGATTCATGTCCGGTAAAACGCATGATGTGGCGGGTAAAGGCACCGTATATGTCAGGTCTTCCGGCTATGATCGAGCCGATGGTCTCCACCAGGCCCCAGTGGGTTGCAGCGGAGTCGGAACTCGCCTCAAAGAGCCGATGCAGGAGATCACTTACCGGCCCGGGTTTTCTTGTAGCCACCCTGGCACCCACGCGGCCGATAAGATGTGCCACCTGCCAACGCTTCGCCTCAAGCGGGTCGTAAAGCAGGCGTTGCATAAACCACATCACCTTAATATCGTCAAATGTAAGATCGACTAGGGCGTCCTCATCACGAGCCTCGACCAATTCTTTAACTAGGTGTTTATTGGATCTTTTCTTCTTGCGTTTCGGATCACGCTCTGGTTCAACATCCGGAATATGTGCAGCCCCATGCGGGGTCGGAATCTCGACAGCATTATCCTTTGCCGCCTTTCTGGCGCTGACTTCGGCAATGTCCTTATGCAAACGAATAAAGTAGAGCACACCACGGACATAGCGACCATCCATATGCTTCTGGTCCAGAACCTGGTGTGTTTCTTCGTCGTAGTTTTCAATGCGCCCAGAAAGATAATCATCCTCGGGCATAAGTTCCCAGGCCAGATCCCAATCATCGTTACAGGCATAGACCAGGGTTTCGATCATGGCCGAACCAATGTTGTGGCCGGTTGCATCGCAGGTGTAAACCGCCCCGCATTGACAGGTGCCCACGTCAAACTCACCGAGTTTGCGGTTCACCGGCGGTTGCGGCCGTCCCACGTTTTGTCCGCAGAAGGGGCACCAAGGGCGCACCTTGATGTCGATGTTCTTGGCCATTAGCTGAGCTCTTGAGAGATCGCTTCAAGAAAGCGCGGGTCGACTTGGTAGCCGAGAGATTTTGCTTTTTCTGCCGACTGCTGGGCCTGGGTGAATTCTTTTTTGTAAAAATGCGCCACAGCCAGATTGTTGTGGGCCATGGCAAAATCGGGATCAAGCTTTAAGGCCTCGCTTGCATCGTTGATTGCCTGGTCGAACTCGCCTGCCATGATGTGCACTGTGGCCAGATTGATCCAGGCGGTAACGAGTTTGGGGTCGTTCTGGATCGCTTTTTGATACGCTTCAATCGCCTTATCCGCCTCACCCTGTTGTTGCCAGATCAGGCCAATGTTTGCATGGGCCTGGGCGTTTTCAGAGTGGATGGTCAGGGCGGTTTTATTGTTTTTCATGGCTTTTTCAAGTTCGCCCATTTCAAAATATATGGCGCCAAGATTGACATAGGCCTCAACGCACTGGTCATCAAGCTCAATACATTTATCAAGTTCGCTGACAGCATCATCGCGGCGTCCGGCCTTGAGATAGACCATGGCCAAATGGTGATGGGCCAAGACGTTATCGGGCAGTTCAGCGCATTTATCTTCCAGCTCTTTAATGACTTCGTTGATATCTGTTGACTGTGTTTCTTCACTCATGGTGGACCTCTGTAATTAAAGTTATTTCGCTGCCAGCGGTGTGACTTGATCACACGGCGATGGTGGCAGGAGATGATCAGTTTTTTCAGCCTGCTTTCAGGGTGTGATACTTATAAGCACGACTTTTGATTTTGCAAGGTGGGAAAGTTACCATATGGTGAATACTTCGTCAAAATCTTTGCCGCCACGTTCTCGCAAGCCACGAAGCAGGAGAGAGCTTGACAGGGAGAATATGAGATGGTCTTTTGAGGCGATATTCACAAGGGAAATAACGTAATTATATAGATGGGCAAAAGTCGTGAGTGAAATGAGCAATATACCTAAGGGTGTGGTGGTGGCAGGCATGGGCGGCGGCAGCGGCAAGAGCGTGGTTGCTGTGGGCATTGCCGCTGCCATGACCGAGGCGGGCCGCAAAATTGTGCCCTTTAAAAAGGGGCCGGACTATATCGATGCAGGCTGGCTGGCCAAGGCCAGTGATTACCCCTGTTATAATCTGGACCAGTATCTGATGACTCCCGAGGCCGTGGCGCAATCCGTGGCCAAGCATATTGCAGGCAGGGAGCTTGTCGTGGTTGAGGGGAACCGGGGGTTGTATGACGGGGTGGATGCCGAGGGTTCCTTCAGCACGGCGGAACTGGCCAAGACCTTAGGCCTGCCCATTATTTTGGTGGTGGATTGCACCAAGGTAACCCGAACAGTTGCCGCTTTTGTCTTGGGTTGTAAGATGCTGGACCCGGATGTCACCATCGCCGGTGTGGTTCTGAACCGCATCGGCACCGCACGTCATGAAAAGGTGGTGCGCGAGGCAGTGGAGAAGTATGCCGGTATTCCAGTAGTTGGGGCCATCAGGCGGTCAAAAGAGGATGTCTTCCCCCAGCGTCATCTCGGTGTTACCCCGGCCCCGGAGCATGACGCGGCCGGGGAGGCGATTCAGACTTTGGCGGCCAAGGCCAATGAATCTTTGGATCTTGCAGCCATAGAGGGCCTCATGCAGCCGGTTGCGGTGCCGCTTGAAGCTTCGGTTGCGGCACCCGTGGAAAAAAAGGTACGGATCGGTGTGCTTAAAGACGCAGCTTTTCAGTTTTACTATGCGGAAAACCTTGAGGGTTTGGTGAAGCAGGGGGCGGAACTTGTCGAGGTCAACGCCTTGACCGCGCAAGAATTGCCGGAGTTGGATGGCCTTTATATTGGGGGTGGCTTTCCCGAGACCAGTGCCCGTGCATTGTCTGCCAATGTTGCATTTCGAAATTCCCTCAAGGATGCGGCAGATAAAGGACTACCAATATATGCCGAGTGCGGCGGCCTGATCTATCTTGGCGAGAGCATGGAGCTTGAAGGGGAGGTCTTTCCCCTGTGCGGGATCTTTCCAGTGCGTTACGGCCTCAGAAAAAAGCCACAGGCACACGGGTATACGGTGCTCACTGCAGATCGTCCCAACCCCTATTATGGAGACGGCACAGAGATCAGCGGGCACGAATTCCGGTACAGCACAATTTTATCCTGGGACGGCAAATCAGAGGATCTGGCCTTTACCATGCAGCGTGGAGTCGGCTTTGTCGATGGCCGGGACGGCCTGGTCTATAAGAATGTCTTGGCCCTTTACACCCATATCCATGCAGCCGGTACTCCGCAATGGGCCCGGCTCCTGGTTGAAAAGGCAACTGCCTATAAAAAAGAGGGGTAGGCTCTAGTGGGTCTGGTAGCTGCCCAGAACCTTATCTGAGATCTTCTTCTTGATTGCAAGATCGGGTTCCGGCTCATCCCAGTGGATAAACTGGGCGATTACTCGGGAAAAGGCACCATCGTCATTTTTGCACTGCTCACAGATGGCATCAGCCTTGTCCCGGTACATGATGACCTTGCTGGCCGGTTCGCCCTCTTTGTCAACCGCCGCCATTTTACGGCATCCGCAATCAAGGCGAATAACCGCAACACCGACTGCATCCGGGCTTCCTTCAAGGATGCCGCCGATCATTCCTTCTTCATTTTTCTCTGCCACCAACTTTTCGCTGGGGCCTTTATTCTTTTTCTTGTTCTTTTTAAGCTTCATGGGCAATCACCGTTCGGGTAAAAAATAATCTGTTAACAGCCCGGTATGGTAAATGATCGGCTGGTGAAGGTCAACATGCAAAGCGAAACGATTCTTCGCTATTTGCAGCGGAGGGAGTGAGCGAATGTTATAAAGTTAACCTCCTTACATACCGAGATTCCCTGTGATACGAAGTCACCCTTCGGGTGCTTATCTACCGAGGGAATCTCAATATGGTTTTCGCTATCATTATATAGCTCAGTAAATCGGTATTATTTTATGCTTTTCTGTTGACAAAAAAATGAGGGTGCATTAGAGGAAGTATGCTGTTTTTAGTCTAATAATTGGAACTCTAGAGTGCTGTTTGTGCCACAATTTTTGTAAGGTGCGTATCCACTCTAAAAGCAATTTTTTTTAAACACTATATGGAGGTATAACCATGTGGCAGATCGATGTAGATAATGACAAATGTAGCGGTGACGAAGAATGTGTAAACGCTTGCCCGGCTCAGGTTTTTGAGATGGAAGACGGCAAAGCTGATCCTGTAAACGCTGACGAGTGTCTCGGTTGTGAGACCTGCGTTGAGGTTTGCCCTGAAGGCGCCATCACCGTTGCCGAGGTGTAATGTAGGATTTTGCAGAGTATTCTGTTTATCCGTAGGCCTATCCCCTTTGTGGGGGTAGGCCTATTTCTTTTGGGAAACCGGGCCTGGCCTTGTTTCCCTCTTGTCGTTTGTAAAGCAGGGTTATCTACGCCATGAGCGAAGGGATTACCAAATTCAAGCCAGGTGCTTCGGTTCCAACCCATTTGCTGACTGCAGCCTTTATGTGGAGCCTGATCGGTTTTTACCTCATGGTGCGCGGCTACAAGATGCACGGCTGGCAGGATATACTCCTGCCTCTTCTCTCCATCGCGGTCGGTGTGGTAAAATCCTTGCTGGTTCTTGATAAGTCGGCGCGCAGGAATATCGAGCGTATCCTTTCCTTCCAGGACGGCACCTGTATTGGCGGGGTTTATTCGTGGAAGATGTGGGGCCTTGTTGTCTGCATGATGCTCTTTGGCCGTTTTTTAAGAACCTCGGGGATATCTCCTGCCTTGGTCGGGTGCGTTTATCTGGCCGTGGGGGCAGGGTTGTTTTTTTCTAGCCGTTTGCTGTGGCAGAAGTGGCAAAGTCTCAGAAGGGAGGATGTTAAATAGCCAATGAGCTCTTCCTGGAACAGAGTCGAGATTGACCTTGCTGCCCTGGCGCATAACTTTAAAGCCATGCAGGACTTTGTGGGCAAAGAGGTCCGCATCATGGCCATCGTCAAGTCCAATGCCTATGGGCATGGTCTTGTCCCGGCAGCCCGTGCCTTTTCCGAGGCCGGGGCCCGGACCTTTGGCGTGGCTGAGGTGGAAGAGGGTGTTCGACTTCGGCAGGCCGGTATTGCGGGTGACATCATTGTCCTGCTCGGTGTGGATAAGGATCATGCCCAGACAGTTGCCGAGCACGATCTCAGCCCGGTTGTCTATGGCCCGGAGGTTTTGCCCGCCCTTGATGCAGCCGCACAGCAGGCGGGAAAGAGTATTGCTCTTCACCTCAAGGTGGATCTGGGGATGGGGCGCCTGGGCATCATGCCTAATGAGGTAGATGGTCTCATCACTGAAATTGGCCGTTTTGCCAACCTGAAGCTTTCGGCAATGATGACTCATTTTCCCAAGGCGGACAGCCCTGCCGATGAGAAATTGCTTGTAGAGCAGGTCGAACGCTTTTCCAAAATCGTGGAAAGGCATAAGGCGCAGGGGACAAAACTGCAACCGCTGCATATTGCCAACTCAGCGGCACTGATGCGAAGCCCACAGTGCCATTTTGACATGGTCCGCCCCGGTGTCTCCCTGTATGGCTGCTACCCGGTCGAGTGGCTGCGAAATGAAATGCCTGTTGCGCTCACACCGGCCATGCGCTTTGTCAGCCGGGCGATCCAGGTGAAAGAGATCCCGGCCGGGCATGGTATCAGCTACGGCCACCGTTTTGTGACGGATAGACCTACCCGCCTGGCCGTGATTCCCGTGGGTTATGATGACGGTTACCTCCGCCGCTTGACAGGCAAGGCCCAGGTCTTGATCCAAGGCAGGCGAGTACTCATCCGCGGCATGATCTGCATGAATGCCTGCATGGCCGATGTCACCGATCTGCCTGAGGTCCACGAGGGTGATGAGGTGGTGGTCATGGGCAGGCAGGGGGAAGAAGAGATCACGGCCACGGAAATTGCCGGATGGTCTGAGACCATTAACTATGAAATACTCTGCCTGTTCGGGGCCTGTAATGAGCGGCTCTATACCGGCAGCGATGAATAATTTTAAAAAAATAAAACGTGTGACACGAGATGATAAAGGCACGGCTCAAACAACTGATAGATGATTGTTTTACCAAGGGTGTAGAGCAAGGACTCTGGAGCGACGCGGCCCAGGGCAGCTACACCGTGGAGGAACCAAAACATAAGGGGCAGGGGGATCTTTCCACCAATATGGCCTTGGTGGTTGCCGGTAAAGAAAAACGCAACCCGCGCGAGGTCGCAAACCAGCTCGTGGAGATGATTTCTTCCCACACAGACCTGCTGGCCAAGGTGGAGATCGCAGGCCCAGGTTTTATCAATTTCACCATGAACGAGTCGGTCTGGCTCTCCGTCCTTCCTGAAGTTTGCAAGCAGGATCTGAGTTTTGGTCTCACCGAGGTGGGCAAAGGGAAAAAGGTCTTGGTGGAGTTTGTCTCCGCCAATCCTACCGGGCCATTAAGCGTGGGCCATGGCCGCCAAGCCGTGTTGGGCGATGCCATCTGTCGGTTGCTCCTTGCCACCGGCCATGAGGTGAGCAGGGAGTATTATTACAATGATGCCGGCAGGCAGATGCGGGTTCTGGGTGAGTCCACCAGGGCACGATACCTTGAGCTACTGGGCCTGCCCAATGAGTTCCCCGAGGATGGTTACCAGGGTGAGTATATCAAGGAAATTGCCCAGGCCCTGATCGAGGAAAATGGCGATTCGGTCAAAGACGAGCCCGATGTGACCCCTTTTAAGGAAAAGGCCGAGTCCCTTATCTTTGAGGACATCAACTCCACCCTGCTGCGTCTTGATATCAAGTTTGACAATTATTACAACGAGCACTCCCTGTATGAGAACGGCCAGATCGATGATGTGGTCGCTACCCTGAGGGAGAAGGGCTTGGTCTACGAAGAGGACGATGCGGTTTGGTTCAAGACCACCGAGTTCGGCATGGATAAGGACCGGGTCATCATCAAGTCCACGGGTGAGCCCACCTATAGGCTGCCGGATATTGCCTACCACCGGGAAAAGTTTCGCCGCAATTTTGACTGGATGGTCAATATCTTCGGCTCCGATCACATTGCCACGGTGCCCGATGTTTTGGCAGGTGTTGAGGCCCTGGGCTTTGACCCAAGCAAGATAACCGTGATCCTGCACCAGTTTGTCACCCTGATGCGGGACGGCCAGCAGGTGAAGATGTCCACCAGAAAGGCAAACTTTGTAACAGTGGATGAACTGCTCGATGAGGTCGGCCCGGATGTGGTCCGTTTCTTCTTCCTCATGCGCAAGGCGGACAGCCAGTTGGAGTTCGATTTGGGATTGGCCACCAAAGAGGGCAAGGAGAACCCGGTCTTTTATGTGCAGTATGCCCATGCCCGTTTGCACAGTATCGCCAAAAAGGCGGCCAGCGTTGACATTGAGCTCGGTGAACTTGATAGCGCGCCGCTCCACCGCCTGGACCTGCCCGTGGAGATGGACCTGCTCAAAGCCATGGCCGCTTACCCTGCCCTGGTGCAGAGTGCTGCCTTGGATCTTGCGCCGCACCGGATTGTTTTTTACCTGCAGGATCTTGCCGGACAACTGCACAGCTACTACCATGATCATCGGGTGGTTTCCGACGACAAGGAGCTCACTCTGGCCCGGCTCTGGTTGGCAAAAGCTTTAAGCGTGGTGTTCAGAAACGGGCTGAACTTAATCGGCGTCACTGCCCCCGAAAGCATGTAAACGCTCACGGGCGGTGCAGATGTGCGCAAGCAGGCCGGGCAATATAGCTG
>CAYLQA010000060.1:0-16861 GCA_964385695.1 uncultured Desulfobulbia bacterium | reverse complement strand
TTTTGTGTTCTTTCGTGGGTTTCGTGGCTAATTTCTTTTAATACTTCAATCCTACCCGATCACGGACCAGGTCTAGGGTCTTTGCTGCCTGGACACGGGCCTTTTCCCCACCCTTGTGCAGGATCTCCCGCAGGGACGCAGGATCATTCAGATACTGCTCGCGTTTCTCGCGGGCCTCACGAAAATACTCCCAAAGAATATCCACCAACTCCAGCTTGATCTTGCCATACATGGCCCCGCCGTTCACATAGAGGGAATGCACATCGTCAAGGCGATCCTTGGGGGCAAAGAGCTTATAGATATTGTAGAGGTTGCACTTGTCCGGGTCCTTGGGGTCCTCCACCGGGGTAGCATCGGTGACAATGGCCATGACCTGTTTTTTAAGCGCCTTTTCGCTCTCGGCAAAGATGGGGATGGTGTTGCCGTATGACTTGGACATCTTCTGACCATCCAGGCCGGGAACGGTGGCCAGATCGTCGCTAATCACCGGCTCGGGCAGAACAAAGGTCTCGCCAAAGGTGTTGTTGAACTTGATAGCGACATCTCGAGTCACCTCGATGTGCTGCTTCTGATCCTTACCCACTGGCACACGCTCGGCCTGGTAGAGCAGGATATCGGCTGCCATAAGAACCGGATAAGCAAAAAGACCGTGGCTCGGGGCAATGCCCTTGGCCACTTTATCTTTGTAGGAATGGCAACGCTCCAGCAACCCCATGGGGGTCAGGGTGGAGAGAATCCAGGTCAACTCCGTTACCTCGGGCACATCGGACTGGACCCAAAAGGTGCAACGGTCCGGATCAAGCCCAAGGGCCAAAAAATCGGCCGCCGCCTCCATGGTCCCCACGGAAAGCCGCTCCTGATCATGAACCGAAGTCAGGGCATGAAGATCGACGATAAAGGCGAAAAGGTCGCTCTTATCCATGTTCTCGATCATGGGGTGCATCATGCCGAAATAATTACCAATATGTAATTGCCCAGAGGGCTGGATTCCAGAAAGAACTCGCATAGTCACACTCGGGTATAAATTGTAGGTAAGCCCGCCTTCTTACGGGAAAATTGTTCATCCTAAAGACAAGGTGAGGATGTTAAAAAAAAACCTTACGCGAGGCAACCATTTTCTGCCACTGAGGAAAGATAAGTCAGACTCATCGGGATGGCCGCTCAGCACCAGAGGCCTTGGGTGGGTTGAGCAGGCAGAGGTATAAAGGGTTGGCTCTCCTGAACATGATGCGACAAAGGGATAAGATCAGCCGTTGAAAAAACCTTGGCTGTCTGTGCGAATCCCGAGGATAAACAGATCACGTAAGGCGCTGGCGGCGGACATCTGTGCCTTGGAGAGCGGCAAACGGCCCGGCTTTCTATCCAGCAATAAGAGGCCCAAGGGAGCGCCCTGGGAAAAGAGCGGCATGAGATAAAGGAAGCGCCCGAACATGAGGTTGCGCACTTCCTTAGTAAGCGGCGAAAGATTATCGATGATCAATGAGCTGTCCTCCCGCATGGCCAGGCAGTTGGTGATGGCATCGCCCGGATCCGAGAGGTCGTAGTGAAAGCCCCTGATCTCCTGCTGCATGATATCCCCCACCCCGAAACGCCCCTGGAGAAACATGCCCTCCTCCGTGGTGTCCAGACTGGCAAGAAGGGCACGGTCCAGCCCCACTCCCTTTTGCAAGGCCTCAAGGAGCATGGTGGAAATCTCTTTAAAGGGTCTGCGCTCCTTTAAGGCCCGATTCACCTTGTCGAAGAAAACCTTTACCGGATCAGTACCCTGGGTGGGCTGCTCTTTGCGCTCTTGCTGTGCGATACCCACAGTGCGTTTTGCCCGGATAGAGCCGGAGATAACGCTCTCCATCCGCTTGATCTTACCGGTAATTTTATAGCCGAGAAGCTTTTGTTTGTATGCCTTGGCAAAGCCCTTGGTTTCGCCCACACACGCCTCAAGCAGCTTGAGAGCCTCCTCCTTGTTGAGCGAGAGATACTCGCCATACTCATCAAAGAGGATATTGGTGCCGCCTCCTTCACAAACGGCATCCACCAGTCGATTACTCAAGCTGACCAGGTTTTGCATGATGCCCTCGGGATCGTTCCTGCCACGGGGCGGAGGGGGGGCCGGTTCCATGGCAGAGATGAGAAGATCCGGAAAATTCCAAAACCTTGCCACCTCCATGCCAAGCTCCGCATAGGAGAGCCCATAAAAAACTTGCCGGGCCGCGGCATCTTCATCATGGCCATCGGCCTCAAGGGTGCGCACCCGCCGGTATCGCTCGGAAAGAAAAATCAAGGCAGCAACGCGGCCCATCTTGTGCAACAACCCACAGACAAAGGCATCATCGGGCGGCACCGGTAAACGTTTTTCCTTCACAATGGCCCGGCAGAGACTGGCACTCAAGAATGACCTGGCAACAAGGGGCATAATCTCACCCTCCCCTACCATGCCTGCCACATCCTCCATTTGAGAAAGGCCGGCAACCTGATCCTTAATGGAATCAAACCCGATTCTACCGGCGGCTGTATTTACAGCTGTGACTGAGCGGGTGTGGGAGTAAAAATCAGAGTTGGCTTCGCGCAGAACCTTCACGGTCAGGCCATAGTCACGCTGACAAAGCTCAACCATCTCCTGCATGGTAGTGCGCGGTGCGGCCACCATTTTTTTTAGAGCCTTCGCATGCTCTTTGAGCACAGGAAAATCACTGAGGTTGAGGGTGGAGAAAATCTCTGTGAGTCTGCTGTCTACCGCATTGTCCATTCCGCGTGGGATCCCTTTGAGTTCTGCCCTTGTCCTTTATGTAGCATAGCATATTTTTTAAAGGAATTAGCAGCTGTTGTTTCCGCTCAACAGAAGCTACGCCTCCGGCAACCGGACCCACAAAAAAAATGGGGCGGGAGATTTCTCTCCCGCCCCATAGCTTCACCCAGAATGATTCTGGCTCGTTTCGTTTACTTCACTTCTTCAAAGTCCGCGTCGACCACGTCGTCATCGTCCTTTTTGCCACCGGCATCGTCAGCACCACCCGCATCACCGGCAGCACCCTGCTGCTCCTGGCTTGCCTGGGCATACATCATCTCTGCCAGTTTATGGGAGGCTTGGGTCAGAGACTCGGTGCCTGACTTGATCGCCTCGATATCTTTAGATTCGATGGCCTTTTTCAGGTTCTCAATCTCTTTTTCCACATTGCTCTTGGTCTCTTCATCAACCTTGTCGCCAAGATCTTTGAGGCTCTTCTCCGTAGCGTAGATCAAAGAGTCGGCCTGATTGGTGACCTCGACTTCCTCTTTGCGCTTGCGGTCCTCATCGGCATGGGCCTCGGCATCATTCTTCATCTTCTCGATCTCTTCCTCGGAAAGACCGCTTGAGGCAGTGATCTTGATGGATTGCTCTTTGCCGGTTCCCATATCTTTGGCGTGCACATGCAGGATGCCGTTGGCGTCAAGGTCAAAGGTAACCTCGATCTGCGGTACGCCACGCGGTGCGGGCGGGATGTCGGCAAGCTCAAAGCGACCGATGGTCTTATTGGTCTCTGCCATCTCGCGCTCACCTTGGAGTACGTGGATGGAAACGGCAGGCTGATTATCGGCAGCCGTTGAAAATACCTGGCTCTTCTTGGTGGGGATAGTGGTGTTCTTCTCAATAAGCTTGGTCATAACGCCGCCCAAGGTCTCAATACCAAGGGAGAGCGGAGTAACATCGAGAAGGAGAACGTCTTTCACATCACCCTGCAGGACGCCACCCTGGACTGCGGCTCCAATGGCCACAACCTCATCAGGATTCACACCCTTATGGGGCTCCTTGCCGAAGATCTCTTGAACCTTGGCCTGCACCTTGGGCATACGGCTCATACCACCGACCAGGATCACCTCATCGATCTCAGAAGCGGAAACACCGGCATCCTTCAGTGCAGTAATGCAAGGTTGCACGGTACGCTCGATCAGGTCATCAACCAGATCTTCCAGCTTGGCGCGGGAGAGCTTGAGGTTGAGATGCTTAGGGCCGGATGCATCTGCGGTAATAAAGGGCAGGTTGATCTCGGTCTCCATGGTAGTGGAGAGTTCCATCTTGGCCTTCTCACCTTCTTCTTTAAGGCGCTGCAGGGCCATCTTGTCCTGCCTGAGATCAATACCCTGATCCCGTTTGAACTCGTCGGCCATCCAGTTGACGATACGCATATCAAAATCTTCACCACCGAGGAAGGTATCACCGTTGGTGGATTTAACCTCGAAAACACCATCGCCGATCTCAAGGATGGAGACATCAAAGGTACCGCCGCCAAGGTCAAATACCGCGATTTTCTCCTCACCCTTCTTATCAAGGCCGTAGGCCAATGAGGCTGCGGTGGGCTCGTTGATAATGCGCTGCACATTCAAGCCGGCAATACGTCCGGCATCTTTGGTGGCCTGACGCTGGCTATCGTTAAAGTAAGCAGGAACAGTGATAACCGCATCGGTTACCTCTTCGCCCAGATACTCCTCGGCGGTCTGCTTCATCTTGGTCAGAACCATGGCGGATATCTCGGCCGGGGCATAACTCTTGCCATCCACCTCGACCACGGCATCGCCGTCTTTACCCTCTTTGATTTCAAAGGGGCTGATCTCAATACTCTTTTTCACCTCGGCATCGGTGAATTTGCGACCGATCATACGCTTGATTGCATGCAGCGTCTTAGTGGGGTTGGTAACAGCCTGGCGCTTGGCAACCTGGCCGGTCAGCCGCTCACCGCCGTCAGAAAAGGCTACGACCGAGGGCGTGGTCCTATTTCCTTCCACATTGGCGATAACATTTGGATCGCCACCTTCCATAACAGCGACACATGAATTTGTTGTTCCTAAGTCAATACCAATAATTTTTCCCATGACTTTTTCTCCTTATAAAACGATACAGACCATCGAGTTTATTCTTCTGCCTTACCCTTAGAGACGACCACTTTCGCGGCGCGGATCAGACGATCTTTAAACATGTAACCTTTCTGGAACTCCTGGAGGATGAGGTTTTCATCAACCTCGTCACTGTGCTCCATGGCCAAAGCCTCATGGAAGTTGGGGTCAAAAGTTTGGCCCGCTGCCTCCAGAGATTTAACACCAAATTTATCCAACGTAGTAAGCAACCCTCTATTGGTCATCTCCACCCCTTCAAGCAGGGCGGCGATATCATCAGAATTTTGGCCCTGTTCAATGGCCCGTTCCAAATTGTCAATGCTGGGGAGTAACTCTTTGAGGATATTTTCTTCCGCGAACTTAAGCGCGCTCTCACGCTCACGTTGCATACGTTTTTTAAAGTTTTCCAGTTCAGCCGCCATGCGCAGCACACGCTCCTGCTGCTCTCTGAGCTCTTCCTGTGCCTTTGCTAGTTGTTCGGCCAAATCATCACCACTTTCATCTTGGGCAACTTCTTCGGCCTCAACCTCGGCCTGCCCGTTTTCTTCCGCAGCACTTGCCTCTTCCTCAATAGAGGGCTCGGCAGTCTCTACGATCTCTTCATTTTTTTCTTCTTGCCCAGACACCCTTTCCTCCTTACGGGATGAACGTCCGCAAAATTGTATCTTGTTCAAATAACTTGATTTTTTCTAGTAAACAATCAGAGTTGAGAGCAATAATAAGTATGCTCACAACCCTTGTCAAGGCACGAACTATGAAATCAAACAGACAAAAATTTCAGATTCACTTTTGTTGACCGATAATGGAGAGTAGAACTATTCTGCCTTAATATTGTCCAGGAGCGAGATCATGCGGATTAAACATCTCACATTAACCTGTATTCTGCTTGTCTTTGTTATCGGTGTGGCAGGGGCCAAGATGCGGCCAGTGAAGAAACTGCGTGCGGGTGTGCCTCCCTTTCAAATCATTGAAGAAATGATCCGTTGTAACGACACGGTCATTGCCGCAAAAACAAAAAAAGTCATAAAGGCCAAGGGGGATATCGTCCCCCACATGACTTGGCTGGCGGATTGTGACGCCAGGATTCAGACAACGCTCTTTTCCAAGAACCCCGAGGCCAAGATTTATACCGTCCGCAACCTGGGCAATCAGTTGGCCCCTTCCATCGGCGCCGTGGATTACGGTGTGATTCACCTCTACAGCCCCGTTCTTCTTATCACCGGCAACACAGACAGCGAGGCCCTGCGGCTCTTCAACGAGGGCTATGCCCATCTGGACCCCTTTTTGAGAAAAGAGCTTGACCATCTGCATCTGCCTCTGGCCGGACAAAAAGCAGCTAAGAAAGACAAGCTGAGCAAAAAGGATAAATGGCTGCGCCTGGTTGAACGCAATGTAGATTTCCAGGTGGCCGAGGCGGTCAAACGCTACCAGAGCCGAGTGGCCAGCGGACGTTTGGTGGTGATCGGTGCTGTGGTGGACTTAAGCAATGCCTATGGCAACGGGGCCAAACGCCTGGTGGTGATCAACGTCAACAACCAGCGCGACAGCGAAAAAATTCGCAAGCTGCCGCATATGGCCCGACTGGACAAGAAGCTGCTCCGGTATGTGGGGCGGGAACAAGCGAAGAAAACGAGCAAGGCGGCCAAGAAGTAAACAAAAGAGATATCACACACTAGAAAAAAGCCTCTTACCCAATCAGGAAAGAGGCTTTTTTTTATTCTCTTTATCCTAACTTTGCTCAAGCATCTTGTCCACCCGCCCTGTAATTGGTTGCAGGGTGCTACAGATGCGCGGAAAGGGATTGCGAGCTATACGTTAGTATGCGCCCCCCCCAGACAGATAAGCGTAGACTTCGAAGCAAATGTGGCGCCATGCAATCAATTTACGAAGAGCAATAATCCTTAATAGCCTGCGCAATAGTCTCGAAGATACGGGTAAAACGAGCCTCGTCACGCTCAAGCAGGGTAATACGGAACCCTTGGAGTTCGGTGGCGAAAGAAGAAAGCGGTACCACGCAAACCCCGGTGGAACCTAAAAGATAATAAACAAACCGCTTATCCGGCTCCACATCCGGCCCACCGACCAGGCTCTCCACCTGCAGCTTGACCTCGGGGTTGTCAATGGGCAGGGTCTGTTTACTGTTTAATACGCCATCTTTAAAAACCACACTCATGTAAAAGGCGCCGTTGGTCCGGTTGACCAGGACCTGGTCCAGATCTTTCAAGGTGTCATAGGCGATGTTTGAAAATTTCTCATAACGCCTGGTGCGTTCTTCCAGGTAGGGCACATACTCCGGGTGACTCATGAGCACGGGTATGGTCCTCTGGGGCAAGGTGGTGGAACAGACCTCCAGCATCTTGGCATTCAGAACCGAGGCCACATATTTTGCAAACATGGGGTCCTTATCGGCATTATAAACCTCGACCCAACCGCAACGCCCGCCCGGCCACGGCATCTCCTTGGAAATACCGCGCATGTTCAACGCCGGCACATCGCCGATGATGTCGGAGAGAGGCACGGTCTTCTGGTCGTTGTATATGATGTTCTGATAGACCTCGTCGCAGATGATGAACAGGTCATATTTCTTTGCCAGTTCCACCATGCCGACGAGGATTTCCTTCGGGTAGACAGCACCGGTGGGGTTATCCGGGTTGATGATCAGAATGCCGCTTACTGCCGGGTTGTATTTGATACGTCGCTCAAGATCACCGAGATCCGGGTACCAATTATTGTTGGGATCCAAACGGTAGCAGACAGGCCTGTCTCCGGCATGGGCTGCCTCGGCCGATGAATGGGTGGTATAACTCGGTGAGGGCACAACCACACGAGCAGTCCGCTTTAAAAGGCCGAAGACCTTGCTGATGGCATCGCCCAGGCCGTTAAAGAAAATAATATCCTCAGGGCTGATCTGCACGCCCCCGCGCTTATTGGTCTCTGCCGCCAAAAACTCGCGGGTATCCAGCATACCCTTGGTGGGGCAATAGCCGTATGAGGCATCTTCCATGGCGAGATCAGCCACGATCTTTTTCATCCACAAGGGGATCTCTTCACCCTTGGCAACCGGATCGCCAATATTCTCCCAGTACACCTTGATTCCGAGCTTCTGCAACTTATTGCCGACATTGACAATGTTGCGAATCTCGTAAGTAAGCTCACCGGCTCCAATATGTACAATATCAGTACGCATATACTTTAACTCTCCTCAAACACTCATATCGGACGTTTTAATAAATACAGAAAAAACAAAGACGCCCCATAGAGAGGAATAATGAAAATAGTCAGAAAAATCAGACAGCTCGGATGGCCGCAAGGCCAAATGAATGTATGTAACACAGGGTTTTTTGATAGTCAATATGCAAACCAATAGGCACCCACGACAGGGTCGTGCACATGCCATAATCACACCATCCTTGCACGCTGTTTTCTGCAGCATGAAAGACACCACAGACTCCAACGCCCTGGAAAAACTCAATAAGTTCTTTACCACAGCAGAATTCTTGCCGATAATGTTGGTAAGGGATGGAACAAGGAGGTTCATCCGGCCAACCCGTACAAGGGAGGAAAAGGAATGACCATCATTCGTTTTTCGATTCAAGAAGATACGGTTAAATTTGGCAATAAGAATCGGCAAAAGCTGACTCGCACCGGCTGCAACGAGCCGTTTAAGGACAGATACTGGTGCCCCAAGAAAAAATGGTTCAACAAGGAGCCTTGTCCTTTCCGCTGCCAGCGGGAATGTGACAACTTTGAATCGATGTGTGGGGTAATTTAGCAGGCGCTAAATTGTAACGGATATCTGACTCGCCTGGGCCTGGGGCTTGCCTGCATAGGCAGCTATGGGTCCGGGAAGCGGTTTTGCTTGGGCCTCTGCAGCCTGGTTTGCTCCGGCAACTGATGCCGGCTCTGCTGCACCACTGCCTGTAGTGGACTGAGTACTCTCTGTCGGTCCTCCATCCTGCCCTGCTGCAGGAGTCACACCCTGCCGCTCTGCAGCCTTCTTGCTCTGCTCCAGTTCGACCATCCGCATCTCTTGGGTTGCTTCGGTGATGGTCATGGCTGCCCTGGCCGCTACCTTACGGTCTTGGGCAGATGGATTAGCCGGGGCCAAAGCGGCGGCCCTTACGGTCTGCATTTTGCTGATGGTCGCGGCAGGATCAGCTGCCTTTGAGGTATCGATACTCACCTCCCCACCTATTGCATAACTCTTGCCATCAGGTCCTTTCTGATACTGAAAACTCATGCCGCTGCGGGCATGGGCACCGGCGGCAGCCAGATGCGCCATCTCGTGGGCCCGAACCTCGGTATCGACCTGCCTGAGCTCGGCCAACTGCATCTGCTCGGCCTGGCTCAGGGGCTCACCATCCAACCCTTTGGGGCCGGTGGCAAGGCCACTTTGTTCCGGGCCGGGTTGTTCTGCTTCAGCCCCTTGGGCTTGCTCAACAGTTGGAGCTGATCCTGCTTCCTGCGGAGAAACAGAGGAAGACTCTGGACTGGCCGGAACCTGTTCACTTGCTTGCGGGACACCATCTGCAGGTATTGCGGGTTGTGCATTAGTATTGGTTTGTCCCTGCAAGGCATAGCTACGACTTGCACAGGCCGGGCATTGCCCGCAGTTACATCCCTGAACGGAATTTGCTGGCGACTCAACAGCGCGGGCCTGATTTTTCCACCATTCCCCCTGAACAAAACTGTCCTCTTGCCCACCAGAGACCGATTGTTGGTTCTCTTGGGGCTGTTGGGTCGACTGGCCTAGCTGACTTTGACTGAGTCCAGCCAGGGCCTGGGTTTGTCCGGCAAGTATGGTATTGATGCGCACAACACACCTCATAAATGGCGTTATTTATTCAAAACAAAACACACCAATAATCGCATCGACCCCACCGGAAAAAAACTTTAAACTTTTTTTGATTTTTTTTTCTGCATACCCATTTTTTCTTGTGAACCGACAACGGAAAATCATAAGGTAATAAAAAAGGCCGGATGGAAAAGTTCCCATCCGGCCTTTGAAAATACGCAACAAATTTTCAGCTACTCTTCGCTCACCCGCTCCTCAATGGGAACAAATTTACGACTTTCAGCCCCTACATAAATCTGGCGCGGGCGGCTGATACGCCAGTCGGGATCATCCCACATCTCTTTCCAATGGGCAATCCAGCCCGGCAAGCGCCCCAGGGCAAACATCACGGTAAACATGTTGGTGGGAATGCCAATGGCCCGATAAATGATGCCGCTGTAAAAATCCACGTTGGGATACAGGTTACGCTCAACAAAATATTGATCCTTGAGGGCAACTTCCTCAAGTTCCCGGGCAATATCAAGGAGCGGATCATCAATCTTCAAGGCGGCCAACACATCGTCACAGGCCCGCTTGATTATGCGGGATCTCGGGTCATGGGTCTTGTACACCCGATGGCCAAAACCTACCAAACGGAAGGGATCATTCTTATCCTTGGCCCGGGCGATGTATTTTTTATAATCGCCACCCTCATTGTGGATCTGACCCAGCATCTCCAGCACAGCCTCGTTGGCACCGCCGTGCAACGGGCCCCACAGGGCGCTGATGCCGGCAGAAATAGAGGCGTACAAGTTTACTCGGGCACTGCCAACCATTCGGACCGTGGAGGTGGAGCAATTCTGCTCATGGTCGGCATGGAGGATGAGCAACTTGTTTAAGGCCTTGACCACGGTCGGGTCAATCTCATAGGGTTCGACCGGGGAGTCGAACATCATGTTCAAAAAGTTGGCACAATAACTCAGATCATGCCGGGGATAGACCAAGGGTTGGCCAATGGATTTCTTGTAGGAAAAAGCGGCAATGGTCCGTACCTTGGAAAGGAGACGGGCCGCCATTTTATCGATATTCTCAAGCGGATTATCCAGCATATCCGGATAAAAGCTGCACAGCGAGTTCACCATGGAAGAGAGGATGGCCATGGGCGGGCTATTGGCCGGGAAACTGTCGAAGAAGCGGATCATGTCCTCGTGCATCATGGCGTAACGGCTCAGCATATCGCTAAACTCGGCCAACTCGCTGGTCGTAGGCAGAGTGCCATGATCCAGAAGATAGGCAACCTCAATGAAGGTACAGTTATCGGCAAGATCCTCAATGGAGTAGCCGCGATAGTTCAACACGCCTTCTTCACCATCGAGAAAGGTGATATTGCTGCAGCAGGACCCGGTGTTCATAAAACCGCTGTCCAGGGTGATATACCCTGACTGGCCACGCAGGCTGCGAATATCAACGGCCTTTTCACCCTCGCTGCCCATTACCACGGGCAACTGATACTTCTTACCGCCTAAAAAAAGCTCTGCCATCTCGTCTGTCTGAAATTTATCTGTCATACCTTACCCTTATTATTGCTGCCGACTCACCTCTGATTCCCATGCCCAATTCCTGTCGGCTCCGCATAAAACCTATTCCCCGCTTTCACCCAAACCAAGAATATAAAACCCTGGTGAAAGTTGGCATGGAATCGTTTACTATACTCAAATTGTCCTTTTTTTCAAGGCGCAAGCAGATATTGCCACACCCCCAAAACGAAACAAACAACGTGAATTCAAAACGATAACAAACAGTCTCCTACCACAAAAAACTCTCGCAATTGCCCCGTTGTCACTGAGACAGGGCTAAAACCATCACAAAATATTAACACAGACAAAAGACAGACCATGAGCGACATTTACACAAAACGCCTCAAGCAATTTATTGACGAGGTTTCAGTTTACCCGGTTTCCTGTGAAAAACTGGCCAATGGCCGCACTGATATAGAATGGCTGGAAGGTGTGCTTGCCGGCGGAGCCCGTATTGTTCAGCTGCGCGACAAGGAATCCTCTGCCAGGGTTTTACTTGAAAAAGCCAAGATTTTCCGCAGGATGACCCAAGAGGCAGGGGCCCTCTTTATCGTCAATGACCGGCTCGACATTGCCCTGCTTGCCGATGCGGACGGTATCCACGTGGGCAACAGCGATATCCCCCCCGAAGAGATCAGACGCCTTGCCCCAGAAATGATCATCGGCATCTCCTGCAATACCGAAGAACAGGCCAAGGCTGTGTCAGGCAGAGAGGCAAGTTATTACAACATCGGCCCGATTTTTTCCACCAAAACAAAGGCTGAGGCCAAAGACTTCCTCGGCCCAGAGGCCATCGGACGCTTCTCCGCCCATAGCGACCTTCCCTTTACCGTGATGGGGGGCATCAAAAAAGAGCACATCAAAGAACTCACCGCCCATGGCGCACAACGGCTGGCCGTGGTCACCGCCATAAGCCAGGCAGAGGATATCGCAGCCGAAACCAGTGACTGGGTTAGGCTCATCACCCAAGAAATTAAAACACCGTAGACCTACATGAAACAACTGCAAGAACTATTAGATGAGATCAAGCTGCTCGTGCAGTATGCCGCGCCGGAAGAATTTCGAAAAGAGGCTTACGCCTTGGTGGAAAAACACGGCACGGACAGTATCGCCCTAAACATCTTTCACGCCTTTTACAGCTACCTGCCCGAGGCGGAAGACGACCGCATCCGCATACTGCGCCTGCTGAACCACAAGGAAGGCACCTTCCTCATCTGCGCAAGCACAGAGCTGAATGACTACCTCTATCTTGCAACAACCGAAGGGGCGACTTTTTTAGGCAACCTTGCCGAAGGTATCTGGGAGGACGAAGTTCTCAGCTTTTTCGGCTATGACGACCGAGAGTCCTTCATCAAAGAATGCAAGGACCTGGACATGTTTTCCGTCTATGTGCCGGCCCACCTCAACATGGCGCTGTGTCCGTTCTGCCTGGTAGAGGACGGCGAGTTCCATGTCTTAGGCTGCCCGGTTGAGATCTGTCCCTGGTGCAAGAGCCAGCTCACCACCTGCGCCTGCCGCTTCGGCAAGCTGGGCCGGGATAAATTGGGGGTGGAAAAACACCTCAATGAGCTTCTTGACGAACTCAACAAAAAAGGCCGGGTTCCCTTTGATGCAGAGAAACACCGGCCTGATTATCCCTTAACGCCCGAAGACCTGAAAAGCCAGGACTAGAGGGGAAGCGTTTCCCCTCTCTCACCCGAGCTAAAGGCAGAATATTCTATTTCAAATCCTTGAGGTATTTGTAAAAGGGTGAATCCGAGGTAATCACCATCTTGGTATTGCTCCCCAAGGATCTCTTATACCCTTCCAAGGTCTTGGTAAAGGCGTAGAACTCCGGATCCTTATTGTACGCGGTGGCGTAAATCTTGGCCGCCGATGCATCCGCCTTACCCTTGATCTCCTGCGCTTCACGGTTGGCAGTGGAACGGATGTCCTTGAGTTCGCGGGTGAGCTTACCCATGATCTCAGCCTTCTGCCCTTCACCCATGGAGCGTTTTTCCGCCGCAATACGCTTTCTCTCAGAGATCATCCGCTCGTACACCTTGCGCCGCACAGATTCGATGTAGTTGACCCGCTTGAACATGACCTCAACCAGCTCGATACCGAACTGCGGAGTGGCCTTGGATGCCTCGGCAAGGATCATGGCCGTAATCTTATCCCGGCCCAATTTGATTTTCTGCCGCTCGTTTTCCGGCACTGAACGGCTCATTATATCCGCTGTCCAGTCGGAGCTTCTGATGATCTCCACCAAGTCGTTCTTATTTACCAGATCGCGAACCGTACCATCGATGATATCATCGAGGATGGACATGGCCCGGGTCTCATTATTCACTGCCTTGAAGAAAACCAGGGCATCGGAAATGCGCCAGCGTGCCGTGACATCAAGATAGACAAAGGTTTTGTCGTTGGTGGGGATCTGGTTTGGATCACCGTCCCAGATAAGAATTTTCTTATCGAAATAGGTTACCTCCTGCACAAAAGGCAGCTTGAATTGCAACCCTGCCTCTGTTATGGGCTCCCCAACGGGGCGACCGAACTGGGTGATGATGGACTGCTTGCCCTCGGGCAAGACATAAAACCCATTCATGACCACCAGGATCAGGAGAAAAACCACCACTATACCGAGTGTTCGTACTATGGAATTCACTATTTTTCCTCTAATGGATGCTTGATCTGTTCAATACGCAATCTTATTTGCCGATCCGCTTACCGGAGCCGGACACGTCCATGAAGGGAACAATGGCCTTCTGTTCCTCATCAACCACAATGATCTCCGACATTCCCGGCAACACCCTCTGCATGGTCTCAAGGTAAAGCCTGCGACGGGTTACATCCTTGGCAGCTTTGTACTCTTTGAGCACGGCCAGAAAGCGAACGGTATTACCTTTTGCCTCGTTCACACGCTCAATTGCATAACCATGGGCCTCTTCAAGCATCTTTTTCGCGTCACCGCGAGCCTTGGGCACCTCACGGTTATAGGCCTCTTCCGCCTCGTTAACCAACCGTTTCATGTCCTGATCCGCCTCGTTCACCTCGTTAAAAGCGGGCTTTACAGCATCGGGCGGGTTCACATCCTGCAGCTGCACGGTGACGATATCGACCCCGGCCTCATACCGGTTCAGGGCATCCTGCAATTCATTCTTGCTGGTAGCAGCCAAAACATCACGGTTACTGAGCACGTAATCAAAATCCATATTACCGACAATACGGCGCATGGTCATTTCGGAGATATCCCGCACTGCCTGGGGAACATCCCGAACCCTGAAGCTGAAAAAGATCGGATCAGCAACCTTGTACTGCACGATCCATTCGACATCGATGACATTACGATCGCTGGTCAGCATCAGGGACTCTTCTTCAAAGCCGCGCTTTTCAAACTGGGTGCGCTGGCCCGGGATGCGGGTGCGAAATCCGAACTCTTCCTTACGGATCGTATCCACATTAACCTTGACCACCTGGTCGGCCAGCGGGATCTTGAAGTTCAATCCCGGCATGGCGGTTTTGACATACTTACCAAAACGTAGAACAACGCCGCGCTCAACGGTTTGAACTGTGTAATAAGAGCCCTGGACAAGAATAAAACCAACAATCACCAGGATAATGGTTGCAAACATGCCCTTACCAGGCGGTTGCTGCCCGCCGGCCCCTGTACCGGTCCCACCTCCGGAACCATTTCCTCCGGACGTACTCTTTTTTCCCCCCTCAAAGGCATCTTTAATCTTGTTGAGAAGGGCGGCAATTAAGTCTTCCGGGGTCTGCGGACCTTTTTTGCCTCCCCATGGAGGCTGCTGGTCATCCCAAGCCATACCCACACTCCTTTATGTTGATGTTTGTATTGTGTAAGACCTGATTTTGAAAATCAGTCTCTTCTATTTCCATTGTCATTTCAAGCCCTTTTTGAGCCCACTACACAACGGTACTGTTGCACTGTGGAGTTGCTACGAAACAGCCAACCACCACGAGCCTATCATCAGGCTGCAACTCACGAAGAACATTGTCTTCTGACGGGTCAAAATTCCACTCAACCGCTCCGGCATATACAGCAAGGCGCCACCATATATGAATCCTGCCGCAAGCCCCCAAAGATGGGCACCGAGGTCGGTGCGTTCCCCGGCAGTACCAAGCATGGCCAGCAGCGACAGGCCGCTTCCCAAAGCAAGAACAACCTCGTACCATGCCCCTAGCCTGCGCAAACGCAATCCGCAAAGTAGCCCGACCATGCCGAATACCGCAGTAGAAAACCCCACCGCCTGGTACCCGTGGCCTTGCATGGTTACGCTCAACAAATTGCCGCTGCAGCCTGCCATCAGAATAAGGGCCCAGGCCAACCCATTGCCCAAATGACGGCAAAGGAAGTAGGCCAACAATCCTCCAAAGGCAACATTACCTGCAAGGTGGACAACATCGGCATGCAGGGTCAGAGCGGTGAAGACCCGATACCACTCATTGTGGTACATCACCTGCTCCTGAATGAGTGCCCCCTGCTTGAACCAGGCCGCCCCATCGGCCCAGGGGCCGGTGACGCTGTAAAAAAGGGCCAAACTGCCGACCATGGGCACCACAAAGGGCTGACGGCTGCCCGGGGTACTGACAGAGATATTTTCTTGCTGCGGCGGCCAGTTTTGATTTTCTTCCTCATAATGGCGTAACTCTTGAGCCGCCATCTCGGCCCGGGGTTCGGTCACAAGAATCTCCCAGCCCCCCTCCCCCACTCGCACCTGGTGGGAGACATGCACCGCACTCAAGACGAGGGACCAAAGGCGGATATGTTCAAAGTCGCGACTGACGGCAACCCTGGTATCGTATGTAAGACGATGAGCCACTTTCTTTTGTTCCATTTATTCCTTGGCGAATGATGTTATCTGGTATGAAACACGATCTGTATACCAGTAAGTACGATCAAAGAAGAAGGCCAGCAAAAAGGAAGGAAAGACGGAAAATAAAAAAAAAAGGCGTACCCAATTAAGGATACGCCTTGAACAATCAATGGTGCCGAAGAGAAGACTCAACAAAAGCACCCGTCAACCCTACAACTCCCCGAAATCACGTAATATTAATTTTCATTAAGGGAGTTTAAAGCACGCCATGACTGCATATTTGCATATCAAATGCATATGAAAAACTATATCTCCAACCGAAAGCCATTTACCCTCAACCACTCTTTCCGTTCACGGTAATCCGGCATTATTTTAGAAACCAATTTCCAATACGCTTTTGAGTGATCATGGTATTTCAGATGACAAAGTTCATGAACCACCACGTAATCCACAATCGAATGTGGTGCCATGATGATCTTCCAGTTAAAGTTCACGTCACCTGTACTCGTGCATGATCCCCAACGACTTTTATATGCCTTCACGCCAATACTTGAAGGATGAACACCTATCACCTCAGAAAACCTCTCAGATTTAATTCTAAGACGTTCTAAGGCATGTTCTCGGTACCAGTTTGAAAGTTGAGTAAGAATTAAATATTCCCTTTCTTCCTTGGTGATATTTTCTGGTACCTGAACAGTAAATCTACCCTTGGTTAATTTAACTCCATCAGGTTTACCTTGGATTATTTTTAGACGGTAATTTTTTCCAAGGTAAGAAAATGATTCACCAGAAATATATTGCTTCGGCTTATGGTATTTCCTGACGTG
>CAYLQA010000059.1:0-16873 GCA_964385695.1 uncultured Desulfobulbia bacterium | reverse complement strand
GCGAGGGTGGCCGTACCGTAGGCGCCGGTGTTGTTAATAAAATTATCGAGTAAGTCCGGTTAATCGGACTGGCTGTAACATACAGGATAAATCATGCGTGACATAGTAACGTTGGGTTGCCAGGAATGTAAAAGGCGCAACTACACAACGACAAAAAATAAAAGAAAGACTCCTGGCAAGCTTGAGTTTAAAAAGTATTGTCGTTTTTGTAAGACTCATACGCTGCACAAAGAGACTAAATAGTTTTTAGGCCAGTAGCTCTAATTGGTAGAGCATCGGACTCCAAATCCGAGGGCTGGGGGTTCGAGTCCCTCCTGGCCTGCCATAATTTTTGAATACTTCGCCCTTGCTGCTATAGTGTCAGGGCGAAGTACTCTTTTTTGGCTCATGGTCAACTTGGCCGTAAACGTTTTGAGAAAAGAGTCCTGCATCATGCCTCAAAAAAAAGAACGCGCGAGCAAGAAGAAAAAAGATATTGCCAAGGCTGAAGAGCAGCAGGCCGGCTTTCAGATGAGCCGTATTAACGAGTTCGCAACTGAGGTAAAGGGCGAGTTCGGCAAGATTGCCTGGCCGGCAAAAAAACAAACCATGGCCTCAACTGCGGTTGTGGCTGCACTGGTTATGTTAATTTCTTTTTATCTTGGCGCTGTCGACTTGGTTCTTGGCAAGTTAATCGGCTACGTCTTACGCTAGCACAAACCTGATAGAGAGGACGAATGGCTCGTCAATGGTACATAGTACATACATATTCCGGTTTTGAAGAGCAGGTGAAGACTGCAATGCTTGAGCGTATGCGTCAAGCCGGACAGGAAGAGATGTTTGGCGAGATCCTCGTTCCTACCGAGCAGGTTGTCGAGATGGTCAAGGGTGCCAAGAAGACCTCTTCTCGGAAGTTTTTCCCCGGGTATATCTTGGTGAACGTGGAACTTACTGACGAGACTTGGCATACGGTACGGGATACTCCCAAGGTGACCGGTTTTGTCGGCAACGATATGCATCCTGAGCCGCTTTCTGATGAAGAAGCGATGAAGATTATCGGTCGCATCAAGGATGGTGCCCTTAAGCCTAAGCCGAAGGTGTCCTACGAAGAGGGTGATGCTGTACGGGTTATTGATGGTCCGTTTTCCAATTTTCAGGGAGTTGTTGACGAGGTATATCCCGATAAAGGTCGGGTTCGCGTCATGGTTTCCATTTTTGGTCGGGAGACACCGGTAGAGTTGGAGTATATCCAGGTAACAAAGGGATAATTTTTAGGATTGCTGCTCGAGCGTGTGCTCAAGCTGATGACATATAGAGATTGAGAATGATTAAGCGACTACAGTGAGATGCATTGAACACTGTGAACGTTAGGAGTTGCGACAATGGCTAAAAAGATTGAAGGTTTTATAAAGTTACAGATTCCGGCAGGGAAGGCGAACCCTTCTCCTCCTGTCGGTCCCGCCCTGGGTCAGCATGGTGTAAACATCATGGAATTTTGCAAGGCTTTTAATGCAAAGACCCAAAGCGAAGGGGATACCCTTATCCCCGTTGTGATCACCGTATACACCGATCGCTCGTTTTCTTTCATTACCAAAACACCGCCCGCCTCAACCCTGCTCTTTAAGGCCTGTGGTATTGGTAAGGGTTCTTCCAACCCGAAACGTGAACGTGTTGCCAAGGTGACTAAAGATCAGATTAAAGAAATTGCTGAGAAGAAAATGCCGGACCTCAATGCAGGAAGCATTGAAGCGGCTATGCGTATCATCGAGGGTACTGCGAAAAGCGCTGGTATCACCGTAGTCGAGTAAGATTCCCTCAGCTGTAAGTGGAGTAAGCCATGGCTAAGAAAGGCAAACAATATTCAAACAGTGTAGCAAAGCGTGATTCAGAGAAAATGTACACCCTTGAAGAGGGTGTTGATCTTGCTCTGAGTTGTAAATATGCCAAGTTTGACGAGTCCGTTGATGTGGCCATCAACTTAGGTGTTGACCCGCGACATGCAGACCAGATGGTCCGCAGCAGTGTGGTTCTGCCCAACGGTACCGGTAAAACTGAGCGTGTGCTCGTATTTGCCAAAGGCGAGAAGGTACAAGAGGCACTTGATGCCGGTGCCGATTACGCCGGCGGTGATGAGTACGTGGAGAAGATTCAGGGTGGTTGGCTTGAGTTTGATAAAACTATCGCCACGCCGGATATGATGGGCACCGTCGGTAAGATCGGTCGTGTGCTCGGACCCCGTAACCTGATGCCCAACGCCAAGCTCGGTACCGTAACCTTTGATGTTGCCCAGGTTGTTGGCGAGGTCAAGAGCGGCAAGGTTGACTTTAAGGTTGATAAGGCCGGTATTCTGCACTGTATGGTCGGAAAGGCCTCTTTCGGTGCGGAGAAGCTCAGAGAGAATATCCTTGCCTTTTTGGACAAGATTATCGCTCTCAAGCCTTCTTCCAGCAAAGGTGTGTACCTGAAAGCAGTAAACATGTCCACCACCATGGGCCCCGGCATTAAGCTTGATCCCTCCGAGATCAGGGCTTTGCTGAAGTAAGCTTTTAGCAGTAATACTCCGCAGCTCATTGCTGCGTTTACATAGATTGTGGAGTAAAGCAGTTAACGTCGTCAAAGACAGTGGGTACTTTAAGTTTAATCGGCGATTATGCCGACCTACCGAGGCGCTTATGGCAAAGCCTTTATTAAGGCAACGCCCATAGATAATCATTTTCTGACGAATGTTGCATCTAACACGTCTGATGATTGTACGTCTGTACCGGTCGACCACGACTGCTTGTAAAACCCGATAATCCTTTACTGGAGGTTAAGGACATTGAATCGTGATGAAAAGGCATCGGTAGTAGAAGAACTCAGCGGTAAGTTTGCAGATACCAAACTTGCGGTTGTGACTGACTATCGCGGTCTGTCCGTCCCGGTCTTGTCGGAACTCCGTCGGGCTCTGAAGCAGAACAACGCAGAAATTCGCGTGGCTAAAAACAACCTGTTGCGTCTTGCTGTCAAAGGCACCTCCTTTGAGGCCATTGACGAGTATCTTAAAGGCACAACGGCTGTAACCTTTGCCACCGAAGATCCGGTTGCACCGGCAAAAATTCTGGTTGATTTCATCAAAGAGCATCCCGAACTGGGAATCAAGACGGCTGTTTTAGATGGCAAGGTACTGACGGCAGACGATCTGAAAGCCCTGTCCAAACTGCCCGGAAAAGATCAGCTTCGCGCACAGCTTCTCGCTGTTATGCAGGCCGTACCCACCAACCTGGTTGGTGTACTGGCCGCAGTTCCGCGCAAAGCGCTCTATGCATTGCAGGCAGTTAAGGATCAGAAAGGCGACAACTAAAATTATTAGCAACATTTGTTTTCTTAGGAGGACTATACAATGGCAGTTTCTAAAGACGATGTAATTGAGTTCATTTCCAATATGACCGTTCTCGAGCTCTCCGAGCTCATCAGCGAACTTGAAGAGAAATTCGGTGTTTCCGCTGCTGCTCCTGTAGCTGTAGCTGGTGTTGCTGCTGCCGGCGGTGATGCCGGTGCTGCTGCTGGCGAAGAGAAAACCGAGTTCGACGTAATCCTGACCTCTGCCGGTGACAAGAAAATCGGCGTTATCAAAGAGGTTCGCGCTATCACCGCTCTGGGTCTGAAAGAGGCCAAAGAGATGGTTGAAGGTGCACCTGCTCCGATCAAAGAGGGTGTTTCCAAAGAGGAAGCCGAAGAGATCAAAGGCAAAATCGAAGGTGCCGGCGGATCTGTCGAGGTCAAGTAAGACCTCTCTTTATTCGGAGACGTACTAACGACGTATTACATCATTCGTTATATCATTATCCCCTGACTTTGCTTCTGGGGACAGAGTATAAAAAAGTAGTAACGCTACGGAGGATAACCTCCGTAGCGTTGTTGCGTTCTTACAGAGGGAGTGTGGACTTGGCCATTATGCAGCCGGCGAAGACCCACTCCTTAACGCGTCACACCGGGGAGTACATTCCCATCCGCTACTGGATTATGCCGACCTACCGAGGCGCTTATGGCAAAGCCTTTATTAAGGCAACGCCCATAGATAATCATTTTCTGACGAATGTTGCATCTAACACGTCTGATGATTGTACGTCTGTACCGGTCGACCACGACTGCTTGTAAAACCCGATAATCCTTTACTGGAGGTTAAGGACATTGAATCGTGATGAAAAGGCATCGGTAGTAGAAGAACTCAGCGGTAAGTTTGCAGATACCAAACTTGCGGTTGTGACTGACTATCGCGGTCTGTCCGTCCCGGTCTTGTCGGAACTCCGTCGGGCTCTGAAGCAGAACAACGCAGAAATTCGCGTGGCTAAAAACAACCTGTTGCGTCTTGCTGTCAAAGGCACCTCCTTTGAGGCCATTGACGAGTATCTTAAAGGCACAACGGCTGTAACCTTTGCCACCGAAGATCCGGTTGCACCGGCAAAAATTCTGGTTGATTTCATCAAAGAGCATCCCGAACTGGGAATCAAGACGGCTGTTTTAGATGGCAAGGTACTGACGGCAGACGATCTGAAAGCCCTGTCCAAACTGCCCGGAAAAGATCAGCTTCGCGCACAGCTTCTCGCTGTTATGCAGGCCGTACCCACCAACCTGGTTGGTGTACTGGCCGCAGTTCCGCGCAAAGCGCTCTATGCATTGCAGGCAGTTAAGGATCAGAAAGGCGACAACTAAAATTATTAGCAACATTTGTTTTCTTAGGAGGACTATACAATGGCAGTTTCTAAAGACGATGTAATTGAGTTCATTTCCAATATGACCGTTCTCGAGCTCTCCGAGCTCATCAGCGAACTTGAAGAGAAATTCGGTGTTTCCGCTGCTGCTCCTGTAGCTGTAGCTGGTGTTGCTGCTGCCGGCGGTGATGCCGGTGCTGCTGCTGGCGAAGAGAAAACCGAGTTCGACGTAATCCTGACCTCTGCCGGTGACAAGAAAATCGGCGTTATCAAAGAGGTTCGCGCTATCACCGCTCTGGGTCTGAAAGAGGCCAAAGAGATGGTTGAAGGTGCACCTGCTCCGATCAAAGAGGGTGTTTCCAAAGAGGAAGCCGAAGAGATCAAAGGCAAAATCGAAGGTGCCGGCGGATCTGTCGAGGTCAAGTAAGACCTCTCTTTATTCGGAGACGTACTAACGACGTATTACATCATTCGTTATATCATTATCCCCTGACTTTGCTTCTGGGGACAGAGTATAAAAAAGTAGTAACGCTACGGAGGATAACCTCCGTAGCGTTGTTGCGTTCTTACAGAGGGAGTGTGGACTTGGCCATTATGCAGCCGGCGAAGACCCACTCCTTAACGCGTCACACCGGGGAGTACATTCCCATCCGCTACTGTTAACAGATGAGGATATTGTTGGATGCAGACGACCAAAAGAGTTCGAAAGAGTTTTGCAAAAACCAAAAGTATTGTTGAGATTCCACATCTTATTTTGATGCAGAGCCTGTCGTACGAGAAGTTCCTGCAGAGGGATACTGATCCTGACAAGCGTGAAGACATAGGCCTGCAAGGCATTTTTAAAAGCGTTTTCCCAATAGATGATTTTAATGGGACCTGTTCCCTTGAGTTTGTTCGCTACAATTTTGGCGAGCCGAAATATACAGTTGATGAGTGTGTCCAGCGGGGCATGACCTATGAGGTGCCGATCAAGATTACCGTCCGCCTTGTTTCATACGAGGTTGATGAGGAGTCCGGTGCCAAGAGCATTCGCGATATCAAAGAGCAGGCTGTTTATCTTGGCAGCATCCCCCTGATGACCAAAACGGGTGTCTATGTTATCAACGGCACGGAGCGTGTTATCGTCAGTCAGCTCCAGCGTTCACCCGGTTTATTCTATAGCCATGACAGCGGCAAAACCCATTCCGGCGGTAAACTTCTGTATTCCGCACGTATTATACCGGTGCGTGGTTCCTGGATCGATCTTGAGTTTGATGCCAAGGATGTTCTTTATGTGCGCATCGATCGCCGCCGTAAATTTCCTGTATCCACATTGCTTAAAGCATTGGGGTACTCCGGCGATGAGCTGCTGAGATACTTTTACAATACCGAAAAAATATCCATTTCCCGCAAGAAGTTCAAAAAGGCATTTGACCCTGTGATCTCAGTGGGGCAACGTGCGCCCCATGATCTGATCGACAAGAAAAGCGGCGATGTCCTGGCTAAAAAGGGTCGCAAGATTGGTAAGGCCTTAGCCAAAAAGATCGCTGCTGCCGGCATTAAACAGTTTGATATTGAGCTCGAAAGTCTGGTTGGTAAATTTTTGGCCAACGACATTGTTGATGCCAAAACCGGCGAGGTTCTTTTCCCTTGTAATATTGAGTTGACCGAGACCATGCTTGAGGAGCTCGTCGAGGCCAAGGTCAAGGAATTCGAAGTCCTTTTCATCGACGGCATTAAGGTAACCGACTCTTTCCGGAAGACTCTTTCTCTGGACAAGGTCAATACTGCCGATGAGGCCCTGCTTGAGATTTATCGTCGCCTGCGGCCTAGCAGCCCTCCGACCCTTGAGGTCGCTACCTCATTTTTTGACAATCTGTTTTTCAGCCCGGACACCTACGATCTCTCCGTGGTCGGTCGTTTTAAGATCAACGCCAAACTCGATGTTGATACCGATATCGAGATCAGGACGCTGACCAAAGAAGATATTATGCTGGCCGTCAAATACCTGGTGCGTCTCAAAGACAGCCAGGGGCCCATCGACGATATCGATCATCTTGGAAACCGTCGTGTCCGTACAGTAGGCGAGTTGGTAGAAAATCAGTACCGTATGGGACTGGTTCGCATGGAGCGCGCCATCCGTGAGCGCATGAGTCTGCAGGAAGTCGAGGCCCTGATGCCCCATGATCTGATCAACCCCAAGCCTATTACTGCGGCAATCAAAGAATTCTTTGGAACCAGTCAGCTTTCCCAATTTATGGATCAGACCAACCCACTTTCCGAGGTCACCCACAAGCGTCGCTTGAGTGCCCTGGGGCCTGGCGGTCTTTCTCGCGAGCGTGCCGGTTTTGAGGTACGCGACGTACATCCGACGCATTACGGCAGAATCTGCCCGGTTGAGACTCCAGAGGGACCGAACATCGGTCTTATCGTTTCCCTGGCTGCTTATGCCCGGGTGAATGAGTTTGGCTTTATCGAAACCCCCTACCGCGAGGTAAAGGGGCGTGCTACTTCCGAAGATATTACCTTTATGACTGCTCTAGACGAGCAGGGCATGGTCATTGCCCCGGCAAAGACCGAGGTAGATAAAAAAGGTAAGATTGCCAATGATACACTCATTGCCCGTCAGGAAGGTGAGGTTATGCTTACCGAGGCGGACGATGTAACCCATATGGATGTCTCGCCTAATCAGTTGGTCAGTGTGGCCGCTTCGTTGATTCCTTTTCTTGAAAATGACGATGCAAACCGTGCACTCATGGGCTCCAATATGCAGCGCCAGGGTGTTCCCCTGCTGCGGCCCGAGGCTCCCCTGGTCGGTACAGGACTTGAAAAGGTCGTGGCCCACGATTCCGGAGTTTGTCTGGTTGCCGGTGGCGATGGCGTGGTTGAAGAGGTTGACGCCAAACGTGTTGTGGTTCGTTACGACGAGCCGGGTACTGACGGATATACCACCGGTATCGGTGTCTATCGTTTGGACAAGTATAAAAAATCCAATCAAAACACCTGCTTTACCCAGCGCCCCTTGGTCAACCCGGGAACTCGGGTCAGTAAGGGCGACATTCTCGCAGACGGCCCTTCCTGTGATAACGGAGAGCTTGCTCTGGGTAAGAACGTGACCATGGCCTTCATGCCGTGGCGCGGCTATAACTTTGAGGATTCCATCCTGGTCAGCGAGCGCCTCTTGAAGAAGGATACATACACCTCGTTGCATATCGAGGTGTTTGAGACCGTTGCCCGTGATACCAAATTGGGTAAGGAGGAGATCACTCGCGATATCCCCAACGTCAGCGAAGAGGCCCTGCGTAACCTGGACGAGTCCGGTGTTATTCGGGTCGGTGCCGAGATTCGCTCCGGCGACATCCTGGTTGGTAAGGTTACCCCCAAAGGTGAGACCCAGCTCTCTCCTGAGGAGAAACTGCTCCGCGCCATCTTCGGCGAGAAAGCCGGTGATGTAAAAGATACCTCGCTTCGGGTCCCGCCTGGAGTTGAAGGAGTTGTTATCGACGCCAAGGTATTTTCGCGAAAGGGTGTTGAGAAAGATGAGCGCGCCCTGGCCATTGACGAGATTGAAATCAAGAGCCTTGAGCGTGATCGAGACGATGAAATTAACTGCCTGAAAAAGGCGGTGAAAAATAATATTGCCGAGTTGCTCGCCGACAAGAGCGCCAAGGCTGGTGTAAAGAATAAAAAGGACGAGACCATCCTGGCCAAGGGCAAGAAATTCACCCCGGAGGTCCTTGAGCAACTCGCTCTGTCTGATATCAAGAGACTTGATTATACAGACAAGAAGAAGCTTGAAGGAGAGGTTGCCCTGCTCTTTGAGCGTTATGACAGCCAGCTCAAGTTGGTCAAAAGTTCCTATGATGCTCGTATTGCTCGCCTGAAGAAGGGTGACGATCTTCCTCCCGGCGTTATTCGCATGGTAAAAGTCTATATCGCCACCAAGCGTAAGCTTGCCGTTGGTGATAAGATGGCTGGCCGCCATGGTAACAAGGGTGTTGTCTCTCGTATTCTGCCGGAAGAGGATATGCCGTTCTTTGATGACGGCCGCAGTGTTGATATTGTCCTCAACCCCTTGGGTGTTCCATCTCGTATGAATGTGGGCCAGGTATTGGAAACACATCTTGGCATTGCTGCCAAACGACTGGGCGAGCAAGTACAAGCCCTGGCTGAGCAGGAGCAGGTCAAGGCCCTGAAGGCGAAGTTGAAGGTTATTTACTCGGCAGATGAGTTCAAGCAGCTGACTGCCGATCTTTCCGACGAAGAACTCCTCAAGGTAGCCCGCAAAATGGGTAATGGCCTGCATACGGCCACCCCGGTTTTTGACGGCGCCCAGGAGCAGGAGATTCGTCAAATGCTGGTTGAGGCAGGCATGGATGAGGTTGGCCAGGCCACCCTCTATGATGGTCTGACCGGGGACAAGTTTGACAACCCCGTAACCGTTGGTGTGATGTACATCTTAAAACTGCATCATCTGGTTGATGATAAGATCCATGCCCGTTCCACCGGGCCGTACTCTCTTGTTACCCAGCAGCCTCTCGGCGGGAAGGCCCAGTTTGGTGGCCAGCGTCTTGGTGAGATGGAGGTTTGGGCCATGGAGGCATATGGTGCCGCCTACACCCTGCAGGAATTCCTCACCGTCAAGTCCGACGATGTCGGCGGACGTACCCGGACCTACGAGCGTATCGTCAAGGGCAACAACTTCCTGGAAGCAGGATTGCCCGAATCGTTCCACGTTTTGGTCAAGGAGTTGCAGGGTCTCTGTCTTGATATGGAATTGTTGGAGCATAATTCCTGATCAAGACTCAGAGGCAACAAGGCAAGGTAACTATTCGAGAACATTCCAATATAAGGTGCTGCCGTGGAAGAACTTTTTAGCTTATTCTCAAAACCTAAAGGACCGGTAAAATTTAATGCAGTTCGTATCTCTCTGGCTTCGCCGGAGAAGATTCATGACTGGTCCCATGGCGAGGTAAAAAAACCTGAGACCATCAACTACCGGACATTCAAGCCGGAACGTGACGGTCTGTTCTGCGCCAAGATTTTCGGGCCGGTCAAGGACTATGAGTGTAACTGCGGTAAATATAAGCGCATGAAACATCGCGGCGTTGTCTGCGAGAAATGCGGTGTTGAGGTAATCCAATCCAAGGTCCGCCGTGAGCGTTTGGGCCATATCGAGCTGGCCGCCCCTGTGGCCCATATCTGGTTCCTCAAGAGTCTGCCCAGTAAGATTGGTAACCTGCTTGACATGACCCTCAAGGAACTTGAGAAGGTTCTTTACTTTGATTCATACGTCATCGTTACCTCCGAGGAGGCAACTCTCCAGGCCGGCTCCTTGCTCACCGAGGAAAATTACCGTCAGGCCAAAGAGCAGTTCCCCGGTAAGTTCACCGTGGGTATCGGCGCAGCAGCCATTAAAGAGATGCTGCAGAGCATGGATCTTGAAACGATCTCCCAGGAGATTCGTCAGGATATGCGCAGCACCGGCTCTGAGGCAAAGCGCAAAAAATTGGCCAAACGCCTGAATGTGGTTGAGGCCTTCCGCGACTCTGGTAACCGGCCCGAGTGGATGATCCTTGAGGTCATTCCTGTTCTGCCGCCGGACCTGCGTCCTTTGGTTCCTCTTGAGGGTGGACGTTTTGCCACCTCTGATCTTAACGATCTCTATCGTCGTGTTATTAACCGTAACAACCGCCTGAAAAGGCTGCTTGAGCTTGACGCGCCTGAAATCATTATCCGTAACGAAAAGCGGATGTTGCAGGAGGCGGTTGACGTTCTCTTTGATAACGGCCGCCGCGGTAAGGTTATCACCGGCCCCAATAAGCGCCCGTTGAAATCACTTTCCGATATGCTCAAAGGAAAGCAGGGACGTTTTCGTCAGAATTTGCTTGGTAAACGTGTGGATTATTCCGGTCGTACCGTTATCGTGGTCGGACCTCATCTACGTTTACACCAGTGCGGTCTGCCCAAGAAGATGGCCCTTGAGCTCTTCAAGCCCTTTATATACAACAAGCTCGAAATGCTTGGCTACGTTACGACCATTAAGAGTGCCCGTAAGATGGTGGAAAAGGGTACTAAGGAGGTCTGGGATGTACTGGACGACGTGGTCAAGGAATACCCCATTATCCTGAACCGCGCACCAACCCTGCATCGCCTCGGTATGCAGGCATTTGAGCCGGTCCTCATCGAGGGCAAGGCCATCCAGTTGCATCCCTTGGTCTGTGCCGCCTTTAATGCGGACTTTGACGGTGACCAGATGGCGGTCCATGTACCGCTCACCGTAGAGGCGCAGATGGAAGCGCGGGTTCTGATGATGTCTACCAACAATATCCTTTCCCCGGCCCATGGTGAACCGATCATTATTCCTTCCCAGGATATCGTTCTTGGTCTGTACTACATGACCCGCGAGCGCCTCTTTGTTGCCGGTGAAGGCAAGATCTTCAGTAACCCTGCCGAGGTTCGTGTTGCCTATGACCATGGCGAGGTAAATCTGCAGGCCAAGATTGTTGTCCGGATGGATGGCGAGATGGTGGATACCACTGTCGGCAGAATCATTCTCGGGGAGCTGCTGCCCGCGAGCGTGCCTTTTGCCATGGTCAACCAGGTCTTGGGCAAAAAACAGTTGGCCAAGCTCATTGACTATGCCTACCGCCACGCCGGCACTAAGGCAACCGTCATTTTGGCCGACCGCTTGAAAGATATAGGATACGAATTTTCAACCCGTGCATCCATCTCCATCTGTATCAACGATATGTTGATCCCGGTTACCAAGGACGATCGACTGGGCAAGGCAGAAGACGATGTGATGGAGGTTGAACAGCAATATAAGGACGGTCTGATCACCGATGGTGAGAAGTACAACAAGGTGGTTGATATCTGGTCCCGTTGTACCGATGACCTTGCCAACGAGATGATGGCGGAGATGAGTGTCGACTATCTGCGTGATCAAGAAAATAAACTCATCGAATCCCCGAGCTTCAACGCCATCTACATCATGGCGGATTCCGGTGCTCGTGGAAGCCGTGACCAGATCAGGCAGCTTGCCGGTATGCGTGGTTTGATGGCCAAGCCAAGCGGTGCCATCATCGAGACCCCGATTAAGGCGAACTTCCGTGAGGGGTTGAACGTACTTGAGTATTTTATTTCCACCCATGGTGCCCGTAAAGGTCTTGCCGATACTGCGCTGAAAACAGCGAACTCCGGTTATCTCACCAGGCGTCTGGTGGATGTGGCCCAGGATTCCACCATCATTGAAAAGGATTGCGGTACCCTGGACGGCATTATCGCAGAGCCGCTGATGGAGGGTGGTGAGATTATCCAGCCTGTGGGCGAGCGTATCCTGGGCCGTGTTGCCCTTGAGGATATCGTTGATCCGTTTAACGGCGAGGTACTGGTTGAGGCCGATGAGCAAATCACTGAAGAGAAAGTGCAGATCATCGACGATGCCGGTATCGACAGGGTGTTGATCCGTTCCGTTCTTACCTGTCAGTCGCGTCGTGGTGTCTGTACCCTCTGTTATGGTCGTGACCTTGGGCGTGGTCATATGGTCAATATGGGTGAATCCATCGGTATCATCGCTGCGCAGTCCATCGGTGAGCCCGGGACCCAGTTGACAATGCGTACCTTCCATATTGGTGGTACGGCAAGTCGGAGCGTTGAGCAGGCTGAGGTTCGGACCCGTCATAGCGGTACGATTAAATATCTCAACCTGCATAGTGTTCAGACCGAAGATGGCCAGCAGGTTGTCATGAACCGTAACTCTGAGGTCAGTATTGTCGGTGCCAAGGGACGTGAGCGTGAGCGTTATCCTCTTACCTATGGCGCACGCCTGTACTTTCAGGAGGATACCGAGGTCGAGGCGGATGTATTGCTCGCCGATTGGGACCCCTATACCATTCCCATCGTCTGTGAGATCGGCGGTGTGGTCAAGTTTGGAGATATCCTTGAGGGTGTCACCATGCAGGAGCGTGTGGATGCAGTGACCGGTAAGGCAAGTAACGTAATTATTCAATCCCGTACCGGCCAACATACCCCGCGTATCTCTTTGAAAGATGAGAACGGTAAATCTGCCAAGCTGCCCAAGACAGGTTCCCCGGCCCGGTATTCTTTGCCGGTCGGTACCATTATTAATGTAGGCGAGGGTGATACCATTATGCCCGGTACCGTTCTTGGTAGGATTCCGCGTGAAACTACCAAAACCAAGGATATTACCGGTGGTCTGCCCCGTATCGCTGAACTCTTTGAGGTTCGTAAACCTAAAGAGTTTGCAGTTATCACAGAGATCGACGGCCAGGTCAGCTTTGGTAAAGACCTTAAGGGCAAGAAGCGTGTTGTAATCACCCCGGAAATCGGCCAGGCCAAGGAGTATCTCATTCCCAAAGGCAAGCATGTCAGCGTGCACGAGGGCGATTATGTCAAGGCCGGTGAGGCCCTGATGGACGGCTCCCCTGATCCTAACGACATCCTGCGGGTTATGGGTGTGAAGGAGCTCGCCAAGTTCCTGGTTAACGAGATCCAGGAGGTTTACCGCCTCCAGGGTGTTAAGATCAATGACAAGCATATCGAGGTCATTGTTCGTCAGATGCTCAGGCGTGTACAGATCACCGGTGTCGGTGACTCGATCTTTATGCTCGGTGAGCACGTTGAGTGGTGGCGTTTTGCCGAAGAGAACGAGAAGCTGCTCAACGAGGGCAATCAGCCTGCCACAGCAGAGCCGTTGCTCCTCGGTGTGACCAAGGCCTCCTTGAGTACGGACAGCTTTATCTCGGCTGCCTCCTTCCAGGAGACGACCAAGGTTCTGACCAACGCGGCCATGGCTGGTAAACTCGACAAGCTCTGCGGTCTGAAAGAGAACGTAATTATGGGTCGTTTGGTCCCTGCGGGAACAGGTTACCCCACCTATGCCATTGAGAAGGAAGAGGCTTAATAACTTTTGCCTTGACAATGGCGTGACCTTCGAGTAAATATGCCGTTTTCCTATGCCAAGCCGATGTCGCTTGGCAGCTTTGAAAACGATTAAAAGTTTAACTATAGATAGTAGGAGTCAACTCAATGCCAACCATAAACCAACTGGTAAGGCAGGGAAGAAAGAAGAAGGCGAGCAAGACCAATACGCCTGCACTGCAAGGATCTCCCCAGAAGCGTGGGGTTTGTGTTCGTGTATATACCACTACCCCTAAAAAACCGAACTCAGCGCTCAGAAAAGTTGCCAGGGTTCGCTTGACCAATGGGATTGAGGTGACTTCATATATTCCTGGTATCGGACATAACCTCCAGGAGCATTCAGTCGTACTGATTCGCGGCGGAAGGGTAAAAGATCTCCCCGGTGTCCGTTATCATGTCGTACGTGGTACCCTGGACACACTTGGTGTAGCAGATCGGAAACAGGGTCGTTCAAAGTATGGAGCCAAGCGGCCCAAGTAATGCTGCCCGTGTGAAAAGGAGTATTTGAGAGATGCCTAGAAAAAAACTTGTAGCAAAACGTCAGATTGAGCCGGATCCTCGCTATAAAAGCGTTCTGGTAAGCAAATTTATCAACGGCTTGATGCTTGACGGTAAGAAGAACGTTGCCCGCAGCATTTTTTACGATGCTATGGATCTGATTGAAAAGAGAGTAGATGAGGCCGATGCCATCGTCGTCTTTGAGAAGGCTATGGAGAAGGTTCGTCCCAAGGTAGAGGTGAAATCCCGCCGTGTCGGTGGCGCTACCTATCAGGTGCCCATTGAGGTTCGTCCCGAGCGTCGTAATGCTCTGGCTATCCGCTGGCTGGTGGATTTTTCTCAGTCTCGTTCCGGTAAATCCATGGCCGAGAAGTTGGCCGGTGAGCTCGGTGATGCCTTTAATAACCGTGGCGGAGCTGTTAAGAAGCGTGAGGATACGCATCGCATGGCAGAAGCCAATAAGGCCTTTGCCCATTATCGCTGGTAGCAGCGATTTGTTGTAGTACTGTTTCCCCTGTTGACAAATGTGTAGAGAGGGTGTAAATACAGCCTTCTTTGTCAACACGGCAGTGGGAACTGCCTGAAGAAAGCGAATAGTCAAAGGGAAACAGAGTTGTGGCTGCAAAAAGTCCGTTGGCGCGATTGCGCAACATAGGCATAATGGCCCACATTGATGCGGGCAAGACCACAACGACTGAACGTATTTTGTACTATACAGGTCGATCCCATAGGATCGGCGAGGTTCATGACGGCAACGCTGTTATGGACTGGATGGAGCAGGAGCAGGAGAGAGGGATAACAATCACCTCGGCTGCAACAACCTGCAAGTGGCTAAAGCACACCATCAACATTATCGACACCCCTGGGCATGTTGATTTTACCGTAGAGGTTGAACGCTGCTTAAGGGTTTTAGATGGTGCAATCGGAATATTTTGTGCGGTAGGCGGGGTTGAGCCCCAATCGGAAACGGTTTGGCGACAAGCCAATACCTACAAAATACCACGCATTGCATACATTAATAAGATGGACCGGATCGGCGCTGATTTTGGGCGCTGTGTCGACATGATTGTCGAACGGCTGGGAGCGAATCCGCTGCCGGTGCAGATACCGGTCGGGAAGGAAGATACCTTCCGCGGCATCATAGACCTTGTCAGTGAAAAGATGTTGGTCTTTGCCGAAGAATCGCAGGGGGCGGATGTTACTGAAGAGCCCATTCCTGCTGAGTTCGAAGAAGAGTCTGCGGCCGCAAGGATGGCCCTTATCGAGAAGTTGGCCGACTTCGATGATATGGTCATGGAAAAATTCCTGGAAGAGCAACCTCTCACGGTTGCTGAAATCACCCAGGCGATCAGGACAGCAACTCTCAAACTGAACGTTGTGCCGGTGTTATGCGGCAGCTCCTTTAAGAATAAAGGTGTGCAGCCGTTGCTCGATGCCGTTATTTCGTATTTGCCTTCACCTTTGGACGCACCACCTGTTGAGGGTGTCAATAAAGACGGCGAAACGGAATTACGTAAAACCGGCGAGAAAGAGAAGTTTTGTGGTCTGGTCTTCAAGCTGACATCCGACCCCTTTGTTGATATGCTCGCTTACCTTCGCGTCTATTCCGGCGTGCTTAAGGCAGGCAGCAAGGTTTACAACCCTGGCAAGCGTAAGAAGGAAAAAATCGGGCGTATTGTCCTGATGCATGCCAACAAGAGGGAGGAAGTCAAGGAGCTTGGCCCTGGTGATATCGGCGCCCTTGTCGGATTACGATTCACCACCACTGGCGATACCTTGTGTGAGGCAGGTGATACCCTGGTCCTCGACACAATGGATTTCCCAGAACCAGTCATCAGTGTAGCCATTGAACCAAAGGGTAAAGCTGATGAAGAAAAGCTCGTAGATAGCCTGGATAAGATAGCATTGGAGGATCCGTCTTTCACTGTATCTTCCGATCCCGACACCGGGCAGATGATTATTTCAGGGATGGGTGAATTACACCTTGAGATCATTGTCGACCGGCTGATTCGTGAGTTTAAGGTCGGAGCCAATGTTGGCAAGCCCCAGGTTGCATATAAGGAGACCATCACGGTCTCTGCCAAGGCGGAAGGAAAGTTTGAACATCCTACTGCCGGAGGCAAAGGCCAGTACGGACATGTCTGGCTTGAGCTTGAGCCCCTTGAGAGGGGACAAGGATTTGTTTTTGAGAGCCGCATCGATGGCGATGTCATTCCGGCCGACATTATACCGGCCATTGAAAAATCGGTGCATGACAGTTTAGATGCCGGCTCTTTGATCGGATTTCCGGTCATAGATGTAAAGGTTTCGCTGGTTGACGGCTCCTATCATGATGAGGACTCATCGGATCAGGCATTTGGCGTAGCAGCCAATATGGCCTTTCGTAAGGGGTTGGTTGAAGGAAACTCGATCATCCTTGAGCCAATCATGGATGTAGAGATCAGCCTGCCGGAAGAATATCTTGGTGATGTAATTGCGGATCTCAATGCAAAACGTGCCAAGATACTCGGTATGGACAGTAGAGAAGGTGGTATTCAGCTGGTTCAAGCCCAGGTTCCCTTGGCGGAAATGTTCGGCTACTCAACCAGTTTACGATCCGCTACTCAGGGCCGGGCAAACTTCACCATGCAGTTTGCAACATATGATAATGTACCGGACCACATGAGTGAGAAGATCATTAAGAAGATTCGAGGACTTTAGTGTCGCGCAAGTCGCAAGCAAAAGTGAGGAAAAGACATGGCAAAAGAGAAATTTGAACGTACAAAACCGCATGTAAATATTGG
>CAYLQA010000058.1:0-16900 GCA_964385695.1 uncultured Desulfobulbia bacterium | reverse complement strand
ACTATTTCTTCCTGAAAATAAAAGCTGCTTTTCCCGGACATCGACGATGAACCTATTTTTTTGTGCGCTGGCTTTTGAGAAACAGCATGTCGCCCAACTTGACCTGTTGGTCGAAACATTCCTTGATATGCTCTGCAACCACATGGCATTTGACAGTGAGCAGAAAGTATATAGGTGCGGTGGATTCAGACAATGTCTCAAAATTCCCCTGTCCCTTGCTGATGATAAGGTCAGCATTGGAAAATGCCTCTTGAAACTCCCCGCTGCACTGGTGCAAAGATGTGCCTGGACAATCGGTGCCGTTGCTGATCACCCTGCACGAGGATGGCAGGTCAGAGCAGGCCGCATCGCGCATGGTTGCATCATTGATAATAGGGCTTTCCTTAACTGCAACTACGGTGTTTGTGGGAAGTTGTTCAAGCAAGAGCCCGTCAAATACAAGTTCTCCACAGTTATCAGCAAGGTAGAGAATCCTTTCAGCTCCGGCCAGGTCTTCAAGAAAGCAGCGCGAGTCATCATTGGCAAAAGGAGTATTGAGGCAATTGTTTAGTATTTCTTCAGCGTCAAAGCTGTGATGAGTCCCATAATCTATAACATTGCCTGCCACGGCATACTTGGCAGCCGCTATGATTGGCTCAGGGCTTTCCTGCACGGTTTTATGTGCCTTTTGCTTAAGGGAAAGGGCAAACTCGTTGCTTTGATCCTTGAGCTTTCTATAGGGATCATGGCATTCGGAAAGTTTTGCAATGAGACGGTAGATTGCCACCGCGTTTTCCGGCGGGGAGATTTCCATATCAAGATCCGGCAGAAGCGATGCCACCGCATCCATGATCTGTTTTTGTAGTGCCGGGGCCTGACTTGCTATCCTTGATGTGCCAAGGGCCTGTTTGTAGAGGCAGGGCAGGCAGTCAAGTGTTGTCTTCATCGCTTGGAGCCGTTGGTTTAAGAAGGTAGTCTGTTTTCACGTTGGAAAGGGCGGCAAAGATGTTGGATTGGGCCATGGGTTCTTTATGATACAGATCGCTCAGCCAGCTGCGCACCTGCTCGCGGTGCGTATCACCGGATAAGGGGCAGGGGTTGATAACCGGGACAATGCCGAGCTCTGAGCCAATGCCTTTGACCTGTTCTTTGTTAAGGTATGAAAGAGGGCGGATGATGGAGAGGGAGCCGCCAAAAAGATCCTGCCGTGGAACCATGGTGCTCAAGTTGCCACTGTATATCATATTGAGAAATAGGGTCTCAATGATGTCCTCTTTATGGTGGCCCAAGGCGAGCTTGTTATAGTTCTTTTCTCTGGCGATCTCAAACAAGCGGTTTCTTCGCTGCTTGGCACAGTGATAGCAGCCACCTTTCCCATCATTAATTTCAAGAGCCTTGGGACCGAAATCAGTTTTTTCAAGTAAAGAGGGCAGGTCGAGCCGGTCCAGTTGAACCTTTACTAGATCCAACTCTTTGGAGCCAAAACCCATGTCAAGATGTACTGCAAGTAACTCGTAATGGATAGGCGCCTTGTTGCGCCAGGCTTGGAGCAACCACGCCAGGACTAAGCTGTCTACACCTCCGGAAACGGCAACCAATACCTTGTCGCCGTCCGCAAGCATGTTGTAGGCATGCATGGCCTGGCCAATCTGGCGATTGACTTGTTTTGGTAGAGAGATCAATCTTTTTTTAGGTACGGACAGGACTCGAGTTTTTCAATAACGCCTTCGCGAGCCAGAGCCTCTGCTGTGATCCACTTTAAGCCACGCTTTGAGCGTTTGAAAAATTTGAACATGTCGTCCAAAAGAGGTTTTTGTGTCTCATTGTATACGCCGGCACAAAGAGTTTGTCCGGTAGCCGCGGTTATCAGCTTGTAGTCAAAGGCAACAGATGCAGGCTTTACAACAGAGTATTCATTACCGTCGCGCTCTCTAAAGCGGTGCAAGGTAAAGAGGAGTACAGCATCGGCATCATACTTTTTGCAAATGGTAATTGCAGCAGTGGTCCGGCAGCGGGCAAAGTTATTGTCCAATGCATCCCGCTGGTTTTCAGTAATAATGGTGATATTTTCATAGCCGGCAAAATATTGATTCAGGAGCTTGTCTAAGGCAAGTTTTCCTTCATCGAGCTGGGCTTTTGTTTTTTCGTCTGTGCTCTTAATTTTATCGTAAGAGACCACCTCTACTGGCAGCACAACAATGGAACGAATAGGCTTGAGTTCCTGCTTGGGAGCTTGGGCCTCTTCTTGTTTTGAAGCGCAGCCGGAAAGTGATATGACCAAGGCCAATGCAATAAAAAAGATCGGCGAAAGATGTTTGTGTAACACGATGATTTCTCCGTAATGATTTTTTATAAAGAGCCTTTGGAAGAGAGGGCGCCTTTGGCCCGCGATTCAGGTTGGCTGGCCTGATCAAGAGCCCGGCCCAATGCTTTGAAAATGGCCTCAATAATATGGTGAGTATTCTCGCCATGAACCATTTCCACATGGAGGGTGATGCCGCCATGGAGGCTAAAGGCCCGCAAGAACTCTTTTGCCAGCTGCGTATCGAACCCACCCACCTTTTGGTCGCTCAACTCCACGCCATAGTGGAGATAAGGGCGGTTTGAAAAATCCATGGTGACTCGGACTAGTGCTTCGTCCATTGGTACGGCACTGAATCCGTATCGGCTGATTCCGCGAAAATCCGAGAGGGCGGTCTTAAAGGCCTGGCCCATACAGATACCGATGTCTTCAACAGTATGGTGGTCATCGATTTCCGTATCACCTGTTGCTGTGACCTTGAGGTCGAAAAAACCATGAACGGTAAAAAGAGTCAGCATGTGGTCCAAAAAAGGGACTCCGGATTGAATGTCTGCCTGCCCGGAACCATCAATATTCAAGTCGAGCTGAATATCTGTCTCGTTGGTTTTGCGGCTGATGGAGGATTGGCGGGTTGCTTGCTCGCTCATGCAGATCTCCTGTGAAGAAATAAATTGGTAAAAAATTACCCTTCAGATAGGGAAAATTGAGATTTATATATATGTTACTGCTATACCTATAGCAGGTCATAGGGGCTCAAAGCAACAAGAAAGAGACTCGTGGTAGAGAAAAAGTCCTGTGAAAACAGTCTGTTAGTTTCTTGCTCATGCAGTTTAGGGCTTTTTTTAATGAAAGAACGAAATAGTGAGTAAATTTCAGAAGGCTGTAGGGTTTTTCTGTTGACATTATCAATACGCATTGTTATATAAAGTTCCGTTTTTAAACGAAGCACGTGGGCGGGAATAGCTCAGTTGGTAGAGCACAACCTTGCCAAGGTTGGGGTCGCGAGTTCGAGTCTCGTTTCCCGCTCCATTTCGGTATAAAGCCAAGGTTCGAATCTTGTTCGGGCCTTTTTTAAATCGACCGGTAGCCCGAATTTGCTGGTGTACCCTGCAAATCGGGCCGTTTTCGCTTCTGGCAAAGTGACCGGTCTTTTTTTATTCTTTAAGGCAAGGAATAGAAGCTATGAAGACTTATCTTACCCCGGTCAAGGAGATCGATAAAAAATGGTTTATTGTTGACGCTCAGGATATGGTCCTGGGACGTTTGGCATCTGAGATCGCCATTCGCCTTCGCGGAAAACATAAGCCCAACTATTCGACCTTCATGGACGTTGGTGATTTTGTAGTAGTTGTGAATGCGGACAAGGTTCGTTTAACCGGCAAAAAGTGGGATGATAAGATATACTATCGTCACACCGGTTACATCGGCGGGATCAAGCAGCAGACTGCTAAAGAGTTGCTTGAGAAAAGCCCCGAGGATCTTCTGATCAAGGCTGTACGCGGTATGCTGCCGAAAAACACCTTGGGCCGTAATCAGCTGAAAAAATTAAAGGTATACGCCGGCACTGAGCATCCACACACTGCTCAGCAGCCCGAGGCCTTAAATCTGTAATTATCTGGTTAATTAACATACCCAGTAACCTTTGGAGTAGAACATGGCTGACGAGCAGTACTATGCAACCGGAAAAAGGAAAACGGCCGTAGCGCGAGTTTGGTTGAAACCAGGATCTGGCGAAATCAAAGTCAACAAAATGACCGTTGAGGATTACTTTGGCGGTGGTTTCAGCAGGATGAAGATTGAAAAGCCTTTTGTTGTAACGGAAAAACTTTCCAAGTTTGATGTTATGGCAACCCTGAAGGGTGGCGGTAAATCTGCCCAGAGTGAGGCCTTGCGTCACGGTATTTCCAGGGCATTGTTGCACGTAGACCCTGAACTGCGTATGACTCTGAAGAAAGAGGGGTTGCTCACCCGTGACCCGCGCTCCAAAGAGAGAAAGAAATACGGACAAAAAGGTGCACGTGCACGCTTCCAGTTCTCCAAGCGTTAATATTTACTTTTTTTATAGTAGTTTATTCGAACAGGGGAAGGTGCGTATGCTCTTCCCCTGTTTTTTTATGTAAAGTACCGAGGTTAATATGATTCGAGTAGGAATAGTTGGCGCATCCGGTTATACCGGAGCTGAATTGGCCCGTATCTTGAGTAATCATCCTCAAGCGCAAGTTACCGTTGCCACCTCCAGGCAGTATGCAGGCCAGCCTTTGGCTCAGGTTTTTCCGAGCCTTGCCGGGCGGGTTGATATTGTCTGTGAGGATGTGCAGGTTGAAGCCATGCTCGATAGGGCAGACATCTTTTTTACCGCAGTGCCCCATAAGACAGCCATGGCAATTGTTCCTCTCTTTCTTGAGGCCGGGAAAAAGGTGGTGGACCTGAGTGCTGATTTTCGGATTCATGATGCGCAAACTTATGAGCAATGGTACCAGCCCCATACTGCTGCTGACTTATTGCCTGAGGCTGCATACGGTTTGCCTGAGTTGCACCGTGAAGCCATTAAGCAATGCCGGTTGGTTGCCAATCCGGGTTGTTATCCTACCAGTGTGATTCTCGGACTCGCTCCTCTGTTGCGGGCTGGATTGATTGATCCTGCTACCCTCGTGGTTGATTCAAAATCAGGTACATCCGGAGCAGGCCGGGCTGCCCAGACCGGCACACTCTATTGCGAGGTGGCTGATGGCTTTAAAGCCTATAAAGTCGGAGAGCATCGTCATACCCCGGAAATCGAGCAAGAATTGAGCAAGCTGGCTGGAAATGATGTGACAATCTCGTTTACTCCGCATCTGGTGCCCATGAGTCGCGGTATTTTGAGTACCATTTATGCCAAAACAACCAAGCCTTTCGATGCTGCCAAACTTGAGAATCTGTATCATGAATTTTACCAGAGCGAGCAGTTCGTTCGCTTGAGAACCGGTGGACAGCTTCCTGCAACCCAGCACATCCGTGGCAGTAATTACTGTGATATCGGTTTTAAGTACGATCCCCGTACCGGGCGAGTAGTTATTCTTTCTGCCATTGATAATCTTGTCAAAGGTTCTTCCGGTCAGGCCGTACAAAACATGAACCTGCTCTGTGGCCTTCCTGAGGACATGGGGCTTCACATCGTCCCGCTTTTTCCATAAGAATCCGTGCGTAACCTGAAACTCGTCCTTGCCTTTGACGGTACTGCTTATTCCGGCTGGCAGCGTCAAACAACCGGTGCGACAGTTCAGGAGACTGTTGAGCAGGCGGTTGCCAAGATGACGTTGGAGTCTGTCCAGCTTCATGGTGCAGGCCGTACCGATGCAGGAGTTCACGCCTTGGCCATGGTCGCTAATTTTGCAACTGACTCCACGATTCCTCCGGCAGGTTTTCTAAAAGGTCTGAATAGCATTCTGCCCAATGACATCAGGGTGATGGCTGTTGAGGAGATGCCAGCGGATTTTCATGCCCGCATCAGCGCAAAGGGCAAAAGATATACTTATCGTTTTGTTGTCACCAGCATTATGGAGCCGTGTCAGCGGCTGTATGCTACCCATATTTACCCTCTACTGGATATAGAACGGATGCGCTCTTGTTTACCTTTGTTACTCGGTGAGCATGATTTTAGCTCATTTGAAGCGAGCGGCTCGAGAGATAAGAATTTTTCCGAAGGACGAGGGGCAAAAAGAATTATTTCTGAAGCTGAATTGCACCTAGTAGGTGAAACTCGGGGAATGTACGAGTTTACCCTTTCTGGCGACGGCTTTTTGCGGCATATGGTGCGCAATATAATGGGTACACTGTTTGAGATTGGAAAAGGACGCTTGACAGTTGATGAATTTCAGGAAATATTAGACGCCCGTGATAGGACAAAAGCCGGAGCAACAGCTCCCCCTCAGGGGCTTTTTTTAAAAGAGGTTTTTTACTAATTTTCAGTTATGTTATTGAGCAAATTTATATATCAATTCAGTGTAACTTTATAGGGAAAGAACATGGATTCTCACGTAATCGAACTGGCTGATCGAGTAAAGCAGATCAAACCATCCCCAACGCTGGCTGTTAATGCCAAGGCTAAAGCTCTTAAGGCCGCAGGTGCTGATATCTTAAACTTCAGTGTCGGTGAGCCTGACTTCAACACACCCGATCATGTCTGTGAGGCTGGAATAAAGGCCATTGAAGATGGTTTTACCCGTTATACTGCTGTGCCTGGTATCCCTGAATTACGTGAAGCCATTGTTGCTCGTGTAAAAGCCGACAAAGGGTGGGAATACGAGCCAGAGCAGGTTCAGGTCTGTTGTGGCGGTAAGCATGGACTTTACAATATGTGTCAAGCTCTGTTGAGTCCTGGCGATGAGGTTCTTATCCCGACTCCGTACTGGGTGTCCTATCCGCCCATGGTTCAATTGGCTGGCGGCACTCCGGTTGAGATTCCTCTTTCCGAAGATAATGATTTTGATCTGACCGAAGAGTTGCTCAATGCCCATGCCACAGATAAAACTAAAGTTATTATCTTGAACAGCCCCTCCAATCCGACCGGTGCGGTTTTTTCTGCAAAGGCCCTTGAGGTTGTCGGTAAGATGGCTCTGGAGAAGGGGTGGCTGATTATCTCAGACGATATTTATGACACCATTGTTTATGGTGATGAGAAGCTCCCCCATATCCTTGATGTTGACCCCAAGCTCCAGGATCAGACCCTCATCCTGAACGGTGTTTCCAAATCCTTTGCCATGACCGGCTGGCGTATAGGCTACACCTTAGGACCGAAACATATTATTGCGGCGATGAATAAGATTCAGAGCCAGAGCACTTCGAACCCAACATCCATTGCACAAAAGGCTGCTCTTGCTGCTGTTGAAGGTCCACAGGATTTTCCAACCATGATGCGAGATGCCTTTGTGCCGCGTCTTGAGTTTATCTTGGAAGCTTTGGCTAAGATACCAGGTGTAACCTGCGTAAAGCCTAAGGGTGCTTTTTACGTGTTCCCGAACTTATCCGCATACTACGGTAAAAGCTTTGAGGGCAAGCAGATTAACAACTCTGTTGAGCTTTCTGATTATCTTTTGGATGAGGCCTTGATGGCAACGGTTCCTGGTGCTGCTTTTGGTGCGGATGAATTTGTGAGATTTTCTTTTGCCGCTTCCATGGAGACGATCGAGGAAGGAATGAGGAGACTTGCAGAGGCCCTGGCCAGACTCTCTTAATGAGTCTGGCCCATACACTTAGCGAAGCTAAAAAAAGGTTTTATCTGTGGCTTCGCTAAGTGCCCATGTCCAACTGTCCAAGGGTCTATCTTTAGAAAGAGGCTTGTCGCCGTTCGTTGTGTAGCATTGATAGACCCATTCCCTTCCGTCCTTTAAAAAGATTTTAATGAGTCCATGATTTGGGTGCTTGTACCACCCTTCGGCATATGAACCGTCCATACTCTTTCTCCCTGATCCTTAAAGTATATTTTTAAATATAATATGTTTGTTTCTTATTTTTCAAGGCAGTGTGTTATGCATTCCTTGCATTTGTCATTTGCTTTACCTGTTTTACAATAACGGCTAAAGCTTTCAACAAAATCTACCCCACCCCTGGGGCATTCTTCAACAAAATTAACAAATTGAGTCAATCGATCAATAATCTCACGTGGCGCAGCATGCTCTATCTTGCATGCACCATCCTCAGCAATTTTTTCGTCGACAGCCAAGACCTTTATAAAAAAATCTTTTAGGGCTGTATGGCGGCGGATCACATCCTCTGCAGCCTCTTTGCCTTCTTCTGTCAGGGTGATGACCTCATAGGGGGCATAGTTGATCAGCCCCTTCTGTGCCAAGGACCGAAAGGCCTCAGTCACCGAAGATCTACTAACCTTTAGATTGGTGGCAATCTCCTTTGCCCGGGCCACCTGTTTTTCAGAGATAATATGATAGATGGTTTCGAGGTAATCTTCGAGACTTGCACTGAGACGTTTTTTGTCTTTCATAGTCACAAAAGTAGAGTTGTTTATAAGAATTAGGTTTGTCTAAAAATATAAGGTTTTCGGATGAATGTCAAATTTAGTTAGCTATATTGATGAGAAAAAGACTAATTATTTTCATTTATTTCTTTTAAAAGCCGTTTTTCTAAATTTAATGCTTGGCTAAGGGCTGTTTCACTTAATTCTGTTTCATTCTCTTTTTCATATGCTTGAGCCAAAAGTCTATAAGCAGGAGGCCAATCTCCTTGAAAGGTTATAGATGACTGTAGTGAGTTGATGGCTGCTGTTGAGTCCCCCTGCTTAAGTTGGGCCAAACCAATATTATACAAATATTTATGAGTGTTTTTTTCATTCAACAGCAACGCTTGTTTATATGCATTTATAGCCTGCTCGTATTTTCCTGTTTTTATGTGCAGCTGACCAAGGCGACTGTGAGCATCGGCATAATTCGGTAAAATTTCAACAGCTCTCTGGCACATTCCAACTGCGGAATCAAGCTGATTAGTTTGTTCATAACCAATTGAAAGGTTGAGCAGAGCATTAGGCAAATGTGGATAGCTCATTAAAACATTTTCCAGATCTTTAATGCCTGATTCGTATGACGAAAGCGCGATTTTTGCTGATCCAAGTGTTGTAAGTATTCTTTTGTCTGCTGAAGAGTAATAATGAGCTTTTCCAGAGTGGTACAAAACTTTTTTCCATTCATTGTTTAATTCTGAGTTTAAGGCTTGGAAATAGTTATAGTCGGCGCCAATCAGTCGTAGGTGATAGATGGTGCTTGCTGGTAATACGATGGAAATGCCAATTCCGAGATAAATAAGTAATCTTTTAGGAACCTTCCAACTGTAAAAGTCCTTAGGACCGATGATTTGGAGAGAGCCGAGAAAAACAAAAATGAAAAAAAGAGGAGTTGCGAGTTGGAGAGGGAAACTGAATAAGGCAGTGATGCTGATACCGAGAAGGCCGGTTAGAATACCAAGTCCCCAAAGAGGTTTTTTTTCAAAGGAAGTTTCGTCAAATACAATTGTTTTGAGTTTTGAAAGGAACAACAGGCCGGTGAGTAAAAAGATCATAAAGCCAATAATGCCGAGCTCTGCCCAAATTTGAAGATAGTCATTATGGGCGTTATGGAGCTGCCTTGTAAGGCTGAATTGATTGTCTGAAGCTACCTTGTTGTTGTAGCGTGGATAGTGGACCTTAAGATTGCCAAGCCCCACACCAACAATTGGATTGTCTTTGATCATCGCCAGAGAATTTTCCCATATAGCAAGACGGACTTTATTGTTGCTCGGGGTAATTGTGCTGATTCTGCTTGATATTGTTGTAACTCCTGTATGGGTACCTTGTGGCCCTATGTTGACCATAATGAAGATCATGGCCAGGCTTGCCAACAGGGCGATTTTTTTATGTTTGTTCCATGGGAGAATTTCACGGGCAACGAAGCGGTGCTTTATGGCGACAAATAGAATGAATAGTGTCTGCACACTGAAGGCAACCCAACCGGCCCGGGTTCGTGTGTAAATAAGATAAATAAGGCACAGCCCGGAGGCGATTGAGAAAAACCAAGTGCTCGTTGATTTTTTGCTTTCCAGGTAAAATGTAATACCCAAGGGCAAGGTGAGGATGAGGAACTGGGCAGCCATATTCTTATTGGCGAATGTCGAGGCAGGGGGGGCTAATTGTTGGATGATATCTATGGCGAACAGGTACTGGCCGATCCCTAACAGGGCGACCAGTGTTGCAGAGCAGAAGAGCAACCGTAACAGCCGGTCGGTTTCATTTTTTGAAAATACATTACTAATAACAAAAAAAATGGTCAGGGCGCATAGGTAGCGCCGAACAATAACAAAACCCTCAAATGCATTCAGTGAATATGATAGTGAAATTGTTGACCAGAGAATAAGCAAAATGAGAGGGAGGTTAAATTCAGACTTTCTCACTGAATATTTAGAGGCTGTGAGGAAATAGAGAATGAGCAGAAGGAAAGCCAGTGTTGTTCCTATTTGAGTGGCTGCATCCTTTGCCAGGTTTGAAAAGTTGTGGATAGGGGGAATGACCATGAACGGGGTCAAGATGCAGATTGCGTATACTGCCCAGACAAGAAGTGTACGAATTCTGTCGCTCATGTTTGCGGAATGCATGGCTTGAATAAAACAGCAGGGTGAGTGACAGTCACTCACCCTGCTGTTAGATGAAATCTTAGCTGGTGGTTAATGCAGTGAAGGTCGTTGTGTAGGCTCCACCAGTTGTCTCTACCACACAGTTTGGTGCAGTCCCGGCTTGGATGTTATAGCCGTTTGGTAAGCCTCCCTCAAGAAGGTTGGCAATATCAGAACAGTTAGTTCCTGCAGTAACGGGTGTTCCCTTATTGAGAAGAGAGCCTGCGAAATTGATGGCCGCTGCTGAATTTAACGCCCCCGCAACACCATCAAGGGCTGCTGTTTCTGCCTCGACCTGCATGTCAATGTACCTGGGAATTGCCGTTACGGCGATGATGCCCAAAATGACAATGACCACAATAATTTCAATGAGTGTAAAACCTTTTTGATTGTTTACAACTTTCTCCATTTTTCGCTCCTTGTGTTGTTGTTACTTAATTCCAATTCAAGCTCTTTGAATCACAGTTAATATTGCTATCCCTCCTACATTCCTCCTCTTGCTACCTTTAACATATTCCACATGGGTGTAAATATTGCCAGGGCAATGAGTCCTACCATCACACCAAGCACTATGAGTAACGCCGGCTCAATAAGAGTCGACAGGTTTTTGATGGTGTATTCGCTTTCCATGTCATAATAGCCGGCAACCTGGTCCATCATCTCGTCCAGCTTTCCGGATTGTTCACCTACCGCCACCATCTGGCCGACCATGGGTGGTATTCTTTTGTGTTTGTTGAGGGCCTCGTTGAGGTTTACCCCGGCCTCAACCTCATCGGTTACCTCATGGATCATTTGGTAAAGCACGAGGTTCTCTAAAGCAGTGGCTGAAAGCTGTAGGGTTTTTATAATGTCGATTCCACTTTTCGTGAGGACGGAGAAAACTCGGCAGAATCGGGCCATGTAGATTTTGGTCGCCAAGAGGCCGAAGATTGGAATACGCAGAAACAGGTTGTCTCTAAAAAGAACAAATTGACGGTAGTTTAAGGCCATGCGGTAGCTGGCAATTGCAACAATGATAGCGCCGATAATGAAAAACATGTTGTTGGCAAAAAAATTGCTCACAGCGATGAGAATTTTGGTTGGCAAAGGAAGCTCAACCTTGGCAGCGGTGAACAGCCTCACGAATTTAGGAACCACAAAGCTCATCAGGAAAAAGACAGCCCCAAAGAGAGTGATGATGACGATTTTCGGGTAACGGGTTGCTGATTTTATGCGTTCGCTGATGATTTTTTCGTTCTCATACAGGTCTGCCAGGTAGTTGAAGGCCTTATCCAAGGAGCCGGTTTCTTCACCAACGCGGACAACATTGTAAAAGAGCTGGTTAAAGGCCTTGGGATAGTTGCTCACTGTCTCGCTCAGGCTTGCGCCGCTTTCTATTTCCAGGCGCATCTGCATGATAATTTGCTTGAGGAGTGCGTTGCTTACCTGTTCGACCAGCACGGCCAAGGCCTCGACAATGCTGACACCTGCAGAAAGCATTGTCGCTAGCTGGCGGCAAAAAAGAATACGGTCATCAAGCTTGATGCCGAAAAGCCTTTCCCGCATACTCACCCTGGGAGCTGCATGGGGATGCAGGGCTTCTGCGTCGGCATCTACAGAAAGGATGTTGATATTGACCGGACTCAAGCCGTTTTTCTGCAACCACTCTTCCACTTCCTGAATGATCTCAGCTGCATGGGTACCATTAATGGTGCGCCCGGATGAGTTTATGGCCTCATAATGGAACAATGGCATGCTAATCCCTCATCTCCATTGTTACCCGTAATGCTTCATCAAGTGAGGTCACGCCTGCAACCACCTTGGCGATACCTGCATCACGCAAGGTAAGCAGACCATCTTCCTGGGCTTGGCGAAATATTTCGTGGCTGGCTGCCTTTTTCAAAATCAGTTCTTCAATGCTTTGGGAAATGGTCAGGGTCTCGTATAGGGCGATACGTCCTTTAAAGCCTGATCCTTCACAATCATCACAGCCAGTGGGTTTATAAAAGATGCGTTTTTCGTCATACTCAAGCCCCAATTCTTTTTGCAATTCAGGCGGAGGGGGAAAAGGCTCTTTGCAGTTATTGCAGAGAACACGAACAAGCCTTTGAGCGATGACCATACCAATTGCTGAGGCAATTAAAAATGGCGGAATGCCCATGTCGATGAGCCGTGTAATGGCGCCGCTTGCATCGTTTGTATGAAGGGTGGACAATACCATATGGCCGGTGAGGGCGGATTGGATTGCAATCTCCGCTGTCTCGTCATCACGAATCTCACCGATCATGATCACGTCAGGATCCTGGCGCAGGATGGAGCGTAGAGCTGTGGCAAAGGTGAGATCCGCCCTGATATTCACCTGGACCTGGCTGATCCCGGGAATTTCATACTCAACAGGATCTTCGACCGTAACAATGTTTTTTTCCACAGAATTAATGTGGTTCAGGGCAGCATAAAGGGTTGTGGTTTTACCGCTACCAGTAGGGCCTGTAACCAGAATAATCTCATGGGGGCGTGAGAGGTGCTCAATGAATTGCCCCCGCTGATATTGCTCAAAACCAAGGTCTTTGAGGTCGATGCGAATTTTCCCCTTATCAAGCAGGCGCATTACCACCTTTTCGCCAACACTCAGCGGCAGGATTGAGACACGCACGTCAAAATCACGACCAGATACCGGGATCTCAAAGCGGCCATCCTGGGGTTTGCGCCTTTCGCCAATATCAAGATGAGACATGATCTTAATACGGGAGATCAGGTTAGGGTGCATATCTAAAGGAAAGGTTGTTGCCTCGCGCAGTATTCCATCCACTCGATTGCGTACTCGGACCCGATCCTCATCCGGCTCAAGGTGAATATCACTCGCTCCCTGCTGTACCGCCTTTAAGATCATGTCGTTTACAGCTGAGACGGCTGCTGACTCTTCACCAAGGCCTTGCTCGTCTTCTGAGCTCTGTACAGAGGATTGGTAAAAGCGATCAATGGCTGTGAGGATATCTGACTCGACACCAACACAGATAACAATTTTATCGTTAAGAAAACGGCCGATTTCATCCACGGCAAAGATGTTGAGTGGATCTGCAAAGGCGACCAGGACCTCTCCCGGGCGTTTGCCAAGGGCAATAACCTTGTGTTTTCTGGCAACCATTTCCGGTATTGCGTTGGCAATGTCCGGGTCAATAACGATCTTGCCAAACTCCACGTAAGGAATTTTAAGCTGTTTGGCAATGGTTTTGGCCACAGCGGTTTCGTTTACAAAACCAAGCTCACGCAAGGCCTCGCCCAGTTTAATATCTCGGTCATATCCATAGGCCAGGGCCTGTTGCAGTTGGGTGGCGGAAATCAGGCCACCCTCTACAAGGATATCTCCGAATTTTTTTCGTTTGCCGGGCGTTGACATAAGTAAGGACACTGTTTCTACAATTCTTTTGAAAGCAAAGTGGGTTGGTTGAGTTGTTCACCCGTTGCAACAGGTACCTGGGGTTGCACAATATATTGTCTAAGGCTATGGGAAACCTGTTCTTTGAATTGTTGGATTTTTATCTTTTGCGGGAAAATGTCCTCCAGCCAGGCAGGGCTCAGGAAAATGGACAGGCCAAGAGCCCCTGCCAGGGTAAAACTGCAAATTGCCCACCACAATCCGGCCCTGGAAGGTGACTTGACCTCTTGCGGGGTGTTCAGGGTGTTAAAGGCCTCTTTGATTGCCTTTTTCGTGATAAGTACATCTTGCTCTGCATATGCCACCAGCAAGGCGCGGCTCATGATTTTGTTGATCAGTCTGGGGTAACCAAGGGTATATTTCCACAGTAGATTCAGGGCAGACTTTTTTACTTTGATGGTCTTGTTGCCTCCCTTAGCAAAGCGAAATTTGATGTACTTTCTTATTTCTAGCTTTGTGAAGGGGGTTAACGTTTCTTTGATTGTGACTCGTTGCAGGAGTTGGCGCAGTGATTCTTGCTCAAGCTTTGCTTCTAACTCCGGTTGCCCAAAAAGAACAATTTGCAGCAGTTTTTGCGTATCTGTTTCAAAGTTAGACAGAAGCCGCAGTTGCTCCAAGCTGTCATCCGGCAGATTTTGTGCCTCATCGATTACAATGAGTAAGCGCCGGTTTTCTTGAGCCAGCTCGTAGAGGTGGTCATTCAGGACTCGTAACAGGGCATCCAGGCTGGCATTTCTATCCACATTTTGTTCAAGGCCTATATCCTGAAGAACGGCCAGGAGCAATTCTTTGCGGGAAAGATGAGGTGAGAGAATCAAGGCAGTTTCATACTCTTTGCCTAACTCGCCCATCATCAGGCGCAGGAGTAATGTCTTGCCGGTTCCGACCTCACCGGCAATGATGAGAAATCCTTCGCCTTGGGACAGGCCGAACTTTATCACCTCCTGGACTGCAGTATGAGCCCTTGATGGAAAGTAAAAATTCCTATCCGGGGTAATACGAAATGGGGCGTCCTTTAGGGCAAAATGCTCAAGGTAGTTCATGGCCTCCTCCTACTCTGCTTGAGACTCGTTCTTTTGGGTCTCAACACGTTCTTCATGCATCACATCTTGAGAGGCTAGTTCTCTATCTGTCATGCTGGTTGATCGCCTGGGCATCTTCACAATTTGCGGAGTGATAAAGACCAGCAGCTCCTGTTTGGTATTCTTTTTTTCGTTGTTTTTAAACAGATTGCCAAGAACAGGGATATCGCCCAGGAGCGGCACCTTGCTTGAGGAGTTATTCTTGTTTTCCTGGACAATGCCGCCAATGACCACCGTGACATTATCCTCAAGAAAGAGGTTGGTCGTGATTTCCTGTTTGTTGATCAGCGGTTCTCCATCGGCAGTAGTAGTTTGGTCAACACTGTCGTTGGTCACCTCAATCTCCAGGGTAAGGAAGTTATCCTTCAAAACCGTTGGTTTTACCTTCAGCCCAAGATTAGCCTCCCGAAACGAGGTGTTGATCAAATCTCCGGATTGGCTGACATAGGGTACTTCCTGGCCTTGCTTTATCTCTGCCTCAGTGCCGTCCAGCACCAGGATGCTTGGCGCAGATAAAATCTCCAGCAGGCTGTCTTTCTCCATGGCCTGGATGTCAACATTGAGGTTCAAGTTGGATTTTATGATGCCAAAGCTGATGTTTGAGGTTTTTTCAGTAATAGAAAGATCTGCAGCACCGGTTATGGGTTGCGTTTTAAAGGCCTGGGCAGCAGCATCCTTGTAGTTGCTCACACCCCAGACAACTCCCAGCTGCTTTTTAGCTTCATCCGTGACAACTACGATTCTCGCCTCAATGTGCACCTGGGGGATGGGTTGATCAAGCTCCTCCAGCATTTCTCTGATGCGGGGGATATTTTTTTCGTTATCACGCACAATCAGGCAGCTGTTTCTGTTGCCTGCCATGATGGAGCCCTTGGGCGTAAGCAGGGTCTTGAGTTGTTCAATGTAGGAGTCAGCGTTGCCGAACTCGGTACAGAGTCGAACGGTCTCCATGTCGCGAAGCTCGGCCTGAGCTTCCCCCCTTTTCTCGACAAAAAGGACATTGTTTTTTTGGTAATAACTCAGTTGCTTGGCATCCATGACCACATGGAACATCTCGTAAAGGGAAAGGGCCTCAACATCGATATTTATGGTCTCGGTGATGTCATCGGCAACAAAGATATTAATCCCAGCCTGCTTGCCAATGCCGCGCAGCAGAAGAGGCACAGCAAGCTCCTCGCCTCGCAGTGAAGCGGTATTGTCTTTTAAGGCATCGAGCAGCGTCACCTCTTCGCGCGCAACCTTTTGCCCTTCAAGTGCATAGGCCATGGTTGCGATAAGGCAAAAGACTGAGAGCGCAAGCATGGTTATGCGAGCGATCCGAATCTTATTGAGAATCTGTGAAATACGTGGCATCAGCGTTTTTTCCCTGGTGAAAGATTGATAACCGCTGGCTCCAACCACAGGGTGTGGTAGATGCCGTCCTGCTCAAAGACGACCATGTCTTTTAAAATCTCAAGAATAGTCGAGTCGTTCACGGAGTCGCCTTTGTCAACTACCCTGTCGTTGATGATAGCCACCGGGCTGGATTTATCCCAGATGATGCCGCTTAGGGTCAAACCGGCAATGGAGTTGCTTTTTTTGCGTGGCTCCTGGTCCTTAAACTTATTGATCTGTGCCTTGCTCCAGTTAAAGGGATCGCGAGCCGGTGGTTCAACCACACTGTCTTTTGGTAATAACGGCGGTAGATTCTCCGGCCGAACTTTCAGCACCTCAAATTCCGTGGCTGTGCAATTGGTTGAGAAACTGAGCAGCAGAGCAAATGCCGATATGGATGAGTAAAAAAAGTTTCTCATAGATTCGTGTTTAAAGTTGTGCTGCCCACTGTCAGCTGAAATTTTACCTTGGCCTGCTTTTCAAAGCCTTTGACCTGCAAGCGTTGAATATTAAGGTTCTCGATCATGCTCACCTCAGGTCTGCTTTCTACATACTGCAGATAATTAGTCGTCCCTGAAAAATGCTATTTTTAGTCAGCCAGCACCGATCTTAACGCGT
>CAYLQA010000057.1:0-17928 GCA_964385695.1 uncultured Desulfobulbia bacterium | reverse complement strand
GCCAAGGCCAAAAATTTGCCTGTAGGCGGCAATAAGATCCCGGATGGAAAAGATGCCGATTACCCTCTTTTGTCCATCCACCACAGGCATGGCTCCGATATTCTCATGGTCCAGCATGATCAGGGCATCGTCCAGGGTCGAGGTGGCACTCAGGGTGTAGCAGGCCTTGCTCATGATGGTATTCACCGGTGTGCTTTCAAGCTCGACCAGACAGGTCTTGATGGTGTCGTTACTGAGCACGGACGATGGATAGGCAGAGCGCAGATCCCGGTCCGTGACCATGCCTGCCAGTATGCCGGCCTCATCCACCACGGGAAGATGGCGAAAATTATTGTCCTGCAAGAGATCACGTACCTTGGGGATGGGCGTGTCCGGCAGGACGGTAAGCGGGTTGGCTGTCATGTATTGATTGATGAACATGGTGTTGCTCCTTATTCTCCGAGACAGGATATACCTGTGAGATATGCTTCAACGCCGGCGGCCAGGCTTTCTAAATGGTAGCCGCCCTCTAAAATTGATAAAAGCCGGCCATTACAGTATTGCCTTGCCCAGGAGGCGGCCAGTTTGCCCAGGCGGGTGTAAAGATCGGTGCTGTAATTGAGTCCGGACATGTCATCCAGCCGATGTCCGTCAAAACCGGCAGAGACGATGATCCGCTCCGGCTGGAAATCGGCAATGGCAGGGATGACCTGTTGGCTCATGGCGTTGAGTACCATGGCATCCCCTGCACCCGGCGGCAGCGGGATGTTCAAGATTGTGCCGCGGCCTTGAGCCGTGCCTATCTCTTCTGCATAGCCGCTGCCCGGAAAGCTGAAGGTCGGGTGCTCATGGATGCTGACGTAGAGCACATCTTCATCCTCTTCAAAGGCGCTTTGGATGCCGTTGCCGTGGTGGGCATCCCAATCGATAATCATAATCCTTTGCCGCTGATACTTTTTTTGCCAGTAGCGGGCGGCCAGGGCTGAGTTATTTAAGAAACAAAAGCCCAGAGCCATATTGTGTTCCGCATGATGTCCCGGCGGACGCACCAGGCAGAACTGCAGTTTTTCCTTACCTGCCTCAAGACGATCAATGGCCGTAAGTCCGGCCCCGGCAGAGAGCAGAGCCGCCTCATAGCTTTCGTAGCAGAGCTGGTTGTCCCGGTGGTCGAGATAGGTTTTTCCGGCCAAGGCAGTCTCTTCAAAACGAAGCAGGTATTCTTCAATATGAAAGGTCGTCAGCCAGCAACGCTCGGCAGGCTGCGGGCTGATATGGTTGAGATTCTTGGCCAGAGGGGACGCCCTCAGGCGCTCACTGATAGCCTGGATGCGATCCGGAATCTCCGGATGTTCACCGCCATGGGTGTCATGCTCCAGATAATGAGGGTGGCTGACAAGCCCTATGTCCTCAAAGTGTGGCATTGTTATTCCTCTGACAGGGTGAGAGCGGAAAAAACATATAAGCAGTATAGGTAGATTTACCTAGCTTTGCAAGCTGTTGCAGCGATTATTTTTGCCCCACCGGATTGTGAGAAAGACGAGGAATACCTTGAAAAATTACCATAATTGGTGAAAATAGAATGTTTACTTCCAATTTAATGAAGGGATGACCAATTTTAGGCCACGGCACCCATGATATTGCCACAGACAACCGCTGATAATCTGCTTGCCATGAAAGAGCAACTGGACCGACGGGAAGAGAAAATTCTTTCCCCCCTGGCCACGTTGAGCGGCAGTAGTGTGCGTCGTAGCCCGGATGCGGTGCCGGATCATCGCCAGGCCTTTGCCACGGATACCGACCGCATCCTTCATTCCCGCGCATATACCCGCTACATTGATAAGACCCAGGTTTTTTATATGATTGCCAACGATCATATCACCCACCGGGTCCTGCATGTGCAGTTGGTATCCAAGGTGGCAAGAACCATCGGACGTTTCCTGGGCTTGAACGAGGACCTGATCGAGGCCATTGCCCTGGGCCATGATATCGGCCACCCTCCCTTTGGCCATGATGGAGAGCATCTGCTGGATACGCTTTGTAAGGAGAACGGCCTTTCTTCCTTTCAACACAATCTGCAGAGCGTGCGTTTTTTGGATAGCATCGAAAGAAAGGGCAGGGGCTGGAATCTGACCCTGCAGACTCTGGACGGCATCATGTGCCACGATGGGGAGATCCATAACCGCAAACTGACGCCCCAACGCAATAAGACCTTTGCGGATCTGGACAGCCAGATGTTGGCAAAATCCCAGGATATAAAGTTTGAGCTGGTTCCCATGAGCCTAGAGGGCTGCGTGGTGCGCTTTTCCGACACCATTGCCTATATCGGCCGGGATATCGAGGATGCCATTGAGCTTGGTTTGATCAAGCGGGAGGAGATCCCCAAGCAATGTGTTGCGTTGTTGGGCGATACCAATGGCAGCATTGTCTACCGCTTGGTAACGGATTTGATTGCCAACGGCATTGCGGAGGATTGCCTCTCTTTCAGCCCTGATGTTTCTTCGGCTCTTCTGGAGCTGAAGGAATTTAATTACGAGAGGATCTATAAAAACCCGCTCATTAAAAAGGGGTTTGATAAGGTTGCCACATGTTACCGGGCGCTGTTTGAATCCCTTCTTGAGAACATCGAGAAAGAGCAGGATCAAGCCCCGGTTTTTAGCGAGTTTTTGCTTGATCAGGAGCCTCCATACAAAGAAAACAATTCACCCGCGGCCATGGTGCGTGACTTTATCGCCGGTATGACCGATGATTATTTCATAAACCAGGCGAGGATACTTGGATGCGACGTGCCGAAAAAATCCTGATCAAAAGGCGGTTTAAGAAGATACTGCCGGGCGAGAATTTTATGATGATCGCCATTGCCTCATTTATCGGCCTTGCGGCCGGTGGGGCCAATATCGTCTTCCGCACCACGGTGGACGCCGTGCATGAGTATGTCTTTGTCTTTGGCCATGAATTATTGGCAATCCAGGATGGCGGGTGGCATCGCCTCCTGCTGCCCTTGATCCCCATCTTCGGTATGGTCCTGCTCGTGCCGCTTTCGCTGCTCTTTCCTGGTGAGGTTAACGGCTACGGGTTTCCCAAGTTTTTGCGCCAGGTCAATCTTGAGGGTGGTATTGTCAAGCTGCGTACCATCTTTGTTAAGATTCTCTCCTGTTCTTTGACCATCGGTTCCGGTGGTTCGGCAGGGGTCGAGGGTCCCATCGCCCAGGTTGGTGGTGCGGTGGGTTCCCAGGTGGGCCAGTTCTTCCGTGTGTCCGGTACCAGGATGAAGGTCTTTATTGCCGCGGGTTGTGCTGGTGGTGTGGCTGCCATGTTCAACGCTCCCATTGCCGGGGTCTTTTTTGCCGCGGAGATTGTCCTCTTGGGCACTTACGAGATTGGCTCCTTTGCCGCCTTGGTTATTTCCTCGGCCATGGCCACCGTTGTTTCCCGCGCCTATTATGGCGAGTCCCCGGCTTTTCCCATTCCGGCCTATAATATCGTCAATTCCTTGGTGGAGGTCCCGCTATACTCCATTATGGGTGTGGTCATGGGCATCACTGCCGTGATCTATATTGCTATTTTTTATCGGGTACGGGACAAATTTGATGCACTGAAAATTCATCCGCAACTTAAGCCGATCCTGGGCGCCTTGATGGTGGGAACGATCGCCATCGTTTTTCCGCAGGTTATGGGAGACGGCTACCACTACATCGAGGATGTTCTTTCCGGCCACGGTGTGGTCTGGCTCATGGCCATCTTGGTGATCTTGAAAATGGTGGCTACCTCCATCACCTTGGGCTCCGGTGGTGCGGGCGGTGTTTTTGCCCCGGCCCTGTTCATTGGTGCTGTGGTGGGTGGCACCTTCGGCGGTATGGTCCATAGCTGGTTCCCGTCCTATACGGCCACTCCAGGCGCTTATGCGGCTGTGGGGATTGGGGCTTTTTTGGCCTCTGCCACCCATGCGCCGCTCACGGCTATCTTCCTGCTCTTTGAAATGACCGGCAACTATCTCATCATTATCCCGATCATGCTTTCCAGTATCATCGGTACCATAGTGGCCACCTGGCTTCAGCGTGATTCAATCGATACGGTGGATTTTGCCAGACAGGGGATTGATATTCACGAGGGACGGGAGACTGCGGTGATGAAGTCCATCAAGGTGGGGAGCGTGATCACCGAGGATGTGGACTTTGTCAGCGAAAAGGCCAACGTGGACCAACTGCTCAAGATCTTTTCCATGACCGAGGACAGCTTCTATTTCCCGGTTATTGATGAGACCGGGCGTATGACCGGTATTGTCTCCCTGCAGGATGTGAAGAGCATCCTCCACGATGAAGAGCTTCGTGTCAGTGCCTCTGTGGGCAATATCTGTACCCGCAAGGTGGTGGTCTTGACCCCGGACGATAATCTTTACACGGCCATGGGTATGTTCGATACCATCGGTCTTGAGGAGATTCCAGTGGTGGAGGCAACCGACGACCGTTGGGTTGTGGGGATGCTTAAGCGCCGTGATGTTGTGGCTGCCTATAACCGCCAGGTGATCAAGAAGGGCATCAGCGAGCATACGGCGGCCATTCGCCTGCGCTGATTGCCAGTAATAAGTGACGAGTAAATATTGACAGAAAAGGTGATGAATAGCAGTCACTCGTCACTCGTCAGCCGCTCCAGCAGCCTGTTGAGAGCAGCGAGCGCTTCTTCAAACTTATAACTGTTGATGAGTGATTCCAAGACTGTCAAATCTTGTCCCAGGTTCGTCCCGACTGCCTTTTCTTTTACCTTTTCCAGTTGCCGTGCCGCAGCAGTGTCGTTGTTCTTGAGAAGTTTTGCCAGTTTCTTGAGCAGCGGCTCCAGGGACCGGAGATCATGGAGCGCGGGCTTTTTTCCTTTTTCCTCAAGCCCAAAAGGTGAAGGCGCCACCCTGGCCCTTCGCTCTGCCGCATCCGGCCCGATCCAATCACAGAGGCAGGTATAGAACTGCTTCGGTTCGATGGGCTTGGTGATATGGTCGTTCATTCCGGCCGCCAGGCTTCTTTCCCGGTCGCCGTTCATGGCATTGGCGGTCATGGCCACGATAGGTATGTTACGCATCCGGGAGTCGCTGTTGCGGATTTGCCTTGTGGCCGCAAGGCCGTCCAGCAACGGCATCTGAATGTCCATCAGCACCAGGTCATAGGCATGACTCTCTACAGCCTGGACCGCTTTGCGGCCATTGTCCACCACCGTGACCTCCACTCCTATGCTGGTCAGCAGTTCAAAGGCAACCTCCTGGTTGATAATGTTGTCCTCCGCCAGGAGAATCTGGGCCCCCCTGAGAGCCGCGACCGCTTCAGGGTCGTATATTTTGTTTCTTTTCAGGATATTTCTTTTGGCTGCATGGCCGAAGAGCTCCATAATGGCGTCAAAGAGGGTCGATTGCTCAACGGGCTTATTGAGCATGCCGGCGATGTCAATCCCCTCTTTCGCAAGCCGTTTGCGCACCTCCAGGCGTCTGTTTCTCGCCACCGTCAGCAAGATTGGCAACGGTCTGCCGCCTTGATTGCTGGTAAGCTCTCTGAGAATGGAAAATTCATCCGTTTTTATCGTCTCGGCATCGAGAATAGCCAGCCCATAGGGCTTTGTCCCGCTTTCCGAGCTTGCACGAAAGGCCGACAGGGCGTCGGTTTCAGAGGATGTCTCTGTCGGCACGAAGGAAAAGGCCTTCAGGTAATGGGCCAAGGCCTCCCGGGCCGATTGTGAAACATCTGCGATCAGTACCCGCATGGCGAGCATATCATCGGCCAAGCGGTATTTTCGTCTCTCTGTGTCTTGCAGGCCGAAGAGAGCGGTAAATGAGAAGGTGCTGCCCATCTGGTGTTTGCTCTCGACCCAGATTTTTCCCCGCATCCCTTGCACCAGCTTTTTGCAGATGGCCAGCCCCAGGCCGGTTCCCCCGTATTTCCTGGTGGTTGAGCCGTCCGCTTGGGTAAAGGGCTGGAAGAGTCCGTTCAGCTGTTCCTTGCTGAGCCCGATACCGGTATCCTTAATGGCAAACCGTAAGGTAACCGTCTCGTCGGCCTCGGTCATGACATCTATCTTGATGATAACTTCACCGCTCTCGGTGAATTTTATAGCATTGTTGGTCAGGTTGGTCAGGACTTGTCCCAACCGTAGGGCATCGCCCACCAGAACAATGGGGACATCTCTGCTCTTGGCCAAGACCAGTTCAAGACCTTTCTCCTGGGCCTTGAGGCCGACGAGGTCCGAGAGGTTGGTAAGGACGTCGTCCAGGTTAAAGGGCAGGTTTTCCAGTTCCAGCCTGTCGGCCTCGATTTTAGAGAAATCGAGGATGTCGTCGATCAAGCGCAGCAGTGTATTGGAGGCAGCGGATATCTTCTGGACAAAGTTCTTCTCTTTTGCCGGGAGGCCTGCCTGTCGGAGCAGGTGGCTCATGCCGATAATGGCGTTCATGGGCGTGCGGATTTCATGGCTCATGTTGGCCAGAAACTGACTCTTGGCCTTGTTGGCCCTTTCCGCCTGCTCCTTTGCCTGCTCGAGTTCCTGGGCAATACATTTTTTTTCGGTGATGTCTTCCTTGACGGCGACAAAGTGACTGATCTCCCCTTGGGCATCCAAGATGGAGGAAATGGAGGTGGATTCCCAAAAAATCTCCTTGTTTTTTTTTAGGTTACAGAATTCTCCATGCCACTCTCTTTTCGCCTTGATTGTCTGCCAGAGCTCCTCATAAAACTCTTTTGACTGGCGTCCTGATTTTAGGAGGCGCGGTGTCTGGCCTATTGCCTCCTCAGGGCTGTAGCCGGTCACCTTTGTAAATTTCGGGTTTATATACTCAATGGTTCCGTTCGGATCGGTGATCAAGACGGAGACCGGGCTCTGGGTAACGGCCTGTGAGAGTTTCCGCACCTCTTCGGAGGTTCGGAGCCGTTCTTCCATCTCCTTCTGCAACTCCCTATTGGCGGCTTCGACTTCGCTGGTTCGTTCCCTGACCCGCTCTTCCAATACATCATGGTACTCCAGCAGCCTTTCTTCGGAGAATTTGCGTTTCTCGATCTCGTCCACAATTTGTTTGTTGGCCTCGTGCAGTTCTGCGATGAGTTTACTCTCCCGCATGTCCCTTGCCACTAAGATGATAGCCTGCAGTTGTCCCTCATTGTCTGGCATGGCTGCGCCATTGAGGGAGACGGGTATTGTTTTCCCCTCCTTTGTAGTGAAGGAGGCGTCCAGTTCTTGAACCTCATCTGCCGTGATAAGTTCCCGCAGGCGGGCGGGCTGCAATGCTGCTCCCTTTGTTGCGACGATCCTCTCCAGCGGAAAGCCCGCGAGTTCCTCTTTTGGGTAGCCCAATTGCGCGCAGGCTGCAACATTGACCGATTCGATCTTGCCCTCCGGGGAGGTGACAATCAAGAGTTCGTTGATGGAGCCGATTATGTTCTCATTGTATTCCTTCGCCGTAAGGAGCTGCAGTTGGCTGCTTTGCAGTTTGTGGCTCATTTCTCTGAAGCTGGAGGCCAAAACGCCGATCTCGTCGCCCGTTGCGACAGGAATTGGGGTCGCAAGGTTGCCGCGGCCGATTTCCTCCGCTGCCCGGCACAGTTGGCTGACGGGCCTGGTAAGGGAGCGGGTTAAGAAATGCGTCAAAACGAGTATTATGAAAAGTACGACGGCGGTGATGGTCCAGATATGCGTCTCCAGTGCGGCAACCGGGGCAAAGATCTCCTCTGTTTCCTGCTCAAGGAGCAGGATCCAGCCCAAAGGCCCCTTGGAGCGGACATAAGCGTAAAGCTCCTCTTTTTCACCCTCCTCATTGCCTGGTCCGACAAAATATCCCTGCTGGCCGCCCTTTAAGATGGGCTGCATGAAATCATGCCCGGAGAGATCGCTTAAAAAACTCCCAATGGGCTTGGTGGAAAAGAGCAGGTGCCCATCCCTGGTCGTCAGTTTGAAATGGATGGAGGACTGCTGATCATGCTCATCTATCAGGAGAGCCTGTTGCGAGATTCTCGTCATGATGGCCTGGACTTGTTTGAAATTCAGGATGGCCTTGAAGATCCCAGCAAACTCCTGGTTCTCATCATAGAGTTGTATAACGATATCAGAGGCGTATGTGTCTGAACTTTCGTCATACTCCATCCTGCCAAGCCAGGGCTGCTTCTGCCCTATGGCCTCCTGGTACCACTCCTCATCCGCCTGCAGATAGTCAGAGGTTCTCCCCGTTGTCGCGATAATTACCCCGTAGCGGTTGGTAACGTACATCTCCGGAAAGATGGCAAAGCCATATTCCTTCACCTGCAGCGCCTGTTTTTCCCGTAGCTCTCTGGCAAGGTAACCGCTCATCAATTCCTGCATAAAGGGGGTCACCGTGTTCTTGGGCGCCTCAATCCACTGCCTGTTCCTCTCTGCAATCAGGGCCTGTGGGTCAGCCATTCGGGCAAAGTCCCGGTTTGACCGTTGAACCGCTTCCTGCACAAAGAGGTCTCTGCTGTGCTCCATGGCTTGAAAGATCCGCTGGGAGATGTCCCCATCCATATCTTCCATGGCCTGCTGGGCCAGAAGCAGGGAATTATGGCTGATTGAATGGCGCAAGGTTTCCTGGCTGATCTGAACGGAGAAATAGGTCCCCAGGGTCATGAGGAGAATGGCAAGGCTGAACATCAACAATAACTTAGAACCGATTTTCATGGCAAGACTCCCTGAAGGGGGAGGGACGGAGGGTCGGGGACCATCGCCCATGAAAAGTCTCTCCTTATCCTCGATAATGGACTAAATACTAGGGAAATGTCAAGAAGGTGCATTTAAAGAAGGGATGTTTATCCCCTCTCTCCGGAAAGAGGGGATAAGAGAAGCCGCTGCCTGCGCAAAGAGCTTTTAGCAGCCCCATAAAATGTTTTGACCCAATAATTTATTTGTACCTATAATCAGTTAGGTATTGTGGCGTTTTTTTTTAGCTGGAAGGTGCTCGACAGAAGCGCAAAGATGAGGGGGCGCTCCTGTTCACCTGGGCTGAGAGGTGTTTTTCCCTTTTTGTGAACCCTGAAGATGGAGTAGTCGCATGGATAAGGCACCAAGAGAATCAACCATTCTCATTGTTGATGACGTTCCTGAAAATATAGATGTCCTCAGTGGAATCCTCGGCTCTGAGTACAGGGTGAAGGCGGCCCTCAACGGTGAGAAGGCGCTGAGGATTGCCGCTTCCGGTTGCTCGCCCGATCTCATCCTCCTCGACATCATGATGCCGGGGATGGACGGCTATCAGGTGTGCCAAAAGCTCAAGGCCGAGAAGGGTACGCAAAATATCCCTGTGATGTTTGTCACCGCCTTGGGTGAGGTGGAAGACGAACAAAAGGGGCTTGAGCTCGGGGCGGTCGATTACATCACCAAACCGATCTCTCCGCCCATTGTCAAGGCACGGGTCCACAATCACCTGATACTCAAGAAACATCAGGATCAGCTGGAAGAGTTGGTCAAGGAAAGAACCCGCGAGGTGGTCAACACCCAGGATGTCACCATTCACAGCCTGGCCGTCCTTGCCGAAACGCGGGATAATGAGACGGGCGGCCATATCATGCGCACCCAGGGTTATGTGCGTCTGCTTGCCGAGCACCTGCAGGAGCATCCCAACTACCGGGACTTTCTCGGGAACGAAAATATCCACCTCCTCTACAAATCCGCACCCTTGCACGATATCGGCAAGGTCGGCATTGCGGACAGCATCCTGCTCAAACCGGGCTCGCTCACCAAGGAAGAGTTTGCTGAGATGAAGAAACACACCGTCTACGGGCGCGATGCTATTCTGAAGGGCGAGGAAAGCCTGCTGGGCGATGCCACTACCTCCTTTCTGCGGGTGGCCCGGGAGATTGCCTATACCCACCATGAGAAATGGGATGGTTCCGGCTACCCCCAGGGGCTGGTCGGCGAGGAGATTCCTGTTGCCGGTCGATTGATGGTGGTGGCCGACATCTATGACGCTCTGATCTCTAAACGGGTATATAAGCCTGTCTTTTCCCATGCAAGGGCGGTGCAGATCATTACGGAGGGCGACGGCAGGGTCATACCAGAACATTTTGACCCCGTTGTTCTGGAGGCATTCGTTGCACTGCAAGAAGGGTTCCGGGAGGTCGCCCTCAGGTTCGCCGACTTTGATGAAGAACGGGAAATGCTTGTCGGCTGACCTGGGAGTTGCCTCTTCACTTTGCAACCCTTTTTCGCCCTACCACCTAACTGTTTGTGGGTGTCGACTTGGTCAGTTGAAGACCGGAAGGGAATGGAAAAAGGTCTCCTTCGCCCCGAGCCGGGATGGGGGCAGGAACGACAAGGGGCAGCCTGTGGTCGGAAAAGAGTTTGACTGTAAAAAGGATCGGATTCCATGGAAAAAGAACTGCAGCTTGTAATCTTTACCCTGGATGAACAACGGTTTGGCCTCCATCTTGGGACGGTGGAACGGGTTTTTCGGTCGGTGGAGATCACCACCGTGCCCAATGCCCCGGAAATCGTCATGGGAGTGATCAATGTTGCGGGCAGGGTTATTCCGGTGATCAATTTGCGCCGTCGCTTCTCCCTGGCGGCCAAGGAGGTGGGTCTGGACAGCCAGTTCATGGTGGTCGGTCTGAACAGCCGCCGGGTCGTCCTTGTGGTGGACAAAGTAAAGGGGGTTTTTACCTTTCCCGGCCAAGAGGTGGTGCCCCTGGATAGGATCTTTTTCGACATGGAATACGTGGAAGGATTGGTACAGCTTGGGGATGACCTGATTATTCTCAACGATCTCCAACTGCTCCTCTCCGCTGAGGAAAAGCGCTTTTTGCAACAAGGCGGCAAGGGTGGGCAGGATCCCGGCCCCAGGAAGGGGGCCAAGACAAAGAGGGCAAAGTCACGGCAAGGGTAGGCGAAAAAGAGAGTCAAAAGAGAACCCGGCAAAGAAAAATGACAGACAGGTCACAATACAGCAGCCTCAGCAGGTTCATCGCCCATACCTTTGGCCTCCATTTTCCGCCAGAGCGCTGGCGCGATCTGGCCCGGGCTATCCACGGCGCTGCCTCCGAATTCGGTTATGAGGACGAAGACGCCTTTATCCAGTGGCTGCTCTCAGCCGTTCTTTCAAAAGAGGAGATTGCAACCCTGGCCTGTCATCTCACGGTGGGGGAGACCTATTTCTTCCGGGAGAAAAAGACCTTTGAAATCCTTGAAAACCATGTGCTGCCCCCGTTGATCGAACAGGGCCGCAGAAGGGGAAAGCGGCTGCGGATATGGAGCGCCGGCTGCAGCAGCGGTGAGGAGCCCTATTCCATCGCTGTCCTGCTCAGCAAGATGCTGCCCGATGCGGCGGACTGGCAGATCACCATTCTGGCCACCGACATCAATGGCCAGGCCCTGAAAAGGGGGGGCAAGGGTATCTATGGCAAATGGTCCTTTCGCGGTACACCCTCCTGGGTCAAGGAGCGCTATTTTAGTCGGCCCTGAAAAACAAACAACCTGTTGAAATTTAAGTATTTTTTCACTAAGCTATATCACTATAAATTGCAGGATATTGCACTATTACTCTTCAATTTCTGGTGATTTTCATGCGTCCAAAAACGAGCAATAAAACACCCCAGGCCGACATGTTTCGAGAACGCCTTGAGGCTATTTTGAACCATAATCACGAGTTGTGCCAGCTTGCCGGTATGATCCCATGGGAGAGCTTTGAGGAAAAATTTGGCTCATTGTACTCCGACAAGAAAGGCAGACCAGGCATTCCTATTCGTCTCATGGCTGGGCTGATGTACCTGAGCCATGCACATGGCATTTCTGATGAGGAGGTTGTGAAACGCTGGGTTGAAAACCCTTACTGGCAGTATTTCTGCGGAGAGAGTTACTTTCAGCATCGACTCCCCATTAATCCATCTTCTTTGAGTCGTTGGCGCAAACGGATAGGGGAAAAGGGAGCGCAGTTGATTTTGCAAGGCACAGTAAAAGCCGGGCTGGAAAGCGGGGCAGTTCGCAGCACGAGCTTGGAACGCGTAAGCGTTGACACCACCGTGCAGCCGAAAGCCGTGAGCTTTCCGACGGATTCAAAACTGTACAACCGTAGCAGAGAGCGCTTGGTGAAGTTGGCCAAGATGTTTGATTTGCCGCTGAGGCAAAGTTATTCCCGCCTTGGTCCGCAGGCTTTACTGAAGGTTGGGCGCTATCTGCATGCCCGCCAGATGAAGCGTGCCAGAAGGGAAATCAAAAGGCTCAAGACGTTTCTTGGGCGAGTGTGTCGTGATGTAACCAGAAAACTTGAGCATCGTGAGGATGTCCGCTTTCTTATTGAACCGGAACTTGCCATGGCAGAGCGACTTCTGGCGCAGGAGAAACAGAGCAAGAATAAGCTGTACAGCCTCCATGCCCCAGAGGTCGAGTGCATATCCAAAGGCAAGGCGCACAAGAAATACGAGTTTGGAGTGAAGGTCAGTGTGGCTACAACCAACCGTGACAACTTTGTAGTGGGCATGTTTGCCGAGCATGGCAACCCGTTCGATGGCCACACTCTTGGCAAGGCTGTTGACCAAGTCAAAGAGATTACCGGAGAAGCGATAAAACGTTGTTACGTGGATCGCGGCTACCGAGGTCACGGGCTCACAGATGTTGATGTCTTTATCTCAGGCAGAAAGCGAGGCCTGACACCGCAGATGAAAAAAGAGTTGAAGCGACGTAGCGCCATCGAGCCGGTGATAGGCCACATGAAAGAAGACGGCAAGCTGGGACGGAACCACCTAACAGGTGTGCTTGGAGATAAGATCAATGCCCTTCTATGCGGTGCCGGTCATAATATTCGCATAATCCTCAAGAAATTGAGGGAGCTGTTATTCTTTTTTGCTCTTTTTTCTCTTCTGAACAAAATATGGGATTTTGAACCCAGGCCGTCATACGCGTTAAGATCGGTGCTGGCTGACTAAAAATAGCATTTTTCAGGGACGACTATTTTAGAGGGGTAGGCAGGGATTCCCTGGAGGTGATCACGCCCATCAAGAGGATGGTCACCTTCTCCTTTCTGAACCTGGCCGAGGATATCTATCCATCACTCTTCAATAACACCATGGGCATGGATATGATCCTCTGCCGCAACGTTCTCATGTATTTCGCCCCGGAACTGAGTAAAAAAATCATCCACAGGTTTGCCAATGCCCTGCTTCCGTGGGGCTGTTTTCTCGTCAGCCCGCCGGAGGCCTCCCTGGTGGATCATTCTCTCTTTGCGGGGGCGGAGCTTCCCGATTCCATCTATTACAAGAAGAGAGAGGAGGAGGTAAAAGAGCAGGGCACAGAGGTTCGGTCAGGGGTAGCATTGTTTTCCGGCGTCGGCACGGAGGCGGCCGTGCCAGCCTTTTCCTTTAAGGCGGCCTCAACGGTTGCTGCCTCCGCCAAGGAGCCGCGCCGCCCCACGGCCCAGGACCGATTGCCTGATGCGGCCGGCAGCAGCAGGGAGCCGGTTACCGACCGCTCTACCATTCTTCTCCAGGCACGGGCCTCGGCCAATCAGGCCAACTTTACTGACGCCCTTACCTGGTGCGGCAAGGCCATTGATCTGGATTCCCTCGACCTGGAGGCCCATTATCTGGCCGCTGAAATCATGCAGGCGGAAGACCGACTTGAGGAGGCGACTGCCTCCCTGAAACGGGTTCTCTACATCGATCAGGACTTTGCCCTGGCCCATTTCGCCCTGGGCAACATCCTTTTGCGGCGTCATATGGAAAAAAGGGCCGGCAAACACTTCAAAAACGCCCTGGAGCTGCTGGCCAGAATTCCCTCGGAAGAACCGCTTCCCGGCGCGGAAGGCCTTACCGCTGGGAGGCTTTCTGAAATAGTGCAGGCCAACGTGCAGAATATGGAGATCTTTTCATGAAGAACCCGGACTCTGATTCCCCTCTGAAAAAAGAAAGATCCTTCGACTGGCAGGAGATAAGGCAGCGGTTGGAAAAAAACAGCCAGGCCGTGGCCCGGGGATTCCGGCCCGGACCTGAGGAGGAGCGCAGAATACTGCGGGAAAGGGCCCGGCTCCTTGCCGGCAAGCCCGGGGAGGTGGAGGGGATCTCAGAAGTTATCGAGGTGGTGGAGTTCAGGATAGCCCAGGAACACTATGGCCTGGAGTCGCGGTATATCCGTGAGGTTTACCCGCTCAAGGATCTCACGCCGCTTCCCTGTATCCCCGCCTTTGTCCTCGGCATTATCAACTTCCGGGGCGAGATTATCTCCGTGGTCGATTTGAAAAAGTTTTTCGATCTGCCGGATAAGGGGCTCACCGACCTGTCCAAGGTTATTATCCTGCATAACGAAGAAATGGAGTTCGCTATTCTGGCAGATGCGATTCTGGCTACCAGGACCATTCCGCTGCAGGCCATTCAGTCGTCCCTGCCGACCTTGACGGAGATCCGGGCAGAGTATCTCACCGGGGTGACCGATGAGCGGCTGGTTGTCTTGAACGGCCAAAAATTGCTGGCCGACAGCAGACTTGTAGTCCGGGAAGAGGTAGCCATGCCAACCGGAACTATCAGCAAATAAAGGAGAAGATAAAGATGAAAACCATCGGTATAAAAATCGGCCTTGGTTATTTGCTGGCCCTGGTGTTGCTTCTTGTCATCGGTACGGTTGCCTTCGTGGCCATGCGTCATCTCGAGGAATCCATCTTCTGGGTCGACCATACCAATGAGGTTTTACTAAATATTGACGGAGTGGAAAAACATTTGCTCGGTGCCGAAACCGTCCAGCGCGGCTTCCTGCTTACCGGAAAGGAAGGGTACCTGGAGTCCTATAGTTCTGATGTTGAAGAGGTGCATAGGCATCTTGCCGCCCTGCGTAAGCTTACCAGCGACAACCCCGTGCAGCAGCGGAGAATCGACCGCCTGGAGCCATTGGTCAAGAGCGAGCTGGCCGAGCTCAAGGAGGTCATCGCCCTGCGACGCAGCAAGGAGTTTGATATGGCAACAGTCACCGTCCTGGAGGATCGGGAAAAAAGTATTATGGATGAGATCCGCCGCCTCCTCTCGGCCCTGGAAGAGGAGGAGGTTGCCCTGCTGAAGGAGCGCCGTTTAGAGGAGACAAGGAATACCAACCTAGCCGAGGCCGTTATCGTTGTGGGCATCGGGCTGGCGGTCATCTTACTGGCAGGGGTGAGCTTTGTTATTACCCGCAATATCGCCAGGCCCTTGGGCCAGCTTACCGCTGTGGCGGAAAAGATTTCCACAGGCGAGGTGGATGTGGATCTGCCAGCAGGCAAGCGGATGGACGAGGTGGGAAAGCTGACCCTGGCCTTCAAGCAGATGACCGATTATCTGAAGCAGATGACGGCTGTGGCGCAAAATATCGCGGTGGGCGACCTGGGCCGTGAGGTCGTGCCCCGCTCGGAAAGGGATGCCTTGGGCAACGCCTTTTTGCAGATGGTGGCCAGCCTCAGCTCCACGGCCCGCATTGCCGACAGCATAGCGGCGGGCGATCTGAGCGTAGCGGTCACGCCCCGTTCGGAACGGGATGCCTTGGGCAACGCCCTTTCGCAGATGGTGGTCAGCCTCACCTCAACGGCCGGCATTGCCGATGCCATAGCAGCAGGAGACCTGACCGTAATGGTCACGCCCCGTTCGGAAAAAGATACCCTGGGCAACGCCCTTTCGCAGATGGTGAGCAGCCTTACCAGTCAGATTACCGAGTTGCGGGAGGCTGCTGATGTTCTGGCCTCGGCGGCCAGTGAGATTCTGGCCTCCACCACCCAGCTCACCGCCACTGCCACGGAATCGGCCACCGCCGTGAATCAGACCAGCAGCACGGTGGAGGAGGTCAAGCAGACCTCCCATGTCTCCCACCAGAAGGCGACCTATGTCTCGGAATCCGCCCAGCAGGCGGTGGAGGTCTCGGAGAATGGCCGGGAGGCCACCGAGTCCTCCATGCGGGGTATGGATCATATCAAGCAGCAGATGGAGGCCATAGCCGAGACCGTCATCAAGCTCAGCGAACAGAGCCAGACCATCGGCCTGATCATCACCACGGTCAACGACCTGGCCGAGCAGTCAAACCTTCTGTCGGTGAACGCCTCCATTGAGGCGGCCAAGGCCGGTGAGCAAGGCAAGGGTTTTGCCGTGGTGGCCCAGGAGATCCGCAACCTGGCCGAGCAGTCCAAACAGGCCACAGCCCAGGTACAGAGCGTGCTGAACGATATCCAACAGGCAACCAGCGCGGCAGTGATGGCCACGGAGCAGGGCAGCAAGGCGGTGGATGCCGGAGTCGAGCAGTCGGCCACGGCTGGCGAGGCGATCCGTAAACTGGCCGAAAATATCCAGGAGGCGGCGCAGGCCGCCGGCCAGATCACGGCCTCGAGCCAGCAGCAGCTGGTGGGCATGGACCAGATCGCCAGCGCCATGGAAAGCATCAAGCAGGCCACCGGCCAGAACGTTGCCAGTATGGGGCAGGTGGAAACCTCCTCCCAATCCCTGAACGAACTGGGCCTGAAACTCAAGGAATTGGTCGGCCAGTACAGCCTCGCCTGAGCGGCTTTTGCAAGGCCGACAAGAATGAGACAAATTCTCTCATTCTTGTCATTCCCGCGAAGGCGGGAATCCAGTTGTTTTAACGAGTTATGGATCGAAGTCTCACAGTTAAGCGAAGAATTGAGGCTCGCTTATCTGCCGCCTTTGCGTTGAAAAGGTGGCTTTTTACGGGTTCATCGACAACGGAGGTAGTAAAAATGCTCCGCTATATCACAAGAAATCTGCTGACGAAGATGGTGACTCTCTTCTTGGTGGTATCCCTGGTGCCCATCGTGACTCTCGGCTCCATCTGTTACAACAATGGCCGGGCCGCTTTGGAAAAGCAGTTTTTTGACGATTTCAGCGCCATAGGGGTCAGGACGACGCGGGCGCTCATTGAATACCTGCGGGCGGAAAAGGCCCTTGTCGAGACAATGGCCGCCGATGATTACCTCGTGAAATCTCTCGCGGCCTTGGCGCAACCCGGTGCCGATCGCAAAAGCCTCCAGATGCAGCTGAGCGACTATATCCGGGAGGTAAAGATGCCCACAGACCTCAATGCCGAGGATGTGATCATTCTCGATATGCAAGGCAGGATCGTGGGGGACTCTGAAAAGGATCACCTGGACAGCGACCTGTCCGGTGAGCCCTTCTTCCGGGAGGGGTTGAGGGGCAGTTACATCCAAGACGTCTATTTCTCCAGAGAGATTAACGGGCTCACTATTACAAACTCCGCCCCCATCCTCTCTCACAGGGAGAAAAAAACCGTGGGTGTTATCGCAGTCCGCAACAATCTTTCCCTCATCAACGAGATTATGACAAACAGCACCGGCCTAGGTGAGACCGGCGAGATCATCATCGTCAATAAGGACAAATTCCTGATCACGCCTTCCCGCTTTCTTCCTGATGCGGCGCTGAAACAGAAGGCGGATACCGAACCGGTCAGGCAGTTTCAGAGCAAGAAGGAAAACATGACCGGCATCTTCCTGGATTATCGCGATGTCCCCATTGTTGCCGCCTTGGTGGGAGAGGCCCTGGAGAGGGAGTTCGGTCTGGGCTGGACCATCGTGACCAAGATGGATACTGACGAGGCCTTTGTCCCCTCCCGGGAGCTGGCTTACAAAATAATCTGGCTGGGAATCGCTATTGCCATCGTGGTCGCTGTGGTGGCCTATTTCTTCGGCAGGGCCATAGCCCGGCCCATCAAGGAGGTGGCTGACTTAACGGTAAAGGCTGCCGAAGGCGACCTTAATATGATGATTCCCCAGTATCAGCAGCAAGACGAGATCGGCGTGATGCTGCAGTCCTTTAGCTCCCTCATCAAGTCGCTGCGCAGCACCGCCGGCATTGCCGATACCATTGCGGCGGGCGATCTGACCGTAACGGTCACGCCCCGTTCGGAAAAAGACACCTTGGGCAATGCCCTGTCCCAGATGGTGAGCAGCCTTACCAGTCAGATTACCGAGTTGCGGGAGGCTGCTGATGTTCTGGCCTCGGCGGC
>CAYLQA010000056.1:0-17980 GCA_964385695.1 uncultured Desulfobulbia bacterium | reverse complement strand
GATTCGTCCAGGAGCAGGCGCATGCGGCCCACTAGGTCGGGCAGCTGTTGCACCTCGCTGTCCAGGGTGGTGAGCATGCCGTTGACCTGGATAACCGTGCTTTTGAGTTCGCTGATCAATGCCGGGAAATCCTTTAGCGTGGATTTGATGGCGCCGGAAACCTCGCCGGTATCGGCCAGCACCGGCTCCAACTGCTGCATACGCTGCTCCATGGCAATGATGGTTTTACCCAGGGAGTTCATGGTGGACTTAAAATCGTTTTGCAGATTTTGGTCATAGAGAGCTGAACCAAGCAAGCCTTTGCCGTTTGCCACCTGGCCTGTAATTTCTTTCAGGTTGGCGGTGATCTGGCTAAAGTCATCCACTGAACCGGCAAATTGTTCCGGATGCAGAGCCGTGACAAAGGCTGCCAGCTCCTTGACCACAATGTGCATCTTGCTCAAAGAGGAGGTGATCTCACCAGCCAGATCCTGGACAGACATTGCCTGGGCGATCTCGATTTTTGCCTGATCCTTTAGTAATGGTTCCTCCGGTGAACCGGCTGTGAACTCAATAACCCCGGCGCTGGTTCCCAGAAAAGAGATGTTGTTTAGTGTTGCCTTTGAGTCGGTGCGCAAGAGTTTGTGGAAGCGTTTAAAGACGCGCATGGTCACGACAATCTTATTCTCCGGCGAGACATCGATGTCGGAAACATACCCACCGTCGATGCCCGAGATGCGTACCACGCTGTCCGTGGCCACGCCTTGGGCGGTTTCCAAATATCCGTACAGAGTGATGTGGTCTTCAAAAAGGTACTTGGTCTTGCCGGTTGCGATGAGCAAACCGAGCAAGGCCACCATGGCCAAAAGGACAAAGGTGCCCACCACCCGCTCCTGAAAGGAGTAGGTCATGGAGTGGATGTAATGCGGGCTGTGGTTTTTACTGGGCTTTTTCATGGTCGTGTACTTTGTTTTCCGGTGAATCAAGAAAGCGTTGGATGGCAGGGATATCCGACGCTAGGATTTCTTCGGCCGAGGCAAAGGTGTAAACATTATTCTCGGTAACAAAGATGATGGTGTCTGACTCCTCTATGGCAAAGGCGATGTCCTGGGTGGCAATCACCATGGCCATATTGTTTTTGCGGATATTTTTGAGGAAGAATTTTTGTAAGGCTGCGGTTTCCAGGGCGTCAAAGAGTTTGCATGGTTCATCCAAGAACAGAACCTCCGGCTGCAAGAGAAAGGCCCGTATCAGTACCAGCTTTTGCCGGGTCACCCGCTCTAGATAAGCAGGCAACAGTTCCAGATCTTCATCAATACCCAAAGCGGCCAAGAGCTTATTGGCCTGGGCTTCAACCTCCTCTAGACTCCCCAGCTTGTGATAAAGGGCAGGGAAGGTGATGTTGCGCCAGCCGCTGTAAAAGGAGATCAGCGGGGTGTATGAGCCGGCAAAACCTATGCGCACCCGCATGGCCTCCCAATCCTTTTGGCTGATTTCATAAGCATCTTCGCCAAGGAGTGTTAACTCACCGTTTTTCGGCAAGTCGATGCCGGCCAATGTGCGTAAGTAGCTTGTCTTCCCCACTCCATTTGGTCCAAGCAGGCAGATTAATTTGCCGGGCTTTACCGAGAGAGAAAGAGGTTGCAGGACCACCTGTTCATCATGGCTGATGGGCACAATATTCTCAGCTGTAATAAGCTGTGCATTCATATGGCCACCACCATGATCATGGCATCGAGCAAAAAGATCAGGATCAGGCTGTGCATGATTGCCCGCTGGGTCTGCTGGGGAATCTCCGTGCGTGAGCTTTGCACCTGCAGGCCGTGGAAACATGCTGCTGCGCCGATGAGTATGCCAAAGAGGATGTTCTTTAACATAAAGGTGACCAGAATGAGCGGCCCCAGTTTATGCATAAGTTCGCCCAGGTATTTGAAGTAGTTGACAGAGAGCAGGGTGGCGCTGATCAGGATGCCCCCGGCCAGGGCGATGATAGTAAAGTAGGTAGCCAGCACCAGTTGCGAGATGGCCGAGCCGATAATACGCGGGGTGGTGAGGAGATCGTTGATGTTGATGCCCAAAAGTTCAAAGGACTCGATTTCGCCATGCAGCTTCATATTGCCGATGTCAACGGCAATGGCTGAGCCGGAGCGACTGACCAGGATAATGGCGGCGATGAGCGGGCCAAGCTCCAGGCCGACCAGGTCGATGAGGATGGCGGTCATGTTTTCGGTGCCGCCCACCGTGTCGAACAGGGCGATAAGACGAAAGGTGATGATAAAGCCGGTGAGCATGCCCAGTACGGTGATGACGGGCATGGCATCGATGCCGGTGAAGATGATCTGGGAGACAAGGGGAGAGTAAGTGCCCCGTTTGAGAAGGCCGCGCTTGAGGCGCCAATCTGCAAAGGCCCGGAAGGTAAAAGCAGCCAGGTTGCACATGTAACCTGCCATCCGGATCGCATAGTGCCCGGTAAGGCCGGTCAGAATATTGGGATAACGGTGTCCCTGCTGGTCCATGCAATTCACCCTACAAAAAATGAAAAAAGCAGCACTGGTACATCGTGCTGCTCAACCCTTTTCATTCAATTAGTATCGGTGCTTGCGAGGTGTTTTGTCAAAAGGAAAAGTGGTTGAGAGGGTGGGCAGAAGCAGGGTGATGGGTCCTGCTTCTGCCCGGAGGAAAGAAGGGTGGATCTATTTCACGCCTTTATCGTGTAAGAATGGGGCGTATTTATGGTCTGTGCCCATGATGTGCTTATCCAACCAGTTTTTGAGAAAGGTCATTACATCGTTGGACATTACAGAGGTGCCGGATTGGGCAAGACTCTGCTGGAGCTGCTTGACCTTTTCGTTCATCTTTACGTGCTTTGCTTTGTGTTCGTCAAAGCCGGGGTAACCGTTGCTGCTCATGAGTCTTTCTTCTACAGTAAAATGAGTGACACAATAGCTTGCCAGTTTGTCGAGCACTGTGGTCATAACGTCTTTGCCCTTACCGGACATCATCGCTTCATGTAGCTCGTTGATCATATCGATGAGCTTTTTGTGCTGATCGTCAATTTCTTTAATGTTTACGCTGTATCTATCCTGCCACGAAATTAATGCCATGCTGAGCCTCCCGCCGTTAATTGGAAATTGATAATGATTAGCATTATCAGTAATTGAAAAAATATGCAAGCATGAAAGTCAAGCTGCTGCCCCTTTTCACTATCTTAGCAGAAAGGAGGTAGGGCTTTCGGGGGAACCTTAGAAAAGTGAAGTGCTTTTTAACCCAGGATAAGCTTTTGGCTGAAGTGGATCAGGGGCAGGATGATTTTTGAAATGACCCCGGTGTAAAAGAGGAGGAGCAGCAGAACAAAGCCGAATGGTTCCAGTTTGGCATAAGCAACGGCGAGTTCGCGGGGGAGAAGTCCCATCATCACCCGGCTGCCGTCCAGTGGGGGAATGGGCAAAAGATTGAACACCGCCAGCATGATGTTGATCCAAACACTGGCAGCCAGCATAAAAAGCAAGGGTTCAAAGATGGCCATGGGCAGAAAGCCGACCAGTCCGCCCATAAGCCGAGCAAGGATACCGCTTATGATGGCGACAATGATATTGGCCCCGATCCCGGCAAGAGACACCCAAATCATATCCTGCTGTGGATTTTTAAAATAACGTGCATCCACAGGCACCGGCTTGGCCCAACCGATCTTCATGATAAAAAAGGCCAGTACCCCAAGTGGGTCCAGGTGCTTGAGGGGGTTGAGGGTCAGGCGGCCTTGCTGTTGCGCTGTGGGGTCGCCGAAATGATAGGCCACATAGCCGTGGGCAAATTCATGTACGGTGAGCGCCAGCAAAAAAGGCGGGGCCAGAATGGCTATTTCGCTGATAAGTTTGTAAAGGTCCATAAAATTTTTTGTTTAAAAGACAAACCAGCATACCTGATTCATGGTCACTTTCAAAGAATGATATGGGCTGCTCATTGCACAATTTGGAATGGGGCGAGGAAAAAGCAAACCATTAAAAAAATGGAGTCTGATACAATGGGGCAAGGGTTACCTTTTGTATGGAAGGCAAAATTAGTTACTGGCGATTCTGAAAGCCCCAAATAACATTGTCCTATAGCAGCCAGCATTGGCCGTTTCTTTTTCTGAAGAGGGAAATAAGCGTGTCCGGCTTAGAAAAGTCGGTCTATTATCAACCAATTCGTAAGGAGTGAGTCATGGGTTTTGCAGATTCTATTGGCGCTGCCATAAAAAAAGATGCTCCGGCATTGGCATTGGATCAGAGCCTGCGCCAAGCAATCGAAAAGATGGCCAGTTGCAGATGCTGCGCCATGGTGGTGAAAAGCGATGATGAACTTGTCGGCATTATCACGGAGATGGACCTGATGTACAGTGTGGCCAATAACGCGAATCTAGATGCGACAAGGGTTTCACAAATCATGACTGCCTGTGACTTGATCACTGCCCAGGGCGGAAAATCACCATGTGTACAGTTGGATGAGGATCAAAAGGTTAAGGTTGCCCTGGAGATCATGACCCAGGCAGGAACCCATCACCTACTGGTTTCCGGGCCGGAAGATAAGGCAATCGGTTTGGTTGCGGCCTGCGATTTGCTGGCCTTGGCTATCCAGTAGCCGAAAAATGGCCTGACAAGTTATAGGTTTGGGTGGCGGCTCGCTGGGTGGCAGAGGAACTACAGCGGAAAGTTATTTTTCACAAAAGCCACTTCGTCCTCATGGCTTTCCACTACGCCATCCAGACGTGCGTTGAGCAGTTTGTTCAGTACATCACCCATAGCCGGGCCGGGTTTGTAGCCCATTGCCTTGAGGTCGTTGCCGTGGAGCAGTGTTTTTACCTCACGAAGATCCGTAACAAAGAGGGAGATCGCCTTTTTGGCATCCTGTTTTTTCACCAGGCCCATGAGGTAGAGCAGTCCCTCCTGGTTGAGGTTTAACAAAAGTCGGTAGATGGCGCTGGGCTTTTTCGGCATGTCGCGTTTCATAGTGGCGCTGACGCGGTGCGCTTCTATGCGCTGTTTGATGAGCAGCTTCTTATAGCGTTCAACCACCTCAAAGCGGTCACAGAAATATGCAATTTCGGGGGCTTGGAGTTTGGCGGTCAGGGCCAGGAGATAGACAAGCCAAGGGCGTAAAGGCTCGTCAAGATAGAGGAGGCGGTACCAGGAGAGTGCCCGACTGGTCTCCTCCAGGATTTCTTTCAGGCGTGGTTCCATACGCAGATTGGGGTGGAGAAAGGGGAGCAGGTTGAACTCGGCCATGCGCTCCAAAGCGGGTAGTGGATTTTCCTCTGTGAGGATGATGCGGATCTCGCCGAAAAAACGGTAGCCTAAAAAGCGGTCAAAGAGGTTCATCTTCACTGCGTTTTTTATCAGCCTTTCGGTATGTTTGCCGATGCGGAAGCCCATGCGCTGCTCGAAACGAATGGCACGAAAGATGCGGGTCGGATCCTCGACAAAACTCAGGTTGTGCAGAATACGCACCTGCCGGTCTTTGAGATCGTTCTGGCAGTTGAAAAAGTCCACCAGGGTGCCGAAGGTGTCCGGGTTCAGGTGGATGGCCATGGCATTGATGGTAAAGTCGCGTCGGTACAGATCGAGCTTGATGGAGCTGAGTTCCACCGTGGGCATGGCTGCCGGGTATTCGTAGTATTCCAAACGGGCCGTGGCCACATCGATCTTAAAACCGTCCGGGAAAATGACCTTGGCCGTATTGAATTTTTCATGGGTGCGCACTGTGCCGCCCAGTTCCACGGCAAGCTTTTTGGCAAACTCAATGCCGTCTCCCTCCACCACGATATCAAGATCCAGGTTTTGGATGTGAAGCAACAGGTCGCGGACAAAGCCGCCCACTGCATAGGCGCGCACTTTGTTTTTTCCTGCCACTTCGCCGATGGTGCGCAACAGGACAATGATCTCCTTGGTGAGCAGCTCCACCATCAGGCCGCCGAGTTTGCGGTTGCGCTCGATGGAGGGTTGTTCCTGGTCATTGAGCAGGCTGCGTGGCATGTGGGCCGGGTCGTTGATCAGCAAGTTTAACAGATCGGTGCGGGTGATCACCCCTAAAAGCGTTTCATCCTCTACCACAGGGATGAAGCGCTGCCTGTGTTCGATAATCAGCTCCTGTATCTCGGCCAGATTGGCATTGGGCGAGATGGTGGCAAAACCCGTGGTCATGTAGTCGCTTACCGGCAGATCGCCAAGACCCAAATGGATGGATTTGCCTGCCACCAGCCGGGAGATGAGGCCCACCACCTCTTTGTCCTCACTCAAAATGGGCAACACCGTGATGTTGTAACGGTTGAGGATATCCTCGGCCTGTTTGATGGTCAGCTCCGGGTGGCCGTAGATCACCGGGGCGGACATCAATTCGCCTGCCACCCGGCCCGGTTGCACATGCTTATGCAGGAGTTTGATCAGGTTTTCCTCGGCCTCGATCAGGGTCATATCCTTCACCGTGGCCGAAGCAGCGGAGGCGTGGCCACCCCCGCCGAAATCACGGGCAATTTTGCCTGCGTTCACCTCTGGAATACGGCTTCTTGCTATGAGGTAGGTGCGTTCTCCCATGCGGGCAATGGCAAAGAGGGTGTTGAGGTTTTCCATGACCATGAAGCGCCGCACCAAGAGGGCAAACTCATCCACATATTTGGGCAGGTCGAGCTTGGTCACTACAATGTCAATGCCTTGGATGGTGTAGGTGGTGGCGGAGTTGATCAGGCTGTGCAGCAGGGCCACCTCCTCGGTGGTCAGCTCTTGGGATATGAACTGGGAGATGGAGTTGAGGTTGGCTCCTTTGCCAAGCAGCCAGGAGGCAGCCTCAAGATCCGCCTGGGTGGTCGTATCAAAGCTGAAAAAGCCGGTATCCTCGTATATGGCCATGCCCATGATGGTGGCTTCGTCCGGGGTAATCTCAATGCCCTTTTCTTGAAAGAGATTGCAAAAGATGGTGGTTGTTGAGCCATGGGGCTCGACTATCTCAACCGTGCCTTTCATGTCGCCGGGCGCGTCCGGGTGGTGGTCGTAAAGATGTACCTCGATGCCGGGGTTATCCAGGCACTGGGCAAAGCTGCCGATGCGGGCGGGTTGGCGGGTATCCACCACAATGAGCTTTGTTACGGTGCTGAGATCGAGGTTTTTTAAACGCTGGAAGTTATAAAGATACTGGACCGAGTGGACAAAAAAGTTGCGTAGGTTGCGCTCCTGGGAGCCGGAAAAGGCAAGCACCGCATCGGGGTAAAGCTTTTGCGCCGCAATCATTGAGGCCAGGCCGTCAAAATCGGCGTTCAGATGGGTGGTGATGACTTCCATGGGGCTCCTGATGATAAACTATAATAATTTCTGCTGATTATAGTCTATCGGCCCCCGTAAGTCTTTGGAAGATCTTTTTACCTCCTTCAGCTCTTGCCGGTCTTCTCTTGAAGCAGAGCGTATATCTCTTTGAGCGTATCCTTTGATTCAAAACCCATCTCCGAGATTTCCGTCCGGCCCTGGACGTGTTTGATATCGATGATGGTTATGGCGCTTCTTCCCGGGGTAAACATATTCAGGGAATGGATGGAGTTATAGGGGATGGTGATAAATTTGTCGCTCATCACCTGCTGGGGCAGGGTGAGGGCATCGTCGCTAAGGACAATCTTTCGTTCCTCTTTTTTCTGGCGCATGCCCTTGTTGAAGAGATACTGGCCAAGGCCGATGCAGAGAATGGTGCATCCCCAATAGGCGCGGCTTACCGTGATTGGTTCCATTTTCAGGCCGAAAAAGCTGCTCTGCCCGCTCATGGCCAGAAAGGCCATCAGGCCGGCAAAAAGCAGGCATGCTCCGGCCATGTAGAACATGGACCAGCCGCGGACCCTGTAGTCGTATTCTTTTGTCGTTGTGTTCATCGGAAATACTACCTCTTTTTGAGCGTTTTTTCGGAGATGAGCTTGCCGGACTCATCATATTTTCTGCTCATTTTTTGGGTAAAATCGTTTTCCTTCAGCAGGACACCTTTTTCTGAATACCTGCGGTGGATCTTGATGCCGCCGTTTTCTGCGGTGATGTCCTCGGTCTTGAGCTGGCCGTTGGGGTAATAGGATTTTGAGTTGAGGTGAATAAAGTGCTTGCCCTGCTGCCGTATGGTGGAGGTGGATCTGAGCTGGCCGTCCTTGTAAAAGGTTTGCACTGTGCCGTTGGGGTTGCCGTCCTTATACATGGCCGATTTTTTGAGCTGCCCGTTTTTATAAAAGTACTGCACCTCGCCCTGCTCTCGCCCTTTGACAAAGGTCCGTTTTGCAGCCACTTTGCCGTTCTTGTAATGCTGGGTTGCCTCACCTTCCCGCCAGCCATTGGCAAAGGTGACCCTTGTTTCAAGCTCACCGGACTCATGGAAATATTTGGCCGGGCCATGGGCAAACCCGTTTTTGAAACGGATTTCGCTGAGCTGGAATTCTCCGTGGGAATCATAGCCCTTGCAAAGATCATCCTGGCATTTATAGAGCACGGACAATTTTTTTCTGCCGGCAAAGTATTCATACTCGCGGCTTACGCCCTGCATCTTGCCCTGCTCCAAATAGACCTCGAAAAAGGGGTTGCCCTCTTCATCGTAGAGAACGCTTTCTCCCTGTTTGACTCCATTTTCGTAACGCCACTCAGCCCGTAACGTACCGGAATCATAAAATTCTTTTCTGATGTCTGCCGTGGCGCAGCCGGTGGCAAGCGTGGCAGTTAACAAACATATGGAAATGCGATTCATAACCTCTCCTCATAAAAAAGTTTGGGGCATCATTCCATCATAGCTTTATAGAATCTGACGGCAGCATAAAAAAGTTTTGGCGGGTGCGAAAAAAAAACCGCCTCTTTGCCGTCAGTAAGAGAAAGACGGCACACTATTTCATGCAAAATAGAGTATGTTGTTAAATATTATCAGATGTTTATCTTAAGACGCCAGGTGGAGGGAAAGGGTCCATGATACGTTTTCTATGCAGCTTTGTGTTTCTGGTCGGGCTGGGGGTGTCGAACATCTGTTTTGCCAAAGGAGACTGCCTGCCCTTTGATACTCAACTTGAATATAAGCAATGCCTGAGCAAGCTCGTCAGTCAGCTCGAGGGCGAGATGACCGTGCATTTCCAGCAGGCCCTGGGCCGGGCCGGAATGCGCAGGGATTATGGCGAGCTGCGCGAACAATATAAAAAGGCGCAAATTGTCTGGCAGCAGTATGCGGAAGAGGAGTGCCAGGCCGCCTTTGATGCCGCGGCCCCTGGCTTCGATGCCTCTACCGCCTTTTCCCGTTGTCGCATCAAGCTCCTCAGGCAGCGGATCGAGAACCTGCAAATGGGATATTGATCAGCGTGTAAACTGCTTGGAGGTGATGGGAACCCCGGTGTTGTCATCCATCTCGCCTTGGGCTTTTTCCTAAAAAGAGAAAAAACTAGCCCCGAGGGTGGAATTTCTGGTGGGCGTTTTTGAGGCGATTTGAATCCACATGGGTGTAAATCTGGGTGGTGGCAATGTCCGAGTGGCCCAGCATCATCTGTACGGATCTGAGATCTGCCCCGTTCTCCAAAAGGTGGGTGGCAAAGGAGTGGCGCAGCATGTGGGGGCTGATTTTTTTACTGATCCCGAGTTTTCTTGCTTCCTCGCCGATGATCTGCCAGAACCTGAGGCGACCCATGGCCGTGCCGCGGTTGGTGACAAAGAGAAAGTCGCTCTTTTTCTTTTTGATGATCTGGGGGCGGCCATCCTTAACGTAGCTCTCAATGCACCCCTTGGCCACCTCGCCAAAGGGCACCAGCCTCTCTTTTGAACCCTTGCCGAAAATGCGCACATAGCCGCCCATGATGTTCACCGCCATGATCGGCAGTTTGACCAGCTCCGAAACCCGCATGCCTGTGGCATAGAGCAGATTGAGCATGGCCAGGTTGCGTGATTCAAGAGGGCTTGGCGTGTCCGGGCCCTTGAGGAGTTGATCCACCTCGGTCACGGTGAGCACCTTGGGTAAAGGGCGGCCGGGCTTGGGCAGGTCGATGAGGGTGCTGGGATCGTCATCGATAATCCGTTCGCTGAGCAGGAATTTGAAAAAGGAGCGCAGGGCAGAGACCCGGCGGGCATTGCTGCGGCTGGAGATCCCTTGATCGTGGCAAAATTCAAGATAGCTGCGGATGTGTTTGGCGGAAATCGCAGGAAAGTCTTTGACCTTTTTAGCGATCAAAAACTCAAGAAATTTTTGCAGATCTGAAGAGTAAGACTGAACCGTGTTGTCTGCCAGACGGCGTTCTGCGGAGAGATAGTAAAGAAATTGGTCAAGCTGGCTGAAGAAGGGATGAATAACTCCGCCAGGACGAGTCGAGGACTGCCTGGCGGAGTGATGTTTCAAGTGCGATTTGGATTGCCTTGCGGCCATTCCGGTAGAAAGGGTTAGTCCCTGTCCTGGCGCATCATGAGTTTGCGAAGCTTGCGCTGAGACTCAGCTTTCTTGCGACGGCGCTTGGCGCTGGGCTTTTCGTAATACTCACGGCGTTTGAGTTCTTTTTTCATGCCGTCGAGCTGCAGTTTCTTCTTGAGTAACCGAATTGCCTGTTCTATGTCGCCTCGGACTTCTACTTCAATCATGGTGTTTTCACATCCTTTTTAATGTTCCTAATATCAACAAGTTATGCGTCGAAAATGAAAAAAAGAGTCCGACACACCAATCCTCCAATGGTCAAAGAAGGCTAACTTAGTGCAGGCAGGTGTTTTTTGTCAACCGTTTTTTGGTTCGTTGTGGGCGAAATCCTGACAAGATAATGGGCTGTTTGCTGCCTTTTGCTGAAAATGTTTGCCTGTGATGTCGGCTGTTGTTAGGCTGAAGAGGTGATGCATGTGTCAGGTTTTTCTGGAAGCCGGATAAAAGTAAACAATGAGCAAAGCCATTGCCGGCAGGTGCGGATAGATGGCATCCTCCCAATACGTCTTGCTTCGTAATCATGCAATTACCCTTTTCCATAACGGTCGGCTGTCATGCCGGCTATCGCGGTGAGGAGAGCCCGCGCTATTTTCTGATCAAGGAGCGGCGGGTTGAAGTGGTGGAAATCCTGGATCGCTGGCTGGCCCCGGATCACCGCTATTTTAAGCTGAGGGGTGATGACGGCGCCATTTACATTATCCGGCATGATATCGGCTCAAATCTTTGGCAGTTGACCCTTTATGAACCCTCTCGCCCCTGAGCCTTCTCTGGCCACGAGCAGACACACTGCGTAAAATTCTTTTCCAGTCACCGCCTGTCAGGCAGGGAAAATCTTACCCGGATTAAGGATGTTTTTTGGGTCAAAAAGCTGTTTGACCTGGCGCATGAGGTTGAGGGTTGGTTCATCGATCTCCATGGTGATGAAATCCGACTTGGTAATACCCACCCCGTGTTCGCCGCTGAGGGTGCCGCCCAGGCGCAGGACCTCGGCAAAGAGTTCCTTTTTGGCAGCCTGTGCTCGTTCCTCCTCAGCCGGGTCGTTTTTATCCACCATGGTGTTCACATGGATGTTGCCGTCTCCGGCATGGCCAAAGGTGAAGATGATTATATCGTGCTTGGTTTTGAGCTGTTCCGTGCAGGCGACCAGGGCGGGAATTTTATCTCTTGGCACCACCACATCCTCACCGATTTTGTCCGGCTTGAGATCAAAGGAGGCAGGGGAGAGGGTGCGGCGAGCGACCCAAAGTCCCTTGGCCTCTTCTTCATCGGCGGCAAGCTGTACGGAGAGAACCCCATCTTGCTGCTCAAGGAAATCGCTGAGTTCCCGGCTCTCCTCGTTTACCGCCTCTGGTGTGCCGTCCAGCTCGATGAGGAGCAGGGCCTTGGTCGCCTTTGGCATGGCGGTGGGTAAGCGGTCCGCCACAATGGAAAGGGCGGTGGAATCCATGTATTCCAGGGTGCAGGGGGTATGTTTTGCCAGGATTTTTGCCACCAGTTGTGCGCCTCCAGCCATGGAGTCGCACAGAACCTGCATGGTGGAGCGGGCCTGGGGTTGTGGCAGGAGGCGGACAATCACCTTGGTGATTACGGCCAGGGTCCCTTCTGAGCCGATGAGCAAGCGGGTGAGATCATAGCCCACCACGCCCTTAGCCGTCTGTACGCCGGTATGGATAATACGCCCATCCGGCAACACGGCCTCAAGGCCCAGGACGTAATCGCGGGTCACCCCGTATTTCACGGCGCTGGGTCCGCCGGCGCATTCCGCCACATTGCCGCCAATGGTGCAGAATTTGTAACTGGCCGGATCAGGCGGGTAAAAGAGCCCTTGTTTTTTTGCCGCCTCTCTCAGTTGGCCGGTGATCACACCCGGCTCCACCGTGGCGGTTTGATTGATTTCATCGATGTCCAGGATGCGGTTCATGCGGCTCATGACCAGGACTAGGCCTTCGGCAATGGCCAAGGCGCCACCGGTCATACCGCTCCCTGCCCCACGGGGCACCACACTGAAAGGTGTGGCGTTGGCCAGCTGCATCACCTCGCTCACCTCCTGGCTGCCGGCGGGAAAGACCACGGCCTGGGGCAGATGCTCCCGGCCTGTGCCGTCGTAAGAATAGCAGAGCAGCTCCTCGTGGGCGGTGAGCACATGCTCCGGGCCGACTATTTTTTTAAGTTTTTTTATGGCAGCGGCCGAAAGGGTCATGGCTGGTCCGGAATTGAGAAAATTAGGGAAAATCCTACAAAATCAAGCAATAACCTATTATAAATACTTAACATACTGAGCATGCCATATCGCAATACGAAAATCACGGGAAAGAAAAAAATGGCTGAAAAATTATGGGTTGCATTGATCGCCGGAGGCAAATCCGGTGAACGCGATGTTTCACTGGCCGGGGCCGCAGGCGTGGAAAAAGCCCTGGATCCGCAAAAATATGAGATCAAACGCTACGATCCGGCCACGGATCTGGCCAAGATTGCATCCGATGCCGAGAGTATCGATGTGGCCTTTATCCTCCTGCACGGTCCTTTGGGAGAAGATGGCTCCATGCAGGGATTTTTGGATCTGCTCGGTATCCCTTACCAAGGCGCAGGAATTTTGGGCAGTGCCCTTGCCATGGACAAGAATCTGGCCAAAATCCTTTATAAGGGGGCAGGTATTTCTGTGCCCCCCTGGGAGATGGCAACAACAAAGGATATCGAGGATCCTTCCCGGTTGCTGGCAAGCCTTGAGCTGCCCGTGGTGATCAAACCCATCCGCCAGGGTTCCAGTCTCGGTATGAGCATTGCCAAGGACAGCGAGAGCCTCAAAGAGGGGCTTCAGGCCGCATTTAAATACGATGATCAGGTCATGGTAGAGCAGTTTGTCTCCGGGCGGGAAATCACCTGCGGGGTGCTTGGTAATACGGAGCTTGTCCCGCTGCCCCTGGTGGAGATTATCCCCGGAGAGGAGTTCACCTTTTTTGATTACCAGGCCAAGTATGAGCCCGGTGCTTCCAAAGAGATCTGCCCGGCCGACCTTTCTGCCGATATGACGGTGCGAGCTCAAGAAATTGCGCTTATCGCGCACAGGGCCTTGCAGCTCAAGGGCTACAGCCGGACGGACATGATTGTGGCAGGGGACGAGATTTATGCCCTTGAGACCAACACCATTCCCGGCATGACCCCGACCAGTCTGCTCCCCCAGGCGGCTGCCGCGTACGGTCTTGAGTTCAGCGCCCTGCTTGACCGCCTTATAGAACTCGCTCTTGAGGATTGTAAGGACGGAAAATAACTTTTTCCGCTACCCGCCCTTTTGCTATACTGAATTGAACATGCAAAGCGAAATGTGTTCCCCGCTGCTTTGTAGCGGGGGGGTAGTGAGCGAATGTTATAACGTTAACTTCTTCACATACCGAAATTCCCTGCGGCTTGAAGCCGCAGGGAATTTCAATTGAGCATTATTTTCAACTTCTGTCAGGAGCAAAACCGTGTGGGATCCTGTTCCGGAGGATTCAGGCCAACCTGAACTCTTCGAAGAAAAGCGCAAAGCTCTCATCGTCGAAGATGAGCCACCGGTTCAGGATATCCTGCGCCGTATCCTTGAAGAGCACGGTTACGAGGTGCAGGCCTGCCCTGATGCCGAATCCGCCTGGGACATCTATCAGTCCTTTTTCCCCCACCTCATTCTTATGGATTGGATGCTCCCCGAAATGGACGGGGTGGAGCTGACCAGAAAACTGCGTGAATCAGGCAGGGGGAAATATCTCACCATCCTGATGGTCTCCGGTATGACCCGCCCCGAGGATATCGCCATTGCTGTGGATGCCGGGGTGAACTACTTCATGGCCAAGCCCCTTGAAAAGGCTGTTTTGGAAACCTGGCTTTCCGTTGTGAAAAAGAATATCGGCTTATGCCTTAAGCAGGAGCAGGATGATCTTGCATTCGCCCGCCAGCAGGAAGAGCTTGAAGATTACAACGATCAGCTGGAAGAGGCTATTTCCCGGGCCAACCTTTTAGCCATGGAGGCTGAGCAATCCTACATAGAAGTAAACCAGATCTTTAAAACCGTTGCCGGTGGTATCCTGCTGGTCGATGTTAATAGTAAGCTGTTGCGTTGTAACGAATCTTTCCTTGAAATGGCCGGGATATCTCTTGAAGAGGCACAGGACGGCAAATGTTACGGTGCCTTTCATTCCTGTCTGTGTAAGTCGCCGGATTGCCCCTTAACCCGTATCAAGGCAGGGGAGGATCGGGTTGAGAATGAGATCGAGCAAAAAATATCCACCGGTGAAACAAAGCATTACCACATCATCTCCACCCCGTTTCGAGGCCCGGCCGGCGATCTGATCGGTATTGTCGAGCATATCACCGATATTACCAAAAGGGTACAGGCGGAAAAGGCCTTGGCCGAGAGTGAGCGTCGCTATAAAGAACTCAGTATCATTGATGAACTGACCCAGCTCTTTAACAAGCGTTATTTCAATAAGCAACTTGCCTTGGAGGTGGAAAGGGCACGGCGCTATGGGCATAATCTTTCAATGCTGCTCATGGACATTGACAACTTCAAGCACCACAACGATACCTATGGTCATGCCGATGGAGATAAGGTTTTGGCTAAACTGGGTATGATTATTTCTGCCTCTGTTCGAACCAATGATGTGCCATGCCGCTATGGCGGCGAGGAGTTTACCGTTATCCTGCCGGACACAGACGGCAAGAACGCAGTGGTGGTTGCCGAACGCATCCGCAGGGCATTCGAGGCGGCGTCATTTTTGCCAAAGCCAGGAGAGGTGGTGCATAAAACCGTGAGTGTCGGGATTGCCCAGTACGATGGCAATGAGGATAAGGAGTCCCTTGTCGAGCGCACCGACCACAATATGTATGAGGCCAAGCAGGGCGGCAAGAATCGCTACGTGTTAAGCTGATTTCGTCCACGATCTTTTCGCAAAACAGGCTCCGTTCAACTAAACATTTTGTTCAACTCAGCGGAAAGTCTCTGCGGGGTAACGGGTTTTTGTAAAAAGAGCATGCCCTCGGCAAGTCCACCCTGCTGGGCAACGCTTTCTTCGGTGTAGCCGGACATGAAGAGAACCTTGATGTCCGGTAATCTCTTACGTAGTTTTCTGGCAAGCTCGGGCCCACCCATTTTCGGCATGACCACATCGGTAAGGAGCAGATCGATTTTTCCGTGGTAGCGGTGCGAGGTAAGCATTGCCTCCTCGCCGTTTTCAGCCTCGAGCAACGTATAGCCAAGGTCAGAGAGAATCTCAACCAACATGCTCCGGACCAACTGGTCGTCTTCGACCAGGAGGATGGTTTCAGACCCCCTGCGGGCATGCTCCATCTCCTGTGGTTGCAGGACGGTTTTCCAGGGGCTCTCCTCATGGGTCCTGGGTAGATATATCTTGAAGGTTGTTCCCCTATCCGGCTCACTGTAGACAATGATTTCCCCGTTGTTTTGTTTGATGATTCCGTAAACCGTGGCAAGCCCGAGGCCGGTGCCTTTGCCCTGCTCTTTGGTGGTGAAGAAGGGTTCGAATATCTTTTCGCTCACCTCTTTGTTCATGCCGTGCCCGGTGTCTGAGACAGAGAGCAAGATGTATTCGCCGGCCGGGATGGTATGCCCTCCGCCGGTGCAACCCGTATCAAAGGTGATGTTCTTGGTTTCGATGGTGAGGGTGCCGCCGCCGTTCATGGCGTCTTTGGCGTTGACCGCCAGATTGATCACCACCTGTTCCAATTGGGAGCGGTCTGCAAAAACGGGCCAGAGGTTTTCGCCGGGAATGGTTTTTATTTCGATATCTTCACTCACCAGACGGGAAAGCATTTGCGAAAGAGCCTGCAGCTCCTGGTTGATGTCGAGAAGCTCCGGGTTGACCACCTGTTTGCGGCTGAAGGTGAGAAGCTGCTGCACGAGTTTGGCGGCCCGTCTGCCGGATTCCAAGATGGTCTCGATCTCTTTACGGAAGGAAAAATCTTTGGGGGCCTGCATCAGGCACATCTCGGCATAGCCGTTTATGGCTGAGAGGATGTTGTTGAAATCGTGGGCCACACCGCCTGCCAATCGGCCAATGGATTCCATCTTTTGTGATTGTTGGAGTTGCTCTTCAAGTCGCTTTTTTTCTGTTACATTCCGGGCCATCCCGCGAAAGCCGGCGAAGTTTTCACCCTGGAAGGTTGGCTGGGCATAGGCTTCGATGATAACGGCTGTGCCGTTTTTATGTTGGTGGGTAATAGTTTTTTCAAATGGGAGATGTTCCTCAAGGGAGCGAGCAAGAACCTGCTTGACCTGTTCCGGTTCGTCGGGATGTATCAGCTCCTTTGGCGATTTGCCCAATAATTCTTCTGGTTCATAGCCGAGAATTTTTTGCGCTGCCGCACTGATAAAGGTAAAGCGGTTCTCCGCATCGGTTTCCCATATGGCGTCGTCCAGGTTCTCCACCAGTCTGCGGTATTTTTTCTCAGAGCGACCCAGTTGTTCCTGGCTCTCTTTGAGTCTATCGGCCATGGTCGACATGGTTCGCGAAAGATCGCCAATCTCATCATTCGGCACGTTGCCAAATTGAAAATCATAATTTCCTTGGTTTATGGAATGAATGGCCTGTTGTTGGCTTGAAATGAACTTTTTGAAATAACGGGAAGAGAGGAGCCAGAAGATCAGGTTCAACACTACGGCTGCGGCCATGACAGCCAGAATGACCCAGATGGTAATAGTTTTTTTCGTGTTAAATCGCTCGGCCAGGGTCTTGATTGTGTTGTCGGTGGTGGAAAAGAAATAGGAGGCTGTTTTTTTGAGAAATTTTTCACGGTTTTCAATGGCCAGATAGTTGAAATAATTTTCTTCCAGAATCGTTATCAACTTTCGGGCAAGGGAGGCAACTTCCGGGTTGTTGATCTCTAAAAGCAGGCGGGAGACTTCCTTTTCAGCTCCGGCAAAGGCGGAGATATCTCGTTGTTGATAAGTCCTGGTTTGCAGTAAAAGCAGCTCGCTCATCAGATCCGTGATCAGGTGTGCCTGGTTTTCGTGAAAGATTTGCCTGCTGGGGTTTTTCGTTTGTATGTTGACGTGTTGCGCCTCTTCTTTCTTGAGCTGCTCAAGGATGGGGAAGATTTTTTCTAAGCTGCTTCTGTCGACTTGGTAGCGAGCAAAAAGCTCACTGTAGGCTCTGCTGAAGTTATCAGCAAGGGTGGCGAAATTGCTCATCTGTTGATTCAGGCTACTGGGAAGATCGGCGTGATGGCCTGCAAGGTCACCGGCCAATGTTTTGGTCTTTGCAACCTCGCTGAGGAATCTCTTTTTGTTTAATGGGTGGCGGTGTGTGCTGAGGCGGGCCTGCCAGGTTTCCAAATTTTTGAGCTGGAGCTGGAACTCTTTGAGGTGCATCGTGTGCACGTTGTTGAACTCAATCGCTGCAAGTCCCCTGAAAACGATATAGCCAAAAAGAAGGGACACCAGGGTGAGAGGGAGAAAAAAGCAGAATATCTTGGAGGCAAGAGACCAGCGCATTACAGATTACCCCGCGCCTTTTGATAGACTTCCGGGTCGTAGATGGTCTCTTCCAACTGGTCGTGAACCAGGGCATTTTTAATATGTTTATCCAGT
>CAYLQA010000055.1:0-18104 GCA_964385695.1 uncultured Desulfobulbia bacterium | reverse complement strand
CAAGCAGGTCGGGCAATATAGCTGGGCTATAATTGCCCGGCCTGCTTGCGCACATCTGCACCACCCGAGAACGTTTATAGATTTGGTAGGAGCTAACCACATAGCGTGTGAATTATTAAAATGGCACGACAACGCAAGAAAAAGAAATTTCTGGTCCGTTTTGAGCTGGGATTATTTGGTCTCTTCAGCCTGATGGTGGTCTGTTTCTGTATTTTTTTGTGGATGTTTATTCTTGGTATCTGGGCCGGGCAGACCGTGTTGGCTCCGGATGGGAGCGGCAGCGCGACTTTGGGCCAACTGGCAGAGTCGTTTTTTGATGCCCCAACAGCCTCCTCTGAACAATCAGCTCAAGTCCGGGACGAAAAGGCTGTCTCAATGGCGGCTCCCAAGGCAGAGAAGGGGGGTGGGGAAAAATGGACAGAGTCGGAGCCCTCGTTTTTTTCTTTGCAGGTTGCAGCATTCCGGGACCCGAACCGGGCTGCGCGTTCGGTTAAGGAGTGGCGGGGCAAGGGTTATGATGCCTTTTCCCAGCCGCCAGAGGATAGTGGTGATGTTTTTACCAGGGTGTTTGTCGGCAAATTTGCCAAATTGGCCGATGCCAATATCCTGGTCAGCCAGCTTGAGGAAAAGGAGAAGGTGAAATCCTATATTTCTCTTGTTCCGGCATCCAAGTTGCCCAAGACAAAATAAGTTTAACACGTTGACTTTCTTTTTCTTTTTCCATGCTTATGGTAGAACAAAACTGCCCGGCTCAAGGGCAGGATTTATAAGGTGGGGATGACATGATCCGTGATGCCAGGATGGAAGACATAAAGGCGATATATGCCCTCTTGCAGCATTTTTCCGATAAGGGCTTGCTGCTGGGCCGCTCTTTGAGTTCACTCTACGATCAGCTCAGGGATTTTAAGGTCTTTGTTGATGAGGGTGATGGTGGGGGCAAACTTCTCGGTGTTTGTGCCTTGCACATCTGCTGGGAGAACCTGGCCGAGATCCGTTCTCTGGCTGTTGATGAAGATGCCCAGGGCAAGAATGTCGGTACGCAATTGGTCGAGCATTGCCTGAAGGATGCGGGGCATTTTGGCATCAGCAAGGTTTTTACCTTGACCTACCAACCCACCTTTTTTAACCGGCTGGGTTTTCGTCCCATCGATAAAAGCGAGTTGCCGCATAAGGTTTGGAGCGACTGCATTCAATGCCCCAAGTTCCCGGACTGCAACGAAGAGGCCCTGGTCTGGGAGAGAAAGGCATTGTAAAAAGACAACGCGAAGACGCAAAGACGCAATTGGAAAAGGTTTGTTTTTTCTTTGCGACCTTGCGTCTTTGCGTTGATACTTCTTTTTAATATAAAAAAATCCACGCACATGGAGCGCATACGATGTTCGGATCGGTACTGAAAAAGGTTTTTGGCAGTAAAAACGAACGGGTTTTAAAAGAGATTCGTCCCCTGGTCAGCCGGATCAATGATCTGGAAAAAGAGATCCAGCCCCTGGACGATGGTGCCCTTGCCGCCAAGACCATCTCCTTTAAAGAGCGCCTGGCCAAGGGCGAAAGCCTGGACAGTCTCCTGCCCGAGAGTTTTGCAGTCTGTCGTGAGGCCTCAAAACGCATCTTGGATATGCGCCATTTTGATGTGCAGTTGGTGGGTGGTGTTGTCCTCCACCAGGGCAAGATTACGGAGATGAAAACCGGTGAGGGTAAAACCGTGGTGGCTACCCTGCCCGTTTATCTCAACGGCTTGACCGGCAAGGGTGTGCATGTGGTCACGGTCAACGATTATCTTGCCCGCCGCGATGCCGAGTGGATGGGTAAACTTTACAACTTCCTCGGACTTTCCACCGGCTCTATCCTGCATGAAATGGATGATGCCGAGCGTAGGGAATCCTATAACGCCGATGTGACGTATGGTACCAATAACGAGTTCGGCTTTGATTATCTGCGCGACAATATGAAGTTCGATGTGGATGATTTCTGCCAGCGCGAGTTCAACTATGCCATTGTCGATGAGGTGGACAGTATTCTCATTGATGAGGCCAGGACCCCGCTCATCATTTCAGGTCCTTCCGAGATGTCCACCGAGTTGTATGGCAAGGTGGACCGGCTGATCCCCAATTTCAAGGAGGATGCTCATTACACCAAAGATGAGAAGGCTCGCTCCGTGGCGCTCACCGAAGAGGGTGTGGCCCATGGCGAGAAACTCCTGGGGATTGATAACCTGTATGACCCGCGCAATATCGAGTGGCTGCATCACTTGAACCAGGGCCTCAAGGCCCATGTGCTCTTCAGTCGCGATGTGGATTACCTGGTCAATGAGGGGCAGGTGGTCATCGTTGACGAGTTCACCGGTCGCGCCATGCCTGGCCGCCGTTTCAGCGATGGCCTGCACCAGGCCCTTGAGGCCAAGGAACGGGTTACGGTGGAGCAGGAGAGTCAGACCCTGGCCTCCATCACCTTTCAGAATTATTTCCGCATGTATGACAAACTGGCCGGTATGACCGGTACGGCGGATACCGAGGCTGCTGAATTCAAGAAGATTTACAACCTCGACGTGGTGGTGATTCCCACCCACAACGAGATGATCCGCGTGGATTATGCGGATGTGATTTATAAGAATATTGACGCCAAGTACCGGGCCGTGGTGCGGGAGGTCAAAGAGCGCCATGCCACGGGCCAGCCCATTTTGGTCGGTACCATCAGCATCGATGTTTCGGAAAAAATCTCCGAGATGCTCAAAAAGGAGAAGATTGCCCACTCGGTGCTCAATGCCAAGAACCATGAGCAAGAGGCGGAGATTGTCCTGGATGCGGGGCAGAAGGGCAAGGTCACCATTGCCACCAACATGGCAGGCCGTGGAACAGATATCAAGCTGGGTGAAGGGGTTGCCGATCTTGGTGGCCTGCACATTGTCGGTACCAGCCGCCATGAGTCGCGCCGTATCGACAATCAGCTGCGTGGGCGTTCCGGACGTCAGGGAGACAACGGTTCCTCCCGCTTTTACATGTCTCTTGAGGATGACCTGTTGCGCATCTTCGGCTCGGGCCGTATCTCCGGCATCATGGACAAGCTCGGCATGGAAGAAGACGAGCCCATTGAGCATAACATGATCAGCAAGGCCATTGAGAATGCCCAGCGCAAGGTGGAAGGCCATAACTTTGATATCCGTAAGCACCTGCTTGAGTATGATGATGTCATGAACAAGCAGCGTGAGGTCATCTACCGCCAGCGCCGTGAGGTATTGGCCAGCGATGATGTGCACGCGGTCATTGTCGATATGCTGCCCGAGTTGGCCGATTCCATTGTGGCCGAGACTGTCGAGGATAAGATCCCCTCCGAAGATTGGGATTGGGATGGCGTTGAGGAGCGGCTGCAGAGCAACTACGGCTTTGGTCTTGGCTGGGGCGCTGAGGAAAAAGATGATCTGGACTACGAGACCTTTTCCGACAAGCTCCTTGCCCTGTTTCAGGAAAAATACGAGGCCCGTGAGAAAGAGGCCGGCCCTGAAAATATGCGCCACCTTGAGCGTGTTGTTTTAATGCAGATGGTGGACACCCACTGGAAGGAGCATTTGCTGAACATAGATTATCTCAAGGAGGGTATCGGTCTCAGGGGCTATGGCCAGAAGAACCCGCTCAACGAGTATAAGCGGGAAGGCTTTGAGATGTTCATGGCCATGATTGATACGGTCAAGCTCCAGACGGTGAGCACCATCTTCCGCGTGCAACTGATCAGCAAGGAAGAGGTTGAGGCCCTGGAGCGCGAGCAGCGTGAGCGTGAGCGGCAACAGGCCAAAGAGTTGAAGCACGGCGAAGAAGGGGAAACCGAAGGCGGTACCGTAACCCGTGAAGGCGACAAAATAGGACGCAATGCCCCCTGCCCATGCGGCAGCGGGAAAAAGTATAAACGCTGCTGCGGCCGCAAGTAGGCGTAACGCTTCAGCTGCATCCCATCTGCGGCCGATCAGCCTGTCCGGCATACGGTTGTATTGCCGAACAACCCGCTCGACCACATTTGGGGCACATCTGAAACGTTTCGCGCAACTTGCCATAGCCTGTTTTACGTTGAAAGTTGAAATTTTTGTGAGAAGTGAAGATGAAAAAAAGTGATTTGAAAGTACAGGGATTTAAGGCCGCTGCGGTGAAGAGCGGTATTCGGGGCAAGGATCGGTTGGATCTTGGTCTCATCGTTTCGGAAAAGCCAGCCACCACGGCCGGGGTTTTTACCACCAGCCTGGTCAAGGCTGCGCCGGTTCTGCTGGGGCGTGAGCGACTGCATAGGGGCCAGGCCCAAGCTATTATTGTAAATTCCGGTATTGCCAATGCCTGTACCGGCGATGAGGGCATGCGTTTGGCCAAGCTCTGTTCGGCCCTGGTTTCCGATTCCCTGAATATTGATGATGATCTGGTTCAGGTCTCCTCCACCGGCGTGATCGGCGAGCAGCTTGAGGTGGCCTGTTTTCAAAAGGGTGTACCCCATCTTGCCAAGGAGCTTTCCGAGGATGGGCTGGCAGACGTGGCCCAGGCCATGATGACCACGGACACGGTACCCAAGACGGCGAGCCGCACGGCTCTCATCGATGGCAAGCCGGTTAAGATTGTCGGCCTGGCCAAGGGTTCCGGCATGATCATGCCCAACATGGCAACCATGCTCTCCTTTCTCATGACCGATGCCCAGGTGGAAAGAGACCTGCTCATTTCCCTCCTTAAAAAGAGTGTGGCCAAGAGCTTTAACGCCATCACCGTGGATGGCGACACCAGCACCAATGATACGGTGCTGCTCATGGCCAACGGCATGGCAGAGCATCCGCCCATCTCCAAGGAGCGGCCCGAAGCGTTGGCGAATTTCCAGACCGCCCTGGATGAGGTCTGTCTGGAGCTTGCCCTGATGATTGTTCGCGACGGTGAGGGAGCCAATAAGCTGGTCACCATCAAGGTCAGTGGCGCCACCACCCAATCCGAGGCGGAAATGGCTGCCAGGACAGTGGCCAACTCCAACCTGGTCAAGACCGCCTTTTTCGGCGAGGATGCCAACTGGGGCCGGATTATTGGTGCCCTGGGGCGGAGCGGCGCCACCTTTGATCAGACCCGGGTTGATATCAGCTTTGATGATGTGCTGATGGTCAAAAGCGGCCTGGGCCAGAGTAAGGCGATCGAGGCGCAGGCGACCAAGGTTTTAAAAAAGGATGCATTTACCGTGGGGATCGACCTCCACAACGGTGCTGCCCAGGCAACAGTCTACACCTGTGATTTTTCATTGGATTATGTGAAAATAAACGCAGACTACCGAACCTGATTGTTGTTGTTGAGCGGTCGTAATATTTTTTTTGAATAATAAAGGAGTGGGTGCGAAACGCTATGCGGAAGGCATTGTTTTTGGCATTGCTTGCTGTGGTCGTGGGGATCGGCCTGCTCCATTTTTTTACCCCCGCACATCTTCTCTTCTACCATAACACCTATCGCCGCCTGAGTTATTTTCCCATTGTTATGGGCGGTTTGTGGTTCGGCGTACGGGGCGGCCTGACCCTGGCCCTGCTCTCCTCCCTTGCCTTTATCCCCCATGTTCTGCTCTTTATGGGCAAAGGGCACCAGGCCATTCTCGGTGAGCTGATGGAGATTTTGCTCTACGTTGCTGCAGGGGTGCTGGTTGGGGCCATTGCCGGTAAACAGACCAGGCTCAAAGAGCAGTACCGCGAGCTTTCTGAAAAACTGCAACGATCCTATAGGCGGTTGCATGAGGAGACCGAGCAGCTCATCGAAGCGGAAAAGCAACTGGCTGCCGCGCAAAAATTCTCCGCTCTCGGGCAGATGGCCGCTTCTTTGGCCCACGAAATCAAAAATCCCCTAAGCTCCATCAAGGGCACCACCGAGATCCTGCTCGATGATTACCCTGCCGGGCATCCAAAACGTGAGTTCGTCGATATCTTGGTCAAGGAGACAACCCGTCTCAACAGCACTGTGGAAGAGGTGCTACGCTATTCCCGGCAAAAGCAGGAGAGCCAGGAAGTTTCCCCTGAACTTTTGCTTGGTGTAATGCAGCATGTCGTAAGTCTTGTTGAGCAACAGCGCCGGGAAAAGGGGCTGGAGATACACCTGCCGTATGATTCATCTGCCAGCGATTTTGTGGTGGATGGCCATAAGATTTCCCAGGTTTTTCTCAACCTCATGCTCAATGCCATTGATGCCTCACCCGCTGGTGGAACAATCCGGGTCTCGGCCATGGTCGATGATGATGGCTGTACCTTTGCCGTATGCGATCAGGGCGAGGGGGTGGATGATGCAGATAAGGAAAAAATCTTTGAGCCGTTTTTTTCCGGCAAAAAAGAGGGGACCGGGCTGGGCTTGTTGATCAGCGGAAAGATTGTGGCCAGTTATGGGGGCACCATCTCCGTCACGGACCTGGAGAGTGGGGGGGCGTGTTTCAGCGTCTTCTTGCCTGCAAATGGCGGCATGCCGGAACAACTCTCGCTAGGAAGTGAGCAGGGAGAACAAAATAAAATATGAAATCAAAAATATTGCTCATAGACGATGATGAAAGCCTGCGTCGGGTAACCGAATATAATCTTACCTCGGCGGGGTTTGACGTGACCTGCGCGGTAAGTGGTGGCGAAGGGCTTGCGCTTTTTGCCAAGGTCGAGCCGGATGTGGTGATCACCGATGTCAAACTTGGGGACATGAGCGGCCTTGACGTATTAACCGGGATCAAAGAGCAGTCCCCTGATGTGCCGGTTGTTGTGATCACGGCCTTTGCCACGGTGGAGATGGCAGTTAAGGCCATGCAGGATGGGGCATTTAACTTTATTACCAAACCCTTTGACCGCGAGACCCTGCGCCTGGCCTGTCAAAAGGCCGTGGATCTGAAGATTCTGCAGGAACAAAAACTGGAGTTGGTCCAGGAGGTGGATCGCCTGACCGGGGTTGAGGGGATGGAGACCGCCAATACGGCCATGGCCGAGTTGCTTGATACGGCAAAACGGGCAGCCTCCAGCGAGGCCACCATCCTAATCACCGGCGAATCCGGCACCGGCAAAGAGGTATTGGCCAGGCTTATTCATCGTTGCAGCCCTCGTAAGAACGGTTCCATGGTGGCGGTCAACTGTGCGGCCATACCTGAAACACTGATAGAGAGCGAGCTGTTCGGTCACGTTAAAGGGGCCTTTACAGGCGCGGTCAGCAACCGTAAGGGCAGGTTTCAGGTGGCCTCTGGCGGGACATTGTTTCTCGATGAGGTGGGAGAATTGCGGATGGATATGCAGGCTAAGCTGCTGCGCGCCATCCAGGAGCGGCAGGTGGAGCCGGTGGGTGCGGATAGGGTTGAGGATGTGGATGTCCGCCTCATAGCCGCCACCAACCGTGATTTGCAGGCAGGCATTGCCCAGGGCACCTTCCGTGAGGACCTTTACTACCGATTGGGCGTGATTCCTCTGCATCTGCCTCCTTTACGGGAGCGGCAGGAAGATATCCCGGGCCTGGTTCGGCATTTTTTGGTCAAATCCAAGGCCCCGTCAACGGTCTCTTTTGACGATACCGCCCTTGATAAAATGCGGCAGTATGCCTGGCCCGGCAACATCCGTGAGTTGCAGAATGTGGTGGAGCGTTCCGTGATCCTGAGCAGGGGAGAAGTGATAAGCGCAGATGATTTGCAGCTTGCAGCTACGTCATTTCCCTCACAGGATGCTCTGCCGGACATTCCTGCCGAAGGGCTTTCCCTTGAAGAGGTGGAGAAAGGACTGATCAAAAAAGCCCTGTTCAAAGCCCAGGGAAACCGCTCCGAGGCAGCCCGTTTGCTCAAAATTCCCCGTCATGTCCTGATTTATCGCCTGGAAAAATTCGATCTGGGCTAGCCTCTTTCTGTTCATTTTTTGAAGAATATTCTCTATGTGAGTGAAGAATATTCTCTAATTCTTTCTCTGTTTCCCATCCCTCCGTCTCGTTCTGTTCTTGTTAATTCCTTAAATATCAACAGGTTGCTATATTTTTCGGTGGTTTGGCATATCCTTTGCTCTCTTGAGGCGAGGAAGAGAAGTTACATTTTTATCAGCGAGAGGATATGGACAAGAGAGTGAATCAAAACAACAGGGCAGCCTGGTTGGGTATCAGTTTGGCAGCCTTTCTTTTTCTTTTCCCCCCAGCAGTTTTGTCGCAGGAACGGCAGAAAACCTATTTCATGGTGGAAAACCTAAGCTGTGGCGGATGTCTGGTAAGTATCGAGACGGAATTGACAAAACTCAAAGGCTTTAGCGCCATGAATGGGGACCTGGCCACGGGCGTTATAGAGGTTGAACATACCGCTCAACTCTCTCCTGCGGTTATAAAACACCAGCTTGCCGGCATTGGATATGACGCCCGGCGCACTGCTCAGACGCCACCTCTTTTATCTCCAGGGTCAGGGGGCAAGGCATTAAAAGAAGACAGTTGCGTGAATTGTCTCGACGGGTGCACCGCCTCGTCAGACACCTGGCGGGAACTGTTTCATAAAATATGGGGTGCCGTGCGTGGCACCAAGACATCGAATTAATCAGGAGGAGTATCGTGAGAAGAACTTTAATGCTCAGTGGAATGGTAGCTGTATTCTTATTGGTCGGCGTTTTCCAGGGAACCGCTTTTTCTTTTTGGGGACCCAAGATGACAAAGCTCAAACCGGTGAATGGCCAGGTCTCAATACCCATCAATAAAATAAACGACGGCAAGGCCCATTACTTCAAGGTAAAGGCGGACGACGGCATAGTGGTCACCTTTTTTACCTTAAAGAGTAAAGACGGCATTATCCGGGCTGCTGTGGATGCCTGTGATATCTGTTACCGGGCCGGCAAGGGCTACGTGCAGCAGGGGGATTACATGGTCTGCATCAACTGCGGCCAGCGTTTTGCCTCCAACAAGATCAACGTGCTTCGCGGCGGCTGCAATCCCGCGCCCCTTGAGCGTGAGGTGGCCGGAGAGAATTTGGTGATTGCCATGTCGCAGATCAATGCCAACAGCTGGTACTGCAAGTATAAAAAGTAGAGGTTTATTGCATGAGCTATGATTTTGAAAAATATCGGGACAAGCGCGAAAAGGTGCTTGGGGTGCGCAAGCGGGGCCTCAGCTTCGGGGCAATGGTCTCAATCTTGGCCGCGGTGATCATGCTCGGCCTCGGAGGCGTGGTTATCCCTAAGTCCCTTGCCTTTTTTCAATCCAGAAACCTTGATGACGTGATTTACAAACTGCAAGACGGCAGCAACTGGCAAGAGGCAACCCTGAGTCAACTGCGACACCAGCATGGGGTCCGTAAGGTGGCCACAGATACCAACGGTTCCCGTATTGTCATAACCTTTGACCGCGGTCTTATCACCCCCGAACGTTTTGCCTCGTTGTTTACCTCCTTGGATCTTGAGGCCATTATGCTGAACAGGGTCAGCCATAGCCAGAGGGTGCACACCATGAAAGAGGAGGCGGCCTTTGAAGCTTTATAACATTGCCTTTAATAACCTGAAGCGGCGCAAGGCCAAGATGGCTTTTCTCGTTCTCGGCCTGCTCATCGGCATTTCCACCATTGTCACCTTGCTTTCTCTTACCGAGACTATGAGTAAAGATATCGAGGATCGCCTGGATCGTTTTGGCGCCAATATCGTCATGGTGCCCAAGAGCAAAAATCTTGCCCTGAGTTACGGCGGCATCACTGTGGGCGGGGTCAACTACCAGGTGGAAGAGTTCCGCGAAGCGGATCTTGCCCGGATCAAAAACATAGAGGCCCGCGAGAATTTGGGTGCGGTGGCACCCAAGGTTTTGGGGGCGGCCAAGATCAAAGGACGAGATGTCTTATTGATGGGGGTGGATTTTGAGATCGAACTGCCCCTCAAAACATGGTGGATGATCATGGGGGCCGCACCGAGTTCCCTGGATGAAGTGATAGTAGGCTCTGAAGCGGCTACGGCCTTAGGACTTTCCCAAGGGGACGTCTTTAGCGTGGGTGAGCGTGAGTTCAAGGTAACAGGCGTGCTGCAGCCCACTGGCGCGGCCGAGGACGGCATCATCATCGGAGAGCTGCACAGTTTCCAGCAGATTTTGGGCAAGGAAGGAAAGATTTCCATGGTGGAGATCGCCGCCTTTTGCAGGGATTGCCCCATTACGGAAATGGTCATGCAGATCGCCGGGGTATTCCCACAGGCCAAGGTGACCGCCCTCAAACAGGCGGTCATGTCCAAAATGCAGTCCATCGAGCTGTTTAAGACCTTCAGCTACGGTATTGCCGGGTTAGTTATCTTTATCGGCTCACTTTTGGTCTTTGTCACCATGATGGGCTCGGTGAACGAGCGGACCCGCGAGATCGGCATCTTTCGGGCCATTGGTTTTCGTCGCGGGCACGTGATGCAGATTATTTTGTTGGAGGCCATTGTTGTGGGGCTGCTGGGCGGCTTGTTTGGTTTTGTCACCGGCAATACCATTGCCTGGGGCGTGCTGCCTTGGGTGATCCCCAACGGCAACTATGCCGGGGTGAACATTACTCTGGGACTGGTGGCGGTATTATTGGCCATTTCTTTAAGCCTGCTGGCTAGCCTCTACCCGGCCCAGAAGGGCAGTGGTCTTGATCCCAGTGAAGCATTACGAGCGTTATAAACGAGGCGGAAAATATGCAAAATAAGACAGTAGAACATTTGATCGAGGTTCGGGATATCGGCAAGGAGTATCACAGCGGTGAAGGTATGGTTCCTGCTATCAAATCCATGGATTTTCATGTGGATGATGGTGATTTCATCGGCATCATGGGCCAATCCGGCTCCGGCAAATCTACCCTGCTTTCCATTCTTGGCGGCTTGAATCATCCTAGCCGAGGAAAGGTGCTGGTTGACAGCCTTGATATATATGATCTTAGCAGCGAACAGCGGGCGGATTTTCGGAGCGAGTACATCGGGATCATCTTTCAGTCTTTTCAATTGATCCCCTACCTGACCGTGCTGGAGAACGTCAAACTGCCCATGGCCATCACCGGTATTAAGGAAAAGCAGCAAAATAAGATGGCAAAGACGGTTCTTGAGAAGGTTGGCCTTGCGCAGAAGATGGATCGTCTGCCGGATCAGCTCTCCGGCGGCGAGCAGGAGCGTGTGGCCATAGCAAGGGCCATTGTCAATCGCCCGCCGATTCTTCTAGCGGATGAACCTACAGGTAGCCTCGATAGTGACACGGCCTGGGAGATTGTCAGTTTGCTCAAGCAACTGAACGAGGAGGATGGATTAACCATCATCATGGTGACCCATAACCCTGAGACCTGCAAGTATGCCGGGCGTACCGTGGTGGTTCGGGATGGGTTGCTGGTGCATTAAAGGATCATTGGCTTTCCAATTAATACAATAACTGCTTAGGGTTCCGTAAAAAAACAAATTCATTTGACACGCTTTTTTAAAAAATTATACCATTTCCATGTAGAGGGATTGCCAGAGTGTGGGTGGCACTCCCTTTTTTATCTCCGGAAAAGCAAGAGCTAGCATGGCGGCTCGTGTTTGTTTCCGTTTTTCTGGCTTCCAACAAGTGAGAGTCAACCAAAAGACAGAAGGAGAGTGACAATGGGTAGTGGTATAAAAAAACTTGGAATGATGTGTTTGGCCCTGTTGATGAGCGCCATTTTTACGGCAGGAGCGCAGGCGGAGATGAAGATCGGTGTACTGGCTAAGCGTGGTGCTCCAAAGGCCATGCAGAAATGGGGTGCAACCGGTGCTTATCTGACCGGTAAGCTCGGGGAAAAGGTTACCATCATTCCCCTCAAGTTCACTGCCATTGAGCCCATGGTGAAGGGTGGCAAGATAGACTATCTGCTCGCCAACTCCGCTTTTTATGTTGAGATGGAAAAGAAATACGGTGTGGCCTCTGTGGCGACTCTGATTAACTCCCGAGGTGGTAAAGCTCTTAAGGAGTTCGGCGGTGTGGTTCTTGTCCGCAAAGACAGCCCCGTGCAGAGCCTGGCCGATATCAAGGGCAAAAAATTCATGCTCGTAAAATACTCCTCCTTTGGGGGAGGCCATATGGCATGGCGTTTGTTCCTGGATAACGGCATTGACCCCAAAAAAGATTTTGCAGCCTTTGTCGAAGGTGGCAAGCATGACAACGTTGTCCTGGCCGTGAAAAACGGCGCTATGGATGCCGGTACAGTCCGCACCGATACCCTGGAGCGCATGGAAGGCGAGGGTAAAATTTCCATGGCTGACTTTCGCATTATCAACAAGCAGAGCAGCTCTTTTCCCTTTGTTCATAGCACCCGGCTCTATCCTGAGTGGCCCATGGCTGCCTTGGGCCATGTTGACAAAGGCAAGGCCGAAGCACTTGGAAACGCCCTCAGGGCAATGGGTTCCGACTCTACAGCGGCCAAGGCTGCCAAGATCGTAGGCTGGGATGCATCTGCCGATTACGGTCCAGTGCGTGATTGTCTCACGGCTATTAAATACGGTGCCTTTGCCCAGTAACTTTTTGAGTGTGAATGGGAGTAACCAATGGCAAAGAAGAAAGGAATAGCCGCTAAGTTTATCCTGATTGTCTCCGGGGTGACCCAGGTTCTGATCGTTGCCCTGGCCGTGGTGGTGCTTTATACTGCATATACGGCCCAAGGCAAGCAGGCAGACAGCTTTGTCGGTACATTGAAGTCCGAGCAGCAGCAGGGAGCCAAGGTGATGAAAGAGGGGCTTCTCCGTAAAGGGGAATCCCTGAATGCCCTGATGGCTAAAACCGGAGCGGGCTTTATCGTTGGCTATGATTTTGATACCTTGCAGCAGCTTGCAGCCTCTGCTGTCAATGACCCCGATGTCGTCTCCGTGGTGTTTTACGGTAAAGACGGGTCCAATGTATTGGCCGAGGTGAGGGATGAAGGCCTTAAGGCAGCGGAACACCTTAAGCAGGAAGTGCAGTTTGAGGATGAGACCATCGGCTTTGTCGAAACCGGGTTGAGTTTTGCCTCGGTGGACAAAAACGTCAATGCCCTGTCCAAGAGGATTCAAAATCTTGTTCAGGTGGCGCATGCAGAGATGGATGCTGCCGGCTGGCGTCTTGGCATCATCATAGTTTTGGCTGCCGGCCTGATTGTTATTGTCATGTGTGGTGCCATCTATTGGTGTCTGTCTCGTTTTGTCATCAAACCAGTCATGGTGGTGGTGGATGGTCTCGACGACAGTGCCACCCAGGTGACCTCAGCCTCTGGTCAACTCTCCAGCGCTTCCCATCAGCTGGCAGAAGGCGCGGCGGAAGAAGCGGCTTCACTGGAAGAGACTTCGGCCTCCCTAGAGGAGGTTTCTACCATGACCCGGCGTAATGCCGATAATGCCTCTGAGTGTAACTCGCTCATGAAAGAGGTTAATGGGGTGGTGGAGAAGGCCAACCAGTCCATGGCAGCGCAGACTGCGGCTATGGATGAGATTTCCAAGGCCAGTGAAGAGACCTCCAAGATCATCAAGACCATTGATGAGATTGCCTTTCAGACCAACCTGTTGGCTCTCAATGCCGCGGTTGAGGCAGCCCGTGCAGGTGAGGCGGGCGCTGGCTTTGCCGTGGTGGCTGACGAGGTTCGGAACCTTGCCATGCGTGCTGCCGAGGCGGCCAGTGATACTGCCACCCTCATCGAGGGCACGGTGAAAAAGGTCAAGGAAGGTGAGGAGCTTCTTGAGCAGACCAACGAGGATTTTTCCGAGGTTTCCTCCATGGCTTCCAAGGTCGGTGGCTTGGTGAGCGAGATCGCTGTGGCTTCCAACGAGCAGACCCAGGGACTTGATCAGGTCAATACGGCCATGGGTGAGATTGACCGGGTAACCCAGCAGACTGCGGCTAGCTCGGAAGAGGCGGCAAGCGCTTCGGAAGAGCTGAGTTCCCAGGCCGAATTTTTGAAACAGTATGTGGGGGATCTGGTCACCTTGGTAAGTGGCAGCGTTGCTGCTGAGAAAAAAGGCTTTGCTGCTGGCAAGGCGGGTTTGAAAAGGCCACCTTCGCAACAGGGCCTTGCTGCGCCACCCCCGCAGAAGGAGACGAGTCCTCCTCCTGCCCCAGCTGAGGCGAAGCAGGCCTTGTCTGGTCCGGCTCCCGTAGCGAAAAAGGATAAACCCGAGGATATTATCCCCATGGACGACGATGAGTTTGAAGACTTTTAAACCATCGACAATTTGTGTGTATTGAGATTGTATTCACCTGACAGTTGACCACGTTGAGAGCGGTGGTCATGCCGCCCTTGGCTGGGTATAGATGAAGTTGCGAAACTTTAATCTTACCACCAAGGAGGACAGACATGACCACCAGTCAAAAAGTAGCACGAAGGAAGCTCAGTTTGCTAGAACTTGCTGCAGAAATGAACAATGTGAGCAGAGCTTGCAAGATTATGGGCTACTCCCGCCAGCAGTTCTATGAAATTCGTCGTAATTATCAAACCTATGGTAGCCAAGGCCTCTTAGACCGACTTCCTGGCCCCAAGGGCCCACACCCAAATCGTGTAGACGGAGCCGTCGAGAAGGCAATCCTGGCTTATAGCCTCGATAATCCAACACATGGTCCACTTCGTACCGCTCAGCAGCTTAACCTTCAAGGTGTTCAGGTTAGTTCTGGTGGCGTGAAAGGCGTTTGGGGGCGCCATAACATTCTCACTCGCCATGAACGTTTGTTGCGGTTGGAAAAAGCCGTTCGGAAGCAAGATGTCAAACTTACCGAAGAGCAGGTGCGTTTGCTGGAACGGTTCAGTCCAGAATTTAGGGAGCGCCACATTGAAACCCGTTATACTGGTGATCTAGTGGCAGTTGACACCTTCTTTGTCGGTACTCTCAAAGGTGTGGGTAAAATTTACCTGCAGACGGTTATCGACTGCCATTCCCGTTATGCTTGGGGACGGTTGTACACTAGCAAACTCCCGGTCACAGCTATACATGTTCTCAATGAAGATGTATTGCCTTTCTTTGAAAAACACCAGACCACTATTAGCACTATCTTGTCTCATTGCTGTCTCATAAATTTTCCCAGAGCAAAAACTGCCTACATTCAAGTGGTTGCTTGTCTGGCGGCTTAAAAAGTGAGAGTAAATCTCTTCGCTCAAACAAGTTGAGCTGTAAAAGTCTGAGCATCTGCTGCATGCTGATGCCCAGTTTGGCTTTAAATTTCAGGAAAGCGAGGATCAGATAAACACAGAGGGCCACCCAGATTTGGGTCATCACGGCGTTCCTTGAGGTTGAAGAAATGGAAAAAGCCCCGGAAGTTCCAAAGGATTATGGTGAGACTTGGTTTCAATCCAGCAAAGGCTCAAAGGGTCTGGGTCAAAATGAATAAATGGCAATCGGTGAGCAGGAAAGAAGTACGTTTCGCCCTGAACCTTGAATGGTTCAGGACGCAGGGATTACTATTCTTGCATGATTTTACTTTGGCCGCTTCCTGAGTGAAGTCCGGTCGCTAATCGAGGAGCGGCTTACCTGGCCGGTACGAGCCGTTCTGTTGGGAGGGGGTAGCCTCAAGGGCTACCTCCTACCAGATTCAACAAACTCTGGTTTGTTTCCACTTAAAGGTGGCTTCAGCGATTGTATTTTTCCTCGCAGGAGAGCAGGATCTCCTTTTGGGCATCGGCAAGCACCTCTTTTGCCTGTTCCGCATCCTGGGTAATCTGGCTGACCAGTTCGTCCGGCCCTGAAAATTTCTTTTCTCCACGCAGGAAGCGGAGCAGGTTGATCTTGATCGGTTTGCCGTAAATATCCTGATTGAAATCAAAGATATGGGTTTCGGCCGAGAGCTTTTTGCCGTCGAACGTGGGGTTATAGCCTATATTCAGTACACCGCCGTAACACTTGCCGTCGTAAATAACCTGGGTCACATAAACGCCGTGCCTGGGGCATAGATCCGCTTCATCAATGTATAAATTGGCCGTAGGGAATCCAAGGAGCGGGCCACCGCGCTGTTTGCCCATTTTTACTTCGCCCCGTATTTGGTAATACCGGCCTAAAAGTTTTTTTACATCGCGCATCCTGCCCTCGGCCACCAGTTCTCGCACCTTGGTCGAGCTGGCCAGCATATCCTCAACATAATAGGGCTCAACCACGGTAACATCAAAGCCTTTGGCCGCTCCCTGTGCCTTGAGAAACGGGATATCTCCCTGGCGGCTTTTACCGAATGCGTAATCGTAACCCACCACCAGTTCTTTCACGCCAAGGGTTTTGATCAGCACCTCATCGACAAAGTCCTCAGCCTGGGTGTTGGCAAACTCTTTGGTGAATGGCAGGATGAGCAGCTTGTCGATGGAGGCCATGGCAATAAGCTCACGTTTTTGCTCGGCCGTTGATATAAGCTTGATACCGATATCTGGTCGTACCACCTGTAAAGGGTGCGGCTCAAAGGTGACAGCCACGCTGGTGCCGCCGTTTTTATAGGCCTTGCTGACCACCTCGGAAAACAACATCTGGTGCCCGAGGTGGACCCCATCGAAGTTGCCGATGGTGACCAAGGCGTTATGAAAAGGCTCATGTATATCTTCAAGCCTGGTGAAGATTTCCATTCTGATTCTCCTTCGCCGTGTGCCCTGAAAAGGGAGCTAGTAAGACTCCGAGTCACACCGCTAATTCGCCTGTTAAAATAGGTCTTCCTGTGAAAAAGGTCAACCTGCAAAGGAGCCCTCGGTTGGAACTCTTTGCTATGGAATGTGCCAGCGCCGGTTTTCAGGGATAATTTTAGGTGGGGTGATGGAATTGTCTTGACAAAGGTGGGGGGATAAAATTAATATCGCCTCTCACATTTGGTGTGCCGAAGTGGCGGAATTGGTAGACGCGCTAGGTTCAGGGTCTAGTGGGCGCATGCCCGTGGAAGTTCGAGTCTTCTCTTCGGCACCAGTAAATATTAAAGCCCGTAATCTCAATAGGTTACGGGCTTTTTCTTTTTTCATATGCAGTTATATGCATTTTTTCACCTCATTTTGTACAGGGTTTAAAGCCTCCTCAAGACCTTTACGACCTTCACCGGGTATCCAGTGTCCATAGGTGTCCACAGTGATTTTAATGGAGCTATGCCCTAATTGTTTTTGCACATAGGCTATGCTGAGGTGACTCATCAACAAGATGGTGGCGTATGTGTGTCGGAGGTCGTGAGGGTGCCTTCTTTTCAAGTTGGCTGCTTTGCATACTTTGGCAACCAGTTTTTGAACTTGGCTTTGACTATAGGGTGAGCTTCCATTTTTATTAGGATCAACGAATAATAAGTCGATCTTTCCTCCGTGCCCATTTTTCAAAGACGTTTCTTTGAGGTGTGTGATATATCTCTGCAACTCATCAAGAAGGAAGGAGGGTATGTCTACAAGACGCTTTTTTCCTTTCTTGGATGGGTCAAATGATTCACGTTTGAAACTTTCACGGACGAAATAGGTTGAATTTTCAAACTTGATATTTGACAACCTTAAAGCCAATAATTCACCAAGCCTGAGACCTGAAAAGATCATAACCTTTAGCATGAGAAGTTCAGCCCAGTTGCAAGACTCTTCTGCCACTTCAAGAAATGTGTCTCTTTCGGTGATAGAAAAAGGGTCAGGGGGAGACTTGTAGCGTTGCTCCGGCTCTGGAAGGATACGTTTGAGGGTTGCACTGGCAGGATTTTTCTCAAGCACTTCATCCTCAATGAGTTCTTGGAAAATGCCATGTATCACAATTTGTGCTAACTCAACAGTTGATGATGAGTGCGTTATGAGGAGACCATGTAAGAAGTGACGAATGTCCTTTCTTGCTATCTCATCTACTCTTTTATTTTTGAAAGCTTCGTGGGGGCAAATGTGGATACGGAGTAATCCTTCATACCGTTCAAGTGTATACTTGCTCCATCGAATAGAGTTTATCTCCAACCACTTTGAGCTGAAGTCTGTGAAGTAGGGAAGTGATGAGTTAGCTTTTTCCTTGCCTTTGTTCTCCGCTTCAATGGTAAGAGATTTTACGATCACCTCAGCCGCCTTGATAGCTCGTGACAGGTTTTCTCTGCCTTTGCCGATAGTTTTATTCTTACGTTCACCTCCTTTGTTAATGAAAATAGTCCACTGGTTGCGCTGGTCACAACGAACTGTGATGCCCTTTGCAATGTTGTAGTATGAACCATATTTTCCTTTTTTTTCTTTGTATTTTCGCCAAGGCATAATCAATCTCCATTTTTATGCCATGA
>CAYLQA010000054.1:0-19077 GCA_964385695.1 uncultured Desulfobulbia bacterium | reverse complement strand
GACTATTTCTTCCTGAAAATAAAAGCTGCTTTTCCCGGACATCGACGATGAACCTTTTTTTTGCGAGTGTCCACCTTAAGCAGAAGCAAAAAGCGGGATCAGGCCGCCGCCTTTTCGATTTGCACAATCTCGTTGCCGGCAAGCAACCTATCTATCTCCAGAAGTATTTTGACGCTATCCTCCAGCTTGGCCATACCAAGAATATAATTGGTTTTGGTCACAGCGCCCAGAGCCGGAGGGTCCTCTATATTTTCGCCTTTGATGTTGAGAACCTCGGAAACCGAGTCAACCACTATGCCCATCTCCAGCATCTTGCCGCCGCCATCGACCTCCACGATGATGATGCAGGTCCTATCTGTATACTCGACTGTCGGCATATCGAACTTGCAGCGCAGATCTATTACCGGAATCACCCGACCACGCAGGTTGATCACGCCCCTGACGAACTCTGGTGCATAAGGCACGGCCGTGACCGGCATCATGCCGATGATCTCCTTAATCTTGATGATGCCGATACCGAAATCTTCTTCTCCTAAGCTGAAGGAAAGGTACTTTCCGGCCCGGTTTTTCATTTCATTCTGAATGGTTTTTTCTGCCATCTTTCTCTTCCTATTTCGTTAAGTGAGCAGTTTAAAAATTCTGAAAATCTTCATCCTTCATCGGAATCAGCTCTTCTGCGGAAATACTCCCACTCCCTTTTGAATAGGAGATCTGCAGACTTTCCCTTTCCTGTTCCCGATCAGAGGACAAACCGTTGGTCCCGGTCTTGAAGGTGGACATAATCGAGGCCATCTCCTCAGCCTGTGCGGCGTTTTGCTGGGTGACCTTGTCTATTTCGGCTACGGCCGTGTTGATCTGACCGATCCCCTGGGACTGCTCAGTAGAGGCTACGTTGATCTCGGCCACAAGTTCGCCCCCCTTGACCACACCTTGGGCAACGGAGCTGAACATCTCATTGGTCTCGGAAACAAGGGAGGAGCCGGTCTTGACCTTAGTCACTGTACCCTCGATCAGGCTTGCCGTGTTCTTGGCCGCCTCGGCCGCCCGCATGGCCAGGTTACGTACCTCATCGGCCACCACGGCAAAACCGGCACCTGCCTCGCCTGCCCGGGCTGCTTCCACGGCCGCATTGAGGGCAAGCAGGTTGGTCTGGAAAGCAATCTCATCGATGGTCTTGATAATCTTGCTGGTCTCTTCACTGGCAGCGGTAATCTCCTGCATTGATTCAGTCAGGATCCCCATTGAAGAGTTGGCCTTATCGATCCCCTTAATGGACTCCTGCATGAGAATGTTGGTCTGTCCGGCATTTTCAGCATTCTGCTTGGTCATGGCCGCCATCTCCTCCAGGGAGGCGGAGGTCTCCTCGATCGAGGAAGCCTGCTCGGAAGCGCCCTCGGCCAGGGCATGAGCAGAGGCCATACTGGCACTAATCGTCTCGGAGAGGTTGACAATCACCGCCTGCATGGCCTTTAACAGTTGCCCGGTCTCGTCCTGACGGCACTCTACAATCTCCGCTGTCAGGTCGTTTCGGGCCAGGCGATTTGCATGTTCCACCGCCTCTGCCATGGGCCTTGTGATGCTGCGGGTCATGAGTACGGCCAGAACCACAGCAATGAGAACGGCAATAAGCATGATGGAGTAAGTTATGGCAAAGGCCTCTTTCTTTGCAGCCCCTGCATTTGCAACAAAACCGTCGGCTTTGCCTTGGGCAAAGCCGAGGAACTCCTCCAAACTGTCGTTCAGGGTCGCCACATGCTTGGCTCCCTTGCCTCTTGTAATTGCGGCTGCTTCGGCTCTGTCCCCTTGAGCCATCAGGGCTATGACCTCATCTCGAATGGGCTTCCAGTCGGCAAAGAGCTGTTTGGCATGCTCTACCTTCTGCTTGTTGCCAAGAAATCGCTCGGAGACGATCTTGAAGTCCTCATAGACCGCTTGTTCGAATTTCTTGATCTTCCCTGTTGCTGCAGTAATGCCGGTCTCGTTTTTCGACAACGCCACATCTTTCATTGAACGGTGGATTTTGACTACATTCAGCTCGATGCGCAGCATGGCCGTGCTGACCGCATAGGGGTGTTTGTACAGTTTGTTGGTGAGCCCGGAAAGCGCCTCCATCTTATTGCCGGCAAAAAGTCCGATTACGACCGCCAGCATGATTACTACCGCAAAACTGCCGCCCAGACGAATGCCTATCTTATAATCTCCAATACTTTTCATTGTTTCCTCCTTGCATCTATTATTTTTTTTATCGCCATGCTTCACCTTTGTTTCTAGTAATTCTAAGCAGAAAGCATGCCAGTCAGTAATAGTTACCATAACTAACTAACATTGTGTCTATTCCGACAGAGAGCCCCGAAAGTGAACTCAATCAACAAATATTGACACAATTGCAGGATTGCCTTGCTAGGTACAAATACCCACGGGGGAAATGGAGGGAGTAATGATATCTTGATAAATCAAGAAAAGTTGGCGGGGATTAATTACTATTATCAAACAAGGTGCACATCTCGGTCTCTACCGCTCACAGCACAAAAGAAAAGATTGCATATAATTCAACCAAAGGACTTCTTGCCTTCCGGCTGCAGGATCCCCGGCACAGCCAGGGCAAAAAAAGGGGATGCCGAACGGCATCCCCTGACTAGAAAACTAAAACGAACGGCAAAGACGGCCGAATCCTCCGGGGATTGAACCGGAGGCCCAAAAAGCGGTGCCCTGTTTGTAATCGACAAACCAGTAGCCTCCCGGCTTTCTTCTATCGGCAACAAAGATGAAGGGCTGCTCTTTTGAGAAACATGGGTTCAGGAAATTCCCCTTCGCATTTTTCTTCGACTCCATGAGGCTCATGGCCTCTTCTAACGTCGGCAGGCGCCAGTCGCTATGGCCGGCCAGCTTCTCCGCATTCATCTTCTCGATATACTTGCGCACGGTTTTTATGTTGGTTAAGTCGCAACCCTGGCGCTGCCACATGATGTTGCTGCGCAGATCGCTCACGGTGAGCTGATCGTTGTTGTCTACCAGGAAGTTCTCAAAACGTCCTTCCGGGTTATACTGGGTGTCGAAGAAATTGCCCTCCCGGATAATCTCCGGCACCTCGATCTCGCTGGCAAAACGGGGCTCAGCGTGCAGCCTGACCGTGGTAAGTCCGGCGGGCAGGGGAGTTTGATTTCCCGGCAAAGCTGGCCCCCAGGCCTCTTTTTCGACCACATATTTGATGGGGTGAACCATTGATTGATCATCACTGTCGATGATTTTTTCCATGATCCAGTCCTTGACCTTGGCGTCAATGGCGTAGTTTCTATCGATAAACGCTTTACCTTGCCCTTTAACGCAGGATTCCAGCAACTCCTGGGGCGCATCAATCTTGGCCAGGATCTTGGCATGTTTGACCCCCCGCTCCATGAGATAAAGTTTGGCGGGCGGCTCCCAATTATCGATATAAAAATAATAGTACCGTTCCAGCTTGTTCCGGACCCTGGTATCCCCTCCCCAGCTCTCGAAGATGGCAAAGGTCTCCCAGGGGGTAATATCCCAACTAATGCTCAGGTTCTGTTTCATGCCGAGTTTTGCAGCAAGTCCCATAATGCACCTCCCATTTCTTTGGGTTAAGATTCTATGTTCCCACGAACAAAGCAAATCGCTATAATGGTCACAGAAGCATCTTTCACTAATAGTAATTATTATTAATCAGGTTTCCTAATTTTGCAAGATCATTTTCCCCCTGGCCAATCTTTCAAGGTATCCCCAGGCATGCCGTTACCGCTCGGATCAACGGTTCACAGCCATGGGGTCAATTTCTCACTTTTTTCGCGGCATGCTGCGGGAGTCAGCCTGGTCTTTTTTTCCACGGGCCTCGAAGAACAAGTTGCCGAGATTCATTTAGACCCGCAACTCAACAAAACCGGGGACATCTGGCATATCTTCATCCATGACCTGGACCTGAACCTACGATACGGCTATCGGGTCAAGGGAGAATATGACCCTTTTGGCAGCGGCCACTGCTTTTTGGAAGACAACATTCTCATCGACCCTTATGCCAAGGCCCTAACCGGTGGTTCCGACTGGGGTGTGCCTTATGTCAGACAGGGGCTGAAGGATGCGGAGAGTACCTTTCAGCGCCGCTGTTGCATTGTGGACGACCATTTCGCCTGGGAGGGAGACAGGCCTTTAAACATCCCGCTCAAAGACACCATCATTTACGAAATGCATGTCCGCAGCTTTACCCGACACCCGAACAGCCATGTAAAGCACCCCGGCACCTATGACGGTGTTGTTGAGATGATTCCCTACTTGCAGGAACTAGGGATCACAGCAGTGGAGTTTTTACCGGTCTCCGAGTTTAACGAGCACGAGACCATCAGCAAAAACCCCAAAACCGGGAAGAGTCTGAAAAATCTCTGGGGCTACAGCCCGATTTCCTTTTTTTCCCCAAAGGCGGCCTATGCGGTAAACGGCAGAAACGGGGCCCAGGTCCAGGAATTTAAAGAGATGGTCAAGGCGCTGCACAAGGCAGGCATCGAGGTCATCTTAGACGTTGTCTTCAACCATACGGCGGAAGGAGGTGCGGACGGGCCGATCATAAGCTTCAGGGGCCTGGACAACACCATCTATTACCTGCTGGACCCGGAGAGCAAAGAACACCTAAACTACACGGGCTGCGGCAATACCGTGAACTGCAACCACCCGCTGGTCCGCCACTTTATCATGGACTGTCTGCGCTACTGGGTGATGGAGATGCACGTGGACGGGTTCCGCTTTGACCTTGCCTCCATCCTGGGCCGGGATCAAAAGGGCAATGTCCTCACCAACCCGCCCATGGTGGAAAAGATCGCCGAGGACCCCATCTTAGCCAACACCAAAATCATTGCCGAGGCCTGGGATGCCGCAGGCCTCTATCAGGTGGGCAGCTTTTCCACCAGCAGGCGCTGGGCCGAATGGAACGGCCATTATCGGGATGATGTGCGCCGCTTTCTTTGCGGGCAGGAGAATAGCATCTCAGCCCTGGCCACCCGCATTGCCGGAAGCTCGGACCTGTATCAGTCAAGCGATCGCAAGCCCTGCAACAGCATCAACTTTATCACCAGTCACGATGGCTTTACCCTGCACGATCTTGTGAGCTACAACGAAAAACACAACCTTGCCAACGGTGAAGACAACCGCGACGGTATGGACTTCAACATCAGCTGGAACAGCGGGGTGGAGGGGGCAAGCGAGGATGAAAACATCCTCGCCCTGCGCCAACGCCGCATCCGGACCTTTGCCACCATCCTGCTCCTCTCCCAAGGCGTGCCCATGCTGGTTGCCGGCGATGAGTTCGGCCGCAGCCAGCACGGCAACAACAATGCCTATTGCCAAGACAATGAGATCAGCTGGCTGAACTGGCAACACACAAAGGAACAAAAAGGGCTGCAACGTTTTTTCAAAAAGCTTATCCGCCTGCGTAAGGCCCATCCAATTTTTCGGCGCTGCGACTTTTTCAAAACCGGTGACACAGGCCAAGACGAGATAGAGTGGCATTCGCTCGAATATGGCAGCCAGGACTGGTCACCACAGTGCAAATCCCTCGCCTTTGTCCTGCGCGGGATACGCAAAGGCCTAAGAATTGACAACGACTTTTATGTGATGTTGAACGGCCACGGCTCAGAAAGAACCTTCACTCTTCCTCCCCTTGCAAAAGGCGAAGAATGGCTTCAGATAATCGATACAACGGCAACCTCACCCAAGGATTTTGTTGAGCAAAAATCCGCTCTCAAAATCTCCGGCAGCGGCAAAGTGCAGGTCGCCGGGATGGGCTGTGTGGTTTTGCTCTTGCGCCATAGCTAATTACCCATGACAAAAAAAACGATTTACCTCATCGGCGACTCCCTCATCGAGTTTAACGACTGGCAAAGCAGCTTTTTGAGCTGTCAGGTGAAAAATTTCGGCTTTGCCGGCGAGAGCGTGGCCGGACTATTGGCACGATTGCCAACCATACTTGCCCACCAGCAACCGGATCTGTTGCTGATTATGATCGGCACCAATAATATTGTGATGGAAGATTATTTTTTTCTTCCGGATTACCAGGAGATTATCGACCAGGTGCGCGCTGCATACCCGGACTGCAAAATCATAGTAAACAGCCTCTTGCCCATGGACCTGCCCTGGCTTGCCGACACCGCCGTTGCCAGGATGAATGGACAACTCGCAGGCCTTGCCCAACGCAGCGGCGCCACCTACCTTGACGCGTACAATTCCTTTTATCAAAATGGCCGCATAAATTCCGACTATTTCGAGGCGGATAAAATCCACCTCAGTCCTGCCGGCTACTCCTGCTGGGAGGAGGTAATCGCCGAACTTCTCGACTGAGATTATCTTTCTCCCCAGTCATCCGTCAGGCCATCCCCTCCTGCTCTTTTTCCCCTCTCCCCCTTGCTATTTATTACAAAAGCGTTAAACTCTAAAAGTTGTTCATTTTTGTAATAACCAAACTGTGACAATGGGCACATTTTCTATAAATTTAATACATTGCCAACTATGACCGACGAAAACAGCAGACAGCTTGCGGACCTAACAGCGCTCTACGAAGTAACCAAAACACTGGCATCCTCCGATGACCTACGCAATTGCCTGCAAAAAAGTATGGATATCCTCTCCGAGATCAAAGGACTGAACAACGGTGCCGTGGCCATTGTCAACCCCGTGACCGGGCAGATCGAAACCGAACTGGCCCACGGCATGACCGCCGAGGCCAGAAAACGTGGGACCTACAAACTGGGCGAGGGCATCACCGGTCGGGTGGTTGCCAGCGGCGCCCCCATCGTGGTCCCGCAGATCAGTCAGGAGCCGCTCTTTCTCAATCGCACCAGAACCCGCAGCGGGCGCAATCAGGACTCACTTTCCTTTCTCTGCGTGCCCATCAACCACGGGGCCAAAACCATTGGCGCCCTGAGCGTGGACCGCGTTTATCACGAGGGAATCGATTTTGAAAAGGATCTGCAGTTCCTCACGGTTCTCAGCAACCTTATTGCCCAGACCGTAGTGCGCATCCAATCGGTCAACGAAGAACGCGAGCGGCTGGAACAGGAAAACACCCAGCTCCGGCGCGAGCTTTCCGACAAGTACCGGGTCGCCAATATCATCAGCAACTCCAGCCGCATGCAGGAAGTCTTTGAGATGATCCACCGAGTGGCGGACTCCAACGCCACCATCCTGCTCCGGGGCGAATCCGGCACCGGCAAAACCATGGTGGCCAAGGCTATTCATCACAACAGCAAGCGCACGGAAAAACCCTTTGTCGTGGTCAACTGCTCGGCCCTGCCGGAAACCCTGCTGGAAAGCGAGCTCTTCGGCCACGAAAAAGGGGCCTTTACCGGGGCCCAGGGCCAGAAAAAAGGGCGATTTGAACAGGCCGAAGGCGGCACCCTGTTTCTCGACGAGATTGGCGAGCTGAGCCAGAATGTCCAGGTCAAGCTGCTCAACGTGGTCCAGGACCGGGAATTTCAGCGCCTTGGCGCCACCGCACCGACCAAATGTAACGTGCGCTTGGTCACGGCCACCAATAAAGACCTGGAACAGGCCGTTGAGGACGGCTCCTTTCGCGAGGATCTCTATTATCGCCTCAACGTTTTTCCGGTTTACCTGCCTCCTCTGCGGGAACGCCGGACCGACATCATGCTCTTGGCGGAATTTTTCCTGCAAAAATACTGCGATGAAAACGACAAACACATCCGCCGGATCTCCACCCCGGCAATCGATCTGCTCATCCAGTACCATTGGCCCGGCAATGTTCGTGAGCTGCAAAACTGTATCGAACGGGCCGTGTTGATCTGTGACGAGGACTCCATCAAGAGCTACCACATGCCGCCGTCGCTACAGACTTCCGACTCGGTAAGCGAGCGCAACCCGGTCTCCTTTGCTGCGGCAGTGGAAAATTTTGAAAAAGAGCTGATCATCGACAGCCTGAAAAAAACAAAGGGCAACCAGACCAAGGCCGCCCAGCTGCTCGATACCAGCCTGAGGATCATCAACTACAAGATCAGCAAATACACCATCAAACCCAAGCAGTTTAAGGTCGGCAAATAGGAGAGGCAAACAGCATGCAACTTCTCATGCACATATGTTGCGGCCCCTGCACCACCTATCCCCTCTCAGCCCTACGGGAAAAAGGTATAGAACCCCAGGGGTATTTCTTTAACCCCAACATCCATCCCTTTAAGGAGTTCAAGCGCCGACTGAGCGCCCTTGAAACGGTGGAAAGCGAGATGCGTCTTGCCATCGACTACGAAAGGGAATACGGCCTGAATGACTACCTGCGGCAAGTCGTGCACAATGAGAAAAAACGTTGTCTGATCTGCTACGAAATGCGCCTGACCGCAACGGCCCTTAAAGCGAAAGAGCTGCAGGCCGAGGCATTTACCACCACCCTGCTCTACAGCCGCTACCAAAACCACGAGGCCATCCGCATCATCGGCGAACGACTGGCTGCCGAACACGATCTTTCATTTTACTATGAGGATTTCAGAGAGGGGTGGCAGGAAGGAATCGACCAGGCCATTGAGATGGATATCTACAGGCAGCCCTATTGCGGCTGTATCTATAGCGAACAAGAACGCTACGACAAAAAATTCCGCAAAGAACAGAAAGAAAAAGCGATTTAAGCCACACCCACGAACCCGCAAAAGTTCAAAAAACTATTTCGTGTTTCTTCGTGGATTTCGTGGCTAAGAAAATCTAAGCGTTGCTTAAGAGCCCCCGCCGGGCAGAACGCCGAAGGCGGACTTGAAGGACTCCCAGTTGGGCAGAGATATCTTGGGCACGAAGCGCTTCCAGGTTTTCTCGAGCGGCGCGCCGCTTTTCAACTTGACCAGAAGTTCCTCGGCCTGGGCATTGACACTGGAGTTGGGGTAGTTGGCCAGCAGGTACTCCAATCTTCCCTGGGACTGCTTCACCTCATCGATACGCAGATAAAAGGTTGCCACATAAAACTCATGCTGGGCCAGAAAATCCCGGGCCGCCATGGTTCGCGCCGAGGCCTCCTGCAAATAAGGCGACTGCGGAAACGAGCGGTTCAGCCTGGAAAAAGACTCAATGGCATACATGGCCGCCCCTGGATCACGGTCAATGGTATTGATCTCTTTATAGTGGGTCATGCCGATCTGGAAGAGGACATAGGGAATGGCCTCGTTGGTGGGGTGGTTAGCCTCGAACTCCTCGTAAAGGATGCGCGCCTCTTCATATTTCTTCATATGATAATTGGCATCCGCCGACTTCAATTCCGCCAAAAGCCCCACTTCACTGAAGGGAAAACGATCCTTAATCTCTTCAAACTTCTTGAGGGCGTTATTGTACTTCCCGCGGTTAAACTCCTCCATACCCTCCATGGCCATGTTTTCAGGCGTATCAGCACCAGTGTCTCCGCCACCGAAGCCAACCCACTCCAAGGCCTTGTCCATGGTTGCACAACCGGAAACTCCTAGGGAAAGCGAGGAGAGGAGAAACGCACAAAGCACGAGGGAAATATATTTATTACGTAACCGCATTGAGAGCATGTCGAATAATCTACCGAGTAAGAAGAAAAACCAGATGCCCGGATACCGGGCCACCCATACGAAACGGCCCGACTGCCAGGCAATCGGGCCGAAAAATTCACATAATCAGACCTTGCTACTACAGGGCCTTCTCAACCATGGCAACAAGCTGCTGCTTGCCCACAGCACCGGTCACCTGATCAGCAACCTCACCGCCCTTAAAGAGGATCAGGGTAGGGATGGCACGGATGCCGTATTTACCCGGAGTAGCGGGATTGTCATCCACGTTCATCTTGCCGACTTTAAGCTTGCCGTCAAACTCAGCGGCCAACTCATCGATAACCGGGCCGATGGCTTTACAGGGACCGCACCAGGGGGCCCAGAAATCAAGCAGAAAAGGAACATCAGACTGTAAGGCCTGCGCCTCAAAATCGCCATCTGACACCTGAACTACGTTATCGCTTGCCATATTATTTCTCCTTTATTTCATAAGAGTTTAAAGCCATTTTTTTGTTTGTCCATCTTACAAGGACAACCCTGCCCAGGCAAGGAAAATTTTGGCAGCAAAAGGCCTCTCGCACAGCCTGCTTCCTTCGCTATTTTCTCCTGAAAAACCAGGCCTTGACAGAAGAAAGAGAGTCCGACTAAGGTGGATCTTATGAGCATGCAAATTTGTCCCTTCTGCCGAGAAAAAATCCAGCGCCAGGCCCTGGTCTGCCGTTATTGCAGGCGCGATCTGCCAAGCGTGAGCAAGCCGGCAAAGAAATCATCCGGCCTGTTGGGGACTCTCACTGCCGTGGCAATCATTGTCACAGGCAGCGCCATCCTGGCCGCCGAATTCTTCAAAGAACGCCGCCGCTGGTAAGCCCCTGCCCCTTATTTCTCCGCAACCAATACCGCAAAACCGGCCTCAGTATCCAACCCGGGCCGTGAATATTCCATCTCCGCAAGCGCCTCAGGGGACTGCCTGAGACTGGAGCGTCGCTCCACCAGCTTAAAGCCTGTCTGCACGAGCAACTCCTCCACCTCTTGGGGGCGGTAAAAATGCGCATGCCGGTAGAAGGGATGCTTCTCCTTACTTTTTTGCCGCAACATCTCTCCCCACGCACTTTGTGCCGATATCAGGCCGATAACGAGATGCCCTGAGGGCCGCAATACCCGCAGACACTCGGCAAGCACCCGACTCGGCTCAACAAGAAAGCAAAAAGTAAAGAGAAGGAAGATGGTCCCGAAACTTGCGGACAGAACAGGAAGTTCCTCCCCCACCCCCCTGAAGACCTGAACACCACGCTTCTTTGCCAGAGCAAGGGGGGCAAAGGCAGGATCAAGCCCCACCTTTACCGCCAAATCTTGGGCAAATCGACCAGGCCCGACACCAAGCTCCAAGCGAGGCTCGGCAAAGGGTGTCTCAAGCTCTTTCAAGGCTGCCAACTCAATGGCAAAAAGCAGGCTCTCGTCAAACCAACCGTCATACTCGTCGGCTCGCTCATCAAAGACCCGGGCCCGTTCTTGCCAGGTTACGCCGCTGGGACTCACGATTTCTCCTTGAGCAGACGCTCCACCCGCTTCACCAAGGGCGGATGACTGTAATGAAATGCCGCATAAAGGGGATGCGGGAAGAGATTGGCCAGATTGTCCCGGCTCAGCTTTTTCAACGCTGCGGCCATGGCCTCCGGCTTACCGGTGAGGGAAAGGGCAAAATCATCCGCCTCGCGTTCATGTTTTCTTGAAAAATAACTGGAAAGGGGCTGGAAGGGAAAAACAATGAGGGAGCCGACAAGGCCTGCGAGCAACAATTTCGCCGGTATACCGGGAGCAGCAAGGCCAAAGGCCTGGGCCAAAACGTCGCTCTGCACCAAGAGAAAGAAAAAGTACATCCCGGCAAGGGCAAGCAACTCCATGACCACCAAGCGCTTGACGATATGCCTCTTCCTCCAATGCCCGGCCTCATGGGCGAGAATGGCCAAAATCTCATCTCGGCTGTTTGTCGTCAGCAGGGTGTCGAACAACACGATCCGCTTCACATGCCCGATGCCGCTGAAATAGGCGTTACTGTGCGTGCTGCGTCTTGAGGCATCCATCTTAAAAACTTTGGAGATATTCAGGCCCGCCTTTTCCATAAGACTGCGGATCGCGCCCTCCAACTCATCATCACCAACGGGCTCAAATTTATTAAAAAGCGGCTCTATAACGTATGGCGAAAGGTACATCAGAAAAATGGAAAAACCAAAAAACACCAACCAGGTCAAAAACCACCAGTTCTCAGGAAATCGGGATATAAGCCAAAAGGCCGCAGCCAACAATAAAGAGTTGAGCACCACGGAAAGAAGGAGCCCCTTGAGCGTATCCAGCGCCCACAGCCCTAAGGTCTGCTTGTTAAAGCCATACTCCTTTTCCACCCGAAATGTCGAATACAGACCAAAGGGGAGCTTGATAAGAGTCACAACAAGGGTGAGAAAAAGAAAAAAGCACACCCCGGAAACGACAAAAGACCAGCCCTTTGCCGTAATCCAGGCATCGTACCAAACAAGACCACCGGCAAAGAAAAAGGCTGCGGTCAAAGCAGTACTATAAAGTGAGGCGACTATCTCAACCTTGGTCTTGGCCACGGTGTACCGGGCCATCTTACCCAGCACCTCGCTGTCCACCATCTCGCCAAAACCATCCGGCACCTCATTGCCATGTTTTTTCAAGTGATTCAGGTTCAAGGTTGTCAGCACAAGCTCGACCGCCTCCCAGAACAGGTAGAGACAGAGAACAGCGACAAAAAGTTGATCCATAATGCTATTTCCTTTTTAACAAACTATTGCTAAGCTTTGATGAACCCATGGGATCGTGGCATACGATGTCATGGTTACCCTAACTTCATTTTCAAGAGCAAGCAAAATTCACCATGCCCGCAAAAAGCGATTCCCAATTTCAGCACTCCCTTGCCAATCCGGACGACTTCACCCTGACCTTTGAGCTGGTTCCCAGCCGCGGCGGCCGCAGCAAGCAGCACACCCGCACCCTGGACCTTGCCCGGCAGATTGCCGAAGACGGCCGCATCAAGGCCGTGAGCATCACGGAAAACGCCGGCGGCCAGGCAGCGCTCTCCCCCGAGGTACTGGGTCTTGAGATCATGAAGATGGGCCTGGACGTCATTGTCCATTTTTCCTGTAAAGACAAAAACCGCAACCAGATGGAGAGTTCCCTCTTTGCCTGGGATCGTCTCGGGATACGAGACCTGCTGGTCATAACCGGCGATTACCCCAAGATGGGTTACCTTGGCGCGGCCAAGCCTGTTTTCGATCTCGGCTCGGTCCATGTTCTGGACCTGATCGAGCGGATGAATAAAGGCGAGTTCGGCCAGAACCAACAAAAATCCTGCATCCGCCCCACCTCATACTTCATGGGCGTGGCCCTCTCGCCCTTCAAACGCTTGGAATCGGAACTTATGATGCAGTATTACAAGCTGCATCGCAAGGCCGCCCACGGGGCAAACTACATCATCACCCAGGTCGGATACGATGCCCGCAAGTTCCAGGAGGTACTCCTATATATGGAGCAACACGGCATCAATCTGCCGGTATTGGGTAATGTCTTTGTTCCCAACCTGGCAGTAATCGAGCTGATGCACAGCGGCAAAATCCCGGGCTGTATCCTGACGGACGATCTGTACAGGATAATGAAGGAAGAGAGCACCTCGGACGACAAGGGCAAAAAGGCGCGCTTAACCCGAGCGGCAAAACTCTTGGCCATCCAAAAGGGGCTGGGTTATGCCGGGGCGCACATCGGCGGCCCGGGCCTGAGCTTTGATGATCTTGATTTTCTTCTCGGCCAGGCCAAATCATTTACTGAAAACTGGCAAGAACTGGTCCCGGAACTCTCATATTGGCACGATGATGGGTTCTACTACTTTCCCAAGGATGAAGAAACAGGGCTCAACCGACCTACCCCCGCCCCAAAACAGGCAGGGGGAAGCATGCCCCTCAACTACCGGCTGGCCATGCTCTTTCATAACCTCGCCTTTGAAGAGGCAGGCCCTCTGTATGCCCTGCTCAAAAAGACCTGCCTGGCCTTTGAAAAAAGTTCCATGGAGCCCACCCTGAGCCACCTGGAGCATGTGATCAAATTCCTCATGTTCGGCTGCCAGAACTGTGGGGATTGCACTCTGGCGGAACTGGCCTTTGTCTGCCCGCAGTCGGGCTGCGCCAAGTATCTCTTTAACGGCCCATGCGGCGGTAGCCTCAACGGCTGGTGCGAAGTCTATCCCGAAAAAAAGCGTTGTCTCTATGTCCGAATCTACGATCGCCTCAAAACGCAGGGCACGACCGGAACCATGCGGGAGGGATTTGTCCCCCCCAGAGATTGGTCTTTGAACAACACCTCGTCATGGTTGAACTTTTATAACGGTAAGGATCACGCGGCCAAAAAGCTGTGACGAAGAGAACTGGACACCTGGCCAAGGCGCTCATACATTTCCAGCACATCAAAGCAGATGCAGGGGATATGCATCCCGGCAATTTCCCGGGCAATGGGAATGTCGAGCATGAGCATGGCATCGATATCGACCAGGATCAAAACCTGTTCCCGGGTCAGCATAACGCTCTCAATAAGATAATGGCCTCGGTTGATTACCACCGGCAGGCCATCGACCACCTTTTCATACTCATCGATAAAAAACGGGTAGCGGGCCGGGGTATTTTTTAAAGCGGCCAGAACCTGCGGCGGGCTGTCCGGGTTCACAACCCGGGGCAGCAGAATGTAGCGCTGATCCTCTCGAACCGGCCAGGAGCGCCCTTGCCGAATAAGATCTTCCATCTCTTCAAGGTCGCAAACAGGACCGTCCACTTCATACAGGTTCCATCCCTTGGCGGCAAAAAGATCGGCAAAATCACATCCCAGTCCAAAATAGGCAGGATCGCCGGACTTTGTCTTGATGCGTTCATCATAAATTGCCTGTTGCATAATCGCCTCCTCCATCCTTGGTTGTTGGCGCTTTTCTCCCCCTTACTAACCTCTTCGGACCTCGCCCCCAGGCGATGAATAAAAAATCATTTCACAAGTAAGGCAAAAAGAGTATATTTATACTTTTTTTCGCAGTGACCACGACTTGCATATCCTCAGCCTGTTGGGGAGCGGTGTGATTTGATCACACGGCGAATGCATTTTTTGCTCACATTTTTTTCGTAAGAAAACGAAGGGAACTATAACGATGACTCTGTTGGAAACCGCCTCCCGCCCGAAAGACGAATGCGGGGTGTGCGGTATTTTCGGCCATGAGGATGCGGCAAAGCTCACCTATTTTGGCCTATACGCCCTGCAGCACCGGGGTCAGGAAAGCGCCGGCATTGCAACCAGCGACCAGTGCCAGGTACACCAGCATCGCGGAATGGGGCTTGTCCCCGAGGTCTTTACTGAGGATATTCTGCAAGGGCTCAAGGGAAACATCTCCATTGGGCACGTGCGCTACTCCACCACCGGTTCTTCGGACATTATCAACGCCCAGCCCTTTTCCGCCACCCACCAGGGGTGCACCATGGCCGTGGCCCATAATGGCAACCTGGTCAACATCCGCAGCCTGCGTGACGAGCTGGAGAAAAAAGGCTCCATCTTCCAATCCACCATGGACAGCGAGGTGGTCATACATCTTATGGCCCGCTGCAACCATCTCGGTCTGGAAAAATCCTTAATCGACACCTTTGAGTCCATCAAAGGCGCGTTCTCCCTCCTGCTACTGACAGAAGAAAAACTCATTGCCGTACGCGATCCCGGCGGCTTCCGCCCCTTGTGTCTTGGGCGTCTGAGCAATGGCTCCCATATTGTTGCCTCAGAGACCTGCGCCTTGGACCTTATCGAGGCCCAGTACATCCGCGATATCGAGCCGGGCGAAATTCTGATCATTGATAAAAACGGCATGAAGTCCCTGTATCTCGACAGAAAGCAGCCGCACAGCTTCTGCATCTTCGAGCAGGTCTATTTTGCCAGGCCCGACAGCGAGATCTTCGGCAAAAATGTGTATCTCAGCAGAAAACGCATGGGCCAGATCCTGGCCAGAGAAAATAAAATCGACGCCGATTTTGTCATGCCCTTTCCCGACTCGGGCAACTACGCGGCCATCGGCTACTCCCAGGAATCCGGCATCCCCTTAGAGATGGGGGTCATCCGTAACCATTATGTAGGAAGAACATTTATCCAGCCCACCCAATCCATGCGCGACTTTTCCGTGCGGGTCAAGCTCAACCCCATCCGCAGCTTTTTAAAGGATAAAAAGGTCATTATTATTGATGACTCCATTATCCGCGGAACCACGGGCAAGTGCAGAGTGAAATCCCTGCGCGAGGCCGGGGTCAAGGAAGTACACATGTTGGTTTCCTGCCCGCCCACCAAACATGCCTGCTATTACGGCATTGACTTTCCCTGCGGCGACCAACTCATCGCCCATAAAAAATCCGTTGAAGAAATTCGCGATTATCTGGGCCTTGACTCCCTGAACTATCTCAGCCTCGAAGGCTTGGTCGAGGCCTGCGGCGGTCCGGCCGACTCATACTGCAAGGCCTGCTTTGACGGCATTTATCCGGTTGAGCCGGATCGGTCATTCCACAAGCTTGCACTGGGCGGCTCTTCCTGCGGCGCCTGCAGCAATAAATAGACATTCCCACCATGAGCATAAGCCAGGCAAAAGAAGTCCTCAAAATTGAGGCGGAAGGCATCCAGGCACTCCTTGAGCAGATCGACACCGACTTTGAAAAGGCGGTGACCATGATCATGGAGTGCCCTTCGCGAGTGATCATCACCGGCATCGGCAAGTCCGGCATTATCGGACAAAAAATTGCCGCCACCATGAACTCCACCGGCACGCCCTCCATCTTCCTCCACCCGGTGGAGGCGATGCATGGCGACCTGGGCATGGTGGATTCACAGGACGTTGTGCTGGGAATCTCCTACAGCGGCGAAACTGCCGAGCTCAACCTGCTCTTGCCCAATTTGAAAAAACGTGGCGTCAAGCTCATTGCCATGACCGGCAGGCCAGACTCGACCTTGGCCAAGAATGGTGATGCGGTACTCAAGGTAACGGTTCCACAAGAAGCCTGCCCCCTGGGGCTTGCCCCAACCGCCAGCACCACTGCCACCTTGGCCATGGGTGATGCCCTGGCCGTGGTCCTGCTCAACCTCAAGCAGTTCAAAGAGAGTGATTTTCGTCTCAACCATCCCGGCGGTAGCCTGGGTGAACGGCTCAAGATCAACGTTTCCGAGGTGATGCTCACCGGCGAGCTTGTCCCGCAAATCCCCATCAGCGCTCCCCTGCCCGAGGCCATGAAAGAGTTGAACGACAAAAACCTCGGCGCGGTCCTGGTCATGGATGGCGCGGATCTTAGCGGAATTCTCACAGATGGCGACATCCGTCGGATGATCTCCAACCACACGGATCTGACCAATGTCACCCTGCCCGAGGTCATGACCAAGGAGCCCAAGACCATCAGCGGCGACCTTTTGGCGGCCGATGCCTTGAGTATCATGCAACGCCACGAGATTACCTTTTTGGCTGTCACCGACACCAGCGGTAATGTCGCAGGCGCCCTGCACCTGCAGGACCTTTTGGGCAAAGGCGAATTCCGTTTTCTCGTCTAACTCCGCGCTTTCCCCTTAAAAAACCGGCAACTACACGTAATTGTACCTATTGGGTTCTGTTTTATTTTATGCTAAAGTAGCCAACGCTTTATTGACTTTCATAAGGTAAATTTCGTGTATAGGCGGCATTTTTTGCACATCAACCCAAGCCCTGAAGGCTGGGTCAAATATTTTGAGTGAGGCAGGGTATGTCTATTTCAAGTAAAGATATCAACGCGGCATTCAGCGCTGAGGTAACCACAATACCCGGCGGCCAGTTTCTGAACCGCTGCTTTTCATGTGGGGCCTGCAGTGGCGCTTGTCCGGTGAGCCAAGCAATTCCAGACTTTGACCCCAGAAAAATTATCCATATGATCCGCATGGGCCTCAAGGACAAGCTCCTTACCTCGGAGTTGCTCTGGCATTGCTCCCAATGTAAGGGCTGTGTTTTTGTCTGCCCGCAGGATGTCCGCTTTGCCGATATCATGGAAGCTCTGCGGCAACTGGCCATGGACAGCGGCCACATCACCGAGCAGGATCTACTCAACAAGGGCAAGGCGGCCTGGGTACAACGCGACCTTTGTGTCTCCTGCCTTACCTGTGTCCGTGTCTGCCCGTGGCGCATTCCAAAAATTGACGACGAGGGCAAGGCGGCCATTGATCCGCAGGAATGCCGCGCATGCGGTATCTGCCCCAGCGAGTGTCCGGCCCAGGCTATCCAGTTAAACGAGTCAGAAGACGAGCGACTGATCGCGGCCAGCGGTCAAGCGCAATAAGATGGTGAAGCACATGTCATTTACCCCGAATATCCAAGCTTTTTGTTGCCACTACACCTCTCAACAGACCCTGGCTGAGGGCAAAGAGGGGCTGATTGCAGATGGCTTTCCTGAAAACGTAAACATCAACCGCCTGGTCTGCACCGGTAAACTTGAGGTCAGCACACTGCTGAAGGCCTTTGAGGAAGGTGCCGATGCGGTATACGTTGCAGGTTGCCCTGCCGACAAATGCCACAACCTCATGGGCAGCCAGCGCGCGGCCAAACGTATCCTTGCCGTACAAAAGGCCTTGGTCGAGTTGGGCGCAGAGAGTGAGCGTGCTGAGATGTACCACATGGAGCGCGGATTCCATCCCGAATTCATCAAAGCCGCCCAGGAGATGAACGAACGCATTACAGCTTTGGGCCCCTGCCCGCTGAAGGGAGAAGCAAAATGATTATTGCCGAAAGAAAGCCGTTAAACGAAATTGTCGACATGCTTGGGGATGCTAAGCGCATCTTGGTACTTGGTTGCCGCGGTTGTGTTTCCGTCTGTTCAGCAGGCGGTGAACGCGAGGTTGAAATCCTTGCCTCCCTGATTCGCCTTGGCAAAAAGAAGACTGGTCAAGAGGTCGAAACCATTGAGGCCACCCTGGTACGACAATGCGACAAAGAGTATATCGAAAGCATTGACCAATGGGCTGGCGAGTATGATGCCATTCTCTCCACAGCCTGCGGTGTTGGCGTTAACTTCATCGCCAACCTTCGCCCCAACGATACTGTTTACCCGGCAGTCAACACCACCTCATTCGGTGGCTCCGCCGAGCAGGGAGTATGGAGCGAACAGTGTGCCGGATGCGGCCACTGTGTCCTGCACCTTACCGGCGGCCTCTGCCCCGTTGCCCGCTGCGCCAAGAGCCTGTTCAATGGTCCTTGCGGCGGCTCCGTTGACGGCACATGCGAAATCCACAAAGATGTCCCCTGTATCTGGCAGAGCATTCACGACAAGCTCGTTCGCGTAGATCGTAAAGGCGACCTGGAATACATCGCCCCCATCCGCGACTGGTCCACAGCAGGCCATGGCGGCCCGCGCAAGACCGTGCGGGACGATTTGACCGTCTAGCCTCTCAATACATAGACAAGGTAAAAAAGGGGTGAACGACATACGTCGTTCACCCCTTTTTTTTGGTTCATCGTCGATGTCCGGGAAAAGCAGCTTTTATTTTCAGG
>CAYLQA010000053.1:0-20223 GCA_964385695.1 uncultured Desulfobulbia bacterium | reverse complement strand
CTTTCAGTCCGCGAATTTAAACCCACCGACTTGCAGTCGGTGGTTGTTTAGTTTTTTATTCCCTATGGTTTCCAAAGAAAGCGACTCAGCACGCAAACTTCTTCTTGTCGAAGACAGCAAATCCCTTGCCCGAATGGTTGCCGACAAGATTGAAAGCCGCCTTGCTATTAAGGTAGATGTTGCTGGCACTTTTGCTGAAGCGGTCACCCTCATAGCTAAAAAGGGGGATGATTATTTTCTTTCCATCCTTGATCTCACCCTGCCGGATGCCTCAGGCAATGAAGTTGTCGACTATGTGCTGACCAGAAATATCCCGGTCATCGTTTTTGCCGGTAAATATAATAGACAACTGCAGGAAACACTTTGGGGGAAAATGATCGTTGATTATGTCCTCAAGGAAAACCCGAACAATATTGATTATCTTATCAGCGTTGTCCGGCGCATTTCCAAAAACAAAGACATCAAGGTACTTGTGGTGGATGACTCAAAATCTGCCAGGCTTGAGATGTGCAACCTGCTCACCATCCACCAGTATGATGTTTATTACGCCTCTAACGGTATCGAGGCCGTAGAGATCATTAAAGACATCACGGATATCAAACTTATACTTACGGACTATTATATGCCTAAGATGAGCGGATTACAGCTCACCAAGTATATCCGACGCCATTTTGCTAAAAACGAACTTGCCATATTGGGAATATCCAGCCGTGGCAACACCACCATGTCCGCCCAATTTATCAAAAACGGGGCCAATGATTTTTTAAGCAAGCCATTTTCCAGTGAGGAACTCTATTGCCGGGTAAATCAGAACGTCGACCTCTTGGAGTATATTCATCAGATAACAGAAAGCTCAAACCGGGATTATCTCACCGGCCTGTTTAATCGCAGGTATTTCTTTGAAATGGGACGTAAACTTGTGGCCAGTGCCCGGCGCGGTCATATTGAGTTAGGCGTCGCCCTATTTGATATTGATTTTTTTAAAAACGTTAACGACACCTATGGGCATGATGCCGGAGATATTGTCCTCAAAGAGCTCTCTTTGATTCTACAAAATCGCTTCAGGGAAACAGACGTAGTTTGCCGTTATGGTGGTGAGGAAATCGCTGTCATGGTGGTGAACATGAACCAAGAAAACGTTTTTGAAATTTTTGAATGCCTGCGGAAAAAAGTTGAAACAACCCCCATCGACATCGGCTCTATGCAAACCTTTATTACTGTCAGCGTTGGGATCTGCGCCGAACCAAAGGAAACCTTGGAAGAGATGATCAGTATTGCCGATGAAAAGCTCTATGCCGCAAAAGAAGGCGGCCGCAACCAAACTCAAATTCATCCAGCTAGCTGAGTTTTTCCCGTATCCCACTCGCCCGTTCCACCCTGGCTGCAAGGGCTGCCTGAATCGACTCCCTGCTTGCAAATATACTCACTTTTCTTTTTGCTCGTGTCACAGCCGTATAAAGCAATTCCCTCGTTAAAAGCGGTGAATCAGCTTCAGGCAGGACAATGACCACATCGTCAAACTCTGAGCCTTGGCTCTTATGGATCGTCATGGCATAGCAGGTAAGCAATTCCGGCAAGCGAAGCGGCGCAAGGCTACGTAGTGTTGTCTGATCTTCCCCGTAGAAACAGGCAGTACTGTTTTTGCCTTCTCCTTCCAGCCAGATAAGCCCGGTATCACCGTTAAAAAGCTGCACGGAATAACTGTTGCTCGTAATAAGTAGCGGCCGTCTACCATACCATTCACTGTAGGGATAAATTAAGCCGTGTTGGGTCAAGCCCTGCTCGATAAGCGCATTCATCCTGCCAACACCGGCAGGACCCTGTCGATGAGCACATAACACTCGAAAACGTGCAAACTCATGTAAAGCGGCCAGCGCTGTTTCGGCTGAGAGATACTCTTTAAAACCGGCAAGGCATAAATCTAAAAAATCTTGCTGCCGATTCTCGTGATTCGCTGATGAGTATAGCCGTACATCAGGAAATTGATCCGAGGCCAGTACCTCAAAGCACCGCTCTTCATCACCGCGGTTGATAGCCTGTGCTAATACGGCTATTCCTTGCTGACCGGAAAAACGAAAGCTTTTTGTCAGTTCAACAACATGCCCTTTGGGAGTAGAAATTTCTTTCCCTGTGGCCTCACCCACATCCCCTTGGGATGCCAACTGGCAGATATCACCAAGAATCGAACCGGATTCCACAGAAGCAAGCTGGTCTTTATCCCCAAGAAGGATAAGTCGGGCTTTTTTCGGCACGGCATCGCAGAGCTTAGCCATCAGGGCGATATCAACCATTGAAGCCTCATCAACAATAATTACATCTGATGACAATGGATTTTGAGCATTATGGCGAAATGAAGTCGGCGATTGTGGCTGGTAACCAAGGGTACGGTGGATAGTGGCTGCCTGGACAGGAATCTGTGCCGTTACAGCCTCTGGCACGGACAAGGATTTAAGCTGATGAGTAAGGGAGTCACTCAACCTGGCAGCGGCCTTGCCTGTGGGCGCCAACAGAAGCATTTTTAAAGAGGCTGTTCCGTTAGCGTGCGCCAGAGCGATGAGTGCCGCAAGGATACGGATGATTATTGTGGTTTTACCTGTGCCTGGTCCGCCGCTTATCACGGTAAAGTTGTTCAATATGGCCTTGAGTACGGCCTGCTGCTGCTCCTTGCTTGATTCCGCAGGCAAGTCACTAAACACCTCGCGGATGAGCTTTTCCGCTAAATCTCTACCCTCTGTTGGCCGATCAAGACATTTCTGCCTGATAAAACGAACGAACTGCTCCTCATATGACCAATAGCGTTGCAAATAAAGACGGTCATCCTCAAGGACCAGAGGAGTCACTTGGCTGCCGTCACTGACCAATCCGGAATCGGCAAGGCTCTTTTGCAGCTCGGGTAAAGTCGGCCAGCTCAAATCAACTTTTTCACTCCCTGTGTCTTGAAGAGCAGCGTTGACAAGGTGATCAAGATGCAGGCAAACATGACCGGACTCAACAGCCTTGCGGGTAAAAACGGCTGCCAAAAGCACTTCCCTTGGCACATCCGGTTCGATACGCTGCAGGGTTCTGACAAAATAACGGTCAAAATCGGAAAGCACCTGGGTGGCTATGAGACGCTCTAAAATTTTCATCTTACGTCACCCCCTGTTTGGGCAAAAAGATTGGACAACCTCTCCACTCTCTTTAATGGCGGCAGGTCAAAAAACACTCCATAATCAGATCCAGAGTCAGGATGCATCCCCTTGATAAAGAGGTAAAATACTCCGCCGAAATCTTTCTTATAACTATACCCGGGCACGCGATGCGTGAGATAGCGATGGAGAGCAATCGTATAAATATGATATTGCAGAAAATAATGATGCTGTTCCATGGCTGAGACCAGTTGCCCAGGGTTATAATCCTCACGGTGTTCACCGAGATGGTTGCTCTTATAGTCGGCAAGATACCATTTGCCGTTATGTTCAAAGACTAAATCGATAAACCCCTTGAGATACCCCTGTAAAGGAGCAAAAGAAAGATGCGCTATCTCGGCGACATATTGCCCGCTCATTACCCCGGCATCTTCTTTAAAAGCTTCACTTAACGCCTTGGCAGTAAAAACCGGCTCAGAGTTACCTTGGCCGGCAACCGGAAAGGTAAAAGGCAATTCATTCAAACGTTGGCTGAGCGGTATATCGGAAAGTGTGAGTTTTTGTTTGCCCAGCAGGTTGGTCTTCATAACCTGCCAGAGACTCGTTGAGACAGTGTGCGTCCACTTTTCTTTTAAAAAACCATAATTTTGCAGCTCACGGGCAACCAAATCTTCTAAATCGTTTGGCGCGGAAAGGGCCGCAAAATCAGCCAGCTCAAAAATCATATGAAAAAAGTTACCGGCGACCGCCCCTTTAGGAAAATCTGCCAAAGGAAGATCCGACCCCGTGGTTTTCTCAACCTGCTCCGAACTAAAGGCATCGTAATCTCTTGAGCCAAAGATCGTTGCACTGCTGCCATGCTGACTCAGTTGTGAAAAGCTGCTCATACGCCAGGATTGATCAAGCCGGTGACTCACCTGCCTGCAAGACAACTCCGTTACTGTTATCCCAGTTTCAATCCGTGGCTGGCTGCTGGCTGGCAAGAGATCCCGAATTACCCAGGAGGATGAAACAGCAGACTTATCCCGCAGCTCCTGACTGAGGGCGTTAAAGGAAACACCCCTTAAATAAGTTGTAAATGTATGCAGAGACTCCTGGGCCGCAGCTGGTGAGGATGGTGCATGTAAAAGATAGGCCAGAGCTGAATTTTCATACCCCTTTGGCGCGGCCCAGAGGATTTTGCAACAATGCTTAGCCCTCGTGACAGCCACGTATAAAAGGCGAAGATTCTCGGCAAACTCCTGTTGTTGGTCCTGGGCAAGCTGTTCCTGCTCAGGGAAAAGAACAACCTTTCCCTGCCAATTATCTAACGGATCATGCAGGCTGGTAAATTTCTTTTGCCGGGCAGGATTTTTCCCCATGCAAAGATAAGGACAATATACAATTGGATACTCAAGGCCCTTACTCTTATGCACGGTTACAAGCTGCACTGCCTGCTCATCACTTTCAAGCCGCAGCTCCGCCTCCTGCCCTTTGCTTTTGCGCTCAATCTGTTTATACAACCAAGCAACCTGGCGGACAGGGGAAAGATGCTGCTCCTGCCCCTTATCCTGCATAAGCTCGGCAATGTGCCGCAGGTTGGTCAGCCGCCTTTCTCCGTTGTCGAATTCGATGATGCGGGCCGGCACGTTATACTCTTCAAAAATCACCCGAATCATCTGCATGATCCCGTGGGTAAGCCAGGTATCCCGCCAGAATTGAAAGCGACTCACCTGCTCCTGCCACAGCCGTTCATCTTCATTGAGGTCTGCAAGACTATTTGCCGTAAGGCCCAAAACATCAGTAACCAATGCAACCCGGAGCTTACTGTCCGAGGCAGGATCTGCCACCGCCGCAAACAACCTGTAAAGGTCAAGGGCCTCCTTGCTTGAAAAGACGCTGGCTTTGCTTTTTAAAACCGAGTGGATGCGACATCTTCTCAGAGCATCCTGAATTGCCAAGGCCTGCTCGTTGGTCCGTACCAACACGGCAATATCACCAGGGACAACTTGTTTGTCGGCAATACAAGCATCACTAGCCAATAAACCACTGATATCCTCTGCCACCAGTCTCGGCAGTGCATCTTCAAAATCCTTTTTCGGGTGTCGTTCCCGAGTTAATGGAAACTGATCTGAAATGTTAATGAATTGCAAAGGCGCTTGGCCCAATTGCGGCGAATGCCAGTTGTCCCTGGCTTCAGGCCTTGCAGATATCGGATGATAGGCAATGCGCTCATCAAAGAAGGGGCCTTGCCCTTCAGTAAAAGAGAACAACTCATTGACTGCCTGCACCATCATATTATCGGCCCGCCAGTTGATGCTCATTGTATAGGCTGCATCGCCGACCATTTGCGCAGCACCTAAATAGGCGTAAATATCCGCACCACGAAATCCGTAAATCGCCTGTTTGGGATCACCGATTAAGTACAGGCCAAGGGAGGGTTGATCTCGATAAATCGACGAAAATATCCGGTACTGCACCGGGTCTGTATCCTGAAACTCATCAATAAGGGCCACAGGAAACTGCCTGCGGATAAGACGCAAAAGCCGCGCGCCGCTACTGGATTTGAGGGCACGATCAAGGCCGTACAGTAAATCGTCAAAGGATTGCAGGTTCTGCTCGTTCAGCCGCTTTGTTATCTGCAGCCGAGCAAAAAGTACGGCCTCTGCCATGATGTTTTTTGCAGAGGCCTGCTTCAACCATTCGGCTTGTGTTACCAGGTTCTCCCAGGCAGCAAAAAATGTATGCTGCGGAATAACGCCACTCTTTATCGCCTTTTTGGTACACACACCTCCGTCCGGGTCTTGAAGCTTGGCTTGGCTGAAACAGTTACACCCTTGCGGAATGATGTAACTGCTCGGCTCCGGCATAACGAGATATCCCTCAAGGCGGTTAAGCAAGCCTTGGGCAAGATCCTTGCGCACTTCGGCTTTAAAACCATCACAGGACATAATCTCATCAACAATAGTATCCTTATCCGCCTGCCAAATTTCATGGACTGAAGCGTAGGAGGAGGTAAACAGCTCAAAGGCCTGGTTCAGGTCAGCCGAACCAGAAACGGAAAAAAGAGGAAAATCCCTGTGCTTAACGGCAAGGCCCATAAGGGAGGAGAGCTCATCATGACCAATCTGGCTTTGCAACAGGGCAAACTGCTTGTTGTTCAGTTCACAGGATTTGCTCACCCAAAAATCATTAACAATCTCGGTTAATAGATCACTGGTATCTGCAATCAATTCAAGATCAAACGAAATCCCACTCTCAAAGGCATTTTGCTTGAGGATACGGCGACAAAAACCGTGAATAGTGGATACGGAAGCCTGATCAATCTCACAGACCGCCAGCTTCAGCCGCATAAGATCGGCCTTGTAATCACAGCTGGATGCAAGAAGCTCTTTAATAACCGGATCATTATTATCCCGATTATTTTCAAAGCCATCGGCGGCAAGGCGCAACCTACTCCTGATCCGCTCGTGCAGTTCAGCTGTGGCAGCCTCGGTAAAGGTCACCACAAGGATCTCCTCGACCCGCAGTTTTTTCTCAAGCAACAGCCTGAGATATAAAGAAGAAATGGAATATGTTTTGCCGGTACCCGCGCTGGCCTCAATGAGTTGAACGCCCTGGCTGGGTATGGAGAAAATATCAAAAGGTTGGCTCATGCTACCTTCTCCATATGCTCTAGAATCGGGGTAAAAATCTGTAGGCTGAGGGATTCAAAATCATAGCTCAGGGTCTGTTCATCATAGAGAAGAAAATCCTGCTCTAAAGGATTGGCTGAAGCAAAAAACCGGGCCAGGTAAGGATTATCGCCTTCGGCAAAGGAGTGGGTAAATCCACCGCCAAAATATGTTGCATACGCCTTTTTTCTTGCCGCCTGTAATCGTTTTTCATCATCGCCGCGACCGTTAATACGTGCATGGGCAAAGTCATAGGAAGTTTGTGGAAAAAACAGCAGCGGCTCCTGCCAGCCAAGTGAAAAGAGGTGAAACAACTCTTCTAAAATCTCTGCTGGATTGGCAACATTTTGAAAACGCAACAACTGTGCCCTGTTACGCTCTGCCCGACCGGCCAGATGACTTTGACAGCCAGCAGGCACAAGACAAGAAACAAAGAGATGCTCAAGCCAAAGCGAAAGAATTGCTTTTGCGGAAACCTTGGCGTTGGAAACGAAGAATGCGCCTTGATCCGGCTCGCCATTCACCTCGTGCTGCACAACAACTCCGCAAGGCAAAACAATCTCAGAAAGAGTGGTGGTAGTTGCGACTTTGAGGTCAACACTTTTTGCAAGTTCAACAACGGGTTGTACAGCCCTGTGGATATCTGAAAAGGAGGATTCAGCTGCGGCAGCCAGGGGAAGAAGGCCTTGGCCCTGCCATCTTTTCAGTAACAGTCTAGCGTGGTCTGACACATCAGGACCTTGGGCCAACAACTCTTTACCCAGGGTATATTTTTCAAGAGGACTCAGGGCAATGGGTTCCCGATCCGGCATTTCTTCTTCATCCTCACGGAAAAAGAGATGCAGCTTATTTTGCATAAAACTACGGATCGGTAGATTGAAAAAACGCATCAATGCTTCCAGAGACAGGTCTTGGGGTAATTCCGCTGGAGCCTTTGCAACTAACGGCCGGGCAAGAAAACGTTTCACCGTATTTTGATCCCCCTGACCTTGGAGCAAAGCCGCTTCACAAAACTCTTTGGCGTAACTGAAGAGCCTGTTGTTTTGTTTGTCAAAGTAATGTCTGCTATAGGGCTGTAAAGGATGAACCGTCAGGAGATGCGAGAGGATAATTTCCCGCTGCTGATCAAATGAAATCTCATCCTCCGTTCCATCGGCAGCATAACTTTGGGCCAGGCAATCAACCAGTTCTTCAACAACAACTGAAGGCGGCATAGCGCTGCCATCCTGAACGTCATGACCAACATAGGATATGAGTATCCTTTCTTGAGCAGCTAATAACGCCTCAAGAAAGATATAACGGTCGTCATTTCTTTTGCTCCGGTCACCCAAGCGAGGATGCCGTGCCAAAAGGTCAAAACTGTATGGATATTCCTGCCTGGGGTAAACGCCATCATTCAGTCCCAGGATTGCGACAACCTTAAAGGGGATGGAGCGCATGGGCAGCATGGCGCAAAAAGTAACGCCGCCTGTTAAAAATCCCCTGGCATTGCCCGGCTCAGCAACCTTTTCGTATATCAAGGCATAGATGGAATCGACATCAAGGTTTCCGACAAAACCGCCATCTTCCGCCTCAGAGGCAATTTCGTCAATTACATCACGAAGCTTCTGAAGCTGCCAGGCATCAGGACTTTCCGGGTTGAAAAATGTGTCGATTAGCGCAAAAAAAGTTTGCTGCCAAGCCGAAACATTTTGTTCCTGCTCAAAGGTAACGCTTGTATCAAACAAGGCCTCACAAAAGTGGGCAAAACAACCAAGAACCTCAGCCCCCTGCCCTTCGATCTCTGGATATGGCAGGATATTACCGCAAAATTCTGCCGAATCGGTTCGCATGGCAAAACCAAGAAAGAGTCGATCAAACCCAAACTGCCAGGTGTTTTGCCGCTCTTTGGGTTGCTGGTGCTTTTGCCGATGGGACTCATTAATTCCCCAACGGATACCGGACTGGGCAACCCAGGTCCGAAGCATGGGCAAATCTTTTCCGCGTATGCCAAATCGCATTCGTATAGCCTCAAATTCCAACAGCTCGACAACATCAGGAGCAGCAAAGCGTCCTTGGCAAAGCAGGAGAATTTTTAAAAATGCATCAATGAGAGAAAACTCGGCCAGAGCCGAACGATCCGCAACGTTATATGGAATAAACCGCGGGTCGTCTGGCCTTCTGTCAAAGACCGCATCAATGAGCGGGGCATAGGACTCCACATCAGGCAACATCACCACAATATCGCGCGGCTGCATATGAGTGTTGTCGGAAAAAATATCAAGGAGCTGATCTTGCAACACTTCAAGCTCCCGCAACGGGCTATGGCAGCTGTGGAGTGTTATTGATCGATCTCGATTATCGATAGTCAGGTTCTGTAAGTCACCATAGGTGGGGCGGTGATTCAACTCTAGGATATCTCGCTGCAGGCTGGCAAGCATTGTCGATGTATGCTCATTACCCACAAAGAGGTCGGGAAAAGGTTCATAATATGAAGCCGACTCCTCAAGCATGAGCTGAAAATCACGCCCCATGGAGCCAAGACTGGCCAATAAAGGATGACCGGCCTCATAGTATTGAAGATCATCACTGCCTTGCAGCGCGGCAATCTTGTCAATCTCTGCCTGGGGCAGAATATCAGCCCAAAAGGCCTCACATGGAGCATGAAGGAAAAAATGCACAGGCACGGTCTTGGCAAGGGCACTGATAAGGCTCAAGTATACCGGCGGCAGGCCGGCAATGCCAAAAAGGCAGACTCGCTTTGGCAATAAATCGGCTTTGATGAATTCACCAGTATAGGCCTTTTCATGTGCCTTCAGCAACAGCTCTGCAGGTGACCAAGCGCCAAGATGTTTGCTTAAGGCACGCCAAAGCTTGGGTTGCCAGCATTCCTGCCCAAGATCCTCGGCAGGCTCTTTGCTCTTATCCCAGGCCCTGATCATCTCAGGCCGATAAACCACATACTGGTCAAAGATATAGGCAATACGCTGGGCAAGTTGCAGAGATTTTCGCAGCTCACCTTGCTCCAAATATCGATTTAGTGGGGCAAAACAGGGATCATCAAGAAAATCAGGCAGCAGTGTATGCACTGCAAAGGTCAAACGCTGGCGGTTGAACTGTTGTATCTGCTCACCCTCTTGGCCAAGGGTGGCACGAAAAATACGTTGGATAAGTTGGCGGGGGTGAGGAAAATCGGAGTTGGCCCAAACGCCGAAACGCTCGGAAAGGCCCATATTAAGCCAGGCAGCCATACCTTTACTTTGAACCACGATGCATTCAGGTTCAAATACGGATTCAAGGGGCTCTGAAAGTATCTGGGCCATTGTATCCAACAACACTTCAGTGCTGTTGGATCGATAAATATTCAAGCTTTTTTCCATTTACTCAATACGCCAAAGGCATCCTCCCTGGAACGCTGACAGCGGTCCTAGCAAGAATGCCAATAACTTGGCCTTGAGACAAGAAGAAAATCAGCTTGCCATTTTCTTATGCAGGCAGGCCTGCAACCTGTTTACGAGTTCACCGAGCTCGGGTTTTGTGATTTGATCATCTGCCCCAACGGACTCGCCTTTATGTTGGGCCGTTGCATTAATCAAAGAGGAAAACAGCAGCACAGGAATCTTCTCATACGCAGGCTCCTGTTTTATGCGCATGCAGAGGTGATGTCCATCCATACGCGGCATCTCAATATCAGTAACAACCGCAAGAACCTCATCTTCTACAACACCTGCCAGCCTGAGGCCCTCAAGGTAATCCCAAGCCTCCTGCCCATCGGCATGGGCTACGACTTTATAATTTGCCCGCTCCAAAGTTCTACGAATCTGATCCTGGATCATTCTTGAGTCATCGGCAATAACCACGGCCTTATCGACCTGATCACCTTCGGGCTCTTCGGTTATTGCGTGCAATTCCGAATCGATGACCATGGATGGGTCTACGGTTGCTATAATTTTTTCAAAATCAACCATCTGGATAATGTTGTTATCAACCAGGCAGACACCGGTCAAGCTGCTGTGATGGGCAACAAGTTCGGGCGGAGGCATAATATCATTCCAGGAGACCCGGTAAACCTTATCAACCCCATGGGTGATTATACCGAATAGTTTGCCATTAATCTCTGTAACGATAACAACCCATTTGGCCATGGCCTCGGGGGATGTATCAGGCTCATAGCCAAACCATTCACTCAAATCGATGAGCGGTATGGTGCGATCGCGCAGGAGGAAAACGCCCTTCATCGCCTTGGGGCAATCCGGCATCTCGGTTAAATTGTCAGGCATTGCCACGAGTTCACGAACCTTGGCAGCATTGATGCCGTATGCGGTTTTCGTTACCTCTTGGTTACTGGGATCAATCCATTGAAGATAAAGAGTTATAATCTCAAGTTCGTTGGTTCCTGATTGCAAAAGAATATCACTTTGGTGCCCTGCACTTTCTACCATAATTTGTCTCCGTAATGCACTTCACACATACTATAGATAACGGCCTTTAAGAATATAAATACCTTAGAGGAATCAGGCAAAATGCTCAATGTAAAATGTAGTTGTTGAGTTTGGAGATAGTTAGATAATCACTAGCGATAAAGGTGCCAAGGTTGTCACCTAACATCACCTATGTTAATGTCGGCTGATCAATGAAGAGAAACTTGATACGGAGTCTTCCATGCGCGAACAGGTCCTAGCTGCCCTTGAAAAAATACGCCCCACTCTCCAACAAGATGGAGGAGATGTGGTACTTATAGATGTCACCGATGATGGAATCGTCAAGGTACAACTCACCGGGGCCTGTAAGGGGTGCCCAATGTCTGACCAGACCCTGAAAAACGGGATTGAGAAGTTTGTTAAAGGTGAAGTGCCCGAGGTAAAATCGGTCGAATCGGTCTGATCTACTTATGATACCCGGTCCCAGCCTTTATCGTATAGGCACGATAGAGTTGCTCGATCAGTAAAAGACGGGCAAGATCGTGGGTAAAGGTCATCTTTGACAACGAAATACGCAAATCAGCCCTTTTTAGCACCTCATCAGAAAATCCATTAGGACCGCCCAGCAAAAAGACAACCTGGCGTTTTCCTTGATCCTCCCAACGAGTTATCTGCTCAGCCAACTGCTCCGAGCTGAGAAGATTCCCTTTCACATCAAGCACGACTACAAAGGAGCCGGCAGGAACACTGGCAAGTAGGACTTTACCTTCTTCAATGTTTTGTTGATTGGGGGGAAGCTTGGCTGCTGACTTTTTTTCTTTGAGAAATTTCATTTCAAGGTTGGCGTAATGCTTCAACCTTGTGACATATTCATCAATTCCCTGGGCAATGAATTTTTCTTTGGTTTTCCCGAGAAAGGGGAAGAAAAACTTCATGCTGTTTAACCGTTGTTTTTCTCTTTTTCCTTCAAAACCCTGTCCAGGCGTTCACAAAAGGCATCGTATTCCATGGTGGCATTGAGCCCTGGACATGAAGCCTTAATGGCTGAGAAATTGTTGGGGTCGGTTAAAATACTGGGATGCAAAGGCCATTGACCGCAACGCCATGGCTTGCCTGGATGGATGGTGCAACCTTGCTTGTAAAATATACAGTGACCGTCAACGATCTTCATTTGAATGACATTGCCGGTTACACGCAGGTATTTCTCCTTCATGGTTTCCACATCAACCCCGAGATAGTCGGCAAGGCGGTTTAAATCATCCTGATTTAAAGAAACAGTGGTTTCTCCATGGCAACAATGGCCGCACTGCTTACAGTCGAAAATTTCTTTTTCATCACTCATCTGTAATACCTTCACAAGGGCTTTGGGAAAATTGAAAGTAACTATATAAACCCATGCTCTGAAGAAATCAACGGTGCAAAGCTTCTTATCTTTACAAAAGAAGGTCAGGCGGAGCCGACAACATCTCCGAACAGAGAGATATCAATACCGTACATCTGAGCTGCCTTATGCCATTTACTGTCGTCCGGGGTGAGAAAAACAATGTCGTTAACAGCTGGCAGGGTCAGCCAGCCGTCAACGGTAAGCTCATCTTCAAGCTGGCCTGGCCCCCAACCTGCATAACCAAGCGCCACGAGAAAAGACTCTGGCCCGTCGCCTGCTGAAATATCATGTAAAATCTGAGGGTCGCGAGTAAGGGAGATGGATTCGCTCACCTCAAGAAAATGTGGTGCAATATAATCAGGGGTGTAGAGAAAAAACGCACTCTCAGACTCAACAGGCCCGCCCAAGTATACCGGAGGGAGCGATCTATCCGGCACAGTGATATTTGCGCTATCCATCACATCGGCAAGATTAACGTCAGGGATGGGTTGATTGATAACAAGCCCCATGGTCCCCTCTTCGTTATGGGCACAGATATAGATTAGGGCTTCATTGAAGCGTGGGTCTGGCATCTGAGGGGTGGCGAGCAAAAAATATCCCTGCAAACTCTCCATAAACGCGAACCTTATAATGAAAGATGTGACAAAAAAATTATGCAAATTCAAAAAGCTACTCGTTGTTACTGTAGCCAGTGTCGCCCGGACAGTCAAGTTGAGCCCTGAACAGGAAAAGGCTAATCCGTTTTATGATCTAGGAGGCCAGCCCTATAATGCCGTTAACCCTATCAAAATGCAGTAATGCATATTTTTTCCTATAAACATTGACCGAAGTGAAAATGGATTAGTACTTCGTTTTTTTTTTGTGCTAGTATTTCATTATTCGCGCTCACGTAGCGCAAGTGCATGGTCAGCTTACAAACCAACTCTACAAACGAGGCGTTACACGATGCCAATAGATATTATGCGCGAAATTGACCGGATTATCGAATCCGATCACAATGACCCTTTTCAGGTTCTTGGCTTTCATATTTTAGATTCTGACAGTTCCTCATCCGTTATCAGAACATTTCAACCCCATGCCACAGAGATGAACCTGGTTGTTGATGGCAATAAAAGAGAAATGTTCAAAACAAGGCGTGAGGGGTTGTTTGAAATTGTCATACCAAACAGCAATGAGCCTTTTGACTATCAGTTTGAGGCGAAATTTTACGATGAAACCCTGCATATCTATAAAGATCCATACCGCTTTTTGCCTCAGATGACCGAGTATGACCGGTATCTATTCAACAACGGCACGCATTACGAAATTTACAATAAGCTCGGCGCACACCTTGAGTGCATAGATGGTATACACGGAACCATCTTCCGTGTGTGGGCGCCCAATGCCAGACGAGTAAGCGTTTTAGGCAATTTCAACTACTGGGATGGTCGGGTTCATCCGCTCAGAGCCCTTGACTCTTCTGGGATATGGGAACTGTTTATCCCAGGTGTGGAGCAGGGAGAGCCGTATAAATTTGAAATTCGCGCCTCTGACATGGCCATTTTGGAAAAGACCGACCCCTTTCAATTCTTTGCCGAAGTCCGTCCCAAAACAGCATCAATAGTTTGGGGCCTAGGCGCATACGATTGGAAAGATGAAGAATGGCTCAAAAAGAGAAAGCAAGGGGCCTCGGTTAAAAAGCCCATGTCAACCTACGAGGTACATCTTGGCTCATGGCGACGTGACCCTGCCGATCCGAGCCGGATGCTCTCCTATCAAGAACTCGCCGACAGCCTCATCCCCTATGTCAAGGAGATGAACTTTACCCACATCGAGCTGTTGCCGGTCATGGAACATCCCCTGGACGAATCATGGGGATACCAGGTTACCGGATATTACGCAGTAACCAGCCGTCACGGCAATCCGGAAGATTTTAAGTATTTTATCGACTGTTGCCACCAAAACGGTATCGGTGTCATCCTGGACTGGGTTCCTTCTCACTTTCCCACAGATGGCCATGCATTAAATCACTTTGACGGTTCAGCACTCTATGAGCATGAAGACCCCAGGCAAGGTGCGCATCCTGAGTGGGGCACTTTAATTTTCAATTACAGCCGGAAGGAAGTGCAAAACTTTCTCATAGCAAACGCTCTCTTCTGGCTGAAAGAGTTTCATATTGACGGCCTGCGCGTCGATGCGGTCGCCTCCATGCTGTACCTGGACTATGCCCGTTCAGAAGACGAGTGGGTGCCGAACATCCATGGCGGCAAAGAGAATATAGATGCCATTGAGTTCTTACGGCACCTTAATTCGGTCGTATATGAATATCATCCGGATATAATGATGATTGCCGAAGAATCCACCAGCTTTTTCGGCGTATCAAAACCTGCGGATTGGGGCGGGCTTGGCTTTGGTTATAAATGGAACATGGGTTGGATGAACGATACCTTGGGATATTTTGCCAAAGAACCAATCTTCAGAAAGTACCACCACAATGCACTGACCTTTTCTCTTCTTTACGCATTTACAGAAAATTTCATTCTGCCTCTTTCCCATGATGAAGTTGTGCACGGCAAACGCTCTTTACTGTTCAAGATGCCTGGAGATATGTGGCAAAAATTTGCCAACCTGCGGTTGCTCTACTTTTTCTTGTGGACTCATCCGGGGAAAAAACTGCTTTTCATGGGTGCTGAATTCGGCCAAATCTCTGAGTGGTACTGCAAGGTCAGCCTGGACTGGCATCTTACCGAGCAGGAAACTTTACATCGCCAGCTGCAGGATTATGTAAAATCATTGAACGGGGTGTATAAGGACACCGCTTCTCTCTATGAGGTGGACTTTACCTATGAAGGCTTCAAGTGGGTTGATTTCAAGGATGTTGACAACAGCATCATTGTCTTTTCTCGTCACGGGAAAAACAGTGAGGACCATGTTGTCTGCCTGTTGAATTTCACCCCTCAGGTGCTCCATGATTATAAACTGGGAGTCCCGACAAATGGCTCTTACCAAGAAGTGTTCTGTTCCGATGCGGCTGAATTCGGCGGCAGCGATGTTAAAAATCCCGACGTGAAAGAAGCAATCAACGAGCCCCATGGTGAAGCACCCTGCCACATCATGGTTTCCGTGCCACCACTGGGCGGGATAATTTTCAAACCCGTGTAAAACGAGCAAAAAATTAAAAAAGGAAGGGGGAGTTTATGAGTGGGGTGGAACAGGTCCAACCTACAAGCGACAAAATGAAAAAAGCCATTCGCTGGCTCAGTGAAACGGTGCTGGCGCACCCGGACAAGAAAAGAAAAGACGTTATTGCCGAAGCGCAACTACGGTTCGATCTTTCTCCCAGTGAGTGTGAATTTCTCCATAAGAACTTTGAAAAAACTTGTGCCTAGGCAGAACATCAGCCTAGTGTTTCGTTTCATCGTCCATCATTGTTAAAGATGGGGACCCAAAGCAACTCTACCCCTTTTTCTGCAGAAGCTTTTCCTCTTCCTGTGTTGCCTGCCCGCGAATATTACGTGCCTGATGCTTCAGGTAATCCTCATGATCGCGGAATCATCCTTCAAACAAGAAGCCGCACTCACATGCCAAATCAAAAACGATCATTGTTCTCTCATCAGAACAAAGGAATTCATGTTTTAGCACCCAACCATTTCTCATATTCGCCACGTAAGGAATTCCAGGAAAAACGCTCGGTCATGTCCCGTGCCTCATCGCGCTTAAGCGGCCCGGACCTGAGGGCGGTACAGAGGCGCTGAAGAAAATCATCATCCTCATAAAGATACTGCGCATCAAAAAGACCGGGATAGGAAAGGCGGTTGGGCAACAACGGTCTGCATCCACAACGCACGGCCTCAAGGACAGAAATACCATAAAACTCATGCCGTGCCGAAGAAACCACAACATCACCCTGGGATAAAAGCCTACTGTATTCTTCCCTGCTCGGTGCATAGCCAAAATGGATGATATGCTGCTTCAGCCTCTTTTGAGCCTGCTCAAAGATTGCGGGGCGGCGCTCAAAGGCTTGCCCCAAAACAATAATCTTAAACTTCACATTCTGTTCAGATAAGCGATACAGGCCGGCAAAGAAGAAATCCGGATCTTTATCATGCTCCCAGCGGTGGTTCCACACGATAACCGGGTCCTCTTGTGTCTCAATATGCTGCTGCGTATCCATGAGGTCAAAATCATGGGCTGGCGGCAGCATGGTAGACTTCGCCCGTAGCGAATCAATAAGGCCTGGGAACTTCATGTCAGGCGTTTTTTTAACAAGGCTTTGGCAACCGGCTAAAAAAGTTTCGAGATTATAAGTGGTATTAAAGGCAATCCGATCCGATGCCATGGCTGTGGTGAGATTGGTTAATGCAAAATGCAAATCACGCTCATCATCTACCTGAACAGGGTAGGCAAATTGATTTTCATGATAATAAGTCAAAATCGGCACATGTTGCAGGTGGCAGGGCAGAAAGCCCTTAAGGCTGGCCACATCAACAAAGGTGGAGCAGAGAATACAATCCCAGTTTTTTTTGAGCGCCTCAATATATTGTTGCACAAAATACGGGGCGGAAAAGCGCATGCGCCATTTCCATTTTCTGGCAGGCAAGGTACAAAGTTCAAACTCAAAGGGAAGTTGTCGCGCAAGATCGAGGAGAAAGGCCTTATGGGACCCACCATAGTAAGGCTCAAAAACAAGAATACGCATGCTGATGCTATTCGCCGAACTTCTCTTTCAGATGCTGGTAGGCCACGTTGATTTCCTTCATCTTTTCTTCAGCGACCTGTCTGAACTCTTCACCAAGATGTCCAACCTTATCCGGATGGTATTTCATACTCAGCTTTCTGTAGGCATTTTTAACCTGATTAAAATCAGCGCCAGGGGTAAGGCCAAGTGTTTCAAAATGACGACTATCATCGCCCTGCCTGCCTGAATGTGCAGCACCGGCAACAAAACGGCTGCGAATGGAGAGATGATCATAGGCTGAAATGTCGAGAAAATCGACAATGCGCTGCACCAGCTCCAATTCTTCTGGGCTGACCTGTGGGTTGGTATAAAGCACCTGGTAGATAAGCTGGAGTAAGATCAGTCGTGGTTCATAGGCAAAATGTTGCTTAAACTCTGTAATCAAGGAATCCAGGCCGGCCGTTGACTCCAGGGCCTGCTTCATCAAATCCTTTACCCAGTATATCTGGCTCTGGTTGTAATGCAGTTGCTGCCTGAAAAAATTAACAATGGCATTACTCTCTTCCTTGGTCACCGTACCGTCGATCTGGGCAATCTTGACCAGGATATTGACCAGGAGGTAAACAAAAAGGTTATGACTCTGGGTCTGCGACTGTTCATACTGACTGACCTTTCGCTTGATATAAAATGACAGCCCCCAGAATCCGGCCACGACCATGGAGAGAAGAAAGAGAAAGGAAAAAAACAAAAAACCCAAAAAATCAAAAAGCATTGGTGCGCCACCCAATGCCAGCATAATCAAGACAATAACAAAAAAAAGGCCGCCGCAACCCGGTGGCCGCTGTTGACGATAGACAATCATATTGCTTTCTTTCCTGAACTAGAAGGGAATGAGCTATAATCGCTGGTCTGTGCCGTTTTCAGAAAACAGGGCATCGACAAACTCGCTTGGGTCAAAATCTCGCAAGTCCTCCATCTGCTCACCGATACCGATAAAGCGGATGGGAATATTAAATTCATGACAGATGTTGATGATAATGCCACCCTTGGCTGTGCCATCAAGTTTGGTCAGTGTCAGGCCTGTGATATCCACGGCTTCATTAAATAGCCGTGCCTGGGAAATGCCGTTCTGTCCGGTGGTGGCATCAAGAACCAACATCACCTCATGGGGAGCATCAGGAATCTTCTTGCCCATGACCCGCTTGATCTTTTTCAACTCTTCCATGAGGTTAACCTTGGTGTGCAGGCGACCGGCAGTGTCTACGATAACTACATCAAAATCACGGGGTTTGGCATACTCCAAGGCATCAAAGATAACAGAAGATGGATCCGCCCCGGCCTGCTGCGCAACCACTTCCACATCTATGCGCTGACCCCAAACCTGAAGTTGCTCTGTGGCGGCAGCCCTGAATGTATCCCCGGCAACCAGCAGCACATTTTGCCCTGCTTGCTTGAATTTATAAGCCAACTTGCCAATAGTGGTGGTTTTACCAACGCCGTTTACGCCAAGCACCATAATGACAAAGGGGCCATCCTTAGGCATGACCAGGTCTGCGGGCTTATCAGAGCTTAAGAGATAATCGCGGATCAACTCCTTCAGGGCATCCTTCAAAGCGGAGGCATCATTGAGTTCCTTCCGCTTCACCTGTGCCCTGGCCTGATCAATAAGATCCTGGGTGGTGCTGATGCCAAGATCCGCCATGATCATAATTTCTTCAAGCTCGTCAAGAAGCTCCGCATCGATTTCTTTTTTACCGAGAAAAAGCTCATCAACACGATTGACAAAGGAACTTCGGGTCTTTGTCAATCGATCCTTAAGGCGTTGAAAAAGCATCGAGTTATCGTTTTCAGGTATTTCTTGAGGAACAACCTCGGTCTGAACCGGGGATTGGACCTCCTCAACTTCAATTGCCTGGGGTTGCTCTAACTGAGAAGCTTGCGGCTCTTCTATGGCAACTGCCTGGTCAACAACATCCTCCAGGGGCTCAACAACTGCCTCATTAACAGACTTGTTCGCCCCTATTTTTTTCTTAAACCAACTCAGCATATAAATTCCCTACATATCAAGAGAGTTAGAGCTTTTTTAAAACCTCAACAACCTGGCTGATAACCCAGTTGGGGGTTGAAGCACCGGCAGTAACACCGACTCGTGAATATTTTTTGATGGCAGCAAGGTCAAGATCATCTTCAGTCTCCACCATGAACACAGGGCAACCCATGCCCTCGGCTATTTCACCAAGGCGTGTGGTATTAGCACTAGTCTTGCCACCCACGACAACGAGGGCCTGAACCTCATCACAAAGCCTGCGAACCTCTTCCTGCCGTTTATGGGTCGAATCGCAAATGGTGTTAAACACCTTTCCATCCGGAAAACGGCGAATGATTTCGTTTTTAATGGTCTCAAAGGCCTGTTCATCCTGGGTGGTCTGACTCACGATGATATACGGACCGGAAAGCTCCATGGTCTCAACATCAGCTAGACTGCTTACGACCTGACAGGGTGAACCGGCATAGCCCATCAGCCCTTCAACCTCGGCATGATCACGGTCCCCGATAATGACGGTTTGGCGGCCCTGTTTTTTGTATTTATCAATAATGGCCTGTACCTTTAAAACACGCGGACAGGTTGCGTCTTCTACAATAGCTCCTGAATTCTCAAGTTTTTTCTTCTTCTGCGGCGGCACGCCATGAGCCCTGATGATTACTGTACCGTCAACCTGCTCTGGTATTTCGTCCAAGATATTGACACCTTGGCTTTTGAGCCGTTCAAGGACTTGCGGGTTGTGGATTAACGGACCAAAAGTCGCAATATGGCCGTTATTTTTTTCAACCATATCAAGTGTCGTCTCAACTGCCCGACGAACACCCATGCAAAAACCGGCATTTTCTGCCAAAATCACTTCCATATTCACACCAGAAAAATGGTTTTTTATTACGTAAAATTAAGAAGAACACTCTAAACGGAATTACTTGCCATTGCAAGAAATCAGAAAGATGCACG
>CAYLQA010000052.1:0-20303 GCA_964385695.1 uncultured Desulfobulbia bacterium | reverse complement strand
CTGGCATGCACCCGACCGACATCTGTCCTGCCGTCCCCGTTAAAATCTCCGGTGAATATCGGGTAGGTATTGGCGTCTGTAAAGCCCTGCCCAGGAGAGAAATTCCCTATGCCTGATATTTGTGTCCAGCCAATATCGCCATCTGACAAATAAAAACTAACTCCACTGGCATGCACCCGACCGACATCTGTCCTGCCGTCCCCGTTAAAATCTCCGGTGATCATCGGATAGGTATAGGCGTCTGTAAAGCCCTGCCCAGGAGAGAGACTCCCTATGCCTGTTTTTTGTGTCCAGCCAATATCGCCATCCGACACTCGGAAAGTTATCCCCGGCAAGGCCGTCCCACCGATAATGTTCCCGTTTGCATCCAGGATCGAATCTTTACCAAACTGTTGCACACCGGCTAGCAGCGAACGTGAGGTCGCCCCACTCCCCTCATAATCCAATCTATAAACCCGGACTCGCTCTCCAGAGACCTGCACATCAACGGTCTTCAGCCGATACTGAACTCTGCCTAAGCCTGCACCAGTAGCGTATGTAATCAGGTCAGAGCGGGATTCACGATAAAAGGTGACGTTGGTTCCGTTGTAAGTAATGGTGTCGAGATAAACAGAGAGATTGGACTCGTTCCAGTAATTGTAATTGACCACATTGCCGTGGGTATCCTGAACAGAGGTGAGATACCAGCGAAAGGTACCTTTGGAGGTCACAAAGAGGGAGGTGTAGGTGGCCTTGTTACCATTGGTGCCGTATACAAACCACTGGTTATTGACATCGTCTTTGAGAATACGAGTGTAGTTTTGGATCTCGGTGCAGTGGGTACCACCTTGAAGCGTTGAGGGGATGAGTTCGGTGCCGTCCAAAAAGTAGGCATCGTTGGCATCGTACTTGGGGGAACCGCCACCGGGCAGGCCGCGCTCAATATAGGAGATGCCAGCCAAGGACCAGCCTACACCAACAAAACCGTTCTTGGCCGTGGAATTATAGGAGAGCTTGAGCTTGGGTTCCAACCCGTGATAACTGGGAACGGCTATGGACACCTCGGTTGAGAAGGAGCCGTAAAACGGGTTGGCGGAATTGCCCTTGTTTTCCTGGGCAACAGACAGACCACTAAAAACGGATAGAAAAGAACATACCAGTACGATAAGTCTACATAAATGGAGCACAGCTTCCCCCTCTGCTCATCCTTGTAAAAAGATAATTCTCAATAAAGCCAGACAACTGGGTAACTGAGCGGAACGGAATTGTCAAGCGAACCAACTACAGAAAAAATACGGGGTTAGAGGGTGGTATAGGTTAACCTAGCTTTCTTGCTAGGTCTTCAGCTTTAAGGTGAGTGTAGCGTTTGAGCATTTTTAAGTCTTTGTGTCCTGTAATTGTAGCCACCTCCATGATATTCAATCCCCTTTCAAAAAGGCGGCTGGTTGCCTCGTGGCGAAGGTCGTGAAAGCGTAAACCCTCGATAGCCGCACGCTTGACAGCACGTCGCCATGAATTGCCCAGGCTATCATTTCTTTTCCAGTCGTAGAAAACCTTATTGGACTTAATATCCCGTGGTCTAGCCTTTAAAACTTCTATTGCTCGTGAGGATAGAGGAACATCGCGAGACTCGTTATTTTTGGTGTATGGCAGATGGGCAATGCGTCTTTTAAAATCAACATTCTTCCACTCCAAGCCAAGTAGTTCTCCTTGGCGCATAGCGGTCTCAATTGCCAAAATTACGATTGCTTCAAGCCCTTTACTTTTTGACTCTCTACAGGCATGCCGTAGTCGCTCCTCCTCATCATCCACCAAGCGGCGATCCCGTGGCCTGGAGTTGCTAGGCATTCGAATATTTTGTGCCGGATTACTGAGGCTTTCCATCCCCCATTCTTTGCGGGCTATATTAAAAAGGTGGGAGATAACTGCGAGTTCAAGGCGGACAGTGTTTGAAGATTTGCCTTCTGAGAGGCGGTCATCACGGTATTTTGCAAGGTCGGCTCCCCGTATCGTGGCTAAGAATGCCTGGGAAAGGGGTTGTTGTTTCCACCGGGCTATTCTGGCAAGCTCCTGTTGTGCCCCTTTTTTGTGCGGGGTCACCTCCCGAGCGTATCGATCGAGGGCTTCTGTGAGAGTAGTGTTTTCAGCTTCTTTTCGGCAGGAGAAGATTCCGCGATCGATTTCGGACTCGATGTCACGAGCCCATTCTTCCGCATCTTGCTTTCTCTCAAAAGTTTTGCACTGGATGGGCCAGCCTTTTCTGCGAATGCGGGCTTCCCACTGGTAAGGGCCACGTTTTCTGATGCTTGCCATTTTTCCTCCTAATTTTTTAGGATTCTAAAATCAGTGGAGCAAAAATGGAGCAAAAAATCAAGAAAACAAAAAAAGGGACTAGTCTAGACTGACTAATCCCTTGATATTTCTGGCGCGCCCGGGAGGATTCGAACCTCCGACCTACGGATTCGTAGTCCGGCACTCTATCCAGCTGAGCTACGGGCGCTTAATGAGGTTGACTATATAACGTACTTTCTTTGATTGGGCAACAAAAAATCCAGTAAGTGCTTACAGGGCACCACATCTCCTTTGTCATCGGCCAGCCCTGGCCTCTTTCGCGGACCTGCGGCACCTTGTAATCGCTTACTACTCAGGAAAGTATGGGGTTGGTGCGAAAGTTGTTATTCCCCTTGCACCTTATGTGGAGAGAGAAATTCAAACCCTGTGCGGTTCACTATCTCGCCGAAGCGTTCGCCTTTTGTATTGTGGGCCATGAAATGCTCTGCAGAAAGGCGGATGATCTCCATGACCTCGTCAGGGGAAAAGATTCCCTCCAGCTCATAGCCCAGCTGCGGCCTCCGGCCCAGTTTGCCGCCTAAGAGGATGCGGTAGCCCTTCTTGGCTTCTGCCAGGGTGCCCTCGGGGCAGGCCGTGACACAGTGGCCGCAGCCCAGGCACATGGCGGTGTCGATTGTAGGGCCGGATTCGTCCACCGTGATGCCCTCTTCCTTGCAGGCTGTGACACAGCTCTCGCACTGGCTGCATGGGGCGTCGGTGATCTCGGGATAGGCCGCACTGATGATGCCGATATCCACGATCTGGGGGCGGGAGCAGGCGTTGGGGCAGTCGGCCATGGTGATGCGGAATTCGTGGTGCATCTTCAAGGGGCCGTCTACTCGGGACTTCATAAACTCTTTGAGATTGAGGGAGGCAAGATAGGTCTCGATGCGTGAGGTGAGATCCGGGGCGACCTCGATGCGGTTGGGGCAGCCGCCTGCGCCGAAGCAGGTCTCTACCTGGAAGCCCTTGACCTCGCGCTCCTGATTTTTCATAAAGCGCTGCTGGCTGGCCGTAACATGGGCCATGGTCACCATGCTTGCGCCCTGGCGCTGCGCCTCTTCCTCCACCTTTTTCCGCACCCGCTTGCGCACGAAAAAGGGCACCCGTTTTATGGCCGTATCGGCATCATTTTCCCATTTCATGGTTTCTCTCTAACGTATCGCAGGCAAGTCGGCTTTGATTTAGGTCAACTCAGCGGAAAAACTTACAAAAACAGGAGCAAACTCATGGCCATCACAGCCATGCCAGCGATGAGGCCGTATACCGCATTGTGGCCGGAGCTGTACTCGCGGGCCGTGGGCAGGAGTTCGTCCAGGGAGATAAAGACCATGATCCCGGCCACCGAGGCAAAGAGCAGGCCGAAGGTGGTGTCGGTCATATAGGGGAGCAGGAGCAGGTAGCCGATGAGGGCGCCGATGGGCTCTGCGACCCCGGAGAGAAAGGAGTAGAAAAAGGCCTTCTTGCGGCTGCCGGTTGCGTAATAAATGGGCACGGAAACAGAGATACCCTCGGGGATATTATGGATGGCAATGGCCACGGCAATGGAGATACCCAGGGCCGGGTCGGTAAGGGCAGCGGTGAAGGTGGCCAGCCCCTCGGGGAAGTTATGGATACCGATGGCCAGGGCCGAAAGCATGCCCATGCGCATGAGCCGTTTCTCTTGAACCTGGGGTTCTTCCATCTCCTCGATGATATGGGCCTCATGGGGGTTTTCATAGGAGGGCACCAGCTTATCGATAACCAGGATCAGCATGATGCCGCTAAAAAATGCGGCCACGGTGTAGGCGTTTCCCATGACATCGCCGTAAACCGGGATCAGGCTGTCCCGCGCCTTTTGGAAGATTTCGACAAAGGAGACATAGATCATCACCCCTGCGGAGAATCCTAAGGCAATGCTTAAAAAGTTGGTGTTGGTTCGGTGGGAGAAAAAGGCCAGGGCACTGCCGATGCCGGTGGAAAGCCCGGCAAATGCGGTAAGGCCGAAGGCGAGAAGGACATTATGCTCCATGCGATTCCTCTTGGTGTTCTTCTGCTAAATAATCGATAAAGGCGGTGCAGATGGGAGAGAGCTTACGATTCTTGCGCTGGATGAGATAAAAGGGCCGGGAGAGATGCACGCCTTTGATGGCAACACTTTGTAGCGCTCCGCTGGCCAGATCCTCGCTTACCGCCTGTCTGGAGAGGATGGCAATGCCGATCTGGGATTTGATGGATTGCCGCACCGCCTCGGTGCTGCCCATCTCCGCTACTACCTGCAGCTTGGCAAGATCCAGGTGCTCATCGAGAATTTGGCCGATAACCTTTCTGGTGCCCGAATCCCGTTCGCGGATGATAAAGGGTTCCTCAAGCAATGCCTCCGGGGCAATGGATTTTTTCCCGGCAAAGGGGTGCGCAGGATAGACCACCAGGACCAGCTCATCGTCAAAAAGCTCCTGCCAGGTCAGGGCAGGGTCGCTCCAGCGGGCGCCGACAATGCCGAATTCCGCTGTGCCTGCCAAAACCGAGTCCGCCACCTTGCGCGAGTTGCCGATGCTCAGGGTGATCTGGATTTCTGGAAAACGTTTTTTAAAGCTGCCGATAATGCTGGGCAGGATATAGGTGCCTGGAATGGTGCTGGCCCCCAGGTAGAGGTGGCCGGAGAGGGTGCCGGAGTAACTCTCGATTGCCTGGATCGCCTCAAGCCTTAAGCGCAGGATCTTTCTGGCGTACTTATAAAGTATTTGCCCGGCCTGGGTGGGCAGGACTTCGCGGCCTAAGCGGTCTACCAAGCGCTCGTTCAGTGTCTCTTCCAGGCTGCGGATATGTTCGCTCACCGTGGGTTGGGAGAGAAAGACGGCCTCTGCCGCCTTGGTAAAGCTCTTAAGCTCCACCACCTTGCAGAAGACTTCCAGTCGGTGCAGGTCCATATGTTTTTTAGGCTCCCATAAAAGGTAACTTTATTACCAGAGTATCAATAGCTTTACTCGATATAAAGTATTTGCCTGGGCAATGCAAGGAGTGTTAGGCGTTTGTCACGCTGCCAAGGTCAAAGCCGCTGGGGTATTGGAAGATGCGCAGATCAAACTGTGGTACCGCGGCCAGGATATGATCCAAGATATCCGCCTGGATCGCCTCGTAATTGGCCCACTCCTGGTCGTTGGAGAAGACATAGATCTCAATGGGCAGCCCTTGGGGGGTGGGCTGCAGGTGGCGGACCAAAAAGGTCATCTCCTGGTGGATTTTCGGGTGCTGCCTGAGGTAGGCGATGATGTAGGCCCGAAAGATACCCACATTGGTCTGATGGCGGCCATCGAGCATAATGGTTGGATCGGCGCCTTTTTCTTTGTTGAAGGCATCAATCTTGGCCTGCTTTTGCGGCAGGTATTCTTTTAAGAGGCGGAATTTGGCAAAACGGTCAAGCATCTCCTCGTTGCAAAACTTGACGGAGTTCATGTCGATGAAGATGGAGCGTTTAATGCGGCGGCCACCGGATTCGTCCATGCCGCGCCAGTTTTTAAAACTGTCCGATATCAAGGCATAAGCCGGAATGGTGGCAATGGTTTTGTCCCAGTTGCGCACCTTGATGGTGTTGATGGAGACATCAATCACATCGCCGTCCGCTCCATACGTGGGCATTTCGATCCAATCGCCCACCCGGACCATGTCATTGGCCGAGAGTTGGATGGAGGCGACCAGGCCGAGCAGGGTGTCCTTAAAGACCAGGATGAGGACGGCAGTGAGTCCACCGAGAACGGTGAGGATGCCCCAGGGGGATTGGTTGGTGGCAATGGCAACGATGAAGATTGCGGCCATGATATAGATGACAATGGTGATGGCCTGGATATAGCCGCGAAGCGGCTTGCCCTTGCAAAACTCCTGGGTGCAGAGGATGTCGTGCAGGCTTTTGAGGAGGGCATCCATAACCCGGACACCGAAGATGACAAAAACGATCAGGGCCGTGCGTTTAAAAAAGATACCGGCCGAGCTTGTGGGGGAGAAGATAATATCGCTGATAAAAAAGGCGACCACAGTGGGAACAAGATAGGCCAGGCGGCCGAAGAATTGCTGTTTTACCAGGGTGTCGTCCCAGTTAGCCGCGCTCTTTTTAATCCCGCTCTCGATCAGGGGGATGAAAAAACGTTTTGTTCCCCAGGTGGTGAGCAGCACAGCCAGCAGCAACAGGGTGAGGGCCAGGCAAAGGCCCAAAATGTCGGCCAGGGCCTGGCCCATGCCCTGGGAGGTAAGCCAGGATTCAAAGGTTGCGATCATGTGCGATTCCCCGGTTGTGGTTCAAGAAAGTTGTTTCCCATATAGAATTGTACACAAGAAGGGTTCTAGGTCCAATTTTTCTGTGATGAACGAAAAAAAAGGGGATGCCCAATGGCATCCCCTTGCAAACAACCTATTCCAGGTTGTCTTCTTATAACTCCTTCATTAAAAGGTATGGCAGTCCGTACAGGTTGTGCGCATTACGCCACCGTGCTCACTTTCAGCATGCACCATATGGAGTTTTTGAGCGTCCATTATTCCCTCAAAAAACTCACCGGAAGCATCGCCGCTATGGCAGTTATTGCACAGGCCATTCGGCGTAACCGGTTCGATCCAGCCGGTGGGCTCGGTGGTATGACAGCCCTTGCAGTCCTTGCCCATGTTCTCGGCGTGGTACTCGTGGAACTCGCGCCAGGGCATCTCCTCGGGATCATGACACAGGGTACAGTTCCTGACCTTGGCAGGCCAGGTGTGGTAACCAAGCTCGGCAAAGGGCATCCTGGAATTGGTGGTCTCACCGCTCATGCTGTGACAGTCGGCACATTTCAGGGCGCCGGACTTGGGTTCAACACCGTGGTTGATGAGCTGATAGGTGTCGGTGGTGACCCACTCATACGGCTCATTGGCCGGATAACCCATGTTCACCAGGCCGGACTCGATGGATTTGACCACATCGCCGGAAATGCCAATGTACTCCAGGGTATCCAGGGCGATCAGTCGATCATCACCAACGGTTTTAGGCTGATAAGCGGTTTTATACTTGAACGGATAGACCTTGCCGTCCAGGAAGCCACCCAGCGGCCGTGAGGTAGGATAGATATCCTTGGCCGCATCATAGGTGAGCGCTGCATCGTCGCCCAAGAGATAGTTATCGCTCAAACGATTCCACCAGGCATACTCGGGAATCACATTGGCCTGTTTGTCTACATGGGGATGGCCCGGGCCGGAAACACCGTCTGCCGGGGTGCCGTCGTGGTGGTGGGTCCAGTCGCGGTGCATCTCGGTAGCCACCTTGGCAAAGGTTGGAATATGGCAGGTCTGACAGGCCACATTCTCATTGGCATGACGGTCACGGGTAAAGGCATCGGAAGGACTGCCTACCTTCGCATCCGGTGTGTAATTCGATCCATGGGGATTAGAGTTATGACAGGTGGTACATTTCACCTCGGCTCCGCGGGTCAGATCATCGGTGGGCCTGAGATCGGAGCCCTTACCAATGGTCTTGTGGTTCTGGAAGACATGGCAGGACTGGCAGCTTAAATTACCAGCTGGGCTTGAGGTGTTCATGTGCACATCAAAATGCGGATCGGTGTTGGTGATATTTTCCATGGCCAGATCGCCACGTTTCACCGCATTACCACCACCAGCGTTGGCATGGCATTTCAGACAATTCGCCCGCTTGGGCTTGTGCACGTTCTGCACCATGGTATCGGTGGGCGCGGATACTCCCATGGAGCCGTCTGCCAAGCGGGTACGCTGCATGGCATACTCTTCGTTATGACAGGCCAAGCAATCGATGTTGCTCTTGTCCGCTGCCGGATCATCGGGCCTTAAGCCACGACCGGCGTGGCATTTGCCGCAGATCTTCCAGTCGCCTTCGATGTTGATACAGTAGCTGTTAATTGCATTGGTCAGCTTCCCTTGCGCAACGCCAACTCCGTTTACCATGTCAGGAGCCTCTCCAACCCATTTGTAATGGGTGGCTCCGAGCATTTCGGTAAACTGGGTATCATGACAACTGATACAGTTGTTCGGATAATCAGCGTAACTTAAATTGGCATGGGAAGGTGTTGCTGCATGGGCGGCGACCCCGGACAGCAAAAGGAATGCCGGAACGGCAAATAATACCTTTTTCATTTGTTTCCCTCTTCTAGAATAAAAAATTGTTTTCTGTTCCTCTCCATTTTTTCTGCGTTACGACCAGACCTCCTTTTGCGGTGTGAAAAAGTTATGACTGATACATATATCTTGCTTATCTTTTAAGTTGCCCAGCGACCAAAAGGCCTCTACCACCTGCGGGTCAAACTGGCTGCCCGAGCAACGCAATATCTCGTCAGCAGCCTTTTGCCAGGGATCGGCTGTCCGGTACCTGCGGTTGCCCAGCATGGCGCTCATTGAGTCTGCCACGGCAATAATGCGGGAGCCCAGGGGGATTTTTTCCGCCTTGAGATTATGGGGGTAGCCGGTGCCATCGAAGCGCTCGTGGTGATGGAGGACCATTTCTGCGATTTTTTCCCCGCTGGTCAGGGCCTTGACCGGCTTGAGGATGGTGTAACCTATGGTGGGATGCTCCTGCATCTCGGCCCACTCCGAATCGGTCAGCGGGCCTGCCTTTTTGAGGATACTATCCGAGGTGCCGATTTTACCGATGTCATGCAGATGGCCCGCAATATGGATTGCTTCGCATCGTTTGGTGTCAAGCCTCATGGCTTGGGCAATGAGCAAGGCCATCTCCGCCACTTCCTGGGAGTGGTTGTGGGTCAGGTCGTCTTTAACGTCAATGGCCGTGCCGAGCGATTCTGAAAATTGGTGCAGGGTGACAAAGTCCTGTGGTGATGATGGGAGCGAGTCCTCCCCAGAGTCGTTCATTTCTTCTCCGAGGGAAAGTCTGTCACCTCACAGGAGTCCTTTTTTTCATCTCCACTGTCGCAGCCGGTACAGCTGCAGGAGCATCCTGAGGATTTGCCGGTGAACTGCTTATAGAATCTGCGCCCGATAAAAAATGCACAGATAAGAACGATGAGAGCGGTCAATATATTTTCCAACATGGCGTATCCTTTCTGTCTGGTTTATAGGGCAGACGGGCGCGGCAGCAGTCCTGCACCTGCCACCGCGCCCGACCAGTGTAGACTTATCCTGTCAGGCCTAGGGCCTTGCCCACCTGAAAAATGATGGTGGCCAGGGTAAAAGCGAAGACCGTGTTAAAGGCGATGGAAAAGGCGCCCCATTTCCAGGAGCCTGCCTCCCTGGCAATACAAACGACCGTGACAAAACAGGGGGCGTAAAACATGACAAAGACAATCACGCCTAAGGCCACGATCTTGTTCCAACCGGGGCTGGCGGCCAGGGTGTCGGAAAGGGAGCTGGTGTCCTCGGTGTCAACCTCGCCCAAGGAGTAAGCAGTACCCAGGGTGGAAACCACCACCTCTTTTGCGGCAAAACCACCGACCAGGGCGATGTTGGTCCGCCAGTCAAAGCCGGTCAGGGGCTTGGTGACTGTTTCCAGGGAGGAGCCGATGCGCCCGGCCAGGGAGTTACGCAGGGCCGCTTCCGCCTCTGTTGTCTCAATGGCGGTCAGTTTTTCCTTAAGGGCTTCTACCCGCGGGGCCAAGACCTCGGAGGGCTCTTCGGCCTCTAAGGCGGCTACGACCTCGGGTGCGGCAGTGATCATTATATTTTCACGCTGGCTGGCAAACTCCTGCTGTTTTTCCGTTTCAAGGCCGGGAAAGGTCATCATGGCCCAGAGGATGATAGAGATGGCCAGGATGACGGTGCCCGCCTTTTTGATGTACTGCCAGGTGCGTTCCCAGGTGTGGATCAAAAGACCGCGGAAGGTGGGGAAGCGATATGGCGGCAGTTCCATGACAAAGGGGGTGGATTCGCCGCGCAACACCGTGGAGCGCAAGATTTTGGCTGCAATCAGGGCAACGGCCCAGGCGAGCAGGGTCAACAGAAAGAGGACCTGTGCCTGGCCCTCGCTGAAAAAGGCCCCGGTCAAAAGTGCCAGCACTGGCAGTTTTGCCCCGCAGTTCATAAAGGGTACGGTGAGCAGGGTTGCCAAACGCTCCCGGCGCGAACGCAGGGTACGGGTGGCCATAACCCCGGGCACGGCACAGCCGCCGGCAATACCGCCGGAGACAATATAGGCCATGACCGAGCTGCCATGCAGGCCGAAGATACGGAAGACCCGATCCATCATAAAGGCGACCCGGGCAAGATAGCCGGAATCCTCCAGGATGGAGATGCCGAAAAACATGAACATGATGATGGGTACAAAACCCATGACGCCGCCCACGCCGTCGATAACACCGGAGACAAGCATGGATTTAAGATGGCCGTCGGGCAGGTTGGCGTTCACAGTGTCTGCCATCCAGCCGAAAAAGGTCTCAAACCAAGCCACCGGCACCTCGCTGTAGGTGAAGGTGAAATTGTAAAGCCCGAACAGGACGGTGAGCATAATAATTGGGCCCAAAAAACGGTTGGTCAGGACCTTGTCGATTTTATCCGAGGTGTGGAGACGGTCTGCATCATATGTGTGTTGGATAACATCGTGCCTAAGGATGGACTTGATATAGCCGTAGCGGTGATCGGCAATGATCGCCTCGGGGTAGGTCTCCATGGTTTTTTCAAGGTGGGTGGCAACCTGGCCCACCTTGGCTTCTAGGGCGGTTCCCAGGCTTGCATCTGTCTTTTGCCCTCTTTTCTTGACCTCGTTGTCGTTTTCCAGATATTTGACGGCCAGCCAGCGCGGCAGATAGTCGGCGGTCAGAAAGCCTTTTGCCTCGATGTCCGCAACCATTTCCGTTAAGGCGCTGTCCAGGTCCTCGCCATAGGAGATGGTCAGCGGGGTTGGATTCTTGTCTGATTGGGCAAGCTCGGTGGCCGCCTCCATCAGTTTATCCACGCCTTGGCCGGAACGGGCGATGATTGGAACTACGGGAATGCCAAGCAGGTCGGAAAGCTTTTTTGCCTCAAGACTGATGCCGCGATCCTTGGCCACATCAATCATGTTCAGGGCAACGACCGTGGGTACGCCGAGTTCAAGGATCTGGGTGGTCAAGTAAAGGTTGCGCTCAAGATTTGAGGCATCAACGATATTAATGACCACTTCCGGGCGTTCCTGAACCAGGTAGTCGCGGGCAACCACCTCCTCAACGGAGTAGGCAGTGAGGGAGTAAGTGCCGGGTAGATCGATAATGTTGGCCTCAAGCCCCTGGCTGGTGCTATGGGTTCCTTCCTTTTTTTCAACGGTGACACCGGGGTAATTGCCCACATGCTGGCGGGCGCCGGTGAGGCGGTTAAAGAGAGTGGTCTTGCCGGCGTTGGGGTTACCGGCCAGGGCTACCTGCATTGTTGTTTCCATGGCTATTATCGTGATGCTCCTGAAATTGTTTAGTTAGACGCAGTGCAGTATGTTAGGTGTGTCTAAGTTATTAAAAAAATAAAAAGCCTGCCAAGTGTAGCCGTGTGACCAAGTCACCCGGCGAAGGGGCAGGCCTATGCTACCTCAACCTCGATGTAATCGGCCTCGTTGTTGCGCAGTGTCAGGGTGCCGCCCATGAGGCGGATGGCTACCGGGTCGTTGAGCGGTGCTCTGCCCTGAATGGTGATTTCCGAGCCAGGGACAAGGCCCATGTCGCGGATTCTACGGCCCAGTTCACCGCCGACCTTGACTGCGGCAATGGTGCCGGTCTGATTTTTTCCCATCTTCCTTAATAATATGCGTTGCATTTCCTTACCCCATTCGTGTTCGACATGCATGCCGATCAATTTTACTTAAAACGAAAAGCGCCACTATAAAAACGGCTGGTTATGAAGTCAATAATTTATTTTATGCTCTCAATAAAATTAAGCTTGCCCAACTTTCTAGATCAAAAAAAACTAATGGTCCTGTTGGTTGGAAAGAGATTTTTTCTTGCAGCGGCCGCAGCATTTCTTCTTGGGCGGGGGAATGATGACCTTGGCCTTGGCCGGTCCGATGGAGGTGCCTTTGGCTCCGATAAAGTACAGGCGCCCACTCAGCTCTGGTGTGGCAAGTGCGTTGCGCAATTGGGTAGCGGCTTGATCTGAGATAGTGTCGACCTGTTGGGTGTTGATGAAGATTTTTTTTGCGGCAGGGGCTTGCTTGTCGATGGTGCGGGTGACCTGTTGCGCGGTTTCGTTGTCAAAGGCTCCGTATAGTTTGATAAAGAGGTTGCCGTTGCGGTGTGCCCAATCCGGATGCAGCTTCATGTTGCTCTCCTTAAAAGTTTTTTTAGGGAAGGTGTTGAAAGTTAGATGCACCTTATTTATCATGGTCAAAAAATCAGGTCAAGCCTTTTTTTGTGTGGGTTGAATAAAGTTTGGAGCCCCTAATTTGCGGGACTGTCAGCTCAGCTCCGACAAATTGGCATCAATAAGGGGTGCTGTGGTTTTAGCCAGGGAAGAAAAGATGCAAGGTTGGGAGGGAAATAAAAAAGGGACACACTCTATGCAGTGTGTCCCTGTAGATTATATGAAAATCGCTAAGATTTACTCAACCGGTAGTAACAACGAGCATACTTTTGATCGTCTCAAAGAAAAAGAGGCGGCCGAAAAAGAACAAGACCATGGAAAGCAGGGCTGCGGCCGGGACGGTAAAGAGCCAGGAACCAAAGATTTTTTTGGTAACAGAGCGGTTAATACCACCCAAGCCACGGGCAAGGCCGATTCCTAAGATCGCGCCAACCAAGGTGTGGGTGGTGGAAACAGGAAGCTTCATGCGAGTACAGACCAATACCGTGGCAGTGGCGGCAATATCCGCGGCAACACCACGGGTAGGTGTAATCTCGGTGATTTTGGTGCCAACGGTTTCCATAACACGGTAGCCGTAGGTGGCAAGACCGATAACAATACCGGTTCCACCCAGGGCCAAGACCCAAAAGGGAACCCCGACCTTCATCTCAATGGCGCCGGTCTTCATAACATGAACCACTGCTGCCAGAGGACCTACCGAGTTGGCAACATCGTTTGCGCCATGGGCAAAGGCCACGGTACAGGAACTGATGATAACAAGGGGAATGTAGGCCTCCTCCACCAGTTCAAGCTGCTTAGAAATGGGCAGGTCATCCTTGCCGCCAAGCTTTTTGGTGATGAAGTACTTGGCAATAAGGGCACTGATAATGGAGATAACAATGGCAATGGCAATGGCGAGATTACCGCTGAACCAATCCACCCCTTTGATGACATGCTTCAAACCTTTATAGATGGTAGCCAAGGTAACCACCGCTGCCATGAGAAAGACAATGGGAGGGGTGTATTTAATGGCCGATCGACATGGATTCTGCTGGCCTAGGATTGTTCGACTGATAAATTTAAAGATTATGAAAGCAAGCAGGCCGCCGGCAATGGGGGAGATAAACCAGCTTGCCACGATCTGGCTCATTTTGCCCCAGTTGACCGACTGCATTCCTGCCGCCAGGATGCCGAATCCGGTTACCGCACCAACAATGGAGTGGGTGGTGGAAACGGGCATGCCGGTAAAGGAGGAAAAATGCAGCCAAAAGGCGGCAGAGAGCAGGGCGGCAGTCATACCGATAACCAAGATGGCTGCGGCATCGGTGCCGGTCATGCCCGGCAGGCTGGCAATCACGCTCGGGTCGACAATACCCTTCCTCACCGTGTCGGTAACGTGGGAGCCCACCAGGACTGCGCCGGCAAACTCGCAGATGCCGGCATAAATTACAGCCTGTTTAACGGAAAGAGCCCGTGAGCCCACGGCATCGGCCATGGAGTTGGCCACGTCATTGGCGCCGATATTCCAGGCCATATACAGGCCGAGAGCAGCCACAAGCGTGATAACATAGATATCCATAACTATCGCTCTTTCTAGAAATTATTGAACAAGCATATTGCGAAGAAGATCGCCGGCATTCTCTGCCTCATTGGCAATGGAGCCGAGGGCGAGGATCATTTTCTCATAGAAGATAATGGTCAAGGGGTCCAGCTCTTTTTCCAGGCTGTAGACCGACTGGCTTAGGGAGCGGGCCAAGCGGTCCGCCTTCCATTCTTCTTCGCCGATGCCCTTGAGCAGATTCATGACCACCCGGGCCTCAGCACCGGAAAAGGAGACCTCGGCCAGGTTCTGAAATTCCACCGCTGCGGTGAGCAGGGTGCCGGTCACCTGGAATATTTGGTCGGTATAGTTACGGAATTGGTCGTGGAGGGAGGCGTGCAGCTTGGTGTCGCGGATCATCAGGATAACGGAAAAGTCCTGGACGCTGTCCGCAACCTTATCTTGACGGCGCAGAAAACGTTCCAGTTCCACCTTGTCCACCGGCATGAAAATGCGGCGGGTCAGCTGCTCGCGGATCTCGTGTTTGATGCAATCCGCCTCGTATTCAAGTTTGGAGACCTTGTCCTGCAACCGGTGCAACTCGTCGTAGTCTTCCTTAATAAGGGCTTCAAGGAGAGGTTTGATCTGTTCAACGCACTCATGAACTTTCTTTGAGTGCTCGACCAAGGGGCCAAAGGGTGATCCACCGAAAAGATCAGTAATAAGACTCATACATGTTCTCCTTTTTTAAGCCTGAAAAAAGAATTAGGTTCGGCCAAAACGGAAGATAAAATTTTGGGCCGAACCTAATGCAAAGGTTTTTAAAAAGCAAGGGCTAATAGAATCTTAATCAAATTCTAATAATTGAAACTCCCCGCGGCAGGTAGCGAAGACTCCGAGCCACGGGGAATCTCGGTATGTAAGGAAGTTATCTTTATTACATTCGCTCACTAACCCCGCTGCAGATAAGCGAAGACTTCGAGCAGCGGAGATGCGCCCGTAGGAAGTGCCCTTGGGGTACGTTTCGCTTTGCATGTTTACTCTCAGCGTAAATTCCGAAACATACGCAGCGAGTTGGGGTGGTGCATTTCATCCTCCATATTCACCGTGTGGCAGATCGCGCAATTTTTGTTCGCGCCGATTGGGTACGGGTTTTTCTGAAATTCATTGGGGACGATATTATCCCTCTCTGCCCCATATGGGTTGGTGGCCGGGTACAGGGCGTGGGGCGCATTATGGCAGGCCGCGCAAGGAATACCCATATCATCTGCCCGGTTGCGATAGAGTTCCTCTTCTCCTTCTGCCCAAACGTTGAAGGCTGTGTCTGTCTCGGGTGGTGCGAAATCTTCATGGCAGGTCAGGCAGTCCGGCTCGTTGACCCATGCCTGTCGCGGGATGATCTCTTCCTTTTTCTCCACACCTTTTGGCACGAGATGCTTCATCAGGCGATCCGTTCCTCTTTTGCCTGCTGCTTTCTCGGCCAGAAGCAGGCTCAGGGCATGATCTTCCATAACGCCGTGGCATTGGGTGCAGTCAAGCCCGGCCTCCTGGTGGATGCCGCGCAAAAAGCGGGTGGCTCCCTCGGGGGCAGAGGCGTGGCAAAAATTACAGGCATCCGCCCCACGGTCGCTTAAAAAGTTTGCATGAAAGCCATGCACGGCAGCGGAAAGGCTCAAGAGGTTGGAGACTTTAAGCTCGCTGCGCGGATCAGGATGGCAACTCTGGCAGGCAAGTGGGCTGCCGGACTTGGCCATGGCCAAGAGGTTGGTTTTGTTGAGCTTGTCGTGACTGGTGAGGATGTCTTCGGCGGTCTTATCGTCCATGCCAGCCATTACCTTGCGCCAGGGGCCGCCATGGCAGTTCCGGCAGCCCATTTCAGTGGAGGCCGGGGCCACTACACTGGTTGCGGCAAGCAACTCGCCGCTTGCTGAACGCGCTTCAAGATGAATCAAGGGGTAGGGATTATATTTGCCGCTTGTGTTGTACGGCAGCACGGGCAGTTTGTCCGCAACAAAGGTCCGGCCCTCTTCATCAAGGGTCATATTGCCGGACAAACCATTGCCGCTTATGCCGGTATTGGGAGCGACATCTTGGTCTGTGAGGGATGCGGCGTGGCTCCAGAAGGAGACCTCTTCGGCAGGAGTGTCAAAGCCCTTTTCGATTTTATAGCTCAGGGTAACATCCTCGGTCATGATTTCCGGTGCTTCGCCTCGGAGTATGAGCATGGCGTTGATGGTGGAACCCGGAGTGCGGATGGAAAAGTAAGCATCCGCGTCACTCATGGTATGCATGCCTTTCTCGCTCCAGGCAAGCAAGACATACTCGCCGGATTCTGGGTTAAAGGCGGGAACCTTCACGGGCTGCTCTTTAATGGTCGCAGCTTCTATGATTCCTTTTTTGTTGTGCAGCCCTTCAATAATATAGGCCGCCAATGCCTCCTGCTCCTCCGGGGTGCCGACACTCGGCGGCATGCATTCCTTGAGTTTGCCCAGGCCGCTGATTTTGGCGCTCATGGCTGAAATCGAGGCGAATTTGGCGGTCAATGTTTTAATATCACGCATGGGGCCCCCCACCGAGTGGCAGGAAAGGCACATGATGTTGTAAAGCTGCTTGCCCGCAGTGAGGCGGTTGTCTTCGGTGATTTCCTTATGGCTGACCCATTTTGCCGAAGAAAGCACACCCTTTGCCTGCACCGAGGCAAGATCTGAAGCGAGGATGGAGTTGGCATAGATATGTTTATAGATGGTATAGGGCCGGCGGCTTCCCTCGCGGATGTATTCAAATGAGCCCATATAGGTGATGCCGATGAGCATCAGGACCACGGCCAGGGACTGTTTGGCTGTCTGCGGTAGCCTGATGACCATGATCAGGCCGCCCAAAAAGAGCAATGGAGAGAACCAGATAAAGGTCTTGAGGGATACGGCCAACTCCGGGGTGAAGTTTAAAATCCAGTTCTTGGGTACGGGCGGCAGGGCAGTGACGTACCAGTAGCCCGAGGCAAGAAAGAGGAGAAAGGGGGCCAAGAGCCAGGTAGCGCAGTAGCGGACCATGGTCAGACGCAGGGGTTGCTCCTTGATGCGGGTTGCGGTGAGAAAACCGTAGAGTCCTGCCAGCATCAGGCAGAGGAAGGTCCTGAAAAAGAGGGAGGGCCAGAAGGAGGGGTTGAAAATACCGTCCCAGAAGTTACCGGTGCGGACCCACTCGCCCGGGGTCAGCATGGCGCCGATGATACCGTTGATAACAAAGAGCGAGAGCCAGGCAAAGATAAAGTAGAGCCAGCCGATGATCAGGTGGTTGCGGCGCTCCATCTTGCCGAAGGTGTAGTAGTAGACCATGATGGAGACGATCTCAGCCACAAAGAAGACCCATTCGATGGCCCAACCGAAGACAAAGTTGTGAATCAAAATCGAGGTGGCGGCCGGGGCGATCAGGGCAATGGTGAACCAGATGCCCACGCCGCTGATGGCGCCCAGGACCAGGGTAAGCAGCAGGAAGAACTTGGTGTGCTGCTTGACGTAATCGACAATTGCCGGGTTGTTCGCCCGGTAGCCCTTGATCTCGGTGATGACCAAAAAGAGTCCGCCGCCGATGGCAAAATGGGAGATAAAGACGTGGAAGATGGCAACCAGGGCAATGAGCAACCCGCCGCCGGCAAAGTCGAGCTGCCAGATGGGGTAATTCATGGGCGCACCTCCTTATGGGCCTGGGCAGCAAGCTGTAGCATGTAAACGACCACGGCCAGCCCGGCCACCAGTACCACTAAAAATACGAAAAAGGGTGAATATTGCGGGACCACTGTGAGGTCCGCCGGTTTGAAGTATGGGGCCAGGTATGCCTGGCGGGTAAGCTCCCGCACCAGGATCATGAGAAAGACGGTCGCGCTCATGGCGGAAACGGCGTGCCAGATCTTTTCTTTATAACCGTATATGATGCCGGCCACGGTAGTCACCATGGCAGCCAAAAAGATAAGGGTGTGCAGCAGGCTGGCTCCCACAAAGAGTTGGCTTATATCGTGGGGCAGTGAAAAGAGAAAAGGGATGCCGGTTCCTGCCTCCACCACAGAGCCGAAGGTGAACCACTTCATGCCGACCTCAAACCGTTCTTTGGCTGTGTCGTCTCCTTTTTTCATCTGAAAATAGGCGAGTAGTGCCAAGCTGAGGCCGCCGACGGCGATGGAGGCCACGACAAAATGAAGATAGCGCGGCAGCAGGGTGGGTTCTTCGAGATTGAGAAAGGTGCCTCCCGGTTGCTTGAAGTAATCGAGCCAGGCATCAGGGGTCTGCATCAGGGTCATGTTACAGGTAAAGAGAAAACCGACAACAAGCATGAGGACAAGACTGATGCTCAAAGCCCGGATGCGTTGCTCGGGGCCTGCCTCATAACGCAGCTTATAATAGTAGGCGCTGTAATAGGCAATGATGACCAGGCCTATGATGGAGAGCCAGTATCCACCCATGAGCACCGAGCTGGTGTACATGAACTGGCCATATAGCACCTGCAGAAACAAGAGCGGTGCCACGCCGAAGTTAACGGCAAAGGCAATGGCATAGGTGATCTTGTTGGCAATTTCCTGGCAACATGGTTGGCCTGTCTTTTTCGCTCGCAGCTCACGGAGCAGGGCAATAAAGGTGGTGCCGAGCATGGCGTTCATAAAGATGAGATGGCAAAAAAAGGTGAGCAAGAGAAGAAATTCAAACCAGCCCCAGGAGATGGGAATGGTATCGGGGATTGGTACAAGGGTGGCAGGGTCCATGGGTCCTCCTTCCAGTTGCCAGGGATGGGGTTAGTATAGCTTGATACATCTTGGCATACCAGGCCTAGGCAGTCAAACAGAAATGGCTGTGTTTCCCTGTGTTTTGGGGGGGGAGATGACGGGTTATTTTTGTTTGCGCCGGGCAAGGAAATAGGCGCTGATTCCAAACAGGCCCATGATGTACCCAAGCCCGCCTAAAATGTCCTGCAGGCGTGTTTTTTCCTGCTGCCTGTTCAGCTCGGCGCGCAAGGGAGCAATCTGTTTTGCCACGGCCTGCTCTATCATTTTTTCAAGATCGGCAGTTGTGGCTGAGGAAGAAGAGTTTTTTGCCTGGGCGCGGGGCACTGGAGATGAGGGGGGGGGGCCGGATGCGAACTCGGTAGCTGAAACGGTAAAACTTGTTTTGTGGCCGTCTTTAGTGGTGATGGAGAAGATATGGTCGGCTTGGGTTTTGGGTCGGTAGGAAAATTCCCCGGCCTTGTCAGTTGTAAGCTCGGCAAGTTGTTCTCCTGTGGCGGAGAGGACGAGCACCTGCCCGTTTACGTATTTTGCTCCGCCCGGATAATAACCATACCCTTTTATCTGATCGTCCTCTACTGCGGCAAAGAGCTTGATCTTATGGGCAAGGCTCACGGTTGGCAGTAGGCCTGAGAGGATACTCAGGAAGAGGAGGATAAGGATGGTTTTTCGCAGGTGCATTGAGGCGTTCCTTATAAGAAGAGTTGCGGTGCGGTTTTTTTGAGGAAAATTATGGCGCTGCCGCAAAGCGCCCCTTCGACCAGCATGATGGGGAAATGGGCCATCACGATGAGGGCTGCCACTTCGAAAAATTCGCGGTTGGTCAGGTAGAGGGTGCCGGCAATCATGAGAGCGCTTACGAAAAGTGAGAGCGCACCGGTGGCAAAGCCTGCGGCCAAAAGGACGCCCTTGCTTTTGTTCTGCCGGATGAGCGGGCGAAACAGGTAGTAGCAGACAACTCCCGGCAGGGCCATGTTGAGGGTGTTGACCCCTAAGACGGTGATGCCGCCGTAACCGAAGAATAATGCCTGGAGCAAGAGAGCGATGAGCAGGGCAGGGAAAACAGCCCAACCCAGTATCAACCCGGCCAGGCCATTGAGGATCAGGTGGGCCTGCCCCGGTCCGATTGGCACATGGATAAGGGAGGCCACAAAAAATGCGGCCGAGATAACCGCCACCTGCGGCATATGCTCATAGTCGATCCGTTTCATGCCCAGCCCCACCCCGGCCATGGCCAGGGTCGTGCCGGTGGCTAAAACAGGCAGGGTGACTATGCCGTCTGCGATATGCATATTAACCTCTATAAATAGTGACAAGTGACAAGTGACAAGTGACAAGTGACAAGTGACAAGTGACAAGTGACAAGAAAAATGTTGCCAACTGTTTGTTTTGTCAATACTTATTCGTTATTCGTTATTCGTTATTCGTTATTCGTTATTCGTTATTCGTTATTCGTTA
>CAYLQA010000051.1:15979-21203 GCA_964385695.1 uncultured Desulfobulbia bacterium | reverse complement strand
GAAAAAGGCCCCCCAGATGTCCTGGCCCTGCGGGCTTCCTTGTGCTCCTCGACGCTGGCGGGACGCAAAAAAACTCGCTTCGCTCAAACAGGTTTTTGCGTCTTTTCCGCCTGCGCCTGCGGTGCTCAGCAGGACATAAGGGGAATCAAAATACTTTCCATTTCCACGGTAACCCGTGATGAGCCTTTTTTATTGGGATGTGCCGATGTTAATCAATATCAAGAGTGATAGCCATATCCATACCAGGCTTTGCCACCATGCAGCAGGGGAGATGGAAGAGTATGTTGTTGCCGCTCTTGATAGGGGGCTGAGAGAAATATTCTTCCTGGAGCATCTTGAGTGCGGAATCAACTATCAGAGCTCAACCTGGCTCAGTAGTTCTGATTTTGCTTACTATCACCGTGAGGGAAGTCGGTTGCAGGGAATCTATGGAGACCGGCTCAAAATAGGTCTTGGGGTAGAGGTTGGGTATAATCCTGAGCGTCTTGATGAAATTCTCGCATTTCTTGCCATGCATAAGTGGGACCGGATCGGGCTTTCTTATCATTACCACGAGTGCGAAGGCAAACACTACAACGTGGTGAGCATGAGAAAGAATAATCTCCAGCCACTTGCTGAATTAGGTGTGGGCAAGGTGATTACAGCCTATTTTGCAACCTTGTTGGAGGCCATTGAAAAGGTACCTGCCCAAGTGGTATGCCATCTCGATGCCGTGCTCAGGCATCAGCCGGATGTCTATTTTAGCCAAGAGCATTTGCAGCAGACCGAGCAGGTGTTACGGGCAATGCGGGAGAAATCCATGGCTCTGGAGGTGAACACCTCAGGCTACCCACATAAGGATGCACCATACCCCAGCGGCCCTATTTTACAAAAGGCCATAGCGCTGGGGCTCCCCTTGGTGGCCGGCTCTGATGCGCACCGGCCACAGGATGTAGGTCGTTACTTTGAAAAGTTGCCCGAACTTGTTGCTAAGCTAAGCAAGAGTAATGATAATGGGGATGGTGTGCAGGGATTTTGAAACGGAGTTGGTGGAGCCAAGGCGCCAGTCTGCGCACTGGCCTGAGTCTCCCAGCATGGTGTTGATTTCATCCACCAAGCCGCTGACATTGATGACAGGGTGGCGGCCAAAGACCTCGGGCAGGCCATAGGTCAAGTTGCAGGCCAGGCATTTACCAGGACGCTCATGCAGCTCCAGCTCAAAGTTGAGCGTATCTCCGGCGTGCCCCTTAAAGGCAAGCTTGATGTCATAGGAACCTTCTGACGCATCTCCGAAAAGGGCATCAAAAAAATCATTGCTCCGCTCGGGTGGGAAGAGTTTGTTGAGTGCCTCTGGGGTGAAGATGTCGTTCAGATTTTCCATGGTTGTGACCTCATAGGTGAATCTTAAAAAAAAGAAAGTAACGCAAAGGCGCGAGGGCGCAAAAAAAATTTAAAAAAATATCATCATTGCGCCCTTGCGCCTTTGCGTTGAAAATTGGTTATGATTTTTACAAACTGAAAAAAATCTTGGATACTCTACCAACCACCCCTTAAAATTCAACTTTTTTCTCGAAACCTTTTCCCCAGCTATGGTAAGTTCGCATTCATGCAACAGTCGCTTTTTCCCATGGGTGAAAAACCCGCAAAAGATACATCCCAAAGCCGTATAAGCAGAAAGGATCTCAACGAGGCGCAGTATCAGGCCGTGACCTCGCTTACCGGTTCTCATCTCGTCATTGCCGGGGCAGGCAGCGGCAAGACCAGAACCCTGGTGTACCGGCTTGCCTATCTGATCGAGCAAGGGGTTCCGCCCGAGCAAATTCTTCTGCTCACCTTTACCCGCAAAGCAGCCCAGGAGATGCTGAACCGGGCAAGCCTTCTCCTGGATGATTCCTGTCAACAGGTCATGGGGGGCACCTTTCATGCCATGGCCAATATGTTGCTCAGACGTTATTGCCGCTATCTCGGCTACCCGCCTAATTTCACCATCCTTGACCAGTCGGATGCCGAAGGGATAGTAAACCTGATTAAGTCATCGCTCAATTTCGGGGGCGAGACCAAACGCTTTCCCTCAAAACGGGTCATCATCAATATCCTGAGTAAAGCGGTAAACAAGAATATCTCTGTGGATGAACTGGTGGATGACGAGTACGGTCACCTCCATGATTTTGTAGATGATCTTGTTACCATCCGCAACCACTACAAAAAGTTTAAGCTCGAACACGGATTGATGGACTATGACGACCTGCTCATCAACTGGCGAAAGATCCTGAGAGATTTTCCCGAGGTGCAGGAGGAGCTTGCCGCCCGTTTTTCCCATATCATGGTGGATGAGTATCAGGACACCAACCCCATCCAGGCGGAGATTGTCCGCCTTATGGCCCATGGGCATGATAACGTTATGGTGGTGGGGGACGACTCCCAATCTATCTACAGCTTTCGCGGCGCGGATTTTCGCAACATCATGGATTTCCCCAAGCTCTTTAGTGACACCACGATCATCCGGCTTGAGGAGAACTACCGCAGCACCCAAAAGATTCTTGATGTGACCAATGCCATTATCGAGCGAGCCCAGGAAAAGTATACCAAGAATCTTTTCACCCGGATCGAGGGTGGAGATAAGCCTACCATTCATAGCGCTCGTGACGAGTCTGTTCAGGCGCGTTATGTTGCTCAGAAGATCGTGGAACTCCATGATAATGGAACGGATTTGAGTGAGATTGCCGTGCTCTTCCGCTCAGGATTTCATTCCTATAAATTGGAGCTTGAACTGGCCAACCGGCATCTGGAGTTTGAAAAAAGAGGCGGGCTCAAGCTGACCGAATCCGCCCATATCAAGGATGTGCTTTCCTACCTGCGCCTTATGACCAACTCCCAGGACCATCTCTCCTGGAACCGAATCCTGCTCTTGCTGGAAAAAGTCGGGCCCAAGACAGCGCAGAATATCTTAAGCCGCGTGAAAACAGCCGATGATCCATGGCAGGCCTTAGGGGAATATCCTGCGGCCAAGGGTTGGGCTAAAGGGTTTAATGATATGCTGGAGATGCTCCTTGATCTGCAAAAGCCCGGGCGCTCCATTGCCGAGATGTTTGATGTGGTGATGGAGTACTATCAGCCGATTTTTGAGCGCATCTATCATGATGATTATCCCCGGCGAAGCAAGGATCTTGACCAGTTGCAGGTCATTATGGCGGGCTATGACTCCTTGCAGACCTTTCTTGACGACACTTCGCTCGATCCGCCCCAGGTGGATGCAGACCCGTTGGCTGAGGATTCCGGCAAGCTCATCCTTACCACTATCCATTCTGCCAAGGGGCTTGAGTGGGATAACGTTTTCATTATCAACCTGGCCAACGGTAAATTCCCCGGAAGCAAGGCCATTTTACCCGAGCACCTTGAAGAGGAGCGTCGGCTTCTTTATGTCGCAGCCACGCGGGCGCGTAAGAATCTTTTTCTTGTCTATCCTCGCGAGGTGCAATCCTTTGATCCGTATGCCAAGGTTGGCGGCATTTCACCCTTTTTAGCGGAATTGCCCCACAGCATCACCCAATCGTCCATGCCCGCATCTTCCATGATCCCAGACGGCCCGGATTTTTCTGTGGGATCGAGCCTGACCGGCTATGCCGCAGCAAAGCGCACATCAACCGTGAGTAATGAAGGCGCTGATACGGAGGAATTCGCACCCGGTAAACGGGTGCGGCATGGTTTTTTTGGTGAGGGAAAAATTGAGCGGGTGGTCGGCAACCGCAAGTTGGAGATATTCTTCCCCCGCCACGGTAGAAAGACCCTGCACCTTGACTACGCTAAACTTGAGGTGCTTGATTGATGGATTACTCCGAGGCATGGACCTTTCTTGACAACCTGCAATTTTTTAAGATTAAGCTCGGCCTTGACAGCATGAGCCGTTTTCTTGAAAAGGTGGGCAACCCACACAAAGAGATGCGTTTTATCCATGTGGCCGGGACCAATGGCAAGGGCTCGGTCTCTATGACCCTGCTTACTCTCTTGGCAAAGGCCGGTTATAAGGTGGGCCTGTATACCTCACCCCATCTCAGCTCGGTACGCGAGCGTTTCCGCATCAATAATAGCTTTATCTCCGAAGAAGATTTTTCCGAGCAGGCGACCAAGATTAGGGAAGTGCTGGGCGACAACCAGATTACCTATTTTGAGTTTACTACAGCCTTGGCCATGCTCTGGTTTGCCAAAGAGAAGGTCGACCTTGCCATCTTAGAGGTAGGCATGGGTGGCAGGCTTGATGCCACCAATGTCGTTACACCCTTAGCGTCGGTGATCACCAACGTCTCCATGGACCATGAGGCGTATCTCGGCGATACGCTTGAGGCTGTGGCCGGGGAAAAGGCAGGGGTGATTAAGCCGGGAGTGCCGGTGATTTCCGGGGTAGGTGCAGATGTCAGCCGTGAGGTGGTTGAGCGAACCTGCAGGGAAAGAGGGGCATCCCTTGCCCTGCTTGGCCGTGATTTTCGCGTAGAGGGAACCGGTGCTGATTGGCAGTATAAGGGCCTGAGGCATGATATTGCTTCTCTCAGTTGTGCGCTTAAGGGGAATTATCAACCCGGCAATGCTGCTTTGGCCCTTGCAGTGCTAGAAACCATTGGTAAAGATTATCCGGTTGCCGAATCTGTGATCCGTGATGGATTGCAAGGGGTGCGTTGGCCCGGACGTATGGAGTATTTTTGTATCAGCAATGGAAAGACGACATCCTGCTCTAATAAGATGGAGAATGTCGACCAGGGGATGCGCCGCTACCTGTTAGACGGAGCCCATAATCCGGCCGGTGTGCAGAGCCTGACCGAATCCCTGCGAACGGAAATTCCGTTTAAGCGACTGATCTTGGTTTGGGGCTCCATGGCGGATAAGGATATGGCTAACACCCTCAATACCATGGCCCCGCTTGCTGGCGAGATAATTTTTACCCGGCCCGAAGGGGAGCGTTCCGCCACAGCCGAGCAATTGCTTGAGCTTCTGGCGCCCGAAGAGAAGGACAAAGCCCTCTTGAGCGCGACAGTCCAGGAGGCCCTTGATACGGCGGCACAAAAGAGTGACCCTGAGGACTTGATCTGTGTAGCCGGTTCGCTTTATCTCGTGGGGGCATCCCGGCAACTTTTACTCGGTGAACTGGTGGAGCAATAATGGATTTCTATTTTGACGGCGCAGATCCTGCCCAGATTAAAAAGGAGCGGGCCAAGGCTAAAGACATGCGCAAGACCTCCTGGTGGCAACAGAA
>CAYLQA010000051.1:12808-15879 GCA_964385695.1 uncultured Desulfobulbia bacterium | reverse complement strand
GCAAATGCCGATTTCTCTGGCAGTCAGAACCTTATCGCTGTCTAAGGGCACCTTTTTGCGGCCTTGGGTGGCATCCGCCAAAGGTACTGGCTTGATGTCCGTTGCGGACAAGGCCACCATATGATCGAAAACCTCATGCTCGGCCAGCCTTACTGCCGCCGCGCCGAAGCGTAGGGCCAGCATGCGGTCAAATGTAGTCGGCGAGCCGCCGCGTTGCAGGTGACCAAGCACCAGTGAGCGGGTGTCTTTGCCTGTTTTTTTCTTTATCTGGTTGGCAACCCATTCTCCCACACCGCCCAGCAAGACCTCTTGTCGCCCGACCTCACATTGATCCTGGGACTTGCAAATAACCCCACCTTCCTTACTTGTGGCGCCCTCTGCCACAACAACGATGGAATAATGTTTGTGGTGCAACTCGTTTTCGTTGATTTTTTCACAGACCTTATCGATATCAAAGGGGATTTCCGGCAAAAGGATGGCATCGGCACAGCCGGAGATGCCGGAGTTGATGGCGATCCAGCCTGAATCTCGCCCCATGACCTCAACCACCATGACCCTGTCGTGGGATTTGGCAGTGGAGTGCAGCTTGTCAATCGCCTCAGTGGCGGTGGATACGGCAGTATCACAGCCAAAGGTACGCTGTGTGGCCAAGAGGTCGTTGTCGATGGTTTTGGGAACACCTATAACAGGCATGCCTTTCTCTGCAAAACGATGCGCAATCTCAAGGCTACCGTCACCACCCACGGCAATATGGCAGAAAAAACCCATACGGGTAAAATTTTGAATCACTCGGTCGGAAACATCGCGGATCTGAAACTCACCGGCCAGGTTCTCAACCGGCATGGCAAAGGGGTTGCCTTTGTTGGTCGAGCCAAGGATGGTGCCGCCGGTTGAGGTGATGTCTTCCACATCGTGTGGCTCAAGGCGGACAAGTTCGTCAAGGTCGAGTAATCCCTTATAGCCGCCTCGGCTGCCGTAAACTTCCCAGCCCCTATAATGTGCAGCATTTACAACCGCATAAATTACCGCGTTTAAACCAGGAGCATCGCCACCACCGGTTGAGATAACAATTTTTTTCATCTGGCACCCATGAGTCAAATAAAAAGGAAAGAGCAGCTGATAACACTACGGTATCACAGTCACAAACAGACTATATTATCTTATAGGGGAATTTACAGACAGGTGAAAGCAAAAAACCACCCTTGACTTATCTATAGAGATTACTTAATTTGTGTAAACATAAGGTTAAATAGCTAAAGAGTAATTTGATGCTTACCGGCTTTCTGGCCGGAATTTTTTTTCTTACAATCTACCATGAGGAGAACTTAGTAATGCTTGAAGTTACAGATCTGGCACAGACTAAGCTGCAAGCGTACTTGGAGGATAACAATATTTCCTCTCCCGTACGTGTTGCTTTGATGCAAGGTGGCTGAGCAGGCCCCTCGCTGGGATTGGCTCTGGATGAGCCAAAAGATACTGACGCAACATTTGAGTTTGGTGAAATTAAGTTTTTGATCGATAATGCCCTGACAGGTCAGTGCGGCAAGATCAAAGTTGATTTCGTAGAAGCAGGACCCCGTTCCGGATTTGCAATTTCTCCGGAAAAACCCTTGAATGCCGGCGGCGGAAGCTGTGGAAGTTCCTGCGGTACTGGCGGCTCTTGCGGCTGCTAAGTAAGACTAGATTTACTGTTAAGAAAAGCCTCGGCCTCGGCCGGGGCTTTTTTTTATTGGCGCTGATTGTTTCTGATGAAGACTTCAAGATAAGCAAGTAGATCTTCCATATCTCGGCTTTCTTTTTCCAGCCCTTCACCGCGCAATGTCACCTCGATACAGAAGTTGATCACCTCTTCGATTCCGCCCAGTTCAATTCCCATTACCTCAAAGCTGGTTTTGCTCAAAGTTTGCAGACTGAAGTCCCGGCCATGCTCATGGCAGGTCAGGCAAGTTTTGCCGGATGTCCCCTTGCCAAGCTGCGGACTTTCAAAAAGCATTTTGCCCCGCAAGACATCACCGGCATGCGATGGTTGAACCAGGCAGAAAATCCCCAAAATCATAAGGGCGAAAATACGCATGAGCATACCTCAAATGGTTATGTTCAACTTCTTATGCTCTCACAAATATTGCTGTTCATATATAATAGGCAATTGGTAGAGTATTCAAGGAGCAGGAGTAAAATTCAAGCTGGCTTTTCATCTCTGTCGGGTTTGTGATGAGCCGTAGTGAGGAGAACAATATGGCATTAAGTGAAGAGCAAGGGGGCAAACTTCTCCTCTTGGCTCGACAGACCATTGCCAAACAGTTGGGAGAGGGTGCTGATTCTGAATTACTTGTCAAAGAGCTTCAGTGTGACCCTGAGCTTAGTGAAAAGCGGGGTACTTTTGTTACCCTCAAGATCAGTGGTGGTTTAAGGGGGTGTATAGGGAGTTTGGCTGCAAACGAGTCAATTTTTGAAGGTGTTGAACGCAATGCTGCGAATGCTGCATTTCATGATGCTCGATTTTCTCCTCTTACTCGAAGTGAATTAGAGAATCTTCATCTGGAGGTCAGCATCCTCACCGAACCACAACCTCTTGAGTATGAGGATGGCAATGACCTGCTCGATAAACTTCGCCCATACATTGATGGTGTTATTATCCGTCGTGGTATGCAGAGTGCCACCTTTTTACCGCAGGTATGGGAACAGGTACCCAAGCCCAGAGATTTTTTGGCCCACCTCTGCCATAAGGCCATGCTTTCACCTAATGCCTGGCAGGCAGGGGAGCTTGAGGTATTGACGTACCAAGTGCAATATTTTGAAGAATAGCTTTCGCCCTTGTTATTGCCGGTGAGAATTTGCCCGGCACCCTATTGATCCTGTTGATTTTTAGCAGGTGATATGGTACATGCCCTTTTAAATCTAAGCATCAGCCTGGGTGGCGGAACTGGTAGACGCAAGGGACTTAAAATCCCTCGGAGTTCGCTCCGTGCGAGTTCGATTCTCGCCCTAGGCACCATATATGAAAGGGGGTTCCAGCCGGAAGCCCCTTTTTTTTATTCTCTATTTAGGCACAAGTGAGAAAAAATTAGGCA
>CAYLQA010000051.1:0-12708 GCA_964385695.1 uncultured Desulfobulbia bacterium | reverse complement strand
ATTTTGGTGCTGTATCTCTCCTTCATCTGCTCAGATCTGTGCCCCCCCGATCCACCAACTGTGAGTTTTCTCCCCCCCCCATCGTAACTAACAGCAAGCCCCTTCTTAACCAAGACACCCCTGAAGCCAAACTCATTTACCAAGACGATAGCAACAATCCTATTATAATACTTCCCTCTCCGCACATCCTTTAGAATAATGTTTCTGACAATAGAGAGAAAAAGGTCAGTGGTTCGGTTCTGTTCGATGGTTCCAGTTATATTAAGGACTTGTCGGTAACCGTAAGTCCTTTTTTTGTCTGTTTTTAGAAAAAAACAAAAAATCTTGACAAAGGGATTTGGGTAGTATTTAATGCTTGGCTAAAATGAATAGTGGTTCATTTTTTTTGGCAAAAAAGGCACCCTAGTCGAAAGGCTCTGGACGCAAAGCCGCTGGCCTAAGTCCATTTAAGGATAAGGTAGCAGGGTTGCCGGCTCCATTAGTTTTTTTATTCCTGCCGTCACCCCACTACCTGAGTTTTTGTTACCTTTTTCTCTCCGTTTTTCTCTGATCTGGAGTTTGAGTTTGTCCTCATGGAGGTCTTCTCAAGAACTGCATCGGCGGAGCGGATTGCAGAGAATTGCTATGGGTAACAAACCTTGCCCCGGCTCCTGGCCTTTTTATGTTGCAGCTTCATGGCCATGTAAGGCGTGAAAACAGATAAGTGAAACCTTTTCTAAATATATCCTTCACACAAAAGGCATAGGAACAATGAGTTGGAAAAACATGACTATCGGCAAGAAGATCTACCTCAGCTTTGGCGTGGTGTTGTCGCTTTTGGTAGCGCTCGGGCTGCTCAATTATTTTGGTGTGGGTAACATTGTCGGCAATGCAGAGGAAGTCATCCATGGCAATCAGCTTGACGGCCTTTTGGCCCAAAAAGAGGTGGACCACCTGAACTGGGCCGCCAAGGTCAATGCCCTGCTGACCGATGAGGAGGTAACCTCGCTTGCGGTGGAAAAGGACGATCACAAGTGCGGTTTCGGCCAATGGCTTTACGGCAAAGGAGCTGAGGAGGCGAAAGCATTGTTGCCGAGCCTGGCCCCGCTCCTTAAGGCCATTGAGGGCCCGCACCGGAAATTGCACGAATCCGCAATCCACATCGACGAGGTCTTTAAACCGGCGGATCATTCTCTGCCCGTTAGAATAGCAGAGTTGGAAAGCGCCCATCTGGCATGGGGCACCCGTATCCGCGACGGCCTGCTGCATAAAAGCAGGACTTTGAAAAAGGTGCCAACCGATCCGGCAAAATGCAAACTGGCCAAGTGGATGGCAACCGCACAGGCAAAAACGGCCTATGACAACGGAAATGCAGAATTCAAAAGACTCTGGGAGGCAATCCCGGCCAGCCATAACCTGATGCATAAGTCGGCCAAAAAGGTAAAGGAGTATCTGGCGGCAGGAGAGGTTGAGAAGGCGGTCGTCTTTTTCAACGAGGTTACGGAGCCCAACCTGAAAAAGACCGTTGCAGTCCTGAACAAGCTCAAGTCCGAGGCAGAGCACGCGTTGGACGGGATCCAGGAGGCAAACGCCATTTATGCCACGCAGACGGTGCCGGCACTGCAGGCTGTCCAGGCACAGCTTCATGTGGTTCGCTCCGAAACACGAAAAAACATCATGACCGATGAGGTCATGCTGCACGCCGCCAACACGACCCGGACCACGGTGACCCTGCTCGGTACCGTAGCCTTGGCTGTCGGGCTGCTCTCGGGCTATCTGATTGCCAGGGCAATTATCAATCCGCTCCATCATGTTTCCAGCCGCATGGAGAAGGGTGCCGCTGAGGTGGCGGCCGCCGCCAGCCAGGTCTTGTCCGCCGGACACTCTTTGGCTGAAGGTGCATCCCAGCAGGCGGCATCTCTTGAAGAGACCTCTTCCTCTCTTGAAGAAATGGCCGCCATGACCAGGAACAACACGGAAAACGCGGTCCAGGCCGACAATCTCATGCAGGAGGCCACCACGGTCATCGGCGAATCCGACAACTCCATGAAAAAACTTACCAAGTCCATGGAGGAGATTTCCGTTGCAAGTACGGAGACCCAGAAGATTGTCAAAACAATCGATGAAATCGCTTTTCAGACCAATCTGCTGGCCCTGAATGCGGCGGTTGAGGCGGCCCGGGCCGGGGAGGCCGGCGCCGGTTTCGCAGTGGTTGCCGACGAGGTCAGAAATCTGGCCATGCGGGCGGCTGAATCCGCGAAAAGTACTTCGGATCTGATCGAGGACACGGTAGGGAAAATCAGCAATGGCGCTGAGCTGGTCAGTGAAACCAGTGAGTCATTCTATATCGCCTCCCAGGCCACGCACCGAATCAGTACCTTGGTCTCCGAGATCGCCGCCGCTTCCCATGAACAAACGCAAGGCATTGATCAGATAAACAAGGCCGTAACCGAGATCGATATGGTCACCCAGCGCACCGCCGCCCATTCGGAAGAATCGGCATCAGCGGCAGCGCAGTTGAGTGCGCAGGCGACCACAATGCATAATGTTGTGGGCGAGTTGTTGACCATGGTCGGAGGCAGTTCACAGGGGGCAACAAGCGGGCAGACATCATCCGCGGCTCTTAAAGGGAAGGAAGCGTCAACTGGGCGGCAGCTTACGGAAAAAGCCGTAATTCAAAAACAGAAGGAGCTTCCCGCACCACCGGCCCCAACGAAAAGAGAAGGGAAAGGTAAGATTTCCGCCGAGCAGGTCATTCCCATGGATGAAGAAGAGTTCCGGGATTTTTAATGGCACCTCAGTATGGAAAGGAAAAAGGGCCGGTTTTCCCGGCTCTCCTTTGCTTTTGCCCCAAAACACTATGCAATCTGACAGTGGGAAGGAACAATGACGGAAGCAACGAGAAGTACGACGAGAGAAGCAAAAAGTGTAACTGCCAAGGAAGGGAAATACCTCACCTTTGTCTTGGGTAATGAAGACTACGCTATCGGGGTCCTAAGGGTCAAGGAGATCATCGGCATGATGTCCGTCACCTATGTCCCGCAGGTGCCAGAATTTGTAAAGGGAGTGATCAATCTCCGAGGTAAAGTCATCCCGATAATCGACCTGCGACTGAAGTTCAATATGGCTACGGTCGAAGAGACGAACCTGACCTGTATTATCATTGTGGAAATTAACGGCATCAAGGGTTCCACTTTGATGGGAATCGTGGTCGATGCAGTCTCAGAGGTTCTCAACATCAAAGACGACAATATTGAGAAGGCCCCTGCCTTGGGGGCTCAGGTTGAGACCCAGTTCATCCTTGGCATGGCAAAAATGGAGAATGGGATCAAGATCCTGCTCGATATAGATCGTGTTCTGAACGGCGATGAGGTTCAATTGCTCGAACAAGCGGCAGCATAGGGGGCGGATTAAGTCCTCATCCCAGCAAAACTTGATTTTTTTGGGGGGAAGTTAACATTTTTTTATTTTGTTGCGATAATCTCTGGTTTTGGGAGATCAAAAGAGGTTGGGGAAAGCCTTGCCATAGCTGGAAAACTTTTACCCATAACGCAGAATAACTCCGGTTTGCCTGCTAGGCGATTGCCCATCGTTGTGCGCATGTTCTGCGCAGCACCTAAAGACGCGAGAGTTATGCGCCAAGCCGCAGGTTCGAATCCTACAGGCTCTCAATGTATACCACGCAAAATACGTCATCCCTTACCGGGCCGATATCCAAGATAAGCCATAGTCTCAAATTGTAATCTTGACATTACTGTATCCTGGTGGACACAGTAATGGGTGTAAAATACCAACTCCAAAGTTTATAACAGTACGACAAATGGTTTTCCAGCCTGAAAGACTCTTCGGTGAAAATAAAGATATTGGTCCGACTTAGCAGAGTTGAAAAGGGCAACTTCGGAGACTTTAAATAACTCGGCCCAAAATTGTTTGAGTTACGATTCTTTTTTAGTGCAGGTTTAAGGATTTACTATACCACCCAACAGGCAAGAGTGGTCTTGCTACTGGTCGGAGGCAACAAATACACACAGACCAAAGATATTGAAAAAGCCGCACACCTTCTGAAAGAATTGGAGGATTAAATCATGGCCATCAAAACAAAAGCTTTTGACATTGCTGAACACCTCAGCACACCGGAAGAAATTCGCGAGTTTCTTCAAAAAGCCGCCGCAACCGGCAACGAGTCCGATTTTATCCATGCGCTGAACATTGCCTCCAGGGCAATGGGCATGACCGAGGTCGCAAAAAAGGCCGGTGTTACTCGTGCGAGTCTGTACAAATCTCTTGCCGAGGATGCCAACCCGAAGTTTTCGACAATAAGCAAGGTGACAAAACTGGCCGTTCGTTAATCGGGGGGGGGGCTGACGGGGGGCCTTTTCTTTTGAGGGTACTCGTTTTTGATGGTCTGGAGTGTGTGTAACTTGTTGAAATTACTAGACAGTGTGCGCCTGGTCTGGCCTCTCATGTCGATAACTCCTCGCTTGAAAATTTTGTCAGAAAAAACTGATTCATAAATGGTGTGCAGCCAAGATCACTTTTTTGTTTGTTTCGTTTATAATTATTTTAGCAGGGGAAGTTAATAGTAGGGAAAGGTGATATGGATAAGGGTAAATATTTAAAGGCCATTTCGAAATCTGCTTCAGGTTCTTCAGGCACTGGTCCGCCGTTGATTTTCTATACGAACGGGTTGATTATCGTGGCCTTACTCCTCCTCATTTTGTGTTGTCGGATCTGGGAAAACAGGAGGAGGGAAAAGCAGAAAAATAAATTCGCCTTGGGAAGGGCTACTATGCCAGAACGAACGAAAAAGCGTCCAGCTGAAATTGAATTGCACTTTAAGGGGCCAGCCAGCAATAGAAGTAAGGCAGTAAAAGCAATGAAGGACCTCGGCTTTAACTAGATAAAAAGGGACATCCATTTGCTGTCTTACTTATCTCATGATAAGTCTTGTCTCTCATGTTTCATATAACCGCTACAGAAGATTGAGTTTGGGGCAACCCACCGGCCTCGATACAGATTTTTTGCTGCATGATGCTTTAGCAACGGCACAGGGGTGGATTTTCTTTTTTTGCGGTTGACGCGTGACGTAATGCGTCATGTTGTGTGGGTATAATAAATCGTAAACGTAACAGATATTAATTGTCGCCAGGTCCCTCTGTTGTTTCTTTAGTTGCAGAGCACTATGAAATAGGATAATTTTTAAATTTATCTTTTAAAATTAATGACAGCATGGATTACTAAGGAGCATCATGGCCCAGGAAAAGAAAACCATTGATAAGGTCGCCGAGATTTTTTGTCAGGCTGTAAAAAAGACCATTGATAAGAGCACCAAAAAAAGCATTAAATTCTCCAAAACCATTCAGGTTATTCCCGAGGTTTGCCTCAAGCCAGATATCGGATGTTTCGTGCAATTTACCGGCGATTACGGTGGGTTGGCTATCCTGAATTTTTCCGCTGAAGCGGCCATGGAACTTTACCGTAGTTATATGATTGCCATGGGCCTGCCTGAGGAGAGCCTGGCCAAAGAGTTTACCTCTGCAGAGGTGGTGGATACCATCGGGGAGATGACCAACCAGATCATGGGCAAATCCATGCAGATGGTGGAGAGCAAGTTTGACTTGACCTCTTATATCGGTCAACCTAAGGCCCTGGCCTTGAACAATGCCATTACCTTAACCCCAGACCTTGACTATCAGGACAGCAGGCGGCTGGTTTTTAACATGGACACCCATCGTTTTGTTATGGAGATGGCCCTTGAGCAGACGGAGTTTGTCTCTATGTAGCAATGCGCTTGCCGAAAAGTTGTACTCTTTAAGGACTGCCCACAGTGGCGGTCCTTTTTTTTTCATTCCAGCCGAATCCTCTGGGTTTAATTCTTTTAAAGCATTGATTTTTGCTGTATATTAATCGATTCCTTAATCAACAACACCTTAAGTGTTTTATGGAGGTTTATTATGAGTAATTGTAGTAGTGGTGGTTGCGGCGGCGGAAGCAGTCAGGGAGGCACCTGTGGTGCACCTGATGCGGCTGTGGCCCAACAAAATGTGGCGATTACGACTTCTCTTGGCAAAATTAAAAATAAGATTCTGGTCATGAGCGGCAAGGGCGGCGTTGGTAAATCCACCGTCTCCGTTAACCTTGCAATTGGTCTTGCCAACAAAGGCTACAAGGTCGGCCTGATGGATGTGGACCTGCACGGGCCGGATATTGCCCGCATGCTGGATATGAATGCCAAGATGGAGGGAGATCTGAGCCCGGACGGCAAGATGCCTCCCATGATTTATAAAGAGAATCCGAACCTCAAGGTTATCTCCCTTGAGACCATGATGGAAAATCGTGACGAGCCCATCATCTGGCGCGGCCCGTTGAAGAATCAGGCGATCCGCCAGTTCGTGGCCGATGTGGCCTGGGGTGATCTCGACTACCTGATCATCGATGCCCCTCCGGGCACCGGAGACGAGCCTATGACAGTGGCATCTACCATTAAAGATGCCACTGCCCTGGTGGTTACCACCCCGCAGAACATCGCCCTTGCTGATGTCCGCAAGTCTCTGAATTTTTGTAAACACGTGGAGATGAAGGTTGTCGGTATTGTCGAGAACATGAGCGGCTTTATCTGTCCCCATTGCGACAAGCCTGTTGAGATCTTCAAGACCGGCGGTGGCGAGACTCTGGCAACAGAGTTTTCCATGCCCTTTTTGGGACGCATTCCGGTTGACCCCAAGGTGGTTATTGCCGGTGACGATGGCCGGCCCTATCTTTCTGCCGGTGGAACGAGCCTGGCTGTAAAGGCCTTTGAGGAGTTTCTCGACGAGGTTGAAAAGGCTCTGCCTGTCCATAGCGGAGGCCCGATTCCCATGGCCGATAACCTTGGCTCAAGTTGCGGTTGCGGCGGGGTATGTAACCCGGACACCTGCGACTGCTAATGGGGAAGGCGATCAGATAGCACGCCACCTGCTTTAAAAGAGCCCTGCTCGCATATTGTTAATATGCGAGCATGGCTCTTTTTCGCATCTGGCATACTCCCTGATCGCTGGCTATGTTTGGGGAAGGATGCCTTAAGCTTAATTTTTGAACACAACGGAGAGACTTGATGATCTTGAAACAGATAACTGTCGGTTCCATGGCAGTATGCTGCTACTTGGTTGCCTGTGAGGAAACGAAAAAAGCGTGTTTTATTGATCCCGGTGGTAATGAGGATCGCCTGTTGGCCGCAGCCAAGGAAGAGGGCGTGACCATTGAGTCGATAATCTGTACCCATGCCCACCCTGATCACGTGCATAGCAACGGTGTGATCAAGGAGGCCACCGGGGCCAAGATCATCATGCATGAGGCTGAAGCCGAGTTTATTGCTCGGCCTGAGATTGACCAGTACTTCTCTATTCTTGGACTTTCCGCTTCGCCTGCCCCGGACGAGACGGTCAAGGATGGCGACATCATCAAGGTCGGTAATATAGAATTAAAGGTTTTTCATACCCCTGGCCATACCCCTGGCGGTATCTGTCTGTACCATGCTCCCAATCTCTTTACCGGAGACACCCTCTTTGTCGGGGGAGTAGGCAGGACCGACTTCCCTGGCGGCGATACCAACCAACTTTTAGACAGTATTAAGCGCAAGATTATGACTCTGCCCGGGGATACCGTGATCTGGCCCGGACATGGCTACGGTGGGGCCAGTTCCACCTTGGCTGAAGAGGCGCAATCCAACCCCTATGTGAACGGAGGGTTTTAGATGCGTGAAATCGTGCTCGGCACAGCCGGACATGTAGATCACGGTAAAACCTCCCTGGTTCGTGCCTTATCCGGGATCGAAACCGATCGCTTAAAAGAGGAAAAAAAGCGCGGCATCACCATTGAGCTGGGCTTTGCCTTTCTCGATCTTCCTTGCGGCCATCGCCTGGGCATTGTCGATGTCCCCGGGCATGAGCGCTTTGTTAAGAACATGGTGGCCGGAGCTACCGGTATAGATCTTGTTGCCTTTGTCATCGCTGCGGATGAGGGCATCATGCCCCAAACCAGGGAGCATTTTGAGATTTGCAGCCTGCTTGGGGTAGAGCGCGGCCTGGTTATCCTCACCAAAAAAGACATGGTGGAACCGGACTGGTTGGAGATGGTGGAAGAGGAGGTCAGGGAGTTTATGGCCGGCAGCTTCCTTGAAGAGGCTCCCATCATGTCTGTCTCCTCCACCACAGGTGAAGGAATCGATCAGGTGCGCGAGACCCTGGATAAAATGGTCAGCGAGAGCGAGTTCCATGAGGCCTATGGCCCGTTTCGTTTGCCGGTTGACCGTGTCTTTACCATGAAGGGCTTTGGCGCTGTGGTCACTGGAACCTCCATCTCAGGCCGCCTTGGCACGGGGGAGGATATTACCCTTTACCCTGAAGGGGCGTCGGGTAAGGTGCGCGGTATTCAGGTCCATGGCAGTGAGCAGGAGATTGTTGAGGCCGGGAACCGAACGGCCATTAACATTCAGGGCCTGGAAAAGGATATGATCCACCGCGGTGCAGTGCTGGCCACGCCCGGCTGCCTGCAACCTTCCTTTATGTTGGATGCAGATTTTTTCTATCTTTCCAGCAACGAAAAAAATCTTAAAAACCGGGCCCGTGTCCGCGTCCACCTTGGCACGGCAGAGATCATGGGGCGCATTGTTCTTCTTGAGCATGAGGAACTACTGCCCGGCACGAAAGCCAATGTGCAGATTCTGCTCGAAGAGGCCATTGGTGTTTGGCCTGGCGACCGGTATGTCATCAGGAGCTATTCACCTGTCTATACCATAGGCGGCGGTACAATCTTGAATGTCGCACCTCCCAAAAGGCGGCGGTTTAAGTCCGTCAACGAAGAGGTTTTTAGCCTCTACCACACAGGATCCCTAGAGGATATTGCTCTATTGCATTTAAAAGAGAGCGGTATTTCCGGACTCACTCTCGATGCACTTTCCATTAAAGTCGGCCAATTTGGCAAGCGCTTTAAAAAGGTGCTTGATGGGCCTATCTCCGGCCGGAAGATTATCATTGTGGATTCGGACAAGCAGCGTATGGTCGCTGCCACGACCTTTGATTCTTATTGCGAAAAGCTTCTGGCTAAATTGGCTGAATATCATGAGCAGTTTCCCATGAAGCCAGGTTTATCCAGAGAGGAGTTGCGTTCCAGGATTTCTCCTGATTTGGGGCAGAAGGTCTTTCAGATGTTTTTGAACAAGCTGGGCAAGGATAAATCCATTGTTGTGGATGAGTCCATGGTCCGTCTTGCCAGCCATGAGGTATCCTTTGCTGCTGATGCCGAAGAATTGAAAAAGGATCTGGCAGACTTTTATGAAAAAGCTGGTTTTTCTACGCCCACCATAAAAGAGACCCTGACCCATTTTGATAAGTTTGGCGAGAAGTTGGTCCGTGAGATTATAGGCCTGCTGCTCCAGGATGAGGTGCTGGTCAAAATCAGTGAAGATCTTTACTATCACACAGCAATCATAAGCAAATTAAAAGAAGACATCGTTGCCTTTATCAAGAAAGAAGGCGAGATAGATGCCCCCCGCTTTAAGGCCATGACCGGCCTAACCAGGAAATTTTCCATTCCCCTGCTCGAGTATTTCGACCGCATCAAGGTAACAATTCGGGTTGACGATAAACGTATCCTGCGCGAGCGCAGTGCCTAAGCTGCTTTTTTTTTAGTGCGAAGGATATGGAGGAACGGTCATCGGTAAGGTAAGCGGCAATACAGGCGGTTTGAAAACCGCCCAGCTCAAACAGCTGGATCGCATTGCTAAGCGTCGAGTATCCCCGGATCTTGTTGTCAGCCCGGAGCTGGCCCGTGAGTTGTGTGCGGTCTCCAGCGACATCGGCAGGCAGGTCGGAGTTCTGATCAACCGCGCCGGCCAGGTTGAATTTGTCCTGGTGGGCGATCATAAATCCATTCTTATCCCGGCCTTGAATCAGGTGCGCACCGCAGGTAAGCGCCTGAAGGGAATCCGTTGCGTCCACACTCACTTGGCTGGTGAGGACTTGACCGAAGATGATCTGATGGATCTTCTTTTTCTTCGCCTTGACCTGATGAGTGTGATCAAGATGCGGGAGAGCGGTCATCCTGAGCGTATATATAGCGTTCATCTGGTGCCGCAGGAGGTCAAGGGTAAAAACTGGGTTTTCCTGCCTCCGGTGGTGCCCAGTCAGCAGCCCCATACCTTCCGTGAGATGATTGCGGCCCTTGAGGCCGAGTTTGCACGATTTCGGCCCAGCAAAGAGATTGATAAGTATAAGGACCGGGCAATTTTGGTCAGTGTGACCACCAGGTCAAAGTTTCGGGCCCAAGAGTCCATGGATGAACTGGTGGAGCTGGCCAAGTCCGATGATGTGCTGATTCTGGACCAGGTGATCCAGCGCAGGAATAAAATCCATGCAAAATGGATTTTGGGCAAGGGTAAGCTCAGCGAGATCATGCTCAATGCCCTGAAGTATAATGCCAATCTTTTAATTTTTGATCAGGAACTTAATCCTTCCCAGATCCGTTCTATTACCGATCACACTGAATTGCGGGTTATTGACCGGACCCAACTCATTCTGGATATCTTTGCCCGCAGGGCATTGAGCCGGGAGGGAAAATTGCAGATCGAGATGGCCCAGCTCAAGTATATGCTGCCGCGTCTTTCCACCAGGGATGATGCGCTTTCTCGTCTGACCGGCGGAATTGGCGGGCGTGGGCCTGGTGAGACCAAGCTTGAGGTAGACCGGCGCCGCATCAATGATCGACTGAGTAAGTTGAGCAAAAAACTCAAGGCGGTGAGCAGGGAGAGGGATCATAGAAGATCCAGAAGACGTAAGCAGGAGCTGCCCGTGGTTTCACTGGTTGGCTATACCAATGCCGGTAAATCGACCCTGCTGAACAGTCTGACCAACAGTTCTATCGTGGCGGAAGATAAACTCTTTGCCACTCTGGACCCGACCAGTCGCAGGTTGCGCTTTCCCCGTGATCTCGAGGTGATCATTACCGATACCGTGGGGTTTATCAGGAGTTTGCCGGCCGAGCTTTTAAAGGCCTTTAAGGCGACCCTTGAAGAGTTGTATGAGGCAGACATCCTTGTGCATGTGATAGATATCAGCAACCCGCGTTTTGTTGACCATATTAAGGTCGTGGACGAAATTTTACGGGAGCTCGAACTTGATAACCTGCCGTGCCTCAAACTCTTCAATAAGGTCGACCGGGTAGATGAATCCTTTGTTGCTGAACAGCTGAAGCAGTATCACGGCATTTCGATCTGCGCCCTTGATTCTTCAACTTTTTTGCCATTTATGAAAAAAGCACAGTCCATGGTTATGAAAAAATGGCATGCAGCCGGTGACGAGATGTATGATGTTAATGATAGTCATGAAATTTCCTCGGAAATTCAGTAACTTTTGGTTGGGGGGTAGCGTCTCATGCGGCTAAAATCTGCCATTATCTATATCCTGGTCGGACTGGGCACCCTCCCGTTGCTGGCCATCCTGAGTTTGAGTATCCCCCAGACCCTTGATCGGTTGAATCACGCCTCTCGACAGGAGAGCATTCTTAAGCTCGAAGAGAGAAATATCGTTCTCCAGGTGCGCCTAGCGCATCTTAAAGAGCAGCTTTTTTCCATTGCCCGCCTGCCAGGTGTGAAGGAGTTTGTCGGAGCCCCTCTGGGAATTAGTGCACCCCGGAAAGAGTTGCGGAACCGTTTTGTCACCCTCATGCGGCAATGGTTTAAGAATCGTGTCGATGTTGTGGGTATTCAATTGGTCAACGGCTCGGGTAAGGAAGTGATGCGCATGATCCGGGATACGGGCAATGTGTTCCTTCCCTTATGGCATCAGGATTTGCCGGATCGCTCCAAAGCGGAATTTTTCATCAAGGGTTTGTCTGCCGCTCCGGGGAATGTATATGCCGGTGATTTTCAGGTTGATAACGGCCATGGTGCTATACAAAAGGCTCACCCGGTCACCTTTGTTGTTTCCGCCCCCATAGCCAACCGCCAAGGGAGTACTGTTGGTGTTGTGAGCCTGACCGTTGAGGTTACAGACATCCTCAAAGAGTATAGTGATGATTTTTGGCTTGATGCAAACGGCAGGCGTCTGCGTTTTCAACCGACCCGGGGCAAACATTTTCATTACCTTATAAATGATGACCAGTTTTCTCGTGATTTTTTGCACAATCTGCCCTCAATGCTGGCTCAGGCAAAAGAAAAAGGGTTTAAGCACCCAGTGATACGTGACATGGAGCAGACAGTAGGAGAAATGGCCTGGCAGCCAATCAATGCGAATCATGAAGACGAGCCTTTCTTGTGGGTGGGGAGCCAGGTTCCGCGCAGTCAGACAAGAGATTGGCTGGAGCAATTGTTGGTCTCGGTATCACTGGTCAGTTTTCTTTTGATTGTCTGTGTTGTCATTGTCGCGGAAAAGATCGCTACCCGGGTTGATGTGAAAAAAACGGAATTGCTTCAGGCGCTAAAGGCGATCATTGCCGACAATAAGGAGGCGCCGCACCTTGATTGGAGTCAGGTCAGGGAGACTCGGGAACTGGCCCATGAAATAAATACCCTTGCCAGAAGCCATAAACATATAAATCGTTCCAGGTTGCGAGCCGAAGAGGAATTGCAAAAACATTTGGAGCATCTCGAAGATGAGGTGGCCAGCCGTACCGATGAACTTGTTGTCATAAACCGGCAATTGCAGGAGGAGGTTGAGCAGCGCCAGAAAACAGAAAAAGAGCTGCTTCGTCACC
>CAYLQA010000050.1:0-21732 GCA_964385695.1 uncultured Desulfobulbia bacterium | reverse complement strand
CAAAAATAAGCCGCTTAATCCGCTACAGGCAGGCCGCTGGGTACGCTGGCCGGTGTATGCTTTGTCAGACCAGCCAAATGGGGTGAAGTCAAGCTCTTTAAAAAGGCGATGAGGTCGCTTATGTCCTGCTCATCCACAAAGTGAACCGCTCCGTAATCATCCACCATCTTCAGATCCCAGCGGTGTTCGATGATAAAGTCGGTCATCCCGTTTAGGTAGGTCTTTTGGTACGCCTCTGGCAGTTGGCTCACATCATAATTTTTTGCTGATTCATACGGGTTTATCTCATGGCGTACTGCCGCCTCCAGGGTGGTAAAGGCTCCATCGTGCATCCATGGCCCGGTCTCGGCAACGTTTCTCAGCGGTGGGGTACGAAAGCAGAAGAGATCGTTCTCAAGTCCTGTCACCTCGCCGCGGCCATAATCCCATAATCCATCAATGCCGGATTCCTTACCAGGACCCACCTGGGGCACCAGTCGGCAATGAAAATCCTGATCGGTAAACAAGGGTCCAGTATGGCAGCGTACGCACTCGCCCTTGGTGTAAAAGACCAGGGCGCCACGTTTTTCCGCAACGTTTAAGGCCTGTTTTTCTCCACGCAGGTACCTGTCAAAAGGGGCATCCTCCAGGGTAAAGGCGTCTTCTTCAAAGGCGGCAATGGCGTTGGCGGCCTGGGCAAAGGTGATATCCTCCAAGGCGATATCCGGATATGCCTTTTTAAAGAGCGTTCTGTACCCCTCTATGGCCAGCAGCCGTTTTGTCAGGGTTCCCCATATCTTACGGTATTCCCAATCCGGCAAGGTGCCGAGATCGCTTTCTCCGGGATCACCCCGCATCTCCGTATCCGAGGTCGCCGGAAACATGGCCTGGGCGGCCAGGGCGTTATCAAGCCCAGTAAGTAAAAGCCTGCGAACGGGGGTGTAAGAAGAGTTGTCTGTTCTTTGCTGCACCCTCCCGTCCCAGAACATCTGCCACTGGGCGTTTACCTTGTTTCTCCCTCGCAGAGAAAATCGACTCAAACCTATGGTGCTGCAGATGTTGGCAAACACAGGCTCAACCGTACCCAGTCTTTTACCGTATATGAAACGACCGATTGCCGAATCGATCTTGTGTTTCATCTTCTCGGTAAAGGTTGCCTTGCCCTGGGCGGAACGGCCGTGAAAATAGGCAACCTGCCTTATCTCCGTGATCTCGGGCTTGCGTAAGCACTCGGCTCGCAGATGGCAGGGGGCGCAGGTCGATTTCGTTCCCTTGAATTTGGTGGCTATGTGGTTTTTCACCCTGGCTTGCCGGTTTTACCTGGGTTGTCATCGTTGTCATCCAGCCAATTCCGGATTTTGTTGATCTGCTTTTTGAGGGTCAGAACGTACTCTTCGTCACGTTTCCGCATCTCCCGTCCGGTGCCGGAGGAGGAATCGGAAAACAGATGGCGGCTGACGATCCGTTCCACCGCCTTTTCCATTTTCGCCGCCTTTCTTTCGAAATCAGCTTTGGTCCCGCTCCATTCCTTGGAGGCGTTGCTCGGCAGTTTGCAGCCGTCAATGGCGAACATCTCCTTGCCGATCAGCCCCATCTCGTCACAGACAACCAGAACGTCCCGAAAGAGATGGATCATCTCACGGTCAAGGCGCGCGACAAAATCGGCTATGGTGGTGAAGTGGGGCCTTGTGTTGGCGGACAGGGCCATGGCATCTCGCCAGAACATTGGCAACCCAGTCTGGTATGACCAACCAATGGCTTACTGAAAGATAATGGTTTGTTGTCTGTTAAGGAATTGTGGGTAAAGATTCATTACCCGGCTACGGCCCGGTAACCTATGGGAAACGCCTAGTGCGGACCCGCATGCTAGGTGTTGTGGGGGCTGGGGGAGAAAGCCCCCCGGCTACCCGATTAGCAGTTTTTTATTTTGATAACCGATTTAGCAGGATGTCTTCGACGTTTTGCCTTGCGTCAAGAACTGACAAAACATAAACAGTGTTGTCTGTAATTCTGTACATTAAACGCCATGGATTTATGATTAACTCTCGATACTGAGTTATGCCTTGTTCTTGCAATTCTGGCACAATTCGCCCCCGTTGGGGTGATAGATACAGGTTAGCTGCTTTGTTTTTAATGCTTTTTAATATCTTTCTTGCATTAGCTGGGCTGTCTTGAGCGATATATTCAATAATTCCGAACAAATCGCCATGTGCTGTCTTTGACCAAATTACTTTATATTTACGACTCATTTTTTCTGTAACATCTTTTCTATATTTTCGAAGACGTCATCTTGTGTCATTGTTTTATCGTTTCGGATATCAGCCTCACCCTGAGAAACGAGTTTCAATATTCCGATTGCATTTCGCATGTTTTCATAACTTTGTGGGTCTTGAAGCACTGCCTTTGGTTCGCCGTTTTGGGTGATGATAACAGGACGATGTGTGTCGTTTATCTGTTTGAGAAGGTCAGCTGCGCGTGATTTGAGATAGGTTACAGGCTTAATGTCGTTTGTGATATTCATAATTCACCTCCAGTCTTTTTATGGTATCAAATTAGGACCGAAAGTCAAGTTCTAGCATTTGGGGAGGTGCTTTATGCTGCTAACATGTGCTATACGGTGCGAGATAATCGGTTATAGACTGCTTCTATTATATCCGAATCGAACGTGCGCGGCGTAATACTTTTTTCTTAAATAACTTACTGTTTTTCTGGGTAAAGTTTCAATATTTCGTCTTCACTTGCCGACATAACTCCTCGCTCGGTAATGAGTCCTGTAACCAGTCGGGCCGGGGTGACGTCGAAGCCGTAGTTTGCGGTTTTGGTGTTGTCCGGAGCAATGCCGACGGTGGCGAGATCTTTATCGTTTGTGATGCCGTTGATGTGGGTGATCTCTTCGCCGCTGCGCTCTTCGATGGGGATGTCTTTAACACCGTCGCAGATCTGCCAGTCGAATGTGGAGGAGGGCAGGGCCACGTAGAAGGGAACATCATTGTCTTTGGCTGCCAGGGCCTTGAGGTAGGTGCCGATCTTGTTGGCTACGTCGCCGCAGCGGGTGGTGCGGTCCGTGCCCACGATAACCATGTCCACCTCGCCGTGCTGCATGAGGTGGCCGCCGGTATTGTCGGCGATCAGGGTGTGGGGTACGCCTTGTTCTTTGAGTTCCCAGGCCGTGAGCTTGGCGCCTTGCAGCCAGGGGCGGGTCTCATCCACCCAGACATGGACCGGGATACCGGCTGCCTGTGCCGCATAGATGGGGGCGGTGGCAGAGCCGTAGTCAACAAAGGCGAGCCAGCCCGCATTGCAGTGGGTGAGGATGTTCACAGGCGCGCCGTTCTTTTTCTTGCTGATTTCTTCAATAATCGTTCTGCCGTGCTCTCCTAAGCGGCGGCAGAACTCGGCATCCTCGTCAGCGATTTCCTCTGCCACTTGAAAGCTCTTTTCGATCTTGGCTGCAAGGCTGCTTTCGCCTGCAACGGCCGCAAGTTGCCGCTCAACAGCCCAGGCCAGGTTGCTGGCTGTGGGCCGGGTGGTGCAGAGCTTTTTTCCGGCCTCTTCTAAAAAGGCCTGGCTGTTCTCTTCCGGCGCTGCAAGTGCTGCCAGGTACATGCCAAATCCGGCTGTGGCCCCGATAAGCCCGGCACCACGCACATGCATCTCAAAAATGGCCCTGCAGGCATCATCAAGGTTTTTTAAATCCTCAACAATAAACTGATGGGGCAGGTGTCGTTGGTCGATGATCTTAACGATTGATCTCTCTGTTTCATCGGCCCAGATGGTCCGGTGCGCTTGGCCGCCTACGAGCATGATTATTCCTCACAAAAAATTATAAAAATGATGTCACGAGATAATACGATATGAGACCCATACCGAGAGTTGCGTAAAGCAGCAGTCAGGATGGGCAGTCGTCATTGCGTTGTTTTTTCAGCATGAGGCCAAAGGTGATTGCGCCCACTACGAGGGCGACAATAAGGGCGATAGTATGTTTATCCATTGGGGTTTTTCCTTGTTTGTTTGGGTTGCGACAGTGTAATCGGGATTGGGTGCTCAGCCAAGGGATTTACTCCTCAACCCGCGCCAGGGTCAGTACCTGAATATCCTTGGCCTTGGCCCGTTTGAGCAGCTTGGCACATTCGTTGACAGTGGTGCCGGTGGTAAAGACATCGTCGATGATAAGTATGTTTTTGCCGCGCACCGGTTCCGGGTCCTGGATCTGAAAGGCTTGCTTCAGGTTTTTGCGGCGGGCAGCTCCGTTAAAGTTGGTTTGCGGTTCGGTCCAGAGCGGGCGGTTGAGAAGGTGGGGCATAATTTTATGGCGTTTATCGGGCAAAAGGGTGCGGGCCAGGATAAGGGCCTGGTTGAAGCCGCGCTCCTTGAGCCTTGTTTTATGGAGCGGCACGGGCAGGATCAAATCCATCTCGTCATAAGAGTTCTCCAACTGCTGTTGATAAAGCCAGGCGAATGTGGAGAGCCCGGCCATGCTGCCCTGGTATTTGAAGGAATGGATCAGGTCGGAAAAGGGTTTGTTGTAATAAAAAAGTGTTCGGGCCTGAGAAAAGTGAAAAGGCTTGCTCAGGCAGGTACCGCACAGGTGGTTGCCACCGGCCGCCTTGGGAAATGGCTTGCCGCAGCAGGTGCAGAAAGGCTCTTTGGGCAGGCTGAGTTTTTCCAGACAACCTGTACAGAGCAAAGGTGCGGCAGAAGAGGCCAGAGACCTTTCACAGGCCAGGCAGGTCGGTGGAAAGAGCAGATCAAAGGTGGATCGGGCAAGATGTCGAACAAGAGGGAGCATGGGTGAAAGAGTATGTGGAGATTTTTTGGTGGTATTGTAGGAGCCATTTTAATGGCGAAAGGCCTGGCCGCTTTTCGCCATTAAAATGGCTCCTACAGGGAGTGATGTGATTCTTTCAAATACCGCTTCAAAACCATGATGCCGTCCGGGCAGAAGGGGGTGGCTTCGCTTTTGGCGAGCACCTCTTTGATGGGCATGAAAAAGCCGTCTTCCACTTCTTCTTCCTGGAGGGTGAAGGGCCCGTCGGAGGTGCAGGTAAAAAGGCGACCCCAGACACGATTGTCGCCATCCTCGTGAAAAAAGTCAAAGTGACCGGTGAGGGGAACATCCTCTACCCCGAGCTCCTCGGCCAACTCCCGCTCAGCGGAAAGCTCGTAAGACTCACCGGCCAGCACCACCCCGCCCGTTGCCACGTCCAGGTAGCCGGGATAGATGTCCTTGTTCATGGTCCGCTTCTGGACAAAGATCTCCCCCTGCGTATTAAGGACAAAGATATAGGTGGCCCGGTGGGGTAGTCCTTTGGCCCGCATCTCGGCCCGGGTGGCGCTGCCGGTTTCGTTGTTGTCCAGGTCCACGATCTGGACAACCTCTTGCGCACTGCCCATGGAGTTATTGCATACCTTGCAGGATCTGTTTGACCTGGTTGCCATCCGCCTTTTTGCCGAAATGCTTCATGATCGGGCCCATGGCCTGCATGGGGCTCTTGAACTGGCTGAGATCCACATTCTCCTTCACCCAGGCCGCGATCTCTTCATCGGTGGCAAGCTGGGGCATGTAGGCCGTAAGGGCATCAAGGTATTCGGAGCCTTCCTGCCTGCTCAGCTCCAGGGTTTGTTTTTCAGACTTAACCAACCCCTGGATAATATTGATGATATCGTCATTTTCAATCTCATCGTCCTGTTTGGGCCGTGAGCTTTTCTTGCCGCTTTCCAGGGTGATCTTCACCACGAGCTTGGTGGGAAACTCGCTCATGATGATGCGAATGGCATCGCGCACCACATTATCCTTGTTGCGCATGGCATTTTTCATATCCGCCTTCATCTTGTCGAGCAGGCGCATTTCCATGGAGTCGTCCCAGCCGTATGCGGTATCCGTCATCGTATTATCCTCTCGTGGTTTGATGTTCTTTTTTAGGGCTTGCTACTTTGTCTTACAAATATACTCGGTGCCGGGCTTGGCTTTGTAGAGGCACTTAATCAGGGCCTTTTGCTCTCTTTTATCAAGTTTTGCTCCATAGCGGACCATGTTTTTTATGCTCCGTTTCCATTTTGATTTGCTCTTTTTTCCAAGTTTTTGGCAGATTCTCGACTTGTAATGGCAGCCCTGGCATCGGCTGTCGACCAGGGAGGCACACTCAGCTTCTGCGGCCCAGCACTGGTTCCAGGGAAGAAAAAAGAGGCTAAGAAGTATATATGCAGCCGGCTTCATTCGTTTTGCCAACCTACTTGAATTTGTAGATAAGCAACCCACCAAGGGCCACCAGCATTGGTCCGTTGCTAAAATAGACAAAGTAGATGATCGGGTATTTAGGGCCAAGGAGCTCTTTGAGGCGTTCTTTGTTTACCAGCTTGGGCACCCAAAAGAGGATGGATACGGCAAGCCCGACAAAGGTAAGGACCAGGCCGAGTATAAAGAAAGTGTTCTGCATTTGTTTCTTCCCGTAAAGGAGGGCTTTTTATTGTCTTTCTCCAGCACACTGTTTGTACTGTTTTTTCAGAATAAATGAAAATAAAAGCATGAAGGGGGGTTAGATTTCCTCAAGCTCTACCTCATCCACCTCGACCTGAAGCTGTTTCGCTATGTCCTCTTTTACTTCTCTGTGGTTGAAATAGGGTTTCTCCGGGCTGATAAGAAAGGAGTAATCCGTACCGTCTTCGGCCTGGACCTCCATCACCTGAAATGTCCTGCCGCTGGGGCCAAAGGCCTCATAGTCGCAGGTGATTGTGAAAAGCATGGGACCCTCCTGGTTATTGTCTTGCTGACGGTATCGATTGACTACGGGGACCAGTATAAAGGGATCTTGCCAAGATGGGAAGTGGGGAAGGTGAAAAGAAAATACCCCCTGAAACCTTATCTATCGTTGGGAGGGAGGGAGAAGGCTCCAAGGGGTATTGGGGGGTTAAAAGAACCCTGATCAAACACAAAGCGGCGTTACGTTACTCTGCCTTATAGAAGTATTCTTTTTCCGCGCCGCACTTGGGGCAGACCCAATCATCCGGGATGTCGGCAAAGGCAGTGCCTGCTTCAACGCCGTTTTCAAAATCACCTTCTGCCGGGTCGTACACATAGCCACAGGGGCATTCATATTTGTCCATTGGGAAACTCCTTGTGTGAGTGGTAAATGGGGGCTGCCATTACCATCTTATAGCAAATTTTTTCTGGCAAAATAATCAATTAATCCATGGTTTCCATGACGCTGCCGCAGCAGTAGGGCAGCTCATTGCCGGCAGTGACGTTCATGTACTTGTTGCACACCGCGCAGTAGTACGTATTGTCGCTTGCCGCCTTTTGCTCGGACCATTGGGTTTTTCCGCCAGGTACTCCCTCCAAGACAAAGCGGGCCAGGTTCTCCTTACTGGGCACATACTCGCCGATGGGCTCGAGCTTTTTATTATCCTTCATGCAGTCCACCATTATCCGCCACAATGTTTCCATGGCAGCAGTTTCCTGTGCATCTGCAGGCTTGAACTCAACAACATTCTTATCAACTGTGATTTGCATAATATCCCCCCGGATATGATTGGGTTGTTAATGATAACTATTACTATATCAGAAGTTTGAAAATAGCAACCGAAAAAAATGAAAAAGTTTGCGAGATGTTAGAGGGGGCTAGGGACGGGGTTGGGGGAGGGTCAGTTCTTGTAACCGTCTTTGTGGTTCTTCTTTCTTTGCTCTTTGTTTTTGTACATGGCCCTGTCGGCATCGCTGAGCAGCTCATCCATGGAGCAGGGTGAGTCATGATCATAGCGGGCCAGTCCGAAGCTGATGGAAAGAGGGTAGCGCCGGTTTTCCTGCCTGCCGACAGAGGCAACGTTTTTACAGAGGCGTTCAGTAATAGTTTTTTCCTGGCTGAAGTTGGTGGTGTCTGTAAAAAGGACGACAAACTCATCACCACCGATACGGGCAATGATATCTGCCTGGCGGAAGGTATCTCGCAGCAATACTCCGACCTCCACCAGTGCCTGATCACCTGTGGCATGCCCCAGGTTGTCGTTGATCCACTTCATGTTGTCAAAGTCGATATACATGAGGAGCAAGTCAATCTTATCGCGCACGGAAATTTTGATAAGTTGGTCGGCCATGGTCATAAAGCCACGCCGGTTAAAAAGCCCGGTAAGCGAGTCAGTAATGACTGTTTTGCGTAGTTTTTCCTCATATTTTTTTCGCGCGGTAATATCGGAAAAGGTGAGTACCGCCCCCATCACATCATAATCCTCTACCACGGGAGTGCAGGCATAGGAGATGGGAAAACAGCTGCCGTCTAGGCGAAAGAAAAAGTCCGTGCCCTTTCTGCTGATCCCGTCCTGAATCGAGCAGCAGATCGGACAGTCTTCTTGGTTGATACTGGTGCCATCGGGCCGGGAGTGATGGACAATTTCGTGCAAATTATTCCCGATAAGATGTGCCTGGCTCAGACCCAGCATCTGGGTAGCGGATGGGTTGACAAAGGTGGTCACCCCATGCTGATCCACACCGATAACCCCCTCGGCCACGGCATTAAGGATACGCTCCTGTTGGTGCTTGAGTAAATTAAGCTCTTTTTCGGTCTCTTTTTTTTCGGTGAGGTTGCGCATGATGGCCACGATAAATTCGTGGTCGCCATCCCTGATGGGCAAAAAGTTTATGGAAACCAGGCTGCCGTTCAAGATGACCGGTTGGCGCTCATCAACCATGGCCGGGGAGTCATGGAGATTGATGAGCAGTTCGTGAATGCGGGAGCGGGTTTCGGACTTGAATAAATCAAGAAAGTTCGAGGCCAGGAGATTTTCTTCGGCTATGCCGCAGAGCTCAAAGGCCGCGGCATTGGCGTGGAAGATTTTGAAATCAAAGGTGAACTCCACCACCCCTTCGGGCATGGAATCAAAGATGATCTCGTAATGACGTTTGGAAAAGAGCAGCTCCGAGGTGATGCGTCGCTTGTAGACCTCTTCGCTGCCAAGGATGGTGTTGGCTATTTCACCGGTGGTGCCGTTGTCGATATGTTCGATTACGGTCCGGACGTGTTTTTCCGTGTTTTTAAAAGGGCCTTTGGCAATACAGGCGTGCGCTCCGAAATCGGCAAACTCGGGCTCGGCCTCAACAACGCTGGCAGAGTAGACAATGATGAAGATATCGCTCAACTCAGGGCGGCTGCGGATGACCTGGCAGAGTTTTTCCCCGCTGATATTGGGCATGATCAGGTCGGTAAAGACGATATCCGGCGAAAAGGATTTGAGTAACTCCAAAGCGCTCAAACCATCTTCTGCGGTTACCACCTCGTGTCCTTCCGTTTCCAGGAAATCCAGCAAGAGTTTGAGAATAACCGGGTGATTATCAACAACCAGAATTTTTTTCATCGATACTTCCTGCCTTGCAATACATGGCCCCTCAAGGAGTTTTTTTATACAAATCAGAACGAATAAACAAGGCCTTATATAATTTTATTTTTGTTAGGCCCGCTCCTCTTGCACGGTATAGGGCCAGCGAAAATGAAAGGATGTTGCCACCACCAATCTTCATAGTGCTCCTCTTTTTGTTGCGGCAAAATCAAGGCAGGTGGGAGAGGGTAAAATCTTTGGTCGTATCAAGGTTGTCGGACCAGGGAGTGCTGGTCGGCAGATTCGGGATGTCGTCTTGCTGATCGGTAAAGGCGATGAGTGGTCGATGGTGTTTTTGTGCGAGATGGATTTCGCTTGCTGTGCCTGCACCACCGGGTAAGGCAACGATGACCTGGGATGAGAGGATATTGATATGGTTGCGGGAGAGGGGCTCTTCCCCTTGCTGCCCACTGAGGGGAAGATGGGTGAATATGGGGATTTCCACCCAGGGGTTGGGATAGCCCGCCTTGGCCTTATACCCGGAGGCGGAATCCTCACCCGGCAGGATGCCGATTACCAGCCCTTGCCTCTCTCGTGTTTCGGCAAAGGCCTGGCTCACTGCGGCCATGACCCCGCCACCACCACCGGTGAGCAGGTGCACCCCCAAGTTGGCCAACCAGCGGCCTAAAGGTACGGCCTTGTCCGCGTGGGATTCGCTGCCCGAGCCCATGATGCCGACAATGGGCAGATGTTTTACACCGCTTCCGCTCATTGGTCCTACCCCTGCAAGTTAAGAAAAATATCCACCACAATGGCGATGATGGACATGGCAAAGATGAAGAGGTAGTTGATGTTTTCCTTGGACTTCATGATCGAGGCCAGCACATAGTTGATCAGCTCGCGATCATCATCGCTCAGCGCACCGTTTGTCACCTTTTCCTGGAGGCGGTTTTCGGCTATGGCCCGTTTGCGCTTGATCGAGATGTAGTAGCGGTAGGCAAAAAAGAGGATGTAGCCGATAACGCCGAAATACCAGATCCCCCGCATCCACTCCGGGCGCAGGGCATGGACAATGGTCAGGGTTCGAAAGGATATGGCGGAAACCAGGCCGATGACCATGAAGGCAATAATGGTAAAGCGCGGGACGGTATGGGGTTTCTTGGACATATGAGAATCCTTTGCCATGTGATCAGAGTGTGGCCGGGTCAGTCGCTGCAGCCGCAGCTTTTTTCTTCAAGCTTGCAGTCCCGGCAGAGCAGCCCTTTGGACTCCCAGGAAAGCTCTTTTATGGCAAAGGCTCTGCCGCAAAGGTTACAGGTTTCCTGGTGATCAGCCTTTGGTTCGGGCTGCGTATCGTTATTTTGCTTGTTCACTGGAGATCAGGCCGATATTTTCCATTTCTTCATGGAGCCGGGATTTTGTCACAGGCTTGATGATGTAGGCGCTGCATCCGTGGCGTGCCGCCTCGACCACCATTTTCTTGTCGCCCAGGGCTGTGACCATTATGACCTTGACCCCTTTTTCCGAAGGTATGTGATTTTCGGTTTCCAGGGCGCGGATTTCCTTGAGGGCCTGGAGGCCGTTTTTGCCGGGCATCATGATATCAAGACAGATCAAGTCATAGGGCTGATGTTCTTCAAGGGAAATTTTGACCGCATCGATAGCCTCTTGGCCATTTGCGGCGATATCAACCTCACCGAACTTGGCCAGAAGGGCATTCATCAACTTTCGGGAAGTAAAATCGTCCTCAACAAGGAGTGTTTTCATGGAGATCCTTTACCGGCAATTTTGAGAGAAGGTATAATTCTGGTGTCTTCCTGCGGAATATGCTTCGTGGCCCAGGCGCACATGAGACGTTTGAACTTATATACCACAGAGTCGAGGCTTCCGCTGTGTTTCATGATGGTGTTCATCTCGGAAATAATGTTGTCGTGCAGCCTTTTGTGATGGGGTAAGTCTCGGTAATAAACCTCTTCCATGAATTTTTCTTCATTGCCAAAGTGGACCTTGGCATAGTCATATAGAGCCACAATGGCCTCCTTGACCTTGGTCACCTCCTCCCCCTGGTCGGCTAATTTGAGCATGTCGTTGGCAAGGGCGAAGAGTTTTTGGTGCTCTTGATCAATTTCGCTCTTGCTGATGCTGTATTCTTCCGCCCAGACAAACTTTTCCATGGCCTTCATGCTTCCGTAGGGTTTTTAACCACTCACACTAATTTCAGATTAGCAGAGAGAAAAAGTGGAAAGGGGAATATTTTTTAGGGGAAAGGAATAAGTATATCCGAAAGCCTTTTCGGGCAAGCCAAGCACTTGACAGGGCAATATGCTAATTGCAATCCCAAACGGTATATGCTAATGCTTCTAAGTTTCGACCAATGTCTCGGCAGAAGCATCTCTTATATGATACTCCATGGCTGCCGGGAGTGTTTTTTAACCCTCTGATCAAGTACAAAAACGAAGGAAAAGATATGGCAACGCAACGAATCATATACACTGAAGTGGATGAAGCACCGGCCCTGGCAACCTACTCCTTACTTCCCGTGCTCCAGGCATATACCAAGGGGTCCGGCGTGTCCGTTGAAAAAAATGATATCTCCCTGTCCGGGAGAATCATCGCCAACTTTCCCGACAAGCTGACAGAGAGCCAAAAGATACCCGATTACCTCAGCGAGCTGGGGAGATTAGCCAAATTGGCCGAGACCAACATCATCAAGCTGCCCAATATCAGCGCCTCCATTCCCCAGCTGCAAGGGGCTGTCAAGGAGCTGCAGGAGAAGGGCTATGATATTCCCAATTATCCAGAAGAGCCAAAAACCGACGAGGAAAAAGAGCTGCACGCCCGCTTTGCCAAGGTGCTTGGCAGTGCGGTCAACCCGGTGCTGCGTGAAGGAAACTCCGACAGGCGGGCAGCCGCCTCGGTCAAGGAGTTTGGCCGCAAAAACCCCCACCGGATGATGAAGCAGTGGCCCGAGGTATCAAAATCACGGGTCGCCCATATGACGGGTGGAGATTTCTACGCCAGTGAGAAATCCACTGCCGTGCAACAGGACTGCGATGTCCGCATTGAGGCGGTTAGCGAGGATGGAAGCGTCACCGTACTCAAGGAGAGCACGCCACTGTTGGCAGGCGAGGTCCTTGACACCTCGGTCATGAATGTCCGCGCCCTGCGCACATTCTTTGCCGAGCAGATTGAGGCGGCCAAAAACGATGGCCTGCTCCTCTCGCTCCATCTCAAGGCGACCATGATGAAGGTCTCCGACCCCATCATGTTCGGCCACTGTGTCTCAGTCTTTTATAAAGATGTGTTTGCCAAGCATGGGGCGGTTATCGAAAAGCTGGGCGTGAACGTCAACAACGGACTGTCCGACCTCTACGCCAGGATCGAGAGCCTGCCTGAAGCGGAGCGGGCCGAGATCGAGGCGGATATCATGGCCTGCTATAAAACCAATTGTGAGCTGGCCATGGTGGATTCAAGCCGCGGCATCACCAACCTGCATGTGCCCAACGATGTGATCATCGATGCCTCCATGCCGGTGTTTATCCGCGACGGCGGCAGAATGTGGGGGCCGGACGATGCACTGCACGACACCATCGCCATGGTCCCGGACCGCTGCTACGCCACGATCTACCAGGAGGTTGTTGAGGATTGCCTGAAAAACGGCGCCTTTGACCCGGCCACCATGGGCAGCGTCTCCAATGTCGGTCTGATGGCCCAAAAGGCAGAGGAGTACGGCTCCCACGACAAGACCTTTGAGGCGCCTGCAAACGGCACGGTTCGCATCGTTGATACCGCCTCCGGCGAGACCATTCTTGAGCAGGCGGTGGAAGAGGGCGATATCTTCAGAAGCTGCCAGACCAAGGACCTGCCCATCCAGGATTGGGTCAAGCTGGCAGTCAATCGAGCCCGCGCAAGCGGCGCTCCGGCCATCTTCTGGCTCGATGAAAATCGCGGCCACGATGCCGAGATTATCGCCAAGGTCAACCAGTACCTGCCAAACCACGATACCTCGGGCCTGGATGTCCGCATCATGCAGCCGGTTGAGGCCATGCGTTTCGCCCTTGAGCGCATCAGAAAGGGTGAGGATACCATTGCCGTAACCGGTAATGTGCTACGTGATTATCTCACCGACCTCTTTCCCATCCTGGAGCTTGGCACCAGCGCCAAGATGCTCTCCATTGTGCCGCTGATGAATGGCGGCGGCCTGTTTGAGACCGGGGCGGGCGGTTCCGCGCCCAAGCATGTGCAGCAGTTTGTAAAGGAAGGCCACCTGCGCTGGGATTCACTCGGTGAGTTCTGCGCCCTGGTTCCCTCTTTCGAGCATATCGCTGCAACCTTTAATAACGAGAAGGCGGCACTCTTGGCCAAAACCCTTGATGCGGCCATCGGCAAGTTTCTGGAAAACGAAAAATCTCCTTCCCGCAAGGTGAATGAGCTTGATACCCGGGGCAGCCATTTTTACCTGGCCCTTTACTGGGCCCAGGCCCTGGCCGAGCAGGGTGAAGACACGGAGGTGCAGGCCCGTTTTGGTAAAGCGGCTGCGGATCTTGCGGCCAACGAGGCTAAGATTGTGGACGAGCTTATCTCCTGTCAGGGCAGTGCCATGGATATCGGCGGCTACTTCCGCCCGGATGAGGGAAAGGCCAACCAGGCCATGCGTCCGAGTGCGACCTACAACGCCATCATCGACGCCCTCTAAAGGATACATGCACCGAAACTGCTGCGGCATCACCCGACCCGCATACTGATGTATTGCGGGTCGGGTTCTTTCTTGCATTTTCGGCACCTGTATCCTTTAGAGCTTTTGCCGAGCTGGGTACCGGAAAGTTTTCGCCCAACACCGTGTATAAATGGTGTTGGGTTTTTTTAGCCCCCTTCGTTGCTATGGCTGCACCACGATAAATTCTTCTGCAAGAAGTTTGACAAGCCTTGGAAATGGGACCAAGCTATATGATGAAACTTCGTGAGGGAGGCGGCAATGATAAGACAGGTTCTTGTTTTCTTTTTGGTGGTTTCTTTTTTCTGGGTGCAACCCGCCTGGGCGGATAAGGCAAAGGTGGTCATTGAGGCACCTGAAACGGCCCGCTATGGGGAACAGGTGGTTATCAAGATCCATGTCTCCCACAGTGCCAACAACTTTCTCCACTTTACCGAAAAAGCGTATCTGAAGATCAATAACATCAAGCTGGTCCACTGGAAGTATGACCTTATCAAGCGGCCTTCGGCTGCACTGTTTACCATCGAACACACCATAGAGGTAAAAGAGAACCTCACGCTTGAGGCTGCCGCCTCATGCAACGTTCATGGCAGTGCCGGGCTGGTGAAAGCACAGATAAAAATGACCAAGTAAGGGGGAGATATGAAAATTGCCGGGGTGTCTCTTGTATTAATTTTGGGTTTCATAAACTACATGTTGATCCTCTTTCAGCTGGCGAGCGGGCTCAAGTACATCAAATTTTCTCCGGCCATGCATAAAAAAGCCGGTATAGGCCTGCTTGTTTTTGCAAGCATCCATGCCTTGTTGGCGCTTTTTACCCACACCCATTAACCCGTTCGGCTGACCCCTGAAGGGCTGGCGCCTTATAAAAATGCCGGGGCCTAAAACAACTCCAAAGAGAAACGGAAAAGGCCTTGCATTTGAAAAAGAGAATGGGTAGAAGTATGTACTAGGATCTATATCGTATTGCAATAACAACACTTTTTTCGTTGTGAGTTATGCCGCAAAGAGGTTCACAGGTTAGCCGTGCAGAGGGGGAAGCTGCTATAACCGGCTATATCGGACGCCTTCTCCACGATGATGCCTTCAGCCCACGGTTGAAGCAAAGCATCACCGAGTCTATTTCCCTTTTTCACTCCTTAGAACGCATCGGCAGTTTTGCCATCCCCTATATATCCGCCTGGCACGGCGAAGAAAAAAATGAGATCTGGTATGAGTATGCCGGCTCCCGTCTTACCGATCTTCTTGATTGCATCCCAGGCGACGAGGCCCGGAGTTTTCGCGAAAAGATCGTTGACCACTGCGTCTATAAGCGGCTGCAGGAGTATGACGGCGATGTGGTCAAAGAGGTCACGAGCAGCGAAGAATTGGGCAAGATGCGTTCTTCTCTGCGCGATGATGTCCGCAGCACCGGGGCCATCGAGGCAATCTATAAGCTCGGTATCGACGACAAAGAGGTGTGGCTCAAGGATCAGGCCCGGATCGAGTATTATGGCCAGGATAATATCTTTGTTTCGGCCGGGCTCTTGTTTGACGTAAGCAAAGAGATGAAGGTGGAAGAGGAGCTCAAGGTGGTGCGGGAGGCCCTTGCCCGCCACCGGGATCACCTGGAAGAGCTGGTGGGCGAACGTACCCAGAAACTGCAAAAGGCCCAGCTTGATGTGGTTTTGAAGCTGGCCCGGGCCGCGGAATGCCGCGATCAAAAGACCGGGGACCATATCACCCGTATGAGTCATTACTGTGTGGTTATTGGTAAGGCCGTGGGCTTAAGCCAAAAGGCCAATAACATCCTCTTTTATGCCTCTTCCATGCATGATGTGGGCAAGCTCGGCATTGCCGACACCATTTTGCACAAACCGGGCCGGCTCAGCAGCCAGGAGTATGAGGCCATGAAAGAGCACTGCGAGCTTGGGGCGGATCTGCTGGACAGCCGGAGTTCAGACCTTTTGAAGGTGGCCCAAAATATTGCCCTGACCCATCACGAGCGTTGGGATGGCCAAGGTTATCCCAACGGCCTGAGCAAGGATGAGATTCCCTTGGCCGGTCGTATTGTCGCCCTCTGCGATGTCTTTGATGCCCTGATGTCCGAAAGGCCCTATAAGCGAGCGTGGAGTATGGATGAGGCGGTTGCGGAAATAAAAAGACAACGAGGCCTGCAGTTTGACCCGCTGTTGGTGGATCTCTTTATAGAAAACCTGCCTGCTCTCACCAAGATATTCGAATCCCAGCAATAACCAGTCTGTAGATAATTTTTTGCGCCGAATTGCCTGATTTTACTCGAGAATAATCTTGCGCTTGGTGACCTTTTCCATCTCTCCGATAAACTTCCCAAGTCTATAGGAATCTTCAAAGAAAAGGGCCAGTTGCTCCGCGCTCTTGAGAAAGAAGAGCGGAACCAGTTCCGTATGCTTTTTGACCAGGGCGATGTGTTGGGTCACGATTTTAACAACCCCCTTTTTCAAGGCGAGAAAGCGCTCTTTGAAAAAGAGAATCACATCCTTATTCTTTTCCACCTCTTCAATATGGTACAGCCTGAGCTGCTCCACCTTTTTTTTGAAGCAATCAGCAAGGAACCGGGCAAAGGCCGTATCCAGCAAATTGTTTTTGCTCAGGTAGTCCATCCTCTCTAAAATACTGTTGTCGATATGATTGACAAAGCGGAAGGCCTTGACGATATCCCATAATGGCGTGCCAAAGATACTGGCTAAAGGGATGACTTTTTCGTTTTTGATGTGGGGCAGAAATTGGGCAAACCCTTTGTTGATCTTGGCAAGAAAATCACTGGAGTCGATCGCCATGATGAACTGCAGCTTGCTGGGGGTGAGTTGGGTCAGGATGTTATCATCCAAAGCGCGCAACAGCCCCAGGATAAAAGACGGATGTTTTGCGGGCTGATCCGAGCTTTCCGTCAGGTATTGCAATTTCCAGGCAAAGGTTTTCAGCAGGGAGCCTTGCGGCGGTTTGTGGTCCTCTTGCTCCAGCTTGTCTATCTTGATATCTTCTTCTGCTAAGGCTTCGACAATGACGCACAGGCTTCCCGGGTGGAGCTTTTCGACCAAACTTTCGCCCAATGTGCGCTGCAGCTTATCGGGAATGCTTTCTGTAAAAGATTTTTGGAAAAAGGTCTGGATAGCCGTGAGCTTGTTTTTTGCACTCTCCATGTCCACAAAGACCATGGTTTGTTCAAAGGAAAGATTTTCCACCATGCAGTAAATATTCCAGGCCTCAAGGACTTGGCGCTTTCCGTGTCTGTCACAGAGTATTTTTTCATCAATACGTCGACGGTGATCATTTAAAAATAACTCTACACGCTTATCGGCTTTTACGGTCTGCCGGATGAGGGTGCGGCAGCCGCTCCGGCGGCAGCATTCCTTGGCAAACTCTTTTTTTGTGTCAGGGTTAGGCTCTGCATGATAAATTTCAAGGTCCCTGAGAGAAATATCCTTGGCAATACTGAGCATGAGCTTGGTCGAGCCAAAAAGATTTGTGACCGCTTCAAAAAATTCAAACTGTAATGCCGCTTGGCGGTGATGCAGGTAAGCGGTGTCCATCGCTTCCACTGCAGCAAGAAAGGCAAGATGCTCTTTTTTGCCTTCAGGCGTATTGGCCCTGGGGATGGCTTTCAAAAGTTTGGGCCCGGATTTTATGCGGATGGTGCGTTCCTTGAGCAGGCGGTTGACCTGGGCGTATATTTCTTCACATAATTCTGGTTGTTGGAAAATTTCCGCCAGCGGAATTTCCTGAAAATGGCTTGGTTGCCACAGGGTTTGCAGGATGACGTTCTTCGTCGAGTTGTCTAGAATTTTCCAGCTGGCAAGCTGGTAGAGTTTTTCTTTGGTTTTGGGGATGAAGCGGTAATTACCGTAAATGTCCTCTTTCCGGAGCAGGGAGTTGATTTGGCCTTGGCTCAGTTCAACATCGTGCTTGTGTAAATTATGTAGCATGGCGTCAGTGACCACCCCATTCGGGGTGACCCTTTTGACAAACTCACATGCTTGATCCAGGAACTTACTCGGATCCTGGTCAGTATTCAGGATACACAGCTTTTCAAGTGCCACAACATCCCCCTCAAGGACCTAAGGCAATATTACCTCCCTATCAGTATAGGGGATGAATTTGAGGTTTGTCAATCCGGCGGGGGGGGCGGATGGCAAGGGATTGCGGCAATTTGCCACACCTACTGCGGCTCCACAACAATCTTCCGACGGCTGCCGGTATTCAACTCGCTGATGAATTTACCCAGGCGATAACTGTCTTCAAAAAAGCTTTGCAGTTGTTCGCTGGTTTTTTTGAAAAACAGTTGCGCCAAAGGTTCGTACTGTTTGAGGAGATGGACGTTGTTTTTGGCAATCCGGACCATTCCTTCTTTTAAGGCTAAAAATTTCTCTTTAAAGAAGAGGATGATATCCCGGTTCATATCCACCTCAATGAGATGGTAGAGGCGCAGACCTTTAATCTTTTGTTTGAAAACCGTGGCAAGAAATTTGGCAAAGTTACTGTCCAAAAGTCCTTTTTCAGACAGTTTGGCGATGTTTTCAAGAATTTCTACATCCATAAAGTTAACAAAGCGCAAAGACTTGACAATCTCCCAGTGCGGGGTCTGAAAAAGCTTGGCCAAGGGAAGAATGGCCTCCATTTTCAGCTTGGGAAGGTATGCGGTAAAGCCGTTCGCCAGGGCAGTTTTGAAGTTTTGATCACGTATGGCGAGGATGTGTTGCAGCTTGCCGGGAGAAAGCGTGTTTATCGTTTCAAGGCCGAGCAGGCCGACCAACGACTCAAGATGTGAGGCTGAGGCGCTTGACAGGTCTGCTTTTTTGCTCCCGGAAAGATTGAGCAGTGCCAGAACTTTTTGCACAAAAGAAGGATGAGTTTTTTTCACGCCATCCTGCCTGGCCTGCGACAAAATTTCCTCTTCACGAAAAAGCTGCACCAGCAGGGTCAATTGGCCCGGCGCCAGTTGTTTTGTGAGATCCGGCCCAGCGATCTCAACCAGTTTTTCCGGCGGCTGTTTGCTCTGGGCATCCGTATAAAGGGCCTTGATCAAGGCAAGTTGTTTGCGCGCATCCTCAACGGGCAGGATTTTGCGCAGCTTGGCAAATGATATAACCGAAAGCATGCTGTAGAGGTTCCAGGCTTTTTCCGTAGTTTGGGTGCCATATTTCGCACAAAGGCGGTCATGGCTGATACCCTGCTTGTGGTCCGAAAGAAAGCGCGAAAGCTTGCTGCTTGGCGGGAGAATCTTTTTCAGTATGAGCCGATGGATGCTCTTAATGCAGCATTCCTTGGCAAAACGCTTTTTTCCGCCGGGATGACGCTCGGCATAATAGATCTCAAATTCCCTGGTGCTCACATCCCGGGCAAGGGCCAGCAAAAGATCGGGTGAGTGGAAATAGGCGGAGATTTCCTCAAAAAACATCCACTGCAACACCTTGCGGCGATTTTTGCAATAGGCCATGTCAATGGCATCCATAACCGCAAGAAATTCATACTGCTGATCCACCGTACCTGCATCCGCTAAAAGGGGTGGTGTTATCTTTTTGTCGCCATCTTTAATGCGGATCAGCCCCTGGTCGATGAGTTTTCGTACCTGGTCGTATAATTTTTCAGCCAGATCCGGTTGCTGGTAAATGTCATGCAGGGAGAGTTGGTGGAGGTGGCTCGGGTCCCATAGAAAGTGGATGATCTTTTTTTTCTGCCTGGCCTCAAGCCCTTGCCAAGCAGGAATGGTCGCAAGCTCGGTATAGTCCTGGGGAATGAAATGGTAATTGTCCGAGGCTTTAGGTTTTTCAAGAAGGGAATTTCTCAGTTCATCGTTCAGCTCAAAGCCGTGGTCCCGCATGGCAGCCAACATCTTTTGGGTGACTACCCCTTGCGGCATGACTTCCTTGGCGAACTCGGATGCCTGGTCCAGAAATTTACTCTGGTCAAAGGCCATGTTCAGAACACACAAGCTCTCCTGCGACATGCTTCCCCCTTGTTTTGATAGTACTGGAATTTTAGACGGCGTAGAGTATCAATGCCTGCCGGACAGACGTTTAATCGCCATAAAATAAAAGATATATTGGTTGGATAGGCCTTGTCAAACCGGATGTAGAAAGAAGAGGGAAATAAGGGGTACCAAGTAGTAGGCAATTGGCTGGCCGGTACAAAAATCAGCCACGGATCAGCTCAAGCAGCTCTGTGGTTTTTTGTTCCATGAGCCCTTGGTCCCCACGGCTTTCCACATTCAGGCGCAGGACCGGTTCGGTGTTTGACTTACGGATGTTGAAGCGGAAATCCTCTGCCCCAAAACTGAACCCGTCAGTGTAGTCGCGCGCACCCGGGACCTCAGCCACATATTCCTCGACCCGTTTGATGGCAGCATCAGGATCTGTCACCCGGCTGTTTATTTCGCCGCTTACCGGATAGGCCTCCTGCATGGCGACAACGAGTTTTGAAAGGGGGGTATCCGTGGCAGAGAGAATGTTCGCGGCCAGCAGCCACGGGATCATGCCGGAGTCGCAATAGGCAAAATCCTTAAAATAATGGTGGGCGCTCATCTCGCCGCCGTATACGGCATTTTCCGAGCGCATCCGCTCCTTGATAAAGGCATGCCCGGTCTTGCTCATGACCGGAATTCCCCCGGCCTGGCTGACGATCTCTTCGGTGTTCCAGGTCAGGCGCGGATCATGAATAATCTTGGCGCCGGGGTGCTGAGCCAGTATGGCCTGGGCCAGAAGGCCGACCATGTAGTAGCCCTCGATGAAGCTGCCGGACTCATCAAACAAGAAGCAGCGGTCAAAATCGCCATCCCAGGCAATGCCCAGATCCGCATTGTGTTCCCGTACCGCCTGTGCCGTAATCTCGCGGTTTTCAGGTAAAAGCGGATTCGGCACCCCATTGGGAAAGCTGCCGTCCGGACTCCACTGCAGCCTGATAAGGGTAAAGGGCAGATGCTTTTCCAAAAGATCGATCACAGGCCCGGCACAGCCGTTGCCCGCATTGACCACGATCTTAAGGGGCTTGAGCATGTCCTTGTTCACATAGCCGAGCAGGTGCTCGATGTAGGCGGGTTTATTGTCGATTTTCGTCAGAGTAGCCGTGCTTCTGCCGGACGCGAAGTCTCCGGCTGCCGCAAGGCGCTCAATATCCCGTAAGCCGGTATCACCGGAGATGGGCCGGGCGCCCTGGCGGACAAACTTCATCCCGTTATAGTCGGATGGATTGTGGCTGGCCGTGACAATGACCCCGCCATCCACATCAAGGTCAAAGGCCGCAAAATAAATCTCTTCCGTGCCGCAGAGCCCCAGATCCACCACATCCACGCCTTGGGCCATGAAGCCCTTGGCCAGGGCCTCGCTCAACTCCGGGCTGGAGAGGCGGATATCGTGGCCAATGGCAATTCGCTTGGGTTTCAGGTGGGTGGCATAGGCCTGGCCGATATTATGGGCCAGGGCCACATTCAACTCGCCGGGGACCTTGCCCCGTACGTCATAGGCCTTAAAGCAGGAAAGTTCGTTTGTCATGCTGCGGATATCCTTGTGAACCGGAATGAAAAATTAAGAGTGAAAAATGAAAACTATTATGTTGTTACTTGTTGATTTTTTTGTTGTGAACCTGCGCTGCGGGGTTGAACCCATCCGTTGGCAGATTTTCTTTTCTCCGAGGCGGTCAACCTTTCATTATACATTGTTAACTTTGCATTGACCCGACACAACAGGTGATGCTTTGCGCATCTGCCACCATCTCTTCTA
>CAYLQA010000049.1:0-23642 GCA_964385695.1 uncultured Desulfobulbia bacterium | reverse complement strand
GAGCATCGGCCTTACAAGCCGAGGGTCACAGGTTCGAGCCCTGTTCCGCCCACCACGCTCTGGAGTGGTAGTTCAGTTTGGTTAGAATACCGGCCTGTCACGCCGGGGGTCGCGGGTTCGAGTCCCGTCCACTCCGCCAGATACCGATGAGGGGTCAGCCTAATAGCTGATCCCTTTTTTTTTGTCTCCACACATGCAGAGTTTTACTCGGTGCTTATGGCACTTGACACACAACAAAGACTCTTAGTAACTTATTCAAGTTTGGACGCAGGAATTTCCTGTTTTCCTGTAACTTGAGAAGTAGAAGCAGCGGCACCCTTTTAGGCCAAAGTAAAAACATGATCCGTCATATCGAAAAAGTCGGCAAAAATACTATAAACTGCCTCCAGGATCTTGGGAGAATGGGCTCTTTTTTGGCCTTGGCCCTTAGTGGTTTTTTTAAGCGTCCTTTCCGCCATGCCGCCATGATCCGACAGGTTCGGCTTATCGGCGCCAACTCCTTTTGGGTTATCTTCTTTACCGCCGGTTTTACCGGCATGGTCCTCGGGCTGCAAGGGTATTACACCTTACGTAAGTTTGGCTCGGAAGGAGCCTTGGGTTCTGCTGTGGCACTGACCCTTATTCGTGAGCTGGGTCCTGTCCTGACGGCCCTCATGGTCACTGGAAGAGCCGGCTCGGCAATGTGTGCCGAGATCGGAATTATGCGAAATTCAGAACAGATCGATGCGCTGGAGTGCATGGCAATAGATCCGTTTCGCTATCTTATAACCCCCAAATTTCTCGCCACCCTGATTTCCATTCCTATCCTGACCCAGATGTTTAACTTCGTTGGTATATTTGGCGGTTACATCGCTGGCTGCGGCATGCTGGGCGTTAACCCAGGTGCCTATTTTGCCGGAATGGAATCCAGTGTGCTGAATCAAGACATCAATATGGGGATTGTCAAATCTTTTGTTTTTGCCCTGTCGGTGGTCTGGATTTGTACCGGGCGCGGCTTTTTCGTGCACGTGATCCGTAATGCCGGTTATGGCGCCGAGGGAGTGAGCCGGGTGACGACCCAGGCGGTTGTTCTTTCTTCCATCTCAATCCTGATATGGGATTATCTCATTACGGCAATTATGCTATGAACAACGCTATTATTGAATTTGAAAACGTGGTCAAATCCTTTGGCACTCAGACTGTCTTGGGGGGGGTGAACCTTTCCATCCAGTCTGGAAAGACTACCGTTGTTGCCGGTCCCAGTGGCCAAGGTAAAAGTGTTACCCTCAAGCTTATTCTGGGTTTATTGAAGGCTGACTCTGGTAACATTATTGTCGATGGACAGGATATCACCCGAATGCGCAGTAAGAAACTCAATGCGGTCCGGACGAAATTCGGCGTGCTTTTCCAAGGCGCTGCTCTGCTTGATTCGTTAACTGTTTTTGCTAATGTCGCTTTGCCGTTGCAAGAGCGGACTAAGCTTAGCCACAGGGAGATTCGAGACAGGGTAATGGACACTCTTTCTCCATTGGGTTTGGACAGTCATGAGGAGAAATTTCCCGCCCAACTGAGCGGTGGCATGAAAAAAAGAGTCGGTCTTGCCCGTGCCCTGATGCTGCAACCGCAAATCATGCTTTTTGATGAGCCAACAACCGGTCTAGATCCGGAAAAGACACTGGAGATCTATCAGCTCTTCATCGATACCCAGAAAAGATTTGGCTATACTTCGATCATAGTCAGCCATGATATTCCAAAGGTTTTTAACCTGGCCGACCAAGTCATTCTCGTAAACAAGGGCAGCTTTACGACATTTGATAGCCCTGAAGATATTTTGCAAAGTCAAACACCTGAGATACAGACTTTTGTCCAAAACACCATGGGCAATGTCTACTTAAGCAGGGAGATGGAGTCAACGTTATGAAAAAACAGCATGTGGATGTAATCGTCGGCTTATTTGTCGTAATGGGTTTTCTCTGTTTTGTCTGGATCTCCATGCAACTTGGAGAATTTTCCGTATTCTCAATGGAAAAAAGCTATGTGGTTAAGGCGGATTTTGAAAATGTATCCGGTTTGAAGCGCGGTGCTGCCGTTGAAATGGCAGGCGTGAATGTGGGCAAGGTTGGCGAAATTATTTTGGGTGATGATGATCAGGCCAGTGTTTCGCTGGTTATCGATATTGATAAAAAGGTAAGCGACGATGCTATTGCCTCTGTGAAAACCCAGGGGATTATCGGCGATAAGTTTATCAAGATTACCCAAGGTGGCGCTGATGAGATGCTGGCGGATGGCGGTTGGATTACAGAAACCGAATCCGCGGTCGACCTTGAAGAAATGGTAAGTAAATATATTTTCGGTGATTTGTAGAGTTTTGGCTGCAATGCTCTCGTTTTGAGTTTAACTTTTTTCTTAAATGTGTTTGATAATTAAAGAGCATTCAGGCAAAATTATATAATGAAATCTTAGTTTAGAGTTGGATCGGCATGTATCGATTCAACTCTTTTTTTGGAATAATCTATTTTGGCTAATTAGAGGTTTCCCAGATGAAATTAGACCACATACCCCTCAAAAAAGTGTTCCTGCTTGTTGCCTGTCTGGGCCTGTTTTTTGTCCTGAATGCTGTTCCCTGTGCTGCAGATGATAATAGTCTTGATGATGACGATTATTTAGATGAGTCAGCTGAAAGTGGCATATCAGACCCTTTAGAGCCAATGAACAGGACCTTTTTTCACTTTAACGACAAGCTCTATTTTTGGGTACTTAAGCCCGTGGCAACAGGGTACAAAAACGTGCTGGCTGAAGATGTTCGCATGTGTGTTCGTGATTTTTTTAATAACCTGCTTGCTCCGGTTCGCATAGTGAACAACCTCTTGCAGGGCAAAATTGAAAATACAGGCGTTGAATCAGCCCGATTTCTGATCAACACCACCGTAGGAATTGGCGGACTCGCTGATCCTGCTAAAAATGAGTTTGGTTTGACTCCGAAGCAGGAGGATTTTGGCCAAACCCTAGGTACATATGGCCTGGGAGATGGAATTTATTTTTGTTGGCCCATTTTCGGCCCATCCAGCGCCCGGGATACAGTTGGCCTTGTCGGCGACGCATTTCTGAGTCCCTTGACTTACCTCACTGCCTCTGACACCTTGGCGGGAGTTGGGGCACAGTCCGGTGAGAAGGTAAATAAAACCTCTCTGACTCTTGGTGACTACGAAGACTTTAAGGCAGCCGCCATTGATCCCTATATCGCTATACGTGATGCCTATGTCCAGTACAGAAGGCATAAGGTTCAGGATAGCGGCGATCAAAAGTCAATTTATTCTCAAAAAAAATATGGCAGCCGTTATGTGCACAGAACACCTAGCCCGATTACCGAAGAAGAGTTGTCCGTTGAGAAGGCGAACGACTTTGAAGCGTTTTATGTGCAGGTCGGAACAGCAGTGGAGCCGAATGGAGCCTTCGCTCTGCAAGAAAAGCTGTTAAGCGTTGATCGTGAGGCATTTATCAGGGCCTATGATAGAGGTTCTTATGTCTTCTATGGTGTGCAGGTTCCGGCAGGAGAGGATTTTTTTGCGGCCAAGGAAAAAGAGGAACAACTTTATGCCGCAGGATTTACCGAGTCGAGATTGATACAATAGCGGCAGGCTGACTCGAATAATTTCGGGAATTTTACTGTCCTGGTGAGGATGAATGACATGAGCGTTGTAAAGTGTAAAAGTATGTTGTTGAAGTCTTTCTTGACCCTGTTCTTTGTGGGTATTTGCCTCAGTGCAACAGCTGTTTGGGCGAATACGAATACCGAGCAGCCGCTTGGGCAAGTGGAATCTGCCGTGCATGAGATTATTGATATCCTGCAAGACCCCAAATTTGCTGGGCCTGAACGGAAAAAGGCCCGTAAAGACCGAATCATGCTGGTCGTGAAAAAACATTTTGATTTTCGTGAGATGTCAAAGAGAACGCTGGCCAAGAATTGGAAGAAAAGGACAGATAAGGAGAAGGATAATTTTGTCGATCTGTTTTCTCAGCTTTTGGAAAGGACCTATATCGCCAAAGTCGACTCCTATTCCGGCGAAAAGGTTGTTTTTAAGAAGCAGATGATTAAAGGGAAAAAAGCCATCGTTTATTCTGATTTTATCAGAAACAATGTGGAAACACCGGTAAACTACAAGTTAAAAAACAACGCTGAGAAGTGGATGGTGTATGACATCATAATTGAAGGTGTGAGTCTCGTACGAAACTACAGGACCCAGTTCGATAGTATCATCAAGCAGGAAAAATTCTCCGGCCTGCTTGTTCGTATGGAGGAGAAAATTAATGCTCCGCTTAAGAAAAAATAAATAAGACCATGGATGTCGGATCAGCGCAGGTGAGCTCAATTTATACAGTCAAAGAGATACAGGATGTTTTCCCCTTTTTGTCGGAAGGGGAGATCGATGCCCTTTTTCCATATTTGCAGCCCCGGGAATGGCAATCAGGCGAAGTCTTGATGAGCGACGGAGACACCGGCGAGTATATGGGCTTTTTGGTTGAAGGAAAGCTCGCTGTTAAAAAAGAGACCGGTTTTCCCGGTAAGTTCATTCTGGTAGCCGTGCTGGAACGTGGCAGCCTGGTCGGTGAAATATCCGTGGTGCAGGATGGTGGCCAAAGAAATGCCACTGTGATGGCCACTGAGACGAGCAAACTGTTGACCCTTTCTGGTGAGCAACTTAATAAATTACTCGCCGAGCGTCCTGATATCGGCGTAAAGCTTTTGAAACGAATTATTCATGTCCTTGGCAACCGGCTGCGTCGTGCCAGTGACCGTCTTTCTCATCTGTTGTAACCACCTTTAATTACCGAAAATCGTTTTATACTCTCGGTGAGGACGCATCAGGGAGTTGATATAGTATTGTGCCTTATGAGTGAAATTGAATCAGCTGTGTCCCGACGAAAAAAAGTAGGTTTGTTTTTTTATTCTGATAGGTTGTACGGTACGGCTCAGTATTCTGTGCTTTTGCTCTATGTTCTTGTGATGCTGGTGCATGGGGGATATTTTTCAGCTCTGAATGCTACAGGGGGGGATTTTGTTGGTGTAGCTGCCTTTGCCGGAATTTTATTGGGTCTGGCCTCAATTTTTTTTGAACGATTTGTCGCCTGCATAGCCAATCGCATTACAGGGCGTTTGGGAAAGGCCCTTTCAGCCTTTTTTTTCTTTTTCCTTTATCTGGTGGGGTACACAATAGTTTTTTCTTTACTTGTCAGTTATCCGCTTGGCAGCTTCTTGGAATACCAAGGGGCACAGGAGGTGCTGTTGCGCGGCTACTCATTGTATTCCATGAATTGGATACTTTTTTTGTCAACAATCAATTGGTTTATATGGCTGCGGAAATTTATGAGAGAACAATTGCCACTCTGCCCATAAAAGAATTTTACCCTTGGAAAGGCATGTTGGGTTGGAAATTCCTTGACAAGAAGCTGTGTTTTTTTATATTAACAAATTCCATTTTTTGCGCCTAATGCAAGAGGAATCTACAAGCCAGTGCAAGTTCGCTTTGATGAAATACCCCAAGACGGCCTCTGGTTTGAGATTACAGACCAGTCATGGGTTCCGAAAGATGCGATTGAGTATCAAGGATCTATCCTTGCAACTGTCCATCTGGAAAGAAAAGAGCAAGAAAGGGTATTTATAAAAGGCACCCTGAGTCTTGAACTCGTTTTAACATGTGATAGATGCCTTGAGCGATACATCTCACCCCTTGAGGCCACGTTTTCTGCAGATGTTGAGTATGTTGAAAAGCGTGAATGGGAGCAAGCTGAAGCAGAACATTCCTGCAGCAGCAATGAGATGGATATGATTTTTGTAAATGAGCCGTTGCTTGATATACACTCCGTATTAGAGCAGCAGCTTTTTTTATTGGTTCCTGAAAAGAAAATATGCCGAGAGGATTGTCAGGGGCTCTGTACGCAATGCGGTGCAAATCTTAATTCCGCACCATGTGATTGCGACAAGGATGTGTCGGCCTCACCGTTTAGCGTGTTGGCCAAGTTGAAAGATAAGTAGCATTCCTGCTGCACTCCATCTGCGCGCGATCAGTCAGTCCAGCATACTAGCGTATAGCTGGTCAACCTGCTTGCACACATCTGGGGCACATCAGAAATGCTATGGCTTGAGGTTGAAATATCTATCTTGCCTCAGGTAGGTTTTACTAAAAAAATATGCAACAGTTGCAGAAGTGATATACGCGTACACTTCGATGTTTTGCACCCCTTAAGGGAGGAACACCAATGGCATTACCAAAAAGAAGACATTCTCATTCTCGTACCAGAACACGTCGTAGCCATGATGCACTGGGCAAGCCAACCGTGGCCACCTGTGCTGAGTGCGGCGAGCCCAAGATGCCACATCGTTTGTGCCCGGGCTGCGGATCCTATAAGGGACGCTCCGTTATCAAACTCGACGAGGAGTAATAGAGTCCATCAATGGCGCTCAATATTGCCCTGGATGCCATGGGCGGTGATCTCGGCCCTCTGGAGATGGTCTCCGGGGCGGTTCAGGCTGCCAGGGAGAGTGATCTGACCGTCACCCTATTTGGAGACGAAGGTCAACTTCGCTCTCACCTGGACTCTCTGGATCATCCTTCCTCACAAATCCAAATAATACATACATCCCAAGTCGTTGACATGGATGAGTCCCCCTTTGATGCGGTTCGCAAAAAGAAGGATTCTTCCATAGTGAAGGCCTTTGCCATGCACAGGAAGGGTCAGGTTGGCGGTGTGGTCAGTGCCGGGAACTCCGGTGCGACCATGGCTGCAGCTATTCGCAACCTCGGCAGGCTGGACAATGTTTCCCGTCCGGGAATAGCCGGAATTTTTCCTACCTTAAAAGGCCCGGTTGTAATGATGGATGTGGGCGCCAATGTCGATTGTCGACCACAACACCTTTATCAGTTTGGTGTGATGGCCTCTGCCTTTTCCCAGGTATTATTCGGTACGGCAGACCCCAGAATCGGTCTTCTCAGCATTGGCGAGGAGGGTGGTAAGGGCAATGTGCTGGTGAAAAAATCCCATGAACTTTTTCAGCAAAGCTCTCTCAACTACATCGGTAATGTAGAGGGAAGAGATACCTTCCAGGGCAATGTGGATGTCATTGTCTGCGATGGTTTTGTCGGCAATGTCTGCCTCAAGCTCAGCGAAGGCTTGGCAGAGGCGGTGATGGGTATGCTTGGCGATGAAATCGCCAAGAGCATGAAGGCGAAAATCGGTTATCTCTTGGCCAAGGACGCCTTTAAGTCCTTTAAAAAACGTGTCGACTATGCCGAGTATGGCGGCGCACCGCTTCTCGGTCTTAACGGCAATGGCATCATCTGCCATGGCCGCTCCAATGCCACAGCCATAAAAAACGCCATAAAGGTTGCAGCCGAGCTCGTGCGCAATAATGTCAACGAGCGTATCTTGCAACTTCTTTCCAGTGATGCACCTGATAAAGCCGGGTCCAGCAAGCTTGATCATGCCGCTGCCTCTACCGCTGGAGCTATATCATGAGTCGTGCCATTTTTATGGGAACCGGTTCCTGTCTGCCGGAGCGCATTCTGACCAATCAAGAGTTGGAAAAAATGGTGGATACCTCTGACGAGTGGATTACCACCCGGACCGGTATCAGCACCCGGCGCATAGCCCAGGCAGGAGAAGAGACCTCACAGCTGGCCGCGGTTGCTGCCAGGCGTGCCCTTGAGATGGCCAAGGTCAAGGCCGGCGAAATCGATATGATCATTGTCGGCACCATTACCTGTGAAAAGGGTATGCCTTCCTGCGCCTGTCTTGTGCAGAAGGAGATTGGTGCTGAGAACGCCTTTGCTTACGATATCAATGCTGCCTGTTCCGGATTTCTATACGGCATTGATTTGGCAGATAAATACATCCAGGCGCGGCCTGGGATGAAGATTTTGGTCATTGGCGCAGAGAATCTTTCTGCCCGCACCAACTGGCAGGACCGCAATACCTGTGTTCTGTTCGGCGATGGTGCCGGTGCCTGTGTTATGACCGGCGGTGATGATGGCGGCATGCTTGACAGCCAGCTTTATGCCGACGGCAGGCTCTGGGAGTTGCTGCATATGGACACCACGGCCAGTCTCAACCCTGATCTGTCCTACAAAGATACCGATGGCCCTCATATCAAGATGGTTGGGCGTGATGTGTTTAAGTACGCGGTTCGGGCCATGGCCGGGGCCATTAACGAGGTCCTTGCCCGACAAAATATTTCCATCGACGACATCGATTTACTTGTTCCGCACCAGGCCAATATCAGAATTCTCAACAGCCTGGTTGATCATATGAAAGTACCCCTCGAAAAAGTCTACATTAATGTCCATAAATATGGTAATACATCGGCGGCGACCGTTCCCATAGCGCTGGACGAAGCAAATCGGGAGGGGCGCCTTAAGCGGGGAGACCTGCTTCTCATCTGTACCTTTGGCGGCGGTTTTACCTGGGGGGCAACCGTTATCAGGTGGTAAGAGGATTGCCGTCAGGCTATAATACCGAGCAACCATTAACCTCAAGTATCCAGAAGGGGGAAGAGTGGATTATTTCCTGAGTGAAGAGCAACAGATGATCGTTGATGTGGCGAGCCAGATCACCGATGAAATGATAATACCTGCACGGGCTGAGCTTGACGAGTCAGAGCGATACCCGCGCGAGATTGTTGAAGCCTTGGCCCAGGCGGATATGAGCGGCCTTTATATCCCAGAGGAGTATGGCGGATTTGGCGGCGGCTGTTTTGATATGGCCCTGTGTCTTGAGCAGTTGGCCCGCGGATGTACCGGGGTTGCCACTGCCTTTGCCGCCAGCGCACTTGGCGCTTACCCCATCATCATCTCCGGCAGTGAGGAGATGAAACAAAAATATCTTCCTGCCATAGCTACCGGGGAAAAGCTTGCTGCCTTTGGTCTGACCGAGGCAAATGCTGGCTCAGACGCCTCAGGAATCCAGACCACTGCGGTACTGGATGGAGATGAGTGGGTGCTGAACGGCACCAAGCAGTGGATCACCAACGGTGGTGAAGCCCAGATTTATACGGTTATCGCCATTACCGACCGCAGCAAGGGGGCGCGTGGCGCCACCATGTTTGTGGTAGAGGATACCGACCCAGGTTTTTCCACCGGCCCAAAAGAGAAAAAAATGGGTATCCGCTGCTCCTCCACAACCGAGCTTATCTTTAAAGATTGCCGCATCCCCAAGGACCGTGTCATTGGTCGCCTAGGTACCGGTTTTATTACAGTCATGAAGACCCTGGATCTTTCCCGTCCCGGCATTGCCGTTCTTGGTGTTGGCCTGGGGCAGGGTGCCCTTGATGAGGCTGCCCGCTATGCCAAACAGCGTACCCAGTTTGGTAAACCCATTATTTCATTTCAGGCTGTTTCGCATATGCTCGCGGATATGGCCATCCAGGTCGAGGCTGCCCGTGCCTTGGTTTATTCTGCAGCCCGACACATTGATGCCAATAAAAAGGAAGCGAGTAAAGCCGCTTCTATGTGTAAGGTTTTTGCCACGGATATGGCCATGAAGGTTTCCACTGATGCGGTGCAGGTTATGGCCGGTTACGGCTACATGCGTGAGTATCCGGTGGAGAAGATGATGCGCGATGCCAAGATCCTCCAGATCTACGAGGGCACCAACCAGATTCAGCGCAATGTCATCGGCCAGGAACTAAACAGGGAGTACAGCAGGTCATAATGAAGATTGTCGTTTGTGTAAAACAGGTTCCAGATGCAAAGGACGTACGCCTTGACCCTAAGACCAATACCTTGGCCAGGGAAGGCGTAGAGTCCATTATGAATCCCTACGATCGCCACGCCTTGGAAGAGGCGGTTCGCCTCAAGGAACAGTACGGCGGAACAGTCACTGTTCTGAGTATGGGGCCACCCCAGGCCGAGGCTACCCTGCGTGATGCAGTCGCCTGCGGGGCTGACGAGGCAGTACTAGTATCTGATCGCGCCTTTGCCGGGTCAGATACCTGGGCAACCACTTATACCCTGAGCATGGCCATTAAAAAGATCGGCGGTGCCGATCTTGTCCTCTGCGGTAAGCAGGCCATTGACGGTGACACGGCCCAGGTCGGTCCCGGGCTTGCCGAGCGGTTGAATTTCCCTTACGTATCCTATGTACGAAAGGTAAATGATTGTGCCGATGGTCTGATCAAGGCAGAACGCATGATGGACGACGGGTTTGACTCCATCGAGGTAAGCCTGCCAGCCCTCTTTACCGTGGTTAAGGAGATCAACGATCCCCGTGTCCCATCGCTTAAAGGGAAGATGAGGGCCAAGAAACTCGAGATACAGACCCTGTCTGCCGAGGATATTGAGGCGGATTTTGATCAACTTGGCCTTAAGGGTTCACCCACCCAGGTTGTGCGGGTCTTTGCTCCTGAGTTTTCGGGTGAGCGGGCCATGATTGAGGGAACTGCAGATGAGCAGGTCGCCCAGCTCTATGAGAAGCTGGAACCACTTTTATAGAATTACCAAGATACGGAAAAATCTATGCTGAAGATTGATATAGAGGCCTGTATTGGCTGCGGGGTATGCGAAGATACCTGTACCTTTGGCGCCATTACCATTAAAGACGGGCATGCTGTTGTCGGCGATACTTGTACCCTGTGCGGCAGCTGTGTTGATGTCTGTGAGGTTGAGGCTCTTGCCATTGAACGGGAAGAGGTGGAGACAGCCGATCTTTCTGCATGGTCCGGAGTTTGGGTCTACGCAGAGTATCGTAATAATCGTATTGCCCCGGTTGCCTTTGAGCTGCTTGGGGCCGGACGTGCTTTGGCTGAAGAGCGCAAAGTGCCTCTGACTGCAGTTCTTTTGGGTTCCGGTGTAACGGATAAGGCCCAGGAGTTAGTGGCTTACGGCGCGGATAAAGTCTTTGTCGTAGATGATCCTTCCCTGGCCGCGTTTACCGATGAGGTATACGGCAATCTCCTGAGTGATCTGGCTAAGGAGCATAAGCCTGAGATAATCCTGGCCGGAGCCACAGCTATCGGCCGCTCTTTTATTCCCCGTGTTGCAACCATGTTGGCTGCTGGACTTACTGCGGACTGTACCGATCTTGCCATTCGTGAGGAAGACGGTGCATTACTGCAGACCCGCCCCGCCTTTGGTGGTAATATCATGGCCACCATTGTCTGCCCCCATACCAGGCCGCAGATGGCAACGGTTCGCCCGTTGGTCATGAAGCCCCTTGAAAAAGATGAGAGTCGCAGCGGTGAGATAATTGAAGTAAAACCTGCGGCAGAGCTTCTTGAAACCCGGGTGAAGGTTATCGACTCCGTGGTTGAGGATCTCAACCAGATTAACCTGCAGGAAGCGGATATTGTGGTTGCCGGCGGACGAGGGTTAGAAAATGAGAAGGGATTTGAGCTGATTAAAGAGCTTGCCGATTCTGTTGGCGGTGCTGTTGCAGCTTCCCGTGCTGCTGTGGACAGTGGTTGGGTCCCGTACCCGCATCAGGTTGGCCAGACGGGTAAGACCGTGGCACCGAAGATTTATATCGCCTGCGGTATTTCCGGAGCTATCCAGCATCTTGTCGGCATGCAGTCTGCCGAAACCATCATTGCCATCAATCGTGACGCCAATGCCCCTATCTTTGATGTGGCAACATATGGTATTGTCGGTGATGTCTTTGAGGTGGTACCCAAGCTGATCGAAAAATTCAAAAACAGGGCAAGTGCATGAGTCTTTCAGATAAAGTAGCGGTTGTCACCGGTGGCAGCCGTGGCATCGGACGCGCCGTTTGTCTGCGCCTGGCAAGCCAGGGCGCCAAGGTTATTGTCAATTTTGTCGGGAACCAGGCCGCTGCGGAAGAGACAGTCAAGGCCATTACCGACGCAGGCGGCACTGCCGAGTATCTTAAGTTTAATGTTGCCGATGCTGCTGAGGTTGAGGCAGCCTTTAAAAAAATATTGGACGATCACGGCAGGGTAGATATCCTTGTCAACAATGCAGGGATCACCCGTGATACCCTTTTGATGAAGATGAAAGAGGCGCAGTGGGATGAGGTGATGAATACCAATCTCAAGGGCGCTTTCCTCTGCACCAAGTCCGTGACCCGGGCCATGATGAAACAACGTGCAGGTAGAATCATCAATATCACCTCTGTTATCGGTCACGCCGGTAATGCGGGCCAGGCCAATTATGCAGCGGCCAAGGCCGGTATGACAGGCTTTACCAAGTCTGTGGCCCGTGAGCTGGCTTCAAGGGGCATTACTGCCAATGCTGTAGCCCCCGGTTATGTTGTTACCGATATGACCAAGGATCTTGCCGACGAGGTGACGGAAAAGATCAAATCCGAGATTCCTTTGGGTGTCCTGGGAGAGGCGGATGATGTGGCCCATGCCGTATCATTTCTCGCTTCCGACGAGGCCCGTTATATTACAGGTGAAGTCATCCATGTCAATGGCGGCATGCTGATGGCCTAGCAGTTTGCAATAAGCAAGACTGAGAGAAATTGGTAAGATTTTACCGATAAACTTCAAGGAGAATGGAACATGTCTGTAGAACAAAAACTTGTTGATATCATTGCCGAGCAGCTGAGCGTTGACAAAGATAAGGTTGTCCCCGGTGCTTCTTTTATCGATGACCTTGGTGCTGACTCTCTTGACCTGGTTGAGTTGATCATGGCCATGGAAGAGGCCTTTGATGTTGAGATCGCCGATGAGGTTGCTGAGAAAATTACCACTGTTCAGCATGCCATCGATCACATCAACAGTGTGGGCTAAGACCCAACGCTGTAAATCGGCATTACCGATTCACATATGAATATTTTTAGGTGCGACCTTGGTGGGCTCTTTTGCTTGCCAGGGCGTTCCTGTCTAATAGGAACGGTACGAGGATTGCGGTGAGTAGAAGAGTCGTAGTTACAGGATTAGGCCTGGTAACCCCTTTGGGGACGGGCGTTGATAAGACATGGGAAGGACTGTGTGCCGGAAAAAGCGGTATCGGTCCCATCACTAAATTCGATGCCAGTGCTGTTGGCGTAAACATTGCGGCAGAGGTCAAAGACTTCAATGCCGAAGACTTTCTTGAGAAGAAGACGGCCAAAAATTTGGATCTCTTTGTCCAATATGCCGTTGCCGCTTCAAAGATGGTGCTGGAAGATGCCAACTTTGAGGTCACGGATGAGAATGCAACCCGGGTGGGCAGCATTGTGGGCTGTGGACTCGGTGGCCTGCCGACCATTGAAAAATATCATAAGATTGCCTTGGAAAAGGGGACCCGTCGTATTACGCCCTTTTTTATCCCCATGGTTATTCCCAATATGGGAGCCGGCCAGATTTCGATCATTAATAAGACCAAGGGGCCCAATCTTTGTCTGACCACGGCCTGTGCCGCTGGAACCCATGCCGTAGGCGAGGCCTTCCGCTCCATCGTCAATGACGAGTGCGATGTCTGTTTTACCGGGGGGAGCGAGTCTGTCATCTGCCCCTTGGCCGTTGGCGGTTTTCACTCCATGAAGGCGCTTTCCACCCGTAACGACGAGCCGGAAAAGGCCTCCCGCCCCTTTGATGAGGACCGTGACGGTTTTATCATTTCCGAGGGTGCCGGCATCCTTCTTCTTGAAGAACTGGAGCATGCCAAGGCCCGTGGCGCCAAGATTTATGCCGAGGTTGTGGGCTACGGCCTGAGTGGCGATGGCTATCACATGGCTGCTCCGCCAGAGGATGGCAACGGTGCTGTGCGTTGTATGCAGATGGCACTTGATGATGCCGGCATGAAGCCAGAGGATGTTGATTATATCAACGCCCATGGCACTTCCACCCCGCTCAATGACGTGGTTGAAACCCGCGCTATTAAAGAGGTCTACGGTGAGCACGCCAAAAAACTGGCCATCAGTTCCACAAAATCCATGACCGGACATATGCTCGGTGGCGCCGGGGGAATCGAGTCGGTATTTACCGCGCTTTCCATCCACCATCAAACTGCGCCGCCCACTATGAACCTGGAAAACCCTGAGCCTGAGTGCGATCTTGATTATGTGCCCAATGAGGCGCGCAACATGGAGATTCGGGCGGCCATGAGTAACTCATTCGGTTTTGGTGGAACCAATGCCGTTATCATCATGAAAAAATATGAGGGTTAATGTGAAGATTGCAATCGGTTGCGACCATGGCGGTATCACCCTGAAGGATGAGATCGTCCAGGTCATTAAGGATCTCGGCCATGAGGTTGATGACCAGGGCTGTTTCTCCTCCGAGTCGGTTGACTATCCGGAATTTGCCAAATCGGTCTGTTCTCAGGTGCAGGAAGGCAAAACTGATCGTGGTATTCTGATCTGCGGCACCGGCATCGGCATGTCCATGGTGGCTAATCGCTTTGACGGTATCAGGGCTGCATTGTGCCATGAGCTGTTTACTGCCCAGATGAGCCGCGAGCATAATGACGCCAATGTCTTGTGTCTCGGAGCCCGTGTTGTCGGACCAGGTTTGGCAGCAGAGATCGTGCGGACCTGGATCAATACCGAGTTCGCCGGAGGCAGGCACCTCAGACGGATTGAAATGTTTTAAGCTTCTACCCTTTAACGGGTATTGAAATAACGCGTGATTGAGCGGCCGGAAATACCAGTGGTATTTTACCGGCCGTGATTTATTTTTTAAGACTGAGAGCAACAACTCTCATCGGTGAGTAAGGGTACTATCGTGTCATACATTAAATCAGAAGATCCTGATGTCTTTCGCGCCATCCGTTCAGAGCTGGATCGGCAGAGTAATCAACTGGAGCTGATCGCCTCCGAAAATATCGTCAGTGAGGCGGTGCTTGAGGCCCAGGGTTCTATTTTTACCAATAAATATGCCGAAGGCTATCCCAGCCGTCGTTATTACGGTGGTTGCCAGAACGCTGATACCATTGAGTCCTTGGCCATTGCCCGGGCTAAGGAAATATTTGGTGCCGAATACGCCAATGTCCAGCCCCATTCCGGCAGCCAGGCAAACATGGCTGTTTATTTTGCCTCCTTGAATCCCGGAGACAAGGTTTTGGGTATGGATCTGGCCCACGGTGGTCACTTGACCCATGGCAGCAATGTCAACTTTTCCGGCCAGCTCTATAATTTTGTTTCCTATGGTGTGGATAAAAAGACCCAGACCATCAATATGAACGAGGTAGAGCGCATCGCCTTTGAGCATAAGCCCAAGATGATTGTTGCCGGTGCCAGCGCCTACCCGCGGATCATTGACTTTAAAGGGTTTAAAGATATCGCCGATGAAATTGGCGCCCTCTTCATGGTTGATATGGCCCATATTGCCGGACTGGTTGCCGCAGGCGTCCATCCCTCTCCGGTTCCCCATGCTGACTTTGTAACCACCACCACCCATAAAACCATGCGCGGTCCGCGCGGCGGTTTGATCTTGGCCAAGGAGGAGTATGGTAAGGCCCTGGACAGCAAGATTTTTCCTGGCATCCAGGGTGGCCCATTGGTCCATGTCATTGCAGCAAAGGCCGTGGCCTTTAATGAGGCAATGGGCGAGAAATTCAAGTTGGATCAGGCTCAGGTCGTGAAAAACGCACGAGCCCTTGGTGAGGTTTTGGTTGGCTTTGGTTTTGACTTGGTTTCCGGTGGTACGGATAACCACCTTCTCCTTGTTGATTTGACCAATAAAGAGGTGACCGGCAAGGCAACAGAAGAGGCCCTTGAGGTCGCAGGACTGACCGTTAATAAAAATGCCATTCCTTTTGATAAGCAGAGCCGCTTTGTTACCGGTGGTATCCGTATCGGCACTCCTGCCGTGACCACTCGCGGTTTGAAGGAAGATGAGATGAAGCTCATTGGCGAGTGGATCAACCGGGCCGTTGAGAACCGTGAAGACATCGCTGTCTTGGAAGGTATCCGTGCCGAGGTGAAGGCACTCTGCGACAGATTTCCCCTCTATCCGGATATGGTCAGGGAGTAGACACTGTCATGTCTGAAAGTCGCCCATCCTGGGAAGAATACTTTGTCTCTATAACCGAACTGGTTTCCCAGCGTTCTACCTGCACCAGGCGCAAGGTCGGAGCCATTTTGGTCAAAGACAAGCAGATCATTGCCACCGGCTACAACGGTGCTCCGGCCAATGTGAGCCATTGCCTTGATGTGGGATGTCTTAGGGAGCAACAGGGTATTCCTTCTGGTGAGCGGCATGAACTCTGCCGTGGCTCCCATGCTGAACAAAACGCGATTATTCAGGCTGCTGTCCATGGCGTGAGTATTGAGGGGGCAACCCTGTATTGTACGCATATGCCCTGCTCGATCTGCAGCAAGCTTTTGATCAATGCCCGGATAGACAAGATTTATTACCTTGAGGGGTATCCGGACGATCTCTCCAATCTGTTGCTAGGTGAGGCCGAGATCTCCATCGAGCAGGTTGAACGCAAGAAAGCCTAATACCAAGAATCAAAACACAAGGATCTTCCCATGAAATGCCCATACTGTGGTCATCTGGAAAATCGGGTCGTTGATTCACGTTTGAATAAAGATTACACCATCACCCGGCGCAGGAGAATGTGTGACGACTGCAAACGTCGTTTTACTACCTATGAGCGCCTTGAGGTGACCATGCCCATGCTGATCAAAAAGGATGGTCGCCGTGAGTCTTGGGATCGGCATAAGGTGGTTGACGGGCTAAAGAAGGCCTGTGAAAAACGTCCGGTAAGCATGGAACAGATTGATGACTTTGTTGATTCCATCGAGCGCGAGCTGCAGGATATCGGCGAACGTGAGGTGCCGGTAGATATGGTTGGAGAGCGCGTCATGGACGGGCTCAGGAGTCTTGATGGTGTGGCCTATGTTCGTTTTGCCTCGGTCTACCGCCAATTTAAGGATCTTGGCGAATTTATGGACGAGCTCAAAGGAATGCTCGATCGCCAAGACGACCATGGTGAAGCACGTTAATGGCAGTTTCTGAGCAGGACATCGTCTGGATGAAGCTGGCCCTTGCCGAGGCCAAAAAGGGAATGTGGCGCACCTCGCCCAACCCTTGTGTCGGGGCGGTGGTTGTCAAAAATGATAAGCTCATCGCCAAAGGCTACCATAAAAAGGCCGGTACACCCCATGCAGAGGTACACGCTTTGCGGGCGGCTGGCAAAAAGGCCAAGGGTGCGACGATCTATGTCACCCTTGAGCCCTGCAACCACCAAGGGAAAACCCCACCCTGCACCGAGGCTATTTTAAAAAGCGGCATCAGCCGGGTGGTTGTCGGCATGCTGGATCCAAACCCCTTGGTTGCCGGAAGTGGTTGCAAGAGGTTGAGCGATAATGGCCTCACGGTTGAGCATTCAATCATGGAGCCTGAATGTGTGGCAATCAATCGCCCTTTTGTAAAGCATATCACAACCGGTCTTCCTTGGGTGATCCTGAAGGCCGGTGCGACCCTGGATGGGCGTATTGCCACCAGTACCGGGCATAGTGGTTGGATCACCAATGAGCTGAGTAGAAAGCAGGTCCACCGTTTGCGTGACCGGGTGGATGCTATTTTGGTTGGCAGTGGCACGGCATTACATGATGATCCCTCTCTGACCACCAGGCTTGAAGGGCGAAAGGGGTGTGATCCCATGCGGGTTGTGTTGGACAGCAAGCTTCAGCTTGCTCCTACGGCCAAGATGCTGCAGCAAGAATCCAGCGCCGATACCTGGATTTTTTGCGGCTCTGATGTGGATGAGAAAAAGGCCAAGGCCTTAATCTATGCCGGGGCAATAATTAAGCCGGTTGCCATGAAAGACGGAGCGCTGGATCTGAAGGCTGTTCTCTGTGAGCTGGGCAAGGCACAGTGCACCAGCATTCTTGTTGAAGGCGGCGGCCAGGTGCATGGCGGCTTTCTGCGCCAAGGGTTGGTTGATGAGGTGAATCTCTTCCTGGCCCCGACCTTTATCGGCGCTGACGGCATACCCCTTATCGGTGAGCTTGGCGTGAAACAGGTACAGGACGGCCCCCGCTTTCAAACCACAAGGGTCCGACGTTTCGGCGATGATATTCTGGTCCAAGGGCTCTTTGTCTAAAGCTGTAATCGATCAATTGACAGAGTGCAACTTGGTGCTTACATATCTTCAGTCAATGCAGAATGCAAAATGTAGAATGAAAAATTGTACGGCAGGCAAAACAAATAATTCTTCATTCTGCACTATGAACTTTTCATTCCGGCTCTGCCGGTCATAGGAAGAAACATGTTTACCGGCATAATTCTCGGCAAAGGAAAAATACTCGAAAAACGCCCTGTGGGTGGCGGTATGCTCTTTGCCATCCAAGCGGATTTTGATCTTCCCGACCCGGAAGAGGGTGAGTCCATTGCCACCAACGGTGTCTGTCTGACCGCCAAAGAGATTAGCGGACGCAGGTTTACCGTGGATGTCTCGCCTGAGAGTTTGTCCCGAACCAATCTCGGCAACCTGGCCGTGGGCAGCGTGGTCAATCTGGAACGCGCCCTGCGTCTGACCGATCGCCTTGGCGGGCACATGGTCAGCGGCCATGTCGATGCCACAGCCACGATCTTAGAGCGCAAGCCTTTGGGCGATTTTGTTCTCTTTACCTTTTCCGTGGCCCAGGGATTCGGCAAATACATCATCGAAAAGGGTTCCATCTGCATAGACGGCATCAGCCTGACCGTGAACAGTGTTGACGAGAAAACGTTCTCCGTCTCCATCATTCCCCATACCTTGGAGATAACCACCTTGGGCACCCTCAAGCAGGGTGACACCGTTAATATCGAGGTGGATCTGATCGGAAAATATGTCGAGAAATTGCTTTCCGTCAAAGATGAAAAGGGTGAGATGGTTCAATCAAAGATCAACCCGGCCTTTTTGGCGGAAAATGGCTTTATTTAACAGAAGTATTTAGGCAGAATTTTGAACTTGTTGCGTGAGGATTTTCGCGTGACTCAACATATGTGGTGAAACGAAATGCCAGTCAGCAGTATTGAAGAAGTTGTAGAGGACATTCGCGCTGGGAAGATGATCATCCTGGTTGATGATGAAGACAGGGAAAATGAGGGCGACCTATACATGGCCGCCGACAAGGTGACCACCGAGGCTATTAACTTTATGGCCACCCATGGTCGCGGACTTATCTGCCTGACCCTGACCCCTGATCATCTTGAGCAGCTCAAGCTGCCCATGATGGTTCGCGATAATCAGTCTCCGTACGAGACCGCCTTTACCGTAAGCATTGAGGCAACCAGCGGTGTGACCACCGGTATCTCTGCCGCTGACAGGGCTCGTACCATTCAGGCCGCGGCACATCCTGACGCCAAGCCGTCTGACATTGTCAGCCCTGGCCATATCTTTCCTCTGCGCGCCCGTCGCGGTGGCGTTTTGGTTCGTACCGGCCAGACCGAGGGCTCTGTTGATATTTCGAGACTTGCCGGGCTCAATCCCTCCGGTGTCATCTGTGAGATCATGAAGGACGACGGCTCCATGGCCCGTATGCCTGATCTTGAGAAGTTTGCCGAAGAGCATGACCTGAAGATTGCTACCATTGCCGACTTGGTTGCCTACCGGACCCGCGAGGATAAGCTGGTACACAGGGCGGCGGAAACAACCTTGCCCACCCATTTTGGTGAGTTCAAGGCCGTGGTTTACACCAATGATGTAGATGAGCATGAGCATGTGGCCTTGGTAAAGGGTGAGTTTGACTCCCACACCGAAGTCATGGTTCGGGTCCACTCAGCCTGTCTGACCGGTGATGTGTTTGGTTCCAAGCGTTGCGATTGCGGTGGCCAGTTGCACAATGCCATGCGCATGATCGATCAAGAAGGACAGGGCGTGATTCTTTACATGCAGCAGGAAGGACGTGGCATCGGCCTGGTCAATAAACTCAAGGCATATGCTCTGCAGGAGCAGGGAATGGATACGGTTGAAGCCAATAAAGAGCTTGGGTTCAAGGCTGACCTGCGTGACTATGGCATCGGTGCCCAGATTTTGCGCGATCTCGGCATCCGCAAGATGCGACTGATCACCAACAACCCCAAGAAAATCGTCGGCCTGGAAGGCTACGGTCTTCAGGTGGCCGATCGCCTGCCCATTGAGATCGACGCACATCCGGAGAACATCGATTATTTGCAGACCAAGAAGGACAAAATGGGGCATATGTTGGAGCTTGGTAAAAACGGCAAGAAGTAAGACGCTGAGCTTGTGAGTCTAGCGTTATCATAAACAGGAGGAAGAGAGTCATGGCCAAGTACATTGAAGGAAATTTGAATGCCGAAGGAAAGAAGTTCGGTATTATTGTAGCTCGCTTTAATTCATTCATCTGTGAGCGCCTCTTGGAAGGCACCATGGATACCATTCTGCGTTCCGGCGGCAGCACTGATAACATTGAGGTCGCTCGCGTGCCTGGTGCTTACGAGATCCCGCTTGTAGCCCAGAAAATGGTGAAGTCCGGTAAATATGACGCGGTGATCTGCCTTGGCGCAATCATTCGCGGCGCAACCCCGCATTTTGATTTTGTGGCTAACGAGGCGGCTAAGGGTATTGCCCAGGCCAGCATGGAAAGCGGTGTGCCCATTCTCTTCGGCGTACTGACCACCGACACCATTGAGCAGGCCATTGAGCGTGCCGGTTCCAAGGCAGGCAATAAAGGCTCAGAATGTGCGGCTGCCGCCATTGAGATGATCAACCTGCTGGATCAGTTTTAACAGACACCATGGGTATTCGTAGAAAGGCGCGTGAACTCGTTTTAAACGCTCTCTATCAGGGGGAATTGAATAATATCCCGCCAAAGGATAAGTTCCCCCTGCTCTGTGACAATTTTGAGATAAACAAAAGGGCCGTTCCCTACGGGCAGGAGCTCGTGGACGGTGTCACCGAGAAGTGGGATGAGCTGAACAGCACGATTAATGAAAACGCGAAGAACTGGCGCCTTTCACGGATGTCCGTGCTGGATCGGAATATTATCCGGCTGGCCACCTATGAAATCCTTTTTCGGGATGATGTGCCCCATCGGGTAGCGATCAATGAGGCCATTGAGCTGGCAAAGCGTTTTTGCACCGATGACTCACCCTCATTCATCAATGGCGTACTCGATGCCATTGTAAAAAATCTCAATCTTCAAGAGTAAGCCAACTCCCCAGGATTGCAGATAATTTTGTGGAATTATGGCCGGGAACCTGATAGGTTGAGGCATGGCTTTGAAGAACGATAAGCAGGATTCACCTACCTTAGGGCAAGAGATTGCGGCGGTAGCCGGTATATTTCTCGCCCTTTTTTTTGCCCTTTGCCTGATCAGTTACTCTCAGCCCAGTGACCCTGCTGCAGCTTTCAGCCAGCCCAATTGGGGCGGCACTGTGGGGGCGATCCTGTCCCATGGCATGTTCAGTTTTCTTGGACTCACTGCCTTCTGGTTGCCGCTTTTACTTTTTATTTTTTCCCTGCGCCTTTTCAGTCCGGGAGTCAACTTCAACAAATTACCCCTTCTTGTCGGTGGCGTTACCGGTATTCTTTTGGCCAGTGCCGGGCTTATTGCAACAAGCAAGTTAACTACATTGACCGTGCTGGCCCATAACTATCCAGCCTCCGGCTACCTGGGTACGCTCCTTATCAATTTTATAGGGAAATTTTTTGGGGGACCAGGCTCGATACTGCTCTTTGCCACCATCCTGCTCGTTTCCCTCATGCTCACCATCAACCTCTCCCTCTATGCCACAGGCCAATGGTGCTTTACCTGCCTCCTGCGTCTGAAATCCACAAAGAACGATGCGGAGCCTCTGGAGAAGACAAAAAACATCCTGCCGGAAGTGGAGGATGAGCTGGAAGAGCCTGATGAGCCTACTGTGCCGAGCGTGAACGAACCGGTGCGACTGCAGGCCGAAGATATTCCAAGTGAGGATGAGTTCCAACTGCTGCCGACCGCCACAGGTGAATATAAGCTGCCCAACCTGAGCCTGCTTGACAAGCCGGAAAACCATGAGCTTGAGATTGACCGGGAGTATTATTACCAGGTGAGCAAAGAGCTTGAAGAAAAGCTCAAAGATTTCGGTGTGGTAGGCAAGGTTGTGGGCATTTCGCCTGGGCCGGTTATTACCACCTATGAGTTTTCCCCTGCCCCTGGGGTGAAGATCAACAAGATCGTCTCCCTGGCCGATGACCTTGCCTTGGGGCTTAAGGCGGAAAGCGTGCGCATAGTCGGCTCTATTCCAGGCAAGGCCGCCTTGGGGATTGAGATCCCTAATCCGGAACGGCATATCGTGCATGTGCGTGATATTTTTGCCCACGATGTTTTTCAAAAGGGGCTTTCCAAACTTCGCCTTGGGTTGGGGATGGATGTAGTGGGAAACCCAGTGGTTGCGGACCTTGCCAAGATGCCCCATCTGCTTATAGCTGGAGCCACCGGCTCGGGTAAGAGTGTGGCGGTGAATACCATCATTTGCTCTATCCTCTTTAATGCGACCCCCGAGGAGGTTCGCCTGCTCCTGGTGGATCCCAAACGTATCGAGCTTTCCGGCTACGAGGATATTCCCCATTTGCTGCATCCGGTGGTGGTGGACCCCAAGCTTGCCAGCCGTGCCCTGCTGTGGGCGGTACGCGAGATGGAGCGCCGTTATCAGCTCATGGAGGAGGCAAGGGTTAAGAGCCTTGCCAGCTATAACGAGGTTGCCGAGGAAAAACTGCCGCTTATTGTTATTATCATCGATGAGTTGGCTGATTTGATGATGGTCTCTTCCCGTGAGGTAGAGGATGCGGTTGCCCGTCTTGCCCAGATGGCAAGGGCGGCAGGTATGCACCTTATCCTGGCCACCCAGCGCCCGTCAGTAGATGTGCTCACCGGTTTGATCAAGGCCAATTTCCCCACCCGCATGTCTTTTAAGGTCTCCTCTAAGATTGATTCCAGGACCATCCTGGACGGCAGCGGGGCAGAGCATCTGCTCGGTGCCGGAGACATGCTTTTTGTCCCGCCGGGCACAGCCAAACTGCAGCGTATCCATGGTGCCTACATCTCCGAGAAAGAGACCGAACGGATTATTTCCTTCCTTAAAGAGCAGGGCAGGGCCCGTTATGACGAGGCCATGCTCAAGATTGCTGAAGAGCCTCTAGAGAGCAGTGACGGTGATGCCGAGTATATGGATGAAAAATATGATGAGGCACTGGCCCTTGTTTGCGAAACCGGGCAGGCCTCCATCTCCATGTTGCAGCGCCGCCTAAGGGTTGGCTATAACCGGGCAGCCAGGATGATCGAGGTCATGGAAAAGGAAGGGGTCGTCGGCCCGGCGGACGGCTCAAAGCCCCGTGAGGTCCTGGTACGCAGCAGTTATTAATTTTTTGCCGGCCCTTGCCAAACGCTTGAGAGTGACTATTTTAAATAGAATGTAATCATTACTCTGTTGGGGAGTGATCCGATTATAGTTAGAAAATATAAAAAACTGGGGGATCTGATTATGATGCAGATTTCAACCGCCCCCGTTGATCTGAGTAGGGTGCACACTGTTATTTACCATATGCCGGACGGCAAGCCGTTTTCCATTCCTGTGAGCGGTTTGGAGGAGTTCCTTGAGTTCGGCCCGGGTAAGATCTGTGACACCTCGGAGATCGATGGCGTACTTCATTTTTTCCCGCGTGGAAATGCGTAAGAGACAGATTAATACTTAGCTATACGGCACGTTTTCTTTTTGAAAACGTGCCTTTTTTATGGTTCATCACGGAAAAGAGTGGAACTCAATTTCCCATTGTTACGCAGCCGAGCAG
>CAYLQA010000048.1:0-24114 GCA_964385695.1 uncultured Desulfobulbia bacterium | reverse complement strand
GAGTAACGAGTAACGAGTAACGAGTAACGAGTAACGAGTAACGAGTAACGAGTAACGAGTAAAAAAGTATTGACAAAACAAGATGTTGGCAACATTTTTTTTCTTGTCACTTGTCACTTGTCACTAAGGAATAAAAATGACCAAAACCATTCCGGTGGACCAGGCCGTAGGCATGGTTCTCCCCCACGATATTACAGAAATCCGCAAGGATGAATTCAAAGGCTGCGCTTTTAAAAAAGGGCACATTATCCAGGCAGAGGACGTGGAGCATCTTAAGCGTCTGGGCAAGGAGCACATCTATGTCCTTGAGCTGGACGACGACGATATTCACGAAAATGAGGCAGCCGCACTCATGGCCCGAGCCCTGGCCGGCCCTGGCGCCACCATGTCTGATGAGCCGGTGGAGGGAAAGCTCAATATCCTGGCTGCCCATGACGGCCTACTCAAGGTTGACAAGAATGCCCTTTACCGGTTCAACCTCCTGGGCGAGGTCATGTGCGCCACCCTGCACAACAATACACCGATCAAAAAAGGTGAGCAGATAGCCGGCACCCGGTTGATCCCTTTGGTTGCCAAACGGGCAATAGTGGAGCAGGCCGTAGAGATTGCCGAACAGGCAGGTTCGATTCTTCAGGTTAAGGAACTGCGTAATGCCAAGGCTGGCCTGGTTATAACAGGCAACGAGGTTTTCCATGGCCGCATCAAAGATGCCTTTGAGCCGGTTCTCAGGAAAAAACTCGAAGAGCTTGGCTCTGAGGTTCTAACGGTACGCTTTGCCCCGGATAATATCGATATCATTGCCGCAGAGATTCAGGCCTGCCTGGATGACGGGGCCGACCTTATAGTGACCAGCGGCGGCATGTCCGTTGACCCGGACGATGTGACCCGGATGGGTATTGCCAAGGCAGGTGCCACTCATATTGTCTACGGCACGCCGGTTCTACCCGGAGCCATGTTTCTGGTGGGCTACTACGATGAGGTACCGGTCCTAGGCCTGCCGGCCTGCGGGATGTTCCACAAAATAACGGTCTTTGACCTGGTGCTGGCTCGAACCTTGGCCGGAGAAAAAATCACCCGTGAGGATCTTGCCGAGATGGGGCATGGCGGGCTTTGCCGGAGCTGTAAGAGCTGCACCTACCCCATCTGCGGCTTCGGGAAATAGGCAGGCGCACTGCCATGAAAAGGCCACCCTTTTACCAAGCGGCTTGATCCCTAGCCGAACTTGGCCGCCAGAACCCGTGGTTCATGCTCGCTGATCCAACGCATGAACAGATCCACACATTCCGGGCAAAGCTGTGTGCCGCTCACGTCGGCTATGGTCTCGAGAACATCATCAAAGCCAACTCCCCGACGGTAGGGCCGGGTACTGACCATGGCATCATAGGTGTCTGCCACCGCCACCATTCTGGCCCAAAACGGTATCTTCTCCCCCTTTAACCTGTCCGGGTAACCGCTGCCGTCATAGCGCTCGTGGTGATGCAAAATAATTGGCAATGTATCGACAAGACTTGGAATCGACTCAACAATAGTCGCGCCATGCCGGGGATGCGCCTTGATCTTTTCATACTCAGCCGGTGTAAGTTTGCCCTCTTTAAAAAGAATATCGTCGCGAATACCTATCTTGCCCACATCATGGAGTCTGGCGCCGATTGACAGTCTCTCTATCTCTGCCTCCGTTGCCTCTGTAAAGCTCGCCATGCCGGTGACAATCTCGGCCACGGTCTCGGAATGCCCCCGGGTGCAGATATCTCTTGCCTCTAAGGCATTGATGATGCCGGTTATGCTTGCCAGCATCATATCCCGCTCCTGGGACAACTTTTCTTTTTCCTTGAGCAGGATCAAGAAGTGATCAGAGAGTATCTTGTCGATCAGAATAAGCAATTCTTCCATATTAAAGGGCTTCACAAGATAGGCTGCAGCCCCGTACTCCACCATGCGTTTCATGTAGCGCCGTTCACCACGCACGCTCATGACCACAAAGGGAATTCCATTTAAGCGGGGATCTTTTTTCACTTCACGACAGAGGGACAATCCATCCATTTCCGGCATGACAATATCACTTATGATCATGTCCGGAAGCTCTGTTTCAAGAACAGCCAAGGCCTCTTTACCGTCGCCGGCCAAGAGTACTTCAAAACCTTCTTTGAGCAGTGAATCCTTGACCATCAGGCAGATGGCTGGAGAATCGTCAACCACAAGAATTTTACGTTTGCAACGGAATTTGGACTTTGACAGGGTGGACTCGACAACTGAGGCAAGGCGTTGCTGAACATCGGCTTTGGAAATGTAGGCTGCGGCTCCGGCGGTGAAACCACGCTCAACATCCTCTTCAGAATCAAAGGTGCTGATCATGATAACCGGGATGGCTTGGGTCGATGGATCTTCCTTCAGCCTTTCACAAAACTTGATTCCGGTGACATTGGGCATGTCGATGTCGGTAAAAATCAGGTCAAAGACTTGTCCCTGGGTAATAATATCGAGTGCATCTTGGCCATCTGCCGCCTGGGTGATATCAGCATCATAATCAGCGAGCAGGGAAACAATGAATTTTCGGACAGAGCTTTGGTCGTCAACAACAAGAAATTTAAGTTTTGCCATATTCAAAAATACATCCGTATAAGTTCCTACCCTCAATTGTTTCAGAGTAGATGAACTGGCGGCAAAACTGAATCTTTTTTTTACGGGAAAATAGGATGTTAGAAAAGAAAAAAAGTGTCAGGCAAAGGAGGGTTGATCATGCTTTCGTAAGTAGAAACAGCTCGCCAATAATCCAGCTTCCCTTTTCTTTGCGTAATTGGGTTTGCTCATTGGCAACCACTAAAAGACCATGCTCACGCGCAAGGTTTTGAATATATGAAGTTGAATGCCCGTAACGCCCGGATGGCAGAATGGCAAACCCTTCACCCGAAAAATGCTCGGTGGAAAATAGTATTTTCCCGTATTCAAGCAGGTTTGCCTGAAACAATGTGAAAATGTGCTCAAGCTCCCCAAGATAAACAAAAACATCAGCGGCAACAATCAGGTCTACGCCTGTATCGTGTTGCTTAAGAAAGTCAGCAATTTCTCCCACAACAAGCTTGTGGTAGATATTTTTTGCTTCCGCCTTTTTGACCATCTTCGGAGAAAGATCAACACCGATCATCTCTTTGGCACAATCCGTAAAAACCTCGCCGGACAATCCCGTGCCGCAACCAAGATCGATCATGGTTGCAAATCGCTGCTCCGTATCAACATGTTCATCTAAAAGCCGTCTCAGCTCCCAAGGTGTCCTGTATTCCAGGTCTTTGACCAACCGCTCATCAAAATGGCCTGAAAAACTGTCAAACAACTCCTGCACGTAACTGGCTGGTGCAGCTCTGGTGGTTTGCCCTTTAAGCGCAGCTAAAACATGGCGGGCTGAATCAGCATTATGTTCCAGCTCAATGAGTTTTACATAACAGGCCTTAGCCTCATCAACCCTGCTTTCATCAAGGTAAAGCCCGGCAAGGTGCCCATAGACATGACCCGCTTTGGGTGCGAGAGCGACAGCCTTTTCCAAAATCTCGATAGCCTGAGGCGTATCGTTCAGCTGCTTATAGACCAAGCCGAGATTGTAATAATAGTCACTGTCTTCCGGGGCAAGATCAATGGCTCTGTTGTATGCCTGAACCGCCTCAGACAACTTGCCCAGCTGTTTGAGGGCCAGGCCCAGATTGTAAAAACAATCCGCTTCTTCAGGATTCAGTTTGGATGCACGGCTAAAGTAATCAGCAGCCTGTGCGAAATCATCACGAGCCAAGCTCAATGAGCCAAGATGAAATAATGCCTGCCAATGTTCAGGATCAATCTCCAGTACCTTAAAAAAATATTGCTCCGCCTGAGCACGATCACATTGTTCGGTGTACAGAGTTCCAAGCTGGAAATGAATTTGAGGAATATGCGGCGCAAGGTCGGCGGCACGGCCCAAGTGAGAGATCGCCTCATCTACCCTGCCCTTTTCATGTAAAAGCAAGGCCAAGTAAAAATGACACTGGGCATGTTCGGGTATGCGAGTAAGCACATCTTGGTACACCAGGCAGGCAGCTTCAGAATCACCCTGCCGGTGCAGCGCTAAGGCATGATCAAACAGTTCTTCTGCTGATTTGTCGTTTTGATTATCTTCCTGCTGCACCGTATCCGACCCTTAATTGGAGACCCAAGTGAAATTTGCCAAGCCAAGCTAACATGCTCAAGCAGCAGGGTCAATCTCTCTGTATGCGAAGATTTTCCCCGTTAAAATCAATGAATTTGGTATGAATATAGTTATGAGTACCTTTCCTAAATCAGACAATAAACTGAACTTGTGGATGCAGGATATTCGCCGCCATATCCACCAATATCCTGAGCTTGCCTTTGAGGAGCATAAAACATCCGCCTATATTGCAGAAAGGCTCACCGAGTTAAAAATTCCCTTTCAAAACAATATTGGCACCACCGGAATTGTTGCCACCTTGGGCAATGATGAACCAAGCTTGCCGTCCATAGCCCTGCGTGCCGACATGGATGCCTTGCCCATTGCAGAGAAGACAGGACTTTCCTTTACTTCGAAGATCCCCGGAAAGATGCACGCCTGCGGCCATGACGGACATGTGGCCATGCTTCTTGGCGCAGCATCATTGCTCACCCAAGTCGAGTTAAACGGCTCTGTGAAACTATTATTTCAACCTGCTGAGGAGGGTGACGGCGGAGCACAGAAAATGATTGCCGACGGTGCAATTAACGGGGTCGATGCGATCTTTGCCGGGCACATCGACCGCCATTTTGAGGTGGGAGAATTGGGCGTTGAGCCTGGGTTGATCTGTGCTTACACCGATGAGTTCCGCATAGAAATTTGCGGCAGCGGCGGTCATGCTGCCAAACCACATGAGACCGTGGACAGTATCGTGGTGGCCAGCCTGCTGGTCATGAGTATTCAGACATTGGTCTCCCGCGAGGTCAATCCGGCCTTTCCTTCTGTGGTGACCGTTGGCAAAATCCATGGCGGCACCGCCCCTAACGTCATTGCCGACCTGGCGGTTCTGGAGGGGACCATCCGTACCACCCATCCGGAAACCAGAAAAACCATCCTCAACGGCCTGGCCAGAATGGTCAAGTCCATGGAAGATCTTTACCAGGCAGAGGCAGCCATTACCTTTGTGGAAGGCTATCCACCGGTGGTCAATGATCCCATTGCGACTGATGTTGCCCGGGATGTTGCCAGTGACCTGGTGGGGGAGAATAATGTCAAAGGGTTACCCAATCCCAGCTTGGGCGGAGAGGATTTCTCTTTTTACCTGCAAAAAATTCCCGGCTGCCTCATTCGCTTCGGCGCAAGACGCTCAGACCTTGGCGATGTACCGGCCCATAGCCCGCACTTTGACTTTGATGAAGCTGTTTTCCCAATAGGAGCAAACTTTTTGGCAATGGCAGCCCTGAGGGCATTGTCTTCCGTTGAATTGTTGCGCAAGGGGCAAGCACGGTAGGGGTTTGTATGAAACCACTCACATTTCAAACAAGCGCACCTTTTACACTTGGCGTTGAGCTTGAGTTACAGCTCATCGACCCTATTAGCCTTGATTTATCCCCCAAGGCACCTGAGCTGCTCAAAAAAACACCGGCCCATCTTACGAACAACATCAAACCGGAATTCATACGCTCCATGATCGAGATCTGCACCAATGTCTGCCAGGACGTTAACCAGGTCGCGGAGGAACTCTCCTCGCTGTACCGCTTCACGGAGGGGCTGGCCGAGGAATGCGGTGCGGTGATGTATGCGGCAAGCCTGCACCCCTTTGCCTTGGTGCGGGATCGCCATATCTCCGACGGTATCCGCTACAGCGAGATAATGGCAGACATTCAAATGACAGGCAGGCGACTCATCACCCAGGCCCTGCACGTTCATGTGGGGCTTACCAGTGCCGAGAGCGTGGTGAGGGTCTGCGACACCATCCGCCCTTACCTGCCAATCTTCCTGGCCTTGTCCACATCGTCTCCTTTTTTTGAGCAAGAGGATTCCGGCTTTTACTCATACCGGACAAACCTTTTCAAGGCCATGCCACGATCCGGCATCCCGGAGACAATCGGCAGCTGGCAGAAATTTCAGGAGCAGATCACGATCCTTAATGAGGGCAGCCTGCTCAACGGCATTAAGGAATTATGGTGGGATGTGCGGCCGCACCCGGATTTCGGCACTATCGAGATCCGCATATGCGATCTGCCATCACGATTTGACCACATCATGGCTATAGTGAGCCTGATACAGGCCTTGGTGATTTTTCTGAGTAAAGAAGAGCACCCCTTACCCAAGTTTCGTGAAGTCATGCTGAACAATAAATGGCATGCCTCCCGCTATGGCCTTGAAGGAACATTTATGGACCAACAACCCGGCAACCATATTTCATTTGCCAAGGCAGCAACGGAACTGTGCGCACTGCTCACCCCTGTGGCCAAAGAGCATGGCGCGGCATCGTTTCTTTCTGCCGTCTCCGACATTGTGCAAAACGGCTCCAGTGCACATTTCCAAAAAAAACGATTCAAAGAGACAGGAGAGTTCACAACGGTAATCAATGAACTTCGTCAGGGATTTTGGAGCTAGATACTAACAAAGGAACCCATGTTAAAAAATAAATCAATCGTTGCCTCGGGCCATCCTGCGGTGAGTAAGGCCGCTCTTGCCATTATGGAGCAAGGAGGCAATGCCTTTGATGCCGTTGTGGCTGCCGGCTTTACCAGTGCTGTGGCGGAACCGGCTTTGACCAGTGTCGGAGGAGGAGGATTTTTACTGGCCCACACCTCTGACGGAGACAATATCCTCTTTGACTTTTTCAGTAACACCCCTGGCATGGGCCACCCAGATCAAGATCTTGAACCGCATTTTTTTCCGGTAACCGTCAACTTTTCAGGCACAGACCAGGATTTTAATGTGGGCATGGGTTCTGTCGCCGTGCCCGGCAACCTGAAGGGCTATCTCCATGTGCATAACCGTTTGGGCACCCTGCCGCTTGAAAAGGTGCTCGCCCCAGCCATAAACTGTGCTCGACACGGTATTGCTCTACATCATCAGCAGGCCCATTTTCTACAGTTGCTCTACCCGATCATGACCATGAACGAAGCGGGCCGCAAGCTTTTTGCCCCCAATGGCAAGTACCTCAAATGCGGCGACCACTTTCATAACCATGACTTTGCCTCCTTTCTTGAGGAACTGGCTACGGATCAGGGAGACAGCTTTTACAGTGGCAAGCTTGCCTTGCAAATTGAAGAGAAAATGCAGGCCAAACAAGGGCTCCTCACCCAAAAGGATCTATCGAGCTATGCTGTTATCGAGCGCGAACCGCTGCATTTCACGTATAGAGGGTTTCAACTTTTCACGAACCCCCCGCCGTCCTTTGGCGGCAGCCTGATCGGTCTCACCCTCCATCTTTTACAGCAAGAGAATCTGCAAGCGCAAAAATGGGGATCCCTTGGTCACCTTACGTCCCTGTGTAATACCCTGAAAGAGGTTGATCGGCGCAGGACAAATGGGGAAACAGCATTTAATGTCGATGAAAAAAATTTCCAACGGGGCACTACCCATGTCAGTATTGTGGACAAGAATGGAAATGTCGCCTCAATGACCACCTCTAACGGTGAAGGGTCGGGCTATATCGTGCCGGGAACCGGAATCATGCTCAATAACATGATGGGAGAAGACGATCTGCACCCGGAAGGATTCCACGCCTGCCCGCCAGGGCAACGGGTTGCTTCCATGATGTCGCCTTCTCTGTTGTTGAAAGATAATGAGGTTGCCCTGGTGATCGGCAGCGGCGGCAGCAAACGCATTCGCACTGCCATCAGCCAGGTACTGAGCAATGTCATTGATTTTGGTTTGGATATCAATACGGCGGTTAAGGCACCCCGCATCCACTGGGATGGTGAGCTTCTCCAGGTCGAACCGGGCTATGATGATGAGACCGTTGCCTCTTTAAACCAGCTTGTCCCCTGCAATGCCTGGGACAAGCGCGATGTTTACTTTGGCGGCGTGCATGCCGTTATTCCACATCAACATGGCGCCGGAGATCCGCGCCGGGGTGGAGACAGCCGCGAGTCAAAGGATGGAGAATAGCTACGAGATTTACGGAAGAGTACTAAAAAACATTTCTGCCCAGAAAAACGCGCCCGCCCTCATCCTAAAAATTACCCTTCGTTGCCCAGCCCTGGTTTATGGTATATACTCCTTTTTTGCCATTAACATTAAAGGATCTGGGTCATGACTGAGCAGGAAAGCGATATCTTTTTTAATATCATCAACCGTTTCGTCGGCTTTTATAGCCGCGAGGCCTCTCGCAAAACCATCAACGAGACCGAACACGAATACCCATTTGTGGCAATGGATACCAGGCAGGTCTTTGCCCAAATCGGTTTTGTGAAAGAATATTTACAAATCCCGGACGACACCATTACCCCCACGCATACCTTTCTTGATGTGGGTTGCGGTATCGGCAATATCCTACTTGTGGCCGAACAATTCATGTTTGATGTCTACGGCTTTGAAAAGGACACCTATCCTTACGAAATCGCCAGCCGCCTTATTGGCGAAAACAAAATCCTGCAGGAAGATATATGGACCTATCCGGATTACGACAAATTTGATGTGGTTTACTACTTCAGACCCTTTTCAGACCATGAGCCGCAGAAAAAATTTGAAAGACTGATAGAAGACTCGATGAAACAGGGCGGCATCCTTATTGCCAATCATAAAAACAATGACGACATTGCCCAGGACAGCCGCTTTGAAAAATTGCACAGAGAGATGCCTATCTGGCAGAAGCTAAAGGCTTGATCGACTGAGCAGCAGAGCTTTATGAAAACTCAACCGGTTTGACTTCAAAGCGGCAAACCCTGTCGCCAGTGCACCAGCAGTCAGTCTCCCTGGCAATGAACGGCTTATTGAAATGTGCCTCGAAAAGCCCGGCCAAAACACCCTCATCAAAGGTACAGACCGTTTCATCCGTAACCGGGAGGCCGGAACAGTCAAGATCTTCGGCCACAGTGATAGAAAAGGTCAAGGCATCGTGATCGGATGATTCTAAGTCTAAAATACCAATACCAAGACTTTTCATAATCCCTTGTAACTGCGTAACAAAAAAGTCAAAGTCATCTGTTTTATCGAGAAGGTTATCATAGATGGCTTTACCTGCTGAATGGCCGGCATCAAAGAAAATCTTTTCGGCAGTTTTCACATCGCCATGCCTGATAATTGCATCTCGCAGGGTAAATTGCATCAACCTGTATACGGCTACCGCGGTTTGGGGCCCAAGATTTGGTCTGCCCCACTCAATGTCTCCTAAGTTCTCCCATTTAAAACACAGGGTTTCACGCTCTTCTTTAAACATGACCCAACTCCTGTATGTCTCTATGAGCAGTTAAAATAGTAAGGGTATTTCTTAAAATGCTATCACAACACCTCCCTTGCTGGCAACGTGCTGAAATACAGAAAGACTGTGCTGTGTAACGAATGCTTCAGTTGCAAAGTTTGGATGAGTTATAAGGGGTTGGAATTTGGAAACAGATCTTCCGGGACATTTTCCAGGCCATGAATTTTGGCATAGGTATGGCGAGCGCAAAGAAGATAAAGTTTATAACAGTACTTGCCTTGCATTGAGGCGGAAAGATGCGGGACACTAGCCATGGTGTCCGCAAAAAAATTGCAGGTTCTCAAATACTCACATTTATTATGTGAAGAAGTATTCTCCATATCAAAATGTCTCCCATATGACATTTTAAGAAATAGAAAATGTTCGGTGCCCCCCCGGACCCTAACATATTGTCTTGCCCGACCTTTAGAAAATTCAAGAATGCCGCAGAAATCTCCCAAAGGTAACCCATCTGCCCGATGGAGCAACAATACTACCATCCTTATAGAAGAAGACAATACGGGAAAAATACTAAAAACATAAAAAAGGGCCTTGGCGTTTACACCAAGACCCTTTTGATATTCATTTTTTTTAGCTAAAGTTAATATCTCTCGAATTCCCCACCAAGCTCTGATTCATCCAGCTTTAATTTATGGCCTCCGGTTTTTCCGACAGCAGGTTCGGCATTTGGCTTAACATCAAGCCGTAAATTGTTAGCAGCTGGTTTATTCCTGGAGTCAGCCTGCCTGTCTTCAGTATAGTGACCGGCAAGCTGTCTGCCGAGCTGTTTTATAGAAAAGAACGAAACAGAGTCCTGCAACTGCCCGGCCTGGGCTGCAAGCTCTTCAGAAGAAGCAGACATCTCCTCTGCCGCAGAGGCATTGGTTTGGGTAACTTGGTCAAGCTGCTGAATGGCAACATTAATCTGCTCGGCGCCCCCACTCTGCTCACTACTGGCAACGGAAATTTCCTGAACCAGGTCAGCTGTCTTTTGGATATCCGGTACAAGTCTCTTTAACATCTCGCCTGCATCCTGGGCCACATCGACACTGCTCGTTGCCAGGGTGTTGATCTCGGCAGCAGCATGTTGACTTCGCTCAGCAAGCTTCCTCACCTCGGCCGCAACCACAGCAAAGCCCTTACCATGATCCCCTGCCCTGGCAGCTTCAATAGCGGCATTCAAGGCCAAGAGGTTTGTCTGCCGGGCAATCTCTTCAATAATGGAAATCTTCTCAGCAATGTTATGCATGGCACTCACCGTCTCCTGCACAGCACTGCCGCTTTTGTTTGCATCATCGGATGACTTGGAGGCAATTGATTCGGTTTGCCTGGCGTTATCGGCATTGGTACCGATATTGGCGACCATCTCTTCCATGGAAGATGATGCCTCTTCTGCAGATGCTGCCTGCTCGGTAGCACCCTGGGAAATTTGCTCGGCCGTAGAACTCAACTCCTGGGAGCCAGCAGCAACATTATCTGCAGCTGACTTAACGTCGCTGACAACTTCATTCAGCTTATCAAGCATTGCAACCAATGATTTGCCTAAAGTGTCCTCATTGGAGAGCACTGGCATTTCAACGGTAAGATCTCCCAAGGCCACCTTTTCAACCAGTTCTTCTCTGCGTTGGGAGGTTTTTATCATCACATCAAGAGCCTTCCCCATAGTGTCCTGCTCGGAAAGAATGGCAACATCCAGGTCAAGGTCTCCCAGAGAAACCTTTGATACAATATCTGCTCGTTTACGAGCTGTTGCAACCATAGTATCCAAGGCCTTGCCAAGAGTGTCTTTGTCGCTCAACACATCAACATCCTGAGAAAGATCCCCTAGGGCTACCTGGGAAACCATCTTGGCTCGATCCTTAGCAGCAGTTATCATTCCAACCATGGATTTACCAAGGGTATCATGCTCAGAAAGCACATCAACTTCAAGCTCCACATCACCATTGGCAACCTCGGCCAAGAGGTCGGCACGCGCCCTAAGGCCTTCACTAAAGGAATCCATAGCTTCAGCCATTTGCCCAACCTCGTCTTTTTGTTTCATATCCAGGCGAAGATCAAGATTGCCCTTTTTGAGCTCCTCAAAAACATGCACGGTTTGTTGCAGTGGTCGTGAAATACCGCGGGAGACGAATATGACCACAAATATAGCCAATGCAATGATAACGCTCACAATGGAAATTATTTTGATAAAAATTTGATTTTGAATCGCCTCTATGTCATCAAGATACAGTCCGGCACCAATAATCCATCCCCATTGCGGGACCACTTTGACAAAAGAAATTTTCGGCACAGGCTCTGTAAATCCAGGCTTACTCCACAGGTAGTCAACAAAACCTTGCCCGGATGCCTTGGCTACCTGGACCATCTCAACAAACAACTTTTTGCCGTCAGGATCTGAGGTATTGGAAAGATCCTTACCGTCCAGCTCAGGCTTTATGGGATGCATGATCATCCTGGGAGTGAGATCGTTGATCCAGAAATAATTCTTCCCGGCAAAGCGCAGGCTCTTGATGTTCTTTTTAGCTGCTGCCTGAGCCGCCTTTTGGGAAAGCTCACCCTTCTCGACAAGAGATGCATAATAATGTAATTCACTCCATGCGGTTTCCACAGTGTGTTGTATCTCTGTGCGTTTCGCCTGATACAAATTATTTTTCAGCTGTAGATAGACCCAGCCAATGGTTATGGAAAATGTGGCTATAATAGCCAAGCATAATCCAACAATCTTATAAGCAATCTTTACATCCTTAAACCCTTGCATACACACTCCCTCCACCATTTTTGAAACAAGAAATTAATGTCGCAGTATCACCTTGCCCCCCAACTAAAAAAAATCCTTTTGATTTTCAACACAGAAAAAGTCATAGGAAACCAACAAGATACTAAAATTGTAGGTCCAGCCTAACAAGAAAGTCAAACGGAAAGAATTGGCGAGGAGGGGTAAGAATTTTACTGCTGGAGGGATTGGTTTTGCAATACAGAATTCATCATCTCCTGGTCAACGACAGATGACTCATGCAGCATAAGAAGCCAGAAACGCACAGCCACACGGCCTGTTCCTTTCTCTCTGGCACTGACCATGACACGATTGGAACGTCTGGCCAAAGGAACGTCATTTACAATAGAAATCCGATCACCCATTAATTGCCCTGGCTGCCAACCAAGTTCGCTTACATAGATGCCAAAGCTCCCTGGTTGATACCGCTCCGGATACTTCAACCGAGCGCCAAAAGTGTTAGGAAGTTTATCCCGCAAAGGGCGAATATTCGGGTTTAATGCAGCAAGGGGCAGGTCCACGCGTTTGAGAACCTTGACAAAATGCTTGAGCGTTGACCACTCATTACCAAGAATAGGCTCGCGCGGGATAAAAAAGACATCGGTGTCATCACTCACCGAACCGGGATCCTGGGTAAAAATGGCTTCATAACCAAGGGCCTTAGCCTCCTCCATAACAATGGAATTGTACTCGCCGTATGGAATTGCAAAAAAACGCGGCCGGGTATTCAGCCGCTCACGAAGCACTGTAATGCTGCTGACCAAATCCGCCTTAATCCATTGCCGGTATTCATCTTCGGTGAGCCCCTGGGGCCAGTCTGCCATGCGTTTATGGGAAAAACTATGGTCCTGAAAATCTACGCCCTCTTTCTGCATTTCCAGAATCTGTTCCCAACTCAGGTAGTTACGAAAACCGCGCTCAATGCCCTCAACATACAGAAATACCGTAAAGGGGAAGCCAAACGATTTGAGGATCGGCCAGGCCTCGTTGTAGACGGACCTGTATCCGTCATCAATGGTGATTACCGCAGTGTTAGGAGGAATCGGCGTTTTACTCTTGAGCAGGCCTACGAGATGGGCAAGGGGGATAACACTGTAGTTGTTATCGGAAAGATACTGCATCTGGGCTATAAACTTTTTGACCGAGACATTTGTGGTCGGGTAACGATTATCTCCGAAATGGTGGTAGATAAAGATAGTCGCATCTCCCCTTTCTGCGGAGACCTTTACCTGTTTTACAGGTAGCACGTTCTTTTGTGCTGCTATGCCATGGGAAGATAGAAAAAAGAGAAGAAACAGAAAGGAAAAAGAAAAACAAACGAAAAGATAGTGAGAATGTAGCCAGTGATTTTTTTTCACAAATACCTCTATTGTAAACTTGCCACGTTAATCATTCGCACTCCTCCACGAGCACGATGGCTTGATGAAAGCACACACTGATCATACTTGCGCAAACCGTTTTTGACAATCACATCGGCAACATCATTAATATAGGCGTGTCTTCTCTCGGAATAATATAATAACCCCTGGGTCAACTGAATGGAGTCCATCGAAGTTGTGCGAATTTTTCGCAGATCGCGGTATGCCCGAACACGGTTGATCATCAGGATATAGGCCCGAACAGAATCAAGCAAAGACTCGTAGATCGCAACCCGGTGTTTTTTGCCCTCTTCTCGCCGATTGGGGATAATGCCGTTGCCGCTCCAGGTCCAGATACCAAAAAGGTTGTTTGCCTCACGCACAAATCGTGAACCGCCCCAGGAGGACTCAATTGCTCCCTGGGCCATGAGCAGGCTCACAGGAATCACATTAACCCGCCGGAGTAATTCATCAACCGCATTGGTTCGATATTTTTGGGTCAAAAAGCGTAAGAAAGACACTTCGTTTCTGGTTAAGCCCTGTTGCCACGGAGCGTTACCGATATGAAAGGTCAAAGTTTCCGGCAGAGGAGAAAGCTTGGCCAGTGTTGCATCCAGCGCAGTCCGTTCATCCTCAACTTCTGCCATGGCAACCATGGCAAGAGGCAACAAGCTATGCAAAAAAACCTTTTTCTTCAGGCGAAAATCAAGGGAGTTTATATCAGAAGGGAAATTGGCAATAAGTACCGGCGGCACAAGACTATGGCCTTCGACATCCCAAAGATCATTCCCCTGCAGCTGCTCGACAAGATCTTCAACCGTATGGATTGTAATAAGGCGATGGGGTCTCTCAATACTACTTGCATTGATGAGCAGAGAAACCGGCGGCTTTAACAAAACAATGAGTAAACAGAGAACAGCAAGGGTGACCCCAGCGACCAAACGGACAAGATCCGGATCTACTGGCAAGATGCCAAAATAAATTGGCTCTTCACTTTCTGTCTGATTGGTATCTTTTTTCTGCACTATCATGCCATCATTATGAATGACCGTAACGGGCAAATCTTCAAAACACGTCCATTGTGCGATGCGCCTTTTCGATTACATATTTGACGCAAGTTAAATGGGTTAGACCTGCCTGTCATGTTTTCGTCTATTCAAAACGGACGAGGGTGTCCATTTACCAATACTAACCGAAAAAAGCAATCAAAACATGACATAGCTATGTCAACTGCACACCCCACTATACCACACAAAGGGTACCTCCAAGAAAAAGCACCCCACATACTGTACCCTCAAAAAAGTAGCAATTTCTAAAATCTACTATAAAATGAGACATTTGAAGCATGAATTTCTAAAGTTACTTAATTTTTTTGAGGGGAGAAATATGTTGAATAAGTTTCGTTTACTTATTGCCTTCTGTCTTGTGGTGATTTTCTGCGGTCTCAATACCGAGGTCTTTGCTGCAGGTAAAAATGTTGTCATGGAAACCACCCATGGCACCATAACAATTCAGCTTTACGACCAAAAAGCACCGATCACCGTGGCCAATTTCCGAAAATATGTCCAAGACGGGTTCTTTGACGGGCTTCTCTTCCACCGCGTCATGCCAAATTTTGTTATCCAGGGTGGCGGCTTTGAACCGGGAATGAAACAGAAAAAGACACGCCCCAACATTAAAAATGAAGCCAATAACGGTTTGAAGAATAAACGCGGAACCTTATCCATGGCCCGCCAAAACCAGAAGGATACCGCATCCAGCCAGTTTTTTGTCAACCTTAAGGACAACCGCATGCTCGATCATAAAGGCATGTACCAATACGGGTATGCCGTGTTCGGTAAGGTGATCAAGGGAATGGATGTGGTGGATAAAATCGCGAAAAGCCCCACCGGCACAGTGAGTTTCTATAGAGATGTCCCGATCAGGGATGTGATAATCAAAAGAGCATACGAAAAATAAGGTGAAGCAAACCTCCCCCCAAGCTTACTCAATCCAAAAGAAAGAGCTACTTCTCTTCTTCTGAGTCCGGTGCTCCCTCAACCTTGGGAGCATCCTGGGCCAGGGGTTGTGCGGAATCGCCTGCCTCTTTTTCTGCCCCGAAAAGATTGGCCTGTGGGTTTGGCTCCTGAACAGCTTCAGCCTCAGGGGGTAACTCTGCGACTCGGCGTACCGTACGGGTGGAAACCCTGCGGCCAAGGGCAGAAGCGCCTTTGACCAGAAATTCGGCAAAGCTGAAGTCATCGTAATTTCTGCGTGCCCGTTTATTGGGAGCAAAATGAATCCTTAAGCGCCCGCCTTCTCCAGTTGAAAGATAAAGGATCTCTGAGCGCTTATGCTCCGGAAAGAGGCGGTACTCTTTATCCAAGATAAACTTAGGCGTTTTAAAACGTTTGATATACCCAAGGTTCTGCTTGCCGTCGCGGTACATCACGCTGAAAACAATCTTCTCTTCAACTTTACCCACCCACATGAGATCGTGGCCGACAAATAGCTTGTCCGCAACGTTGATGACTCGATACATCCCGTTTTTCTCAATAAGTAATAACTTATCATACTCTGAGCAAGGAAAGCTGTCTTCGGCTTCAGCCTTAACCTGATAGCCTAAAAATCCACTCACCCGGTCATAACCGAGGGTCAAATTGGAGATGGCCACCTTCCGGACCTCAACCTCGCTAAAGGTCTTGATCTCGGTTCGCCTGGGGTATGTCTCCCCATGTTTATCCAGCAGCTCATCAATGTAGGAAATAGTGAATTTGACCATATCCTTGAGGTGCTTCTCCACCTCATTGATATTGCGGCGCACTGCCTTGATATCTTTACGTTTCTTGTCAAGATCATAACGAGAAATACGCTTAATACGTATCTCAAGAAGCTTCTCAATGTCTTCTGTGGTTACTGCGCGCACCAATTTTTCTTTAAAGGGGAGCAATGCCTTATCAATTGTCTTCACTACCTCGTCATAAGACTCACATTCCTCAATCTCTTTATAAAGACGCTCTTCAATGAAAATCTGCTCCAAGAGATGCGCGTGCAGTTTTTCCTTTAGGCGATCGAGTTCAATGGTGAGCTCGGTCTCAAGATCCCCCTTTAATTTCTCAGTATTATGCCTGAGCACATCACTAACCGAGAGAACAGCCGGATTATTATCACGGATCACTGTAAAGTTTGGGCTAATGGAGACCTCACAATCAGTAAATGCATAAAGGGCCTTAATTGTGTCTGCTGCATAGATATTCCGAGGCAGCTTTATCTCAATCTCCACCTCTTCGGCGGTATAGTCATTGATGCTGGTGATCTTGAGCTTATTGGCCCGGGCAGCCTTTTCCACGCTCTCGATCAGGGACTGGGTCGTGGTGGTATAGGGAATGTCTGTAATGACGATAGTCTTTTCGTTTTTCTCTTCTATCTTGGCCCGGCATTTAAGACGACCATTGCCGTCATCATAGCCGCTTACATCCACCATCCCGCCCTGGGGGAAATCCGGAAAGATCTCAAACTCTTCATCGCGCAAGATCTTCTTTTGCGCCCCAAGCAGCTCGCAAAAGTTATGGGGCATAATTTTGGTTGCCATGCCAACGGCAATACCCTCTGCCCCCTGCATGAGCAACAAGGGCAATTTGGCAGGTAAGGTCACCGGCTCAAGCATCCTGCCATCATAAGAATCAACAAACTCGGTCAGGTCCTTGTTAAATAAAGTCTCTCGGGCAAGGGGCGAAAGTCGGCATTCTATATAACGGGCAGCAGAAGCAGAGTCTCCGGTGAAGATGTTTCCGTAGTTACCCTGCCGATCAATCAAAAAGCCCTTGTTGGCCAGGTTGACCAAGGCGGCAAAAATGGATTGATCGCCATGGGGATGCAGCTTCATGGAAGAACCCACCACATTGGCAACCTTATGGTAGCGCCCGTCATCCATATTGCGCAGGGTCTGTAAAATACGGCGCTGCACCGGCTTAAGACCGTCGTTGACATCTGGAATGGCCCGCTCACGGATTACATAGGAAGTGTAATCCATGAAGTTGGAATCAAATAATTTATGCAGTTCGCCGTAAGTGGATTCTTCCATGGGGGATAATTCGCTTAAAAAATGTGTTTATAGTGATAGATCAGGGAGGGTAACAAATATATTTTCTTCCTCACGCGGTTGTTTCGATCACAAGATTTTCAATAATATATTCTTTACGGTCCGGGGTGTTTTTGCCCATGTAAAAGCCAAGAATCTCAGGAACCTCGCTGAGCCGGTCAATGCTCACCTGCTGCAAACGCATATCCTCATTGATGAACTGTTTAAACTCCTTGGGCGAGATCTCACCAAGCCCTTTAAAGCGAGTGACCTCCACCGGGCGCTTTTTCTTACCCCGGCCAGCCAGCTTCTTCTCGACCGATTCGCGCTCATTGTCCGAGTAGCAATAAAAGGTCTCTTCTTTATTACGTACCCGATAGATGGGCGTCTCAAGGATATAAACATGGCCTCGTTTGACCAAGGCCTCAAAATAATGGAGGAAAAATGTCAGCAACAGGTTTCTGATATGCAGGCCATCCACATCCGCATCTGTGGCAAGGATGACCTTGTCATAGCGCAGGGCATCGACAGATTCTTCAATATTCATGGCCCGCATGATGTTGTACATCTCATCATTCTTGTAAAGCAAGGCCAACTGCTGCCCATAAACATTCATGGGCTTGCCCTTCATTGAAAAGACAGCCTGGGTCATGGGATCACGGGCGCTGACAATGGAACCGGAAGCGGATTGCCCTTCGGTCAGGAAGATCATATTCTCCCGATCAGGTGGCGAAGGTTTGCCTGGAGCAGGATGGTACTTGCAATCTTTGAGCTGCGGGATCTTGAGCGCGACTTTTTTGGCCTTGGCCTTGGCCTCCTTGCGCACATGCTGCAGCTCTTTTCTGATCTTGGCAGATTGCTGGATCTTGCCGATGATCACCTCGGCAAGCTCGGTATTCTTATACAAAAAATCAACAACATGCTCTTTGACCTCACCAACGATCTCGCCACGCACATCGGTATTGCCAAGTTTGTTTTTGGTCTGGGACTCGAAAATCGGCTCCTTGACCTTCACGGCAATGGTGCCGATCACGCCGTCACGCACATCCTCACCGGCAAATTTCTTGCCGGAAAATTCATTCACACCCTTTAAAATTCCCTCACGGAATGCGGAGAGATGGGTGCCGCCCTCGTTCGTATAGGTGCCGTTGACAAAAGAGAAGTACGCCTCGCCATAGCCATTGGTATGGGAAAAGGCAAATTCAAGGGTCTTGCCCTTATAATGAATAGCATCGTAAAGCTGGGTGCCTTTTATCTCGTTGTCCAACAGATCCAACAGGCCATTGGCCGAATGGAAACACTCCTTGCCCAGATACATTTTGATTCCGGCATTGAGGTAAGCATAGCGCCAGAGACGCTTTTTGACAAAATCTTCATTAAAACAAAACCCCACAAAAACATCGGGATCAGGCCGGAATATAATATGGGTACCGTTTTTTTCTTTGCTCTCGCCCTCTTCCTCTTTAACCAGGTCACCACCGATAAAGAGTGCCCTGGCAAATTTCCCATCGCGATGGGAGGTCACCTCAAAACGCTCGGAAAGGGCGTTTACCGCCTTGGTGCCCACACCGTTGAGGCCAACGGAAAATTGAAAGACATCGGTGTTATACTTGGCCCCGGTATTGATGACAGAAACACATTCGACAATCTTGCCCAAAGGAATGCCGCGACCAAAATCACGAACCTCAACCACTCCGTCTTCATCAACATTGATATTAATGCGCTTGCCGGCGCCCATGATGAACTCATCAACGCCGTTATCCAAGATCTCCTTGAGCAGGATATAGATACCGTCATCCGGATGGGAGCCATTACCCAAACGGCCGATGTACATTCCTGGCCGAAGGCGAATGTGCTCAAGGGAGCTGAGGGTTTTAATCTTTGATTCGTCGTACGTCGCGGTGGCGTCAGTTTTTTCTTTATTCATGCACGCTATTTAAGGAAAAAATTAGAATGTCTCCGGCAAGGGAAACGGATGATTGAACATTTGTATATCGCTCTTTCACACTTGCTGCAACTTTATTTTTTGCGACTTATATTTTCATTTATCGCCATATTTTTTTCGTAAAAAAATGGTTGGATTTTCCTGAATACTTCTGCTTAGTTATTATGGTTACAAAAACACGCACAAACACACTGTCCCTTCTTTGCCAAGGAGCTTTGATATGTCTGAAAATCCGTTGAACGAGCAGCTTGCCACGACCAATATCCTTTGGAAACTCACCGATCTTTACCAGGGTACCGATGATGCACAGATCGATACGGATATCTCCTGGTGCGAAAATGAGGCAAAAAACGTCAAACAGGAGTTCACCGGCCTGGTGGCATCGTTGTCTGTCCCGGATATGCTCATTCTTGTTCAACGTCTTGAAAAAATGGAGACCATGTTGGGTAAGCTTTCAACCTTCGCCTTTCTCAACTTCACCACCCAGACCCAAAATGCTACGGCAGGTGCCTTTTTACAAAAAATCAAAGAGGCAAACAGCCGCATTGGCAAAGAAACCGTCTTTTTTGAACTGGAGTGGAGCAGCATCCCGGACAACCAGGCAGAAGAGCTGCTCAAGGACGATACCATTGCCGCTTACCACCACCACCTGAAGAGCATGCGGCGCTATGCCAATCACCTGCTCAGCCAGGTTGAGGAGACGTTGCTCATAGAAAAATCACCGGTGGGCAGATCCAGCTGGACCAACCTGTTTGAAAAGGTCATGGGCCATCTTAAGTTCGGAGAAAACGAGCGTAGCGAAGAAGAAGTCCTCACCGATCTCTACAGCCAGGAACGAGAGGTCCGACAACAGGCTGCGGACGAGCTGACAGAGGGACTCAAAAGCCAGCTCCATATCCTGACCCATATCTTCAACACCCTGCTGGCCGATAAAATGATCGATGACCGGCTGCGCACTTACGGGACGTGGGTCAGCTCCATGAACCTTTATAACGAACTTGAAGACCATACCGTGCAGGTGCTGGTCGATTCCGTCACCTCCCGCTACGACATAGTGCAACGTTACTATAAAACCAAAAAGTCCCTGCTCGGGCTTGATGAACTCACCGACTATGACCGTTACGCCCCCCTGCCCCACCTGCCCACGGAAACCGTCAGCTGGCAGGAGAGTCAGCAAATGGTGCTAAAGGCATTTAACGATTTTTCACCAGAGATGGCAGAGGTAGCCAAACTCTTCTTTGATAAACAGTGGATCCACGCCCCAATCGTTGAGGGCAAGCGCGGCGGTGCCTTTGCCCATCCATGTGTGCCGGATGTGCACCCCTATGTAATGGTCAACTACACCGGTTCATTACGGGATGTCTCCACGGTTGCCCATGAACTCGGCCATGGCGTCCATCAATACCTTGCGGCCAAACAGGGCTATTACAACAGCGGGACGACTCTGGTCCTTGCGGAAACCGCTTCGGTCTTTGCAGAACTGCTCCTTTTCAACTCACAACTCAAGCTGCTCACCGATGCAGACGAGCGCCGCGCCTTTACCTGCCAGAAGCTGGAGTCCATCTTTGCCACGGTATTCAGGCAGGTGGCCATGAACCGTTTTGAGAACCTAGTACATAATGGCCGCAGAGATGAAGGCGAACTTTCCCATGAGGCCATCTCCGAGCATTGGCTTACCACCCAGCGAGCCATGTTTACCGACTCTGTCACACTGCGGGAGGATTATGCGGTCTGGTGGAGTTATATCCCCCACTTTCTGAGCACCCCCGGCTATGTATACTCATATGCCTTTGGTGAGCTGATGGTCCTGGCTCTCTACAACATCTACCAGCAGGAAGGAGAATCATTCGTGCCCAAATATCTGACCCTGCTCGAAAGCGGTGGCAACAACACACCCTACGAACTGGTCAAGCCGTTTGGTGTTGATCTGGATGATCCTGCATTCTGGCAGGGAGGCCTCAATACCATCGACGAAATGCTTAAGATGGTAGAGTAGTCGGCGGCAAATAGATTGTGAACTCATTCTCCGGCTGCATCAGCACGCTGTGGGGCTTTTGCTGTTCTTCATAGGAAACCAGCCCCATGTCAGCCAAGAGGTCAAAGCGGGCCCGCACACACCTGCCGGGCATTACCTCCAGCGGCTCATGCCAGACACGGACAGAACCAATCCGACCATCGAGCCTGCGATAAAAGCCTTTCAGACGATGGCTAAGAAAAACAAGGGCTGTTTCTTGATCAACAAAGCCGTCATATTCAATGTCCTTGCTCGCAACTCCTTCCAAATCAAGTCTGGCAGAAGCCCACTTACAGACTGAGCGCATTGAATAGCTTGTATAGCGGCCTCCTTCCAAGCAACAGTCAAGGTCCACCTTGCCATAATACCAAGGCAGCCGCCACAGGTAGCGAGTGACGAACACCGTCCAAGAATCCACCACCGTGCCGAGAAACCACACCACCCGTTCACCGGTTTGCTTGTCAGTCACATACAAGCGATAGTTGACCTGAGCGAAACGAAATTTCAAAAATGGCAAAAAGGCCTGTGTAAATTCATAGTTCGTAAAAGAAACAGCAGAAAGAAGCGCCTGTTCTACGCCATCTATGGTGACTGTGTCCAGACGAAAACGACTCGGGAGAAGCCCTCGCAGCCGTTCCGGCCCAAGGGCATAGGTGGTGATAGCAAAATCCTGTAATTTTGTTGTGGCATCCATTCCGGCAGGCGGTTGGCGCTCAACTTTATGGTCTACAAATCTCAGCTTCTCCGGGTAGTTGTCCGGCATGGCAACTCCTAGGTTAAACAGGATGAATAGATAGGACGGCCAATATCATACCTAATAGATTCATAAGGCACAGCTTATAAACGATTTGTCAAACAGCGAGTTACTGTGTTGGGGAAAAAGCTAAACGTTACTTTTTGGCCTTTCTGTTGGATTTGCTTTTCTTTGGAGAGGATGCGTCATCTTCTTCGGAAATGATAAAGCCAAGGCCGCCGCATTCGGGACACTCCTCATTTGTAATGAGAAAGCGGCTGACACCCTGGAAAAAACTAATCTGGCCTGTGCCGTTGCAGGATTGGCACTCTTCTTTCATGATTAAAATTCAATTCCGTTGGTTAAACACAAAAAAATTACCAAGGCTTGCATGTTGCCTCGGCAAAAGAAAACAGTTCAGGACAGATCAGAGGATACTCTTTTATTTTTAAAAACAAAAGCGGTAGCTGCCTGATTATTAATCTTATGCTTGGGGGCCTAACGCCAGCAAAATCCTGCAATCGGCAACGGAACAGCCTTTATCTTCTTCATGCACCATGAGTGGGTTGATATCCAACTCTGCTATTTCAGGGTGATCTGCTGCCAACATGGAAAGCCTGATCAAACAACGCTCCAACTCTGCCTGATCGGCAACGGCAGCGCCACGGGCACCGTTAAGCATGGGATAGGCCTTAATGGCACGCACCATGTTATGAGCACCATTTCGCCTAAAAGGGGCAAGGCGAAAGCTTACATCCTTAAAAATCTCCACAAAAATGCCGCCCAAGCCGAACATAATTAACGGACCAAAGGTTTGGTAACGCTTGATGCCAAGGATAACCTCCACTCCCTTCTCTGCCATCTGTTGCATGAATACCCCACGCAACTCGGCCTCTGGCTTGTTTTGCTTTGCCGCCGCCATGATGTCCCCAAAGGCTGTCTTGGCCGCCTCAGGCGTTTCAATGCCGACCCGAACCCCACCGATATCTGATTTATGGATAATTTGGGGCGAAACAATCTTCATGGCGCATGGACCAAACTCCTCAAGGGCCAGGGCTGCCTCTTCCGGGCTTGTTGCCAATCGAGCAGGCAGAACCGGGAAACCGTATGCCTTGAGAATCTCATTCCCCTCAACTTCGCCAAGGTATGGTATTCCCAGCTTCACAGCATCCTGAATGATTGTAACGGCAGCATCTTGATCCGTCTCAAGCTCAAACTCTTTCAAATGCTGGCGGTGGAGCCATTGGGAGTATTTATAAAGAGCACCCATGGCACGGGCCGCAGCCTCGGGAAACTGGTAATGGGGGATGCCGTTTTGCTCAAGCAATTCCACTCCCTTGGAAACATCCATCAACCCCATAAACGAGGCCACAACGGGCTTGCCGCTTTGTTTGGCCAAAGAAGGAATAATGGCTGCGGTCTCTTCAATGTCGGTCATGGATTGGGGGGTAAGAATAAAGATCACGCCATCGACATTCTCATCGTTGAGTACGGCATCAAGTGCTGCATGGTAGCGGTCGGAGCGAGCATCTCCAATAACGTCTATGGGGTTATGGATATTTGCTGCCTTAGGCAGGTGACTTTTCAGCACCTCGGTGGTGGACTCTTGCAGCTTGGCCAATCGCAGGCCGGAATGCACGGTCACGTCGGTAGCAATGATGCCCGGGCCACCGGCATTGGTAATAATGGCAATTCGATTAGAGCGCGGCAAAGGCTGGGTAGCAAAGGCCGAGGCATAGTCGAACAACTCTTCAATGGACTGGGCGCGGAAGATGCCGGATTGATCAAACACCTAGAAGGCCTCCGGTTGTCAAGAGGCGAACGAATTTATTGAGATAAGGC
>CAYLQA010000047.1:0-25565 GCA_964385695.1 uncultured Desulfobulbia bacterium | reverse complement strand
AACTCTCCAGTTTGAAATCCTATTTCAAGTCCAACACCGCTGACGATGTTGAACCCTTCTTGCAAAAATAAAACAGCCAAACTCTTCCTGAAAAGAGCTCAGCTCAAGAGCCCATATCTATCTTCTACTATTCAGTTTTCAATGATCGCTGTAGGTCGCTGGCAGAACCAGTCAAACCCTCCCTCGTTGGGGAGAGCGACAACTTAGTCGAACTGCCCCCCCGAGTCAACGGTATTTTTTTCTTTTTTTAAACAAAAGGCCAAAAACTGCCCTAATTCATTGAAATAAAATCAAATATTTTCTCATTGACCCCTGTGAACAATATATGCGTAAATGGGGTTAAGGGCACGTCTTACTATATAATGATATAGGGGGGCTAAATCATGCATGAGGCACTCTTTTATACCCTGGAAGATCCGGACAAGAAAAAGGTCCGCTGTGGGCTTTGCAATCAGCACTGTCTTATCTCAAATGGCAAGCGCGGCATTTGTGGTGTTCGTGAAAACCAAGACGGAACCCTGTTAAGTCTCAATTACGGCCGACTCATCAGTGAAAATGTCGATCCCATAGAAAAGAAACCCCTTTTCCATCTTCTGCCCGGCTCTCTTTCCTATTCCATAGCCACGGTGGGATGCAATTTCCGCTGCAAGCATTGCCAAAACTATGAAATATCCCAATACCCGCATCAGCACCATGGCGATATCCCAGGTTCTATCCGTCCCCCCGAAGAGGTTGTAGACAAGGCTGAGCAATATAACAGCAAAAGCATTGCTTACACATATATCGAACCAACCATCTTTTATGAATTTGCTTACGATTGCGCCAGACTCGCCCATAAGCGCGGGATTAAAAACGTTTTTGTCAGTAACGGATACACCACAGAGGCAGCCACTCGGCAACTTGCCCCTTATCTTGACGCCAACAACATCGACCTGAAGGCGTTTACGGACAAGTTTTACAAGGAGGTTTGCAGCGCCAAGCTGCAGCCGGTTCTTGACACCATCAGACTCATGAAGGAGCTTGGGGTCTGGGTGGAGGTCACCACCCTGGTGATTCCCGGCTGGAATGACAGTGAGGAGGAGTTACGGGATATTGCCAAATTCATCCACTCGGTTTCACCCGAGATCCCCTGGCACGTTACCCGTTTCTGGCCGACATTCCAGATGACCGACCGTAGCCCTACCCCGCCAGCAAAGCTGATACGGGCCAGAGAGATCGGCCTTGAAGAAGGCCTGCAGTATGTCTATGTGGGAAACGTCCCAGGCCTGGAAGGCGAAAACACCCTTTGTCCATCCTGCGGGGTGGTTGTGATCGAACGGAGCGGTTTTTCCGTGGGGCAGACGAGGTTACAAAACGGGGCCTGCTCAGAGTGCCAGACCAAGATAGCCGGTGTCTTCTAGCGTCCGACAGCTTCTCTCAAATTCCCCACAAAATCATTGCCAAAATCCATGCAATAATCATTGACGAAATCGCGTTTTTTGGGTTTAATGCTGTGATTTTTACCTAGGCCGGAATACGGCAAACAACAACCACAGAAAAGGGCTTGTCTATCCTTGTTCTACGTGCTGTATCAACTTGTCGCCTGGCTCCTTTTCATAGGTATTTTTCCTTTTTTTTCGCTCTACGCCTTGCTCACCGGCAAACATCGGGCAGAGCTTGGCCAGAGGCTGGGTTTTGTTAAGCCCATAGAGCAAAAAAAAGACAACACGTTACGAATATGGCTGCATGCAGCATCGGTAGGAGAAATTCAGGTCGCTCGCGCCCTTATCTCCGAATTAAAAATCCAGATGCCGCAAGCGGCCCTTTTTGTATCCACTGTCACCCCCCAGGGGTATGCCGTTGCCAAAGAGCAGTTGCCCCGGGATGTGACCTGTTTTGTGGCACCCCTTGACCTTGCCGGCATTGTGCACCGGGTAACAGGTGCAGTCAGGCCGGATGTTTACATCTGTTTAGAAACAGAACTTTGGCCCGCCATGCTTGGGGCATTATATAGAAGCGGCACAAAACTCTTTCTCTTAAATGGTCGGCTTTCCGAGGGATCACTTAAGGGTTACAAAAAAATCAAATCGTTCCTTAAGGTTGTACTTGGGCGATTTAACAAAATTGCGGTCATCAGCCCTGCGGATGCCCAGCGTTACATCGACTTGGGGGCCGAAGCCGGCAAGATAAATGTGCTGGGAAATGCTAAATACGACCAGGCCTTGGCCCAGGCTGACGAACACGAAAAAAAACGCTGCAGACAGCTTCTTGATATAGCCCCCGGCCAGCCTGTTTTTATTGCCGGCAGCACCCACAGCGGTGAGGAGGATCTTCTCATCACTGTCTTTGAGGGGCTTAAAAAAAAGCTGCCGGATCTCATCTGGATTGTGGCCCCTCGCCACCTACAGCGCATTGGCGAGGTTGAAGCATCCCTTGGCGAGAAAGGGGTTGCCTTTGACCACTTGAGCAGTTGCAAAGCCAAAGGGCGCAACAGTCAAGTGGTTCTGGTAGACAGCATGGGCGAGCTTGCCAAGCTCTATTCCGTTGCTACCTACATTTTCTGTGGCGGAAGCTTGGTTGAGCGAGGCGGACACAATGTCCTGGAAGCAGCCATCTGGGGCCGCCCCGTCTTTTACGGGCCCAGCATGAAAGATTTTGCCGATGCTCAGGATTTCCTGGAAGAGGCTAATGCCGGTTTTTTAGTAAAAAACCAGGCCGAGTTACTGGAGAAAGTTATACATTATATAGATGCGCCTGCCGAATATGAAGCGGCAGGTGAAAGGGCCAGGCAGGTTGCTATTAGCCAGCAAGGCTCAGCAAAAAAACAAATAGCTCTAATCAAAGACGCAGCAACCATATAATTTAAGGCTAGCTTAAAAAATTAGGATTTTTGTTCGAGATCAAGGAACAGTGAAAATGAGAAAGCGCAGCATATTAAGTATATGTGAGCATTTTTCATTTTCACTGTGACGCAGAGATCGGACAAAAGGACAATTTTTCAAGATAGCCTAGAACGTTGGGACAAAAACATGAAAGCACTTATTGCCCTTGAAGACGGCACAATTTTCGAAGGGAGATCCTTTACCGGCGCCGGTGAAACCACAGCCGAGATTGTGTTCAACACCGGTATGACCGGTTATCAAGAGGTACTTACCGATCCCTCCTACAAAGGACAGATCGTCACCATGACCTACCCGCTGATCGGCAATTACGGGGTCACCCCCGAGGACATGGAATCGTACGCCATTCACCAAACAGCTTTTTTGATGAAGGAATACAACGCTATTCCTTCTAACTTCCGTTCCCAGGGGACCTTGGCTGATTTTTTAAAGGAGTACGATGTGCTGGGTGTCGAAGGAATCGATACCCGAGCTCTGACCCGCCACCTGCGTGTCTCCGGCTCCATGAAGGGCATTGTTTCCACCGAAGATCTCGACCCGGCATCCCTGGTTAAGAAGGCAAAGGAATCTCCCGGCCTGGTCGGGCGCGATCTGGTGCGTGAGGTGACCTGTTCCGAGCCATACGGCTGGAAGGACAACCAGCCCGCACCGGGCACAAATTTCTCCACTGCCGATAACGGCACTTATAAAGTTGTCGCCTATGATTTCGGCCTTAAATACAACCAGCTCAGACTTCTTGCCGAGCGCGGCTGTTCCGTGCAGGTTGTTCCGGCCACGACCTCGGCCGACGAGGTTTTGGCAATGAATCCGGACGGCGTCTTTCTGGCCAACGGCCCCGGTGATCCAGCCGGTGTTCCTGGCGTGGTGGAAAACATCCAGGCCATCCTGGGCAAAAAACCCATATTCGGCATCTGCCTTGGTCACCAAATGTTGGGCTTGGCTTACGGCGGCACGACATACAAATTAAAATTCGGTCACCGCGGTTCCAACCAACCGGTCAAGGATCTGACCACGGGTAAGATTGAAATCACCTCCCAGAATCACGGATTCTGCGTGGATGCAGACAGTCTCAACCCGGATGAGGTCGAAGTGACCCATATCAACCTCAACGACAACAGTGTTGAGGGTATGCGCCATAAAAAATACCAGGCCTTTTCCGTGCAGTATCACCCGGAGAATGCACCTGGCCCCCATGACGCGGTCTATCTTTTCGACCGTTTCATTGACATGCTGAAAAGATAGTGACAAGTAACGAGTAACGAGTGACAAGTTTTGCCTTGTTGCCAACTGCTCGTCACTTGTCACTCGTTACTCGTTACTATTTTTCAAAACTCAACGACGACACACGAAAATGCCTAAGAGAACGGACATAAAGAAAATATTGATTATCGGCTCTGGCCCAATCATCATCAGCCAGGGATGTGAGTTTGACTATTCAGGAACCCAGGCGGTCAAGGCCTTAAAGGAAGAGGGGTACGAAGTCGTACTCATCAACTCCAACCCGGCCACCATCATGACCGACCCGGAGATTGCCGACCGTACCTATATCGAGCCCATCACCCCGGAGATGGTTGCCAAAATCATTGAAAAGGAACGGCCCGATGCCCTGCTGCCTACCCTGGGCGGTCAAACAGGCCTGAACACTGCCATCAAGGTGGCGGAAATGGGTGTGCTCGAAAAATTCAACGTTGAGATGCTGGCTGCAGACGTGGACGTTATCCACAAGGCGGAAAGCCGCGAACCTTTCCGGGCCGCCATGCGGAAGATTGGCCTCAAGGTGCCGGAGAGCGCCATCATCCATACCATTGAAGAAGCGCGCGAGTCCATGGACCGCATCGGTTTTCCGATCATCGTCCGGCCCAGCTTTACCCTGGGTGGCACAGGCGGCGGTATCGCATACAACTCCCAAGAGCTTGAGACAATGGTCACCGCCGGTCTCGATCTGTCCATGAACACCGAGGTCATGATCGAAAGAAGCTTGCTCGGCTGGAAAGAGTACGAGCTTGAGGTAATGCGCGACAAAAACGACAACGTGGTCATCATCTGTTCCATTGAAAACATCGATGCCATGGGCGTACATACCGGCGATTCAATTACCGTGGCCCCAGCCCAGACCCTCTCCGACCGCGAGTACCAGGACATGCGCGATGCGGCCATTGCCATTATCCGTGAGATCGGCGTTGAGACCGGTGGCTCCAACGTTCAGTTCGCTGTGAACCCTGAAGACGGCGAGTTGATGATCATCGAGATGAACCCCCGGGTTTCCAGAAGCTCGGCTCTGGCCTCCAAAGCCACGGGTTTCCCCATTGCCAAGATCGCGGCCAAGCTGGCTGTAGGCTATACCCTGGATGAGATTCCCAACGATATCACCCGGGAAACCATGGCTGCCTTTGAGCCGACCATCGATTACTGTGTAGTAAAGCTTCCCCGCTTTACCTTTGAAAAATTCCCTGAGGCAGACGACTTTTTGACCACGGCCATGAAATCCGTGGGTGAGACCATGGCCATCGGCCGTACCTTTAAAGAGGCATTCCAGAAAGGCATGCGCTCTTTGGAGATCGGTGTGAGCGGTTTTGGTGCTGATCCGAAATTCGATCTTTCCGCTGTAGATCAGCGGGATTTGGAAAACGGCCTGCGCAGGCCAAATTCCAAACGCTTTTTTCAGGTATACGAGGCCCTGCGCCGCGAGATGGATATCCAGCAACTATATAAGATATCCGGCATCGACCCCTGGTTTTTGTATAACTTCAAGCAGATCGTTGAAACCGAAGCCGTAATTCAGGAAAAGGGTTTTAACGGTTTGGATAAAGACTTTCTCTGGCAGGTCAAACAGCTGGGTTTCTCAGACAGACAACTTGCATATCTCACTGGCACATCAGAGGACGATATCTGGGAGTTGCGTGAAAAGCTGGACAGCCAGCCGGTTTATAAATCCGTTGATACTTGCGCTGCCGAATTTGAAGCCTACACCCCGTATTACTACTCAACCTATGAGACAGAGGACGAAACCAAGAGCAGCGACAAGCGTAAGGTCATGATCCTTGGCGGCGGGCCCAACCGTATCGGTCAGGGCATTGAGTTTGACTATTGCTGTGTCCACGCTTCTTTTGCCCTCAGAGAAATCGACATCGAATCCATCATGGTCAACTCCAACCCGGAGACCGTCAGTACCGACTATGACACCTCGGACCGTCTCTATTTCGAGCCTTTGACCCGTGAAGATGTAATGCACATCATCCAGACTGAAAAGCCCGAAGGCGTTATCGTCCAGTTTGGCGGTCAGACACCGCTCAACCTGGCCGTGCCCCTGGCCAAGGCCGGGGTGCCGATCCTGGGCACTTCCCCCGATTCCATTGACCGGGCAGAGGATCGTGAGCGCTTCCAGCAATTCCTGCACAAGCTGAATCTCAAACAGCCCGCCAATGGCCTTGCCAAGACCACGGACGATGCGATTAAAATTGCCGAGGAGATCAGCTACCCCGTTGTGGTTCGCCCCTCATACGTTCTTGGCGGCCGGGCCATGCGCATTGTTTACAACGAAAACGATCTCGTCGACTATATGAATACCGCCATCGATGTCTCCCCGGAGCATCCCATCCTGATCGACAAATTCTTAAAGGATGCAGTGGAGATTGACGTGGACGCCATCTCAGACGGCGAGACCACCATTGTCGGCGGCATCATGCAGCACATTGAAGAGGCCGGCATCCACTCCGGTGACTCAGCCTGTGTCCTGCCCCCGCACTCCCTCAGCAAAGAGATGATCGAGGAGATTAAAGAAGCAAGCCGGGCCATGGCCAAGGAGCTCAAAGTCAAGGGCTTAATGAACGTTCAATATGCAGTGAAGGACGATGAGTTGTACATCATCGAGGTTAACCCTCGCGCCTCCCGCACCGTGCCCTTTGTCAGCAAGGCGACCGGGGTGCCTTTAGCAAAATTGGCAACCAAGATCATGATGGGCGCCACCCTTGCCGAACTCGGGTTGACCGAAGAGGTGGAGGTGGAACATTTTGCCGTCAAAGAGGCCGTCTTCCCCTTTGATCGTTTCGACAATGTGGACACCCTGCTCGGGCCAGAGATGAAATCCACCGGCGAGGTCATGGGCATGGATAAATGCCTGGGGCTTGCCTTTACCAAATCCCAGATGGCTGCGGGTCAGAAGATCCCCACCGAGGGCGCGGTTTTTATCAGTATGCGCCGTGGTGATAAGTCCGCCATCCTGCCGGTTGCTCAAAAGCTGCGTGACATGGGCTTTGCCATTGTCGCCACCGGCGGAACCTGTACATATCTGCAGGAAAACGATGTGGACTGTGAGCATGTTTATAAAATCTCACAGGGACGTCCCCATATTATGGACAAAATACAGGACGGCCAGATCCAGTGGATCATCAATACCTCCTGGGGTACCAGAACAACGGAAGACTCATACACCATCCGCCGTTCCGCCCTGAATTACCATCTGCCCTACACCACCACCATTGCCGGGGCAGAATCCATGGTCAGGGCCATTGCCACCATGAAGCAGGAGTCGGTTGAGGTCCAATCGGTACAGGAGTATTTTGAAAAATAATTTTTACGTTCACCAGACTGAAACATTTTCCCTTCTGCCTGGTCTTAAGAGATAAGAAAATAACTATCTTTTATCCGCGGCCACTGGACTTTCTCCATGGCCTGACTTATGGTTATAAATCAGCGATGCTTCTCCCACCCTTATCGGCTGTAACCATAGCGGGTAAGGGTGATTCTGTAATAAACACAAGAACACCCGTTAACGGAGGTTTTGTTTGAATAACTTTTATAAGAATCTGTCCATGTGGCTGGTGATCGGGCTCACCATGATTCTGCTGTTTAATCTCTTTAACAAGCCGCAAACCGCTGTCATAGAGATGAGCTACAGCGATTTTCTGACCAGTGTGGAATCCGGGGCTGTAAGCCAGATTACCATCCAAGGGAACGAAGTCACCGGTGAGGGCAGCGGCGGCAAATCATTTAGGTCCGTTATCCCGGCTGATTCCGAGCTGATCCCCACGTTGCGTAAACACGGGGTCAATATCAGCGTTAAGAAACAGGAAGATACCCCTTGGTACATCACCATCCTCATCTCCTGGTTCCCCATGCTCCTGTTGATCGGTGTCTGGATCTTTTTCATGCGCCAGATGCAGGTTGGCGGCGGCAAGGCCATGAGCTTTGGCAAGAGCAAGGCCCGGCTCATGGACCAGGAACAGAGCAAGATAACCTTTGCCGATGTGGCAGGTATCGAAGAGGCCAAGGAAGAACTCTCCGAGATCATCGAGTTCCTGAGAGACCCGAAAAAATTCACTCGCCTGGGGGGCCGTATTCCCAAAGGCGTTCTCTTGATGGGTTCCCCTGGTACCGGTAAAACCTTGCTAGCAAAGGCCATTGCCGGTGAAGCGGATGTACCGTTCTTCTCCATCTCCGGCTCCGACTTTGTCGAGATGTTTGTCGGAGTGGGCGCTTCCCGTGTACGCGATCTTTTTGTCCAGGGTAAGAAAAATGCCCCTTGCATCATCTTTATCGATGAAATCGATGCTGTGGGCCGCCACCGTGGCGCAGGTTTAGGCGGCGGTCATGACGAACGCGAACAGACCCTGAACCAGTTACTCGTTGAGATGGACGGCTTTGAGGCCAATGAGGGCGTTATCATTATCTCCGCCACCAACCGGCCCGATGTTTTGGATCCGGCCTTGCTGCGGCCTGGCCGTTTTGATCGCCAGGTTGTGGTACCCAGCCCGGATGTTAAGGGGCGCGAACAAATCCTTGAGGTCCATGGCCGCAAAAAGGCAATTGCCGAGAATGTTGACTGGGCAGTGATCGCCCGTGGGACCCCTGGATTTTCCGGAGCCGATCTTGAAAACATGGTGAACGAAGCCGCACTCTTGGCTGCCCGTGATGAGGCAGAAAAAATTACCATGGACTACCTGGAAAAGGCGAAAGACAAGGTCATGATGGGCAGTGAGCGCCGCAGCATGATCATCACCGAGGAAGAGAAGGAAATTACCGCCTACCATGAGGCCGGTCACACCCTGGTTGCCCTGCTGTTGCCGGGGACCGATCCGGTGCATAAGGTTTCCATCATTCCCCGCGGCCGGGCCTTGGGTGTCACCCAGTACCTGCCGGCTGAGGAAAAATACACCCAATCCAAATCCTACCTCATCAAGCAGCTCAGCTGCCTGCTTGGCGGTCGCATGGCCGAAGAGGTGTTCTTTAAAGAGATCACCACCGGCGCGGGCAATGATCTGGAGCGGGCCACGGCTATCGCTCGGAAAATGGTCTGTGAATGGGGTATGAGCGATGCGATGGGGCCGTTGACCTTTGGCAAAAAGGAAGAGCAAATTTTCTTGGGCCGTGAAATCTCCCAGCATCGTGACTACAGCGAGGCAACAGCCATCCGCATTGATGACGAGGTAAAAGACATTATTGTCTCAGCCAATGATACTGCACGCCAGCTGTTAACCGATCACATTGAGACCTTGAAGGCGCTGGCCCTTTCGCTGCTGGACAAGGAAACCATTGACCAGGACGATATCTGGAACACCTTGCAGGAAACCAATTGCGAGATCCCGGAAGGCAACCAGCGTTGGTTCACTAAAGAGGACACCCCCAACACGCCTGCGGAACCCTCTGAGCAGCCTGCCGCATAATCTTTTTGCAGGAGGATTCCATGCCAGCAAGCGCTTCTCCTGCCCGTGCCCAGATTATGGGCATCCTCAACGTCACACCTGACTCCTTTTCCGATGGTGGCAGCTTATCTAACGACGCTGCCATCAGCGAGCAGGTTCAGGGCATGCTTGCCGCAGGTGTAGATATCATTGATGTGGGTGGAGAATCCACCCGCCCTTTTGCCGAGCCGGTTGAGTTAGATGAAGAGTTGGCTCGGGTACTTCCTGCCATCAAGGCGATCCGCGCCTGCGACAAAAATATCCCTGTCTCCATAGATACGACCAAGGCCGAAGTTGCCCGCCACGCACTGGACTGCGGTGCAACTATCATTAATGATATCAGCGCATTACGCTTCGACCCGGAGATGATTTCCGTAGCCCTGACTTACAAGGTGCCGGTGATCATCATGCACATGCAGGGGACCCCCGGCAACATGCAACTGGAACCTCGCTACGATGATGTGGTAAAAGAAATACAGGATTTTTTGGAGGAACGTATTTCCTGGGCAAGCTCGCAAGGCTTAAGGCGCGATCAAATTATTGTTGATCCCGGAATAGGCTTCGGGAAGAGCCTGGGACACAACCTTTCCATTCTAAAGCATGTTGCGGATTTCAAATCCCTGGGGTGCAGGGTGCTCATAGGCCATTCCAGAAAATCATTCATGGGAAAACTTCTTGATCTTGAGGTTGAACAAAGAGATCTTGCCACGGCCTCAGTCTCCGCACTCTGTGCCATGGCTGGCGCCGACATAATCAGGGTGCATGATGTGACCGGTAATCTTCATGCGGTCCGTCTGGCCGAGGCCATTCGAGAAGCACTGTAAGGAACCCAAAAAAAGATATTTTGCATGGCGACATTTAAGCAACGCATAGCCCGCTATACTAAATACAACGAAGAGCGCATAAACAAGGCGACTATCTTCAACGTAAGCAGGAGCAACCTGCTTTTTAAAATTATCCCCTACCTGTTGCACACCAACTACCCTGACCTGCCCGGCTATGTAGATCACAAATCTTGCCCGCATGGTATCCACCTTTTCAACCCGGAAAAAGCAGTAAGCCACGACCTTTTTCGCCGTTTTTTCCCAAACTCCAGCGCTTTAAGGGTCGACACCGCAGCTCCTTATACTGAAAACCCAGCCATTCATTCGTTGAAAACCATCGGCAGTGTGGGCACCATTGCCCAGTCCGAGATTTCAGACTGCGATTACTGGGTCAGTATTCGAGAAAAAGAGGTGGGGAAACTCGGACGCTCTCTTCTAGAACAAAAATGCCAAGCTATTGAGGAGTGGGCCTTAAAAAAGGGCACAGAAGTCCACTTCTTCTTGATGGATATCGACCAGACACGGGAAAACAGCTTTGAGTCAGAGGCGGATGAGGAGTCTGCCGGTTCGGCCATTAAGGTCCTCTTAAAGGACGAGTTGTTCCGAACCCATATCCTGGTGGCAGGCAAAAACCTGTTGTGGTGGCTTATTCCCCCCGGCCTTACCGAGGGCGAATATCGGGTCTTTGTGCAGAAGCTTATCAAGCATGGTGAGATCAACAAGGATGAGTTTGTCGACTTGGGCTACCTCTCCGATATTCCCAAGGCGGAAATCTTCGGGGCCTGCCTTTGGCAGATGAATAAGGCCCTGGACAGCCCCTTTAAATCGGTTATTAAATTTGCGTACCTTGAGCTTCTTCTGCGGCGAGAGATAAAAACGCTGCCGCTTTTCTCCGACAAGGTCAAGTGCCTGGTCACCTATCCGGACCGACTACCGAAAAAGGAGCGTGAGGCCCCGATTGAGCTGGGCGACGTCGATCCCTACATCCTCCTGGCCCGTGAAATAGTCGATTTTTATCAACAGGAAAAATCAGAGCGAAAACGGGCCACACTCATCCGTGAGTGCCTCTTTTTAAAGACCCTTGAAGGTATCGAGTCCCAGCGGGATACAAAATTCGGCCAACAAAGCCATCTCAAGTCCACCATGAAGATGATGGAAAATTTCAACCTGTTGCCGGAAAACTACAGCCGCTTTCTCCAGTTTCGCTACTGGAAATATAAGGAGTTGCTTGCCTTTGGCTCCAAGGTGCATGAATATCTGATTGAGACATATAAACGGCTGCGCTGGATCTTCAAAAGTTTTGGCGATGAAACCGGGCTCACCATCACCGAGCGGGACATCTCGATCCTTGGCCGTAAACTCTTTACCTTTTACGAACAAAAGCAAAACAAGATTGAATATATTCGCAGTGTGTCCCGCGATCTGATGACGCAAAACGACATCACCATCCATATCACAAAATTCGAGGGTAAGTTTTATTATTACGCCTTCCAGGGTGAGCATGATAACGAGTCTATCAAGACCTCGGTCGAGTCGGTGATCAAGCGCGAGGATAATCTTATTCGCCTCATTGTCTGGCTCATGGTGAACGGCATTGTCTCCACCAGCACCAGGCTGCATCTGACCAAAAACTTCCTGCCCATCGACCTGGTGGATATCCAGCAGCTCACCGAAACCCTGCTTAAAATCTTCCCCATCATCCATTTTTCAAAAATCGCACCGGAAAGCCTGCTCAAACGCGATGCCGTGACCCAGGCCCTGGTCATTGTTAATCTGGAAAAAAATCCGGTGAAGGGCGCAAAGAATCTTTATTCCACGGTGGTTACCTCAAACAGCTATGGCGAATATTTCATGGAAGAATGCTCCACCCTGACCCAACTCAAAAACTCCATGCGGGTACTACTCACCCAGCATTATGTAAGTCGTTGGAACAAAAACCTTGAAATATTCATCCCGTTACAGGATGAGCAGAGTTACATCAAATCACTCATTGAAAGCTAGGAAGACCGCACCGTGTTGAAGATAGAATTTTACAAGACCGTGCTCTGCCCGCGCTGTCTTTATGTCGCGCACCAACTGAAAAAAATCACTGCTCAGCAACCGCACATCGAAGTAGAAACCATTGAGATTGCCAAAAACCTGAGCCGGGCCAGAGCCGCAGGCATCCGCACGGTACCGAGCCTCAAAATCGGCGACGATACTCTCTCCGACTTGCTTATCACCCCCGCCAAATTGCAGCATTTTATAGAGCAACACCCGGCTCCTTAAACAACTGTCCCATGCTAGAACTTCCTTTATTTGTGCTTCATAATTTTTTTTTGAGCCAATCCACAATAAGTTGCTCTACATCCTCCACCTCATCAAACATATAGGTTCCATGGATGTCCTCTTCCTCAAACAGGCGCAGCTCAGCCCCCTTACTTTTCAAAGCTTGATAGATCGGCACCGCCCCCCTGTCCTTTTCCTCTTCGCTGGAAAGGATTAAAAGTGGGGTATGAGACCATTTTTTGATGTGCTCCAGGGTCGGCACGCCAAGATAATTGCTGCCCGGAGTCATGAGGACCACAGCTCCTACCGAAACCTTGTTACGCACCACGGTATGGATAGCGACTGAGCAGCCCACACTGGCGCCGACTAAACCGATATGGGCAGGGTCGTATCCCTTTTGCAGCAGGAACCGCACCCCGGCCTCGGCATCCTTATACATACTGTTAAACAATGCGGCATCGCGGGCCGCAACACGTTGGGAGTGATCCTTTTCATCGGGCCCCTGGATGCTTCTGCCATGCCCTCGCATGTCGATGGCCAGAGAACTGACCCCCTTTTCCTCCAGGATCTCCATGAGGGGCTGCCAGCTGCTCTTCTCCTGTTTAAACATATGCAGCAGCACCACTACCTTGCCAGAACTAGTTGATTCCGGTGATACATAAACAGCACTGAGCCGGAAGCCGTCTTCTGCCGTCAGCCACAAATCTTGTTCAGCTGCCATAGCATTTGAAGGCAAAAAGAAAAATGTAATTAGCAGGGCCAAAAAACGAAATCCATTCCGCCAAACCATTATTCGCATAGTGCAGCTCCTCCTCCTTTCATCTTGCTCCCATCAACTGCAATCTTGTTATTCGCCGTAATCATTGTTACTTTAAAAGTTTCATTCTGTTTTTATCATACACCCGGAGGCTGTCTGCATGAGCATGAAAAAAACGCTGCCCACCATAAAAAATGATGCTTGCCCCAAAGAGGCAACCGAGAAGCCTGACTACCGAAAGCAGCTGCCGGAAATCGTCAATAAAGTCGTGGATACTTGTTACAATAATGCCTGTTTCGAGCATGTTGAGGCTGAGCCTCTTCCCGACCGCCAGGCGGTTATCGGGATAGTCGGAACCTGTAGGGACATTCTCTTCCCAGGTTATTTTCGCAATCAAGGCATTGACCGAATCAATTTAAAATACAAGCTCGGTCTTGAAATTTCCGGCCTGTTCGACAAACTGGCCCTTGAAATCACCAACGGAATCCGCCACGAATGCACCAGGCATGACCAGACCTGCCAGCACTGCGAAGATGCCGGCCAGGAAAAGGCCTATGAATTTATCCGCACTTTGCCCGAGTTGCGTTCCAAGCTGGCCACCGACGTACGAGCCGCCTACGACGGCGACCCTGCTGCAGCAAGCTTTGATGAAATCATTTTCAGCTATCCCGGCATCTTTGCAATTACCGTTTACCGTATATCCCATGAGCTGTACCGGCTGGAAGTTCCTATTATTCCGCGCATCATGAGTGAGCACGCCCATGCCATCACCGGAGTGGACATTCACCCCGGAGCCAGCATCGGCAACTCCTTTTTCATCGATCACGGCACCGGCGTTGTTATTGGCCAGACCGCAGTTCTCGGCGAGCGGGTCAAACTCTACCAGGGTGTCACCTTAGGTGCCCTTTCTTTTAAGCGCGACGATTCAGGCAACCTGGACCGCGAAAGCAAACGGCATCCTACCTTGGAGGATGATGTCACCGTCTATGCTGGTTCCACCATTCTCGGAGGGCGAACCATAATCGGGGCTCGCTCTGTTATCGGTGGTAATACTTGGTTGACCCAATCGGTTCCCCGAGATACCAAAGTCATGCTGAATCCCCCAGAGTTGATCATGAAGACCACTGAAGGTTCAAACGGAAAATAAATACTGGATATTCTGTTGAACTTCGTTTAAATTAGCCAGTTCACTGAGCAGGCTTATCTACAAATTAAGCGGCAAGTACTTGAATCTGCGTAAAGAATGAACAGTAGTTCATTTTGCATATCTCCTCTGCATTTTCAAAGCAGGGTCCAGTATGCGTAATATTTGGTAAATCGTTTCATTATATATAGTAGACATTACCCAATTAATCTTAAGGAAGGAGATTGACCTATGTCCCGCAAAATGGTCACCATTGATGGTAATCAAGCGTGTACTCACGTGGCCTATTCCACCAGTGAGATTATCACGATCTACCCTATTACCCCCTCTTCGCCCATGGCTGCCGAGGCTGATGCCAAGTCGACCGCCAAGCAAGAGAACATCTGGGGCTCTGTCCCGGTTGTAACTCAGATGCAATCTGAGGGTGGTGTTGCCGGCTCTCTGCACGGCTCTCTCACCACCGGTGCTCTTTGCACCACCTTTACCGCATCTCAGGGCCTGTTCCTGATGATCCCCAACATGTTTAAGCTTGCTGGTGAGTTGACCCCCACGGTCTTCCACATCACTGCTCGCTCAGTTGCCTGCCAGGGTCTGTCCATTTTCGGTGACCACGGCGATGTCATGGCTGCCCGCCAGACCGGTTGGTCCATGCTTTGCTCGCAGAACGTTCAAGAGTGTCAGGACATGGCTCTGATCGCCACCCAGTCCGCCCTGAAATCCCGCATCCCCAGTATGCATTTCTTTGACGGCTTCCGTACCTCACACGAGATCCAGAAGATCGAACAGCTCACCGATGAGGATATGGCTGCCATCGTTGACGAGGATCTGGTCATCGCTCACCGCGAGCGCGGCTTAAGCCCGGACCGCCCGATGATGCGCGGTACCGCCCAGAACCCCGACGTATACTTCACCGGTCGTGAGACCGTGAACAAGTACTACGATGCAGCTCCTGCGATCTTCCAGGAGACCATGGATAAATTTGCAGCCCTCACTGGCCGCCAGTACAATCTCTTTGATTACATCGGTTCTCCCGATGCTGAGGACGTTGTTGTTATGATGGGTTCCGGTGCCGAGACCGTCAAGGCTACTGCCGAGCACATGATTGCCACCGAGGGCAAGAAGGTCGGACTGGTTATCGTCCGTCTCTTCCGTCCGTTTGACGCTAAGGCCATGGTGAACACCTTGCCTTCCACCGTTAAGCGCATCACTGTTCTTGACCGTACCAAGGAGCCCGGTTCTGTTGGCGAGCCCCTGTACCTGGATGTAACCGCTGCTATCAACGAGGCTACCCAGTCCAACAGCGCTGCCTGCAAACCAGCCATCCTGGGCGGCCGTTATGGACTTGGTTCCGCCGAGTTCACTCCGGGAATGGTTAAGGCCGTATTCGACAACATGGCTGCCATGGCTCCCAAGAACCACTTCTGCGTTGGCCCCAACGACGACGTGGCCTTCACCAGCCTCGACTACGATAAGGACTACAACATCGAGGGTGATGACGTTGTCCGCGCCATGTTCTATGGCCTGGGTTCCGACGGTACTGTCGGTGCCAACAAAAACACCATTAAGATCATCGGTACCGAGACCGACAACTCTGCTCAGGGTTACTTTGTATACGACTCCAAGAAATCCGGTTCCATTACCACCAGCCATCTGCGCTTCGGTAAGAACCAGGTTGTTGCTCCGTACCTGATCACCAAGGCGAACTTCATCGCCTGTCATAACTTTACCTTTCTTGACAAGTACGACATGCTGACCAATATGGAGGATGGCGGCACCTTCCTCTTGACCACCACCTTCAGCAAAGGTCAGATCTGGAAGCAGCTTCCCTCTGCTGTTCAGCAGCAGCTGATCGACAAGAAGGGAAAATTCTACATCATCGATGCCATCAAGCTTGCCGAGGCCCTTGGCCTTGGAGCCCGCATCAACATGATCATGCAGACCGCTTTCTTCCTGATCTCCGGCATCTTGACCAAAAAGCAGGCCATTAAGGCTATTAAGGATGCTATCAAAAAGACCTACGGCAAGAAAGGCGACAAGGTCGTGAAGATGAACTACGACGCGGTTGACGCTGCTGTGAACAACATCGTTGAGGTCAAGGTACCTAAGGGTGTCAGCGGCCACGAGAAGCCTCCCGTTGTACCGGCTGAGGCGCCTGAGTTTGTTCAAGATGTTACCGCCAAAATGATCGAGGGCAAAGGTGAGCAGATCACCGTAAGCCAGATGCCGGATGATGGTACCTGGCCTACTGCCACCACCCAGTACGAGAAGCGTAACATCGCTGTTCACGTACCCGAGTGGATTCCAGAGAACTGTATCCAGTGTGGTCGTTGCTCCTTGGTTTGCCCCCATGCCTCCATCCGCATGAAGATTGCCAAGAGCGCAGACATGAAGAAGGCTCCCAAGTCTCTCAAGACTGCTGCCGCTGTCGGCAAGGCATTCAAGGGCCGTAAGGCCATGGTCCAGGTATTCACCGAGGACTGTTGTGGTTGTACCCTCTGCGTCGATACCTGCCCGGCCAAGAAGAAAGCCCTGAAGATGATCGACAACAACGAGAAGGTTCGCAAGCAGGAAGCTGCTAACGTGAAATACTTCATGAATCTTCCCGAGATTGCCAACAGCGAGATCGATCCTTCCACCATCAAAGGCAGCCAGCTCCTGCGTCCTCTCTTTGAGTTCTCTGGCGCTTGTGCCGGTTGTGGTGAGACCCCATACATCAAGCTCGTTACCCAGATGTTCGGTGACCGTATGCTCATCGCCAACGCTACCGGTTGTTCCTCGATTTACGGCGGCAACCTGCCCACCACTCCGTACTGTAAACGCGAAGACGGACGCGGTCCCGTTTGGGCCAACTCCCTGTTCGAGGACAATGCAGAATTCGGACTTGGTATGCGCTACACCGTGGGCAAGCTTGCCTCTCAGGCAGTTGAGCTGCTGGACAAAGCTGCTGCTGAGAAAATCATCACCAAGAAAGTAGCCAATGAGATGATCAAGGCAAGCCAGAAGACCCAGGACGAGATCGAAAAACAGCGTGACCGCGTTGCCGCTCTGAAAGACAAGCTTGCTGCCAGCGACTCTGTTATCGCCAAGCGTCTGAACCATGTAGCCGACTACCTGGTTAAAAAGTCTGTCTGGATCTTCGGTGGTGACGGTTGGGCATACGATATCGGTTATGGCGGACTGGATCACGTCCTGGCCTCCGGCGAGAACGTCAACGTCATGATTATGGACACCGAGGTTTACTCCAATACTGGTGGCCAGATGTCCAAATCAACCCCGCGTGCTGCCACGGCCCAGTTTGCTGCCGGTGGTAAGAAGATGCCGAAGAAGGATATCGGCATGATCTTCTCTACCTATGGCAATGTTTACGTAGCAAAGATAAACATGGGTGCCAACCCGGTGCAGACAGCAAAAGCCATCGCCGAGGCAGAGGCATACGACGGTCCTTCCTTGATCATCGCTTACGCCCACTGCATCAACCACGGCATCAACATGACCAAGGGTATGCACCAGCAGAGAATGGCAGTGGAGTGTGGTCACTGGCCGCTGTACCGTTACAACCCTGAGCTTGAGGATGCTGGAAAGAACCCACTCAAGATCGATTCCAAGCCGGCCAAGATTCCTTTCGCCGAGTATGCTCTCAACGAGAACCGCTACCGCGCTCTCAAGATGATGAACCCCGAGCATGCAGACGAGCTCATGGCAATGTCCCAAAAGGATGTGGACAAGGCATGGAACTTCCTGGTTGGTCGCGCAGCGGCTCTTGAGCCCAAGAAGAAGTAATTCGGCTTGACCAAAGCCTTGTAGTATACGACCTGCCCCGTGAAATATCGGGGCAGGTTTTTTTATGCCTAAAGAGAATGCTTAACGCAAGGGCGCGAAGACTTTACACTTAGGAATAAGCTTTCTCGCAAAAAAATTGCTTTGCGCCCATTGCGTCTTTGCGTTAATTTTTAAAAAATTTCTTTACATCTGATGAGGAATAAAATGGCACGTATTAATGAAAACTACCTGAAGCTCAAGGCCGGTTATCTCTTTCCGGAAATTGCGCGCAGGGTGAACGAGTTTGCAGCGAACAACCCCGAGGCACAGGTGATCCGCTTAGGCATCGGTGATGTAACGCAACCTCTGGTTCCGTCAATCATTAAGGCCTTCCATGATGGCGTTGATGATCTGGCTAATGGGGCGACATTCCATGGCTATGGTCCTGAGCAGGGTTACTCCTGGCTCAGCCAGGTTATCGCCGATAAGGCCTATGCCCCTCTCGGTGTTGAACTCAAGCCCTCTGAGATCTTTATTTCCGACGGCTCCAAATGCGATTCCGCCAATATCCTGGATATCTTTGACCTTGGCAACAAGGTGGCCATCTGCGATCCGGTCTACCCGGTCTATAACGACACCAACGTCATGGTTGGGCGCAGTGGTGAGGCGAACGAACAGGGGTATTACGAAGGACTGGTCTACATGTCCTGTACGGCGGAAAATGACTTTGCCCCGGCCTACCCCGATGAGGATATGGATCTCATTTACCTCTGCTACCCCAACAATCCCACCGGTACGGTAGCGACCAAGGAACAGCTCAAGGGCTGGGTCGATTATGCCAAGGCAAACAACGCCATCATTCTTTTTGATGCAGCCTATGAGGCATTTATCACCGAGACGGGTATCCCCCACTCAATATATGAAGTCGAAGGCGCCCGTGAATGCGCCATTGAGTTCCGCTCTTTCTCTAAAACCGCAGGGTTCACCGGCGTGCGCTGCGGCCTGACCGTGGTCCCGGAAGAGCTGGTGGCCTCCACCGCCTCCGGCGAAAAAGTTGCTCTCAACCAGCTGTGGAACCGCAGGCAATGCACCAAATTTAATGGTGTTTCCTACCCGGTTCAGCGTGCTGCGGCAGCAGTATATTCGGATGAGGGTTGGGAGCAGGTTAAGGGTGTAATCGACTTTTATCTCGCCAATGCCAAACTGATTCGCAGCGGCCTTGAAGAGGCAAAAATCACTTGCTACGGCGGGGTCAATGCCCCTTATATCTGGCTGAAGACTCCAGGCGGCATGGGCAGTTGGGACTTTTTTGATAAACTTCTCAACGAATGCAATGTTGTGGGCACACCGGGCAGTGGCTTTGGCCCCAGCGGTGAAGGTTACTTCAGACTTTCCGCCTTTGGCTCAAGGGAGAACGTCAAGGAGGCAGTTAAGCGCATTCAGGAAAAATGGGGCAGTAAGTAAAGCTCCTTACCAACCATAAAGTTGACAAAAAAAGGGTGCCGGATATTTCCGGCACCCTTTTTTATTACACAATCATTTGGGAAACTTACGAAAAAGTCACTCGACAAAAGCGGCGTTTACCGACCTTGACCACAATCTCGCCCTCAGTCGTAACGGTGTGCTCAATATCGTTAACCTTTTGACCATTCAGGGAAACAGCATTCTGCTGAATCATCCGCCGCGCCTCACCGGTACCCTTCACCAACTTGGTCTCGGCCAAAAGCTTTGGCAACCAAAACCCATCAGCAGAGGAAGCAAGAGTCACTTCAGGCATGTCCTCGGGATTTTCATGCTGCTTAAAAACCTTATCAAAATGTGCCTCAGCCTGCGTCGCCGCCTCGGCATCATAAAATCGAGCGGTCAATTCACGAGCCAATTGCTGCTTCACCGCTTTAGGGTGGAGCTTACCAGCCTCCATATCAGCCTTGAGCCCGGCAATTTCATCATTAGAAAGATCACTGAGCAACTCATAATAACGGAACATAAGTTCATCGGAGACCGACAGGGTCTTGCCGTAAATATCATTGGCAGGCTCGGTAATGCCGATGTAGTTGCCAAGAGATTTACTCATCTTGTTCACACCATCAAGGCCTTCCAGCAGCGGCATGGTGATGACCACCTGGGGCTCCTGGCCCCATACACGCTGTAGATCCCGTCCCATGAGCAAATTGAAGAGCTGGTCCGTGCCACCCAATTCGACATCCGCTTCAAGGGCTACGGAGTCATAGCCTTGGATTAAGGGGTACATGAACTCGTGGATACTGATGGGCTTTTCATTCTCAAAACGCTGCTTAAAATCCTCGCGCTCTAGCATACGGGCCACGGTGAGCTGCGCGGCAAGCTTGATAAAGTCATGGGAAGAAAGCTCATTGAGCCATACAGAGTTAAAAACCACCTTGGTCTTATTCGGATCAAGGATCTTAAAGACCTGCTCCTTATAACTCTCGGCATTCAGAGCAACCTGCTCCACGGTCAGGGGTACTCGAGTCTCGGACTTGCCGGTAGGATCACCAATCATACCGGTAAAATCACCGATCAAAAAAATTATCTCATGGCCAAAATCCTGAAAATGCTTGAGTTTCTGGATGAGCACGGTGTGGCCAAGATGCAGATCGGGGGCAGTGGGATCAAAGCCCGCCTTAATCTTCAGGGGCTTACCGGTTTCTTCTGATTTTTTAAGTTTCTTGATCAACTCCTCGCGCGAGTGAACATTTACGGCCCCACGCTCAAGCAGCTCAATCTGTTTTTCAATAGTTAACTTCATGTTTTTCCTACAAATATCAAGAAATAACGTAAGCCAATCTGCTTACAAATCTACTTAGTACAAAGCCGCTCCGAAACTGGAAAACGAATTCAGGTAGTGCAGATCGGGGCAAGCAGGAGGGGCAGCTATACATCAGTATGCTGCACGTCCTGATCGCGCAGAGATGCGCTACCTGGGATCGTTTTCCCTATTTGGCATACTCGACAGCCCGGGTCTCGCGAATTACTGTCACGCGAATCTGGCCCGGATATGTCAACTCTTCTTCTATCTTCTTCACAATGTCCTTACAGACAAGAAGCGACTCGGCATCGCCGATTTCGCTGCTGTCGACAACAATCCGAATCTCGCGTCCTGCCTGGATGGCAAAGGATTTTTCCACTCCCTTAAAGGAGTTGGCAATTTTTTCAAGGTCCTCAAGGCGCTTGACATAGGACTCGAGCATCTCTTTGCGAGCCCCTGGCCGCGCTCCGGAAAGAGCATCCGCAGACTGAACAAGGACATCAAGCACACTCTCAGGCGGAACATCCTCATGATGTGCGGCAATGGCATGAACCACCTCAGCCGACTCGCCATATTTTTTAGCAATATCAGCGCCGATACTGGCGTGGGACCCCTCGATCTCATGGTCAACAGCCTTACCGATGTCATGCAGCAGACCGGCTCGTTTGGCCACCTTCACATCCAGTCCCAACTCCGCCGCCATGATACCGCAAAGAAAGGCAACCTCCAGGGAATGTTGCAGGACATTCTGCCCGTAACTGGTCCGGTACTTCAAACGACCCAGAAGATTGATCAGTTCAACATTGACACCGTGGGCGCCAACATCAAAGGTGGATTGTTCTCCGGCCTCGCGCATGGTGACCTCAAGCTCTTCACCGACCTTGTCAACCACCTCCTCGATACGGGCAGGGTGGATACGGCCGTCGGTGATGAGGCGCTCAAGGGCCTGACGGGCAACCTCGCGCCGTACCGGGTTGAAACCGGAAAGAATAACGGCCTCAGGGGTATCGTCAATAATGATATCAATACCGGTGGCAGCCTCAATGGCACGGATATTACGCCCCTCACGGCCAATAATGCGTCCTTTCATCTCTTCGTTGGGCAGCGGCACAACGGAAACTGTCTTCTCTGCAACGTAATCGCCGGCATAACGTGCAATCGCTAATGAAAGAATGTTCTTGGCCTTTTTATCGGCCTCCATTTTCATCTCGTTTTCTATCTTAACGATGGACTTGGCTGCCTCCATCCGCGCTTCACTTTCGATACTCTCAGTCAATTGTTTTTTTGCATCTTCCCGTGAGATGCCGGAGATTTTCTCCAACTGGAAACGCTGCTCTTCAATTATTTTTTCAACTTCCTTTTGCCGCAAGCCAAGTTTTTCTTCAAACTTAGAAAAGGATTGCTCCCTTTTCAACAACTCCATCTCGCGCTTATCGAGCAGGTCAATCTTGCGCTCGATTTGATCCAACTTCTGGATCAGCCTTTTCTCTTCTTCAATAATATCTGCCTTGCGGGCTGTCACCTCCTGCTCGGCATCCTGCTTAAGTTGCAGGGCTTCGTCCTTGCTCTGCAGCACAGCCTCTTTCTTGATCTGCTCTGCTTCGGACAAGGCCGACTCAATGAGCTTTTTTCCCTGCTCTTCAAGATTGGCCTTACGATCTTCTGACATTTTTTTACGGAGAATAAAACCTACGACAGCCCCAAGGGCTAAACTCAGGATACCTGCAAGAATTATCTGTACGGACACGGAGAGAACCTCCTTATGAAAATTTATCTAAAAAGCAAGGCAGCTCTCGACTTAGTCGAAATCCACCGCTTGAAGCCTGAGGGCCATAGAAACAGAAAGCAGAGCATCAAACCTCTGCGAACAGACCTTCAGGTGTATCTAACTAATTAAAAAAAGAGGAGGGATATGAGGAATAATAAAAGAGGAGAATGTCACTCAGCAACGAAACATATCAACGGATTTCACCCGGTATTTATTCAATCATGATGCCGTTATGCATCATTGTACGTATTGAGTTATGCCAGGGTTACTTGTGCTCCTGATGATACTTTAAGCAATTGCGGAATCCATTCTCTTATCGACATCGGCTCTACTACTCTCTGCACTACATTCAAATAATAGAGCCGCCGTTACTTTCCTCGTTAAGCAGCCAATTCTTCTGGCAGCCAAAACCTCCCCCAATCTATATCAACCGTTTAAAACGGATTACTGACAATAATAATCCCCCGCCTGTGCCGTGCCTGGAGGTGACATCGAACCTAACGTGTTAGGTGGGCGGTACTTGTTACCCTTCATGGGAATTTCGAACTAGCGAATTCACGCATCGGGGTAAGCGCAGTCGCCCTCGATGTAAATGTTGGCTCGAAACATTCCTCCAGCCCACAAACAAGGCAGGGGAAAACAATCTATTTATAACTTTTCTCTATCTTGTCAGTCAGCTGGCCAATGGTGTCATCGACCCGCTGCCTGTACTCATGAAACTCTCTTTTCAGTTTTACATATTTGCTGGCGATATTCAAGCTGGTGACAATGGCCAGTTTGTTTGCCGGCAACACGTTGGGAGATTTATGTTCTGCTCCCTCAAGCTGCGACTTGACCAGAAGCAAAACCTCCTGCACGTCTTCTTCCGGTGCATCTGTATACAGTGGATACTCTTGGCCGAGTACCTCAAATTTGACCAACCGCTCCACTATAGCACCTAATGAAAAGGGTTAACAGAATAACTCCCTGAAAGCAATATGATTCTCAATCAACCACCGAGCAAGACACCTTGAACGGGATCCGTTGAAGCGCCATTTCCAGGAACGGTGTCAGCTTTATCCCCAGGGTCTTTAACAGATGATGATCCTTGCTCCCATTTCTCAATATTACCGATCAGGGAATTGACCCTGGAAAGAATCAGAGCCTTTTCTTCCTTAAGTTTCGCGACCTCATCTTCCAGTGCCTTATTCTCTTGCTTAAGCCTATCCAAATCGTCAAGCAGGCTCGACTTGTCACCTTGAACTGCGTCAAGGTTGTTAAGAAGCTTCTCAACATTCAGTTCCAGCTTATTCAGGTCCGAATCAAACTCCATATCAAACTCCCACCGGAGCACGGCAAACCATAAAAGGCTGTCGGCTCAAAATTAACTCGTATAAAAATACTCACAAAATCCCCGGCACAACTGGCTCGGGCCTCGGAAAACACTTAAAAACTAATTAAAGATTAAAAACCTGGAAGGGGTGAAAGTCAAGGGAATAACACAGTGAAAAGAGCGGTGGGAAAAGGATATTTTTTATTGTTTAATATCAATATGATGCGCAGGCAATTTCATCTCAGGTTCAACGGATGTCCCATGAAGATGGGAGTAGGCTCCAATTGTGGCCCCAGATCCAACCTGACAATCATGCAGCATGCAAAATGGCTCAACTGTTACACCCGAGGCTATTACCGATTTACCGGAAAGATAGCAGTGGGGTGAAATGACAGTATCTGCTGCGATGGTAACCGATTGTTCAATCGTAACCGTATCTGGCTGAATAATGGTCACTCCGTCAGCCATGTGTTGCTGCAAACGGCGATTTTGCAATATATCATGGGCCTGACTTAATTCCTGGCGGGAATTAACTCCCAAAATCTCAAGGGCATCAGCACAACGAAATTTCTTCACGGCAAGGCTTTGTCCATGGGCAATAGAAACGATATCAGTGAGATACATTTCTCCCTGACTGTTGTTGGTATCAAGCTGCTGAAGTGCCTGGAGCAAAAACTCTGAATCAACGCAATATACGCCTGCGTTCACCTCATTAATCTGCCGCTGAACAGCAGAGGCATCCTTTTCCTCCACGATTTCTAACAGATTGCCCATCTCATCTGTGACCATGCGTCCGTAATTCGTTGGGTTATCTCTCACTGTAGACATAACGGTAAGAACAGCATTATCTTTGCTATGCTGCTCAATCATAGCAGTCAGTGTGGATGTGCGAAGAAGCGGTGTATCACCACAGAGAATCAAAACAGTGGTTTTTTCTTTCTTTATATAATCCTCGGCGGCCAAAACAGCATGACCGGTACCAAGCTGTTTTTCCTGGAAGGCAAAGGTCGTACCATAAGAAACGAGCGATTCCTCAACCATCTCCTTTTTATGCCCTGTTACGACGACTGTTTTGCTTAGATCTAGTGGTTGCAAAAAGTCCAAAACATGATGAATCATTGGGGCAAAATAAACATTATGCAGCACCTTGGGCAGGTCGGATTTCATCCGGGTCCCCTTGCCGGCGGCAAGAATAAGGGCTGTAACATGGGGAGATGACATATATTCCTCAATAAAAAGACTTAGTTAGAAGTGCAGATAGAGTAAATCCTATACCAACTTTTCACGGAAAGCTCAATGATGTGTCGGTTTACCCGTGTCAAACATAAGGCAAAAAAAAACCCCGTCACATCGTGACAGGGTTTTTAAAAGTGTAATCGGCGGCGACCTACTCTCCCACACAGTCTC
>CAYLQA010000046.1:0-26704 GCA_964385695.1 uncultured Desulfobulbia bacterium | reverse complement strand
GACTTTCAGTCCGCGAATTTAAACCCACCGACTTGCAGTCGGTGGTTGTTTAGTCTAAGTTCGACCTGAGCGCCTTGCGAAAGAGGATGCGTTTGACCGGCCACGATGCGTCGTTGAAATTGCTTTGCTCCGGCTGAGATATTTTCTCCAGCCTGTAAAACCAATACCCATTATGAACGAGAAAGACCTGGCTTATCTGCCCTGGGGTTAACTGTGCCAATGCCTTGTCAGTAGGATCAAGCGGGTCCAAGTATCTGCGGCCCAACTTGCCGCCGAGTTTTCGTGTCCCGCCCCTGGACATTTTGGCGGCCACCCTGTCAAAACGTTTGCCTCTTACAAGCAAGTCGCGGGCTTCATGGCTGAGATCATATTGTTCCTGCCAGAAATCAACGTTATCCAGAGAGTTGGCATAGCGGAAGATCCCCCGCAGCTCGACATTTTGAGGAAGCTCTTGGGGTTGTGCTTGAAGAGTGGCAAGGGTTTTGTCAAATGCCCCTTTTCTGGCCGTATTGAATTCGTCCAGCCGTTGCGCGACGATAACATCCAAATTGTGTATTTCCGGAACCTTGCCGCCCATTGCTTTTATAAGAATTGCCCGCAGGTTATTCTTTGTTGCTGTTGAAAGGTCCGGCAGCGTAACAGCTTTGGCTGTAGCAGGCCGCATGCTGGATTGTTTTGTTTGTGGCCAAAAAAACGGGGAACGCGCCCGAGTGGTGTATGCCCTGGCGTTTTTGTGTTGGCGGATAAGATGCCCCAGGCTGAAAAGGGCAACCCCGTTATAGCCGTTGCTCTGGGCATAGCGGGCTTCCTTTTCTATCTGCCTGGTATCCTTGATATAGGCGCCTAATCCTGCCCAGAGCGAAACAGGAAGATCTGCCGCCTGGTCTGTTGCAACCTGTTGCAACTGGGCACCCACCCTGTGCTCATTGCCAAAGTAGGCCATTGGGTAGAGGCCGTCCACCAAGCCGAGTCTTGCCCACGATTGCCAGTCCTGGCCTTTGTCAAGGTAGGCATAGGCAGCCTCCGGGTACACGGCCACGGTGAGTTCCATTTTCTTTGCGCCTGCCTGCTCATCAATCACCTGCCGTACATCGGCCAGAAGTTGGGTGATACGGTTCGCTCTATACTCACTCCAAAAGAGGCTGGCAGTGGTCAGCAACCTGTCTGCCGGGTGTTGGTCGCCACGCAGCCAGGCCGTAAGTGTTTCCTGGGTCAGCTCATCAGGCAAAAGGCGTGGGTCAATATCCATTTGCTTCTGAAAAGCTTTGCTTAACTGGCCGTTTTGGCCAAAGCCAAATCCGGGGTAACGGATAAAGTCAAGGTGTATGCCTGCCAATGGATAGCTGGTGATGATCTCCCGAACAATTGCCGCAAAATGTTCTCTGTAGGTTGGTGATGCCGGATCAGCGTATGCCCCTTCCAGCCAGCCAAGGGCCTTGTCAAAATCAGAGTAAGCAGCAGTTGATTTGCCGTTCTTGTCATACAAAATCCAATCATGTTGTGGGTGGCCCGGGTGGTTCTCATCCTCGGGCGGCTCAACGTCGCCCCACAGATAATAGACATTGAGCCAGGCATGGAGCTTTATGCCCTGGCAGGCGGCAATGGTTTCTTGCAAAGGATCAAAGCCAAGGGGAGCCGTATCAAGGGTCTCGCCCAGCGGTGCGATCTCGCTTTTATAATAGGCATCGGCCCGGCCTCTCACCTGGAGCAGCAGAGAATCCAGCTCCGCCCGCTTCGCCTCGGTGCAGATCTTTTCAATCTCTTCGTGGCTGTCCATATCATAGCGTACCACCCAGGCCGTGGTCTGCATGGCCGGAGCACAGGCGAAAAGGATGAGGGCAGAGCAGAGCAGTGTAATGGCTGTAAGGCGGCTTTTAATAGTGGTTTTATTCATGAAGGACATTGCTCGAAGATGATCTGGCAGGTTGACCTTTAAGTAACTCAATGGTATTTTGTCCGATCCTTAACTCGTTGTACCGCCAGTCTTTCTGGCTGAGACCCAGTATGTAATGTAGTTTATTGAATATAGGAATGACAAGATGGACCAGAAGAAAAGTTTTCCAGAGGGTATGGAGCCACTGGGTGGCGCTACTTTCAAGTTTGCCTGCCACCCGGGTGTCAGCTGCTTTACCAATTGCTGCCGCAAGGTGGATCTGTTTCTCTACCCCTATGATATCCTGCGCCTGAAAAAGAAATTAGGTATAGGTTCCGAGGATTTTCTCAACCGCTACACCGGTGTGGTGCAGGGGGCTAATCCCTTTTTCCCCTCCGTGATCCTCAGAATGCAGGAAAACGATGAGCATACCTGTCCCTTTCTTGATGAGGAGCACGGCTGCCTGGTATATGAAGATCGCCCCTCAGCCTGCCGTACTTATCCCCTAGAGCGGGCCGTGGACAGAACCCCTGAGCGCGGCGGGCCCAAAGAGTTTTATTTTCTCACCAACCACGACTATTGCAAAGGTCATGCGGAAGAGAAAGACTGGACAGCCAAAGAGTGGGTACGAGATCAGCAGCTGGTCTACTACAACGCCATGGACGACCTGTGGACCGAAATAGACACCATCTTTGCCCAGAACCCATTCAAAGGCGAAGGCGTTGCCGGCCCCAAACAGCTCATGGCCTTTATGGTCTGCTACAATGTGGACCGCTTTCGCGACTATGTGAACGACCACGACCTGTTGAGCAAGTTCCGCCTGGACAAGGCCAGAAAACGCGCCATCCAGATCGATGACGAGGCCCTTTTGAAATTCGGTTACGACTGGCTCAAACTCATCCTGGCCAACCAGCAGGCGTTGATTCCCAAATAAGGCTTTGTTCCGAGGGCGGAATTAAATTCTGTCTACCAACGGTACCTTCCGTTATTGATTTTTTTGTTTGGATCAGCAAGGCTGGAGGTATACGTACGATATTGGTGTTTGTTGCAAAACGATACGAGGTATCGGGATGGGGAAAGCCTTCTGTTGCATCATATCTATTTTTCTGTTTGCCTTCGTGTGTGGATTTTCTCTTCACAACGCAATTGTGCCCCAGGATGAGATTCTCTCTGGCGGGGTGCCCAAGGATGGCATTCCTGCTTTACTGACTCCCACATTTGTTTCGCCCAATAAGGCAACCTTTTTGGACAAGAACGATCCAGTCATCGGTGTCTCCGTCGGTGGTGAGTCCAAGGCATACCCTATCAAAATTCTGAATTGGCATGAGGCGGTGAACGATACCTTGGGAGGAGAATCCATTGTCGTCACCTTCTGACCCCTGACCCAAACGGGAGTGGTCTACTCCCGCAAGATCGATAACTCGACTCTTACCTTTGGCATCTCCGGCAGGCTCTATAGGAGTAATGTCCTCTTTTACGACCACCAAAGCCAGAGCCTTTGGTCCCAGCTTTTAGGCAAGGCCATTTCCGGGCCAATGGTAGGCAAGCCCCTTCGTACGCTTCCCTCAAACCGTGTCAAGTGGAAGTCTTGGCGGAAAAGGCACCCGAACACGCTCGTGCTTTCCGAGCAAACAGGCTATGCCCGCGATTATGCAAGGGACCCCTATGCAGGATATTACCGAATCGGCAGCCTGATGTTTCCTGTGGGTAAGGTGCGAAAGGATCTGCCGTCTAAAAAGAGGGTGCTGGGCATTACGGTTGCGGGCATAAGTAGGGCCTATCCTTTGGAGGAACTTGTGCAGAATGCGGGGACTCTTGCAGATAGAGTCGGCAATATGGTCATCAGTATTGAGGTCAGCAACGAGGGAGAGGTCACAGCCGTGACAGACAGCAGCGGCAAGCCCTTGCCCCATGTTTTTTCATATTGGTTTGCCTGGCAGGCCTTTCACCCGAACACCACTGTTTACCGGACTCATTCAAACAAAAAGCCAAAGTAGCAGGGAAGACGATATCGAACCGGGCTGCCCTAGGTTTTGGGATAGGGGATAGCCATCGGGTAAAAAATCTTTCAGCGGGAAAGGGTCAATTTTTTTCTTTGCAGCCATGCCTTCTCGTTTTGTTTACATGGACATAAACGTGTCACACTCCGCATGATCCGTGTGCATTCCCATACGGATCCCATCTTCAGCCATGCACTCCAGTGATTCATTAAATTTACAGTTGGCCACCTTGCATGCACCAACACTGCCTACCATATCCATTGCACCAGCTTTTTCCGCCCGTTCGATAAAGGTATCGCAAACTGGGGAAGAGGCGCCGATGGTGATCGCCATTGCATGGCATGTCTCATCCTTGTTGTAAGCGCAATTCATCATATTACAGCTGATAATCATGGGCATCTTCATTGCCATAACGTCTCCTCCTTACAAAGCATTATTTCCCGCTGAAAGAAATAACGTTGGAAATGTGATATTTTCAACCGAAACAATAGGTTAGGTTGCTATTGGTTGTTTCGTGTGTAACGTGCTGAAGTAGCGATATTATTCCTATGTGAAATGTTATGAAAAATAGTGTGCCGATGTCAACCGAATAAAGAGCTGCCAAAGGAAATAAAAGAGGAGGGCTGTGAGCACAGCCCTCTTTACTCCTCTTTTTTATGTTCCTTGAGGTACTCCAGTACCCTTTCAAAAAAGTCCAAGCATTCCTGCTGGATGCTCTCAAAGCTCTCCTGGATGTCCTTGCCGCTTATGGTCTCCCCAGCCCGTGTTAGCCCCCGCAGGTAGGATTCAAACCCTTTCCTATGATGATAGTAGCCGCCAGAGGCAATGGCGTAACAAGCAACAAACTCTTTACACTCGGCACATTGGACAATGACCCTGTCCTGCCTGCCGGATTCCCGCATCAGATGGTTGCGAACCATACGCGAGCCACAGGCCTGACATGTTTGTCGATGAACTTCCATTAATACCTCCTCACAAGCCAAGCAAAGGCCAGTATAAAGCGCCCAGGCTAAGAATAATAAAAAGTGAAATGATTGAGATGATAGCGCCCGGTTTAAGCATGTCCCGGGAATCAAGCAGGCCGGAGCCAAAGGCTATGGCATTGGGCGGCGTACTCACAGGCAGGGCCATGGCTGTGGAGCAGACCATGGCTATGCTGATAACCAAAAGGGCAATATTGTGGTCCAGCGAAACGGCAATGGGGATCAACAGGTTGGCTGTGGCGGTATTGCTCATAAAGGTGGTCATGAATGCTGCCAGGCAGGCAAAGGCAATCAATATCCAGGCAAATTCAAGCCCCACGGGAATAAGGCTGACCACCTCCCGGGTCAGGCCGCTTTTATTGAGGCCCACACCCAGGCAGATGCCGCCGCCCACCATGAAGAGGACATCCCAGGGCAGGCTCCTGAAATCATGTGCATTAAGAAGACCGCTGCCAAAAATAAAAATCACCGGAATAAGGCTGACCGTGCCCAGGCTGAGGCCATGGATTTTTGTGGTCAGCCAGGCTATGACCGTCACACTGAAGATCGCGACCAACAGCCAATGTGCCGGTGTTGTCTCTTCTTCATCATGATCGGGCAGTGCAATCTCAAGTTCGCCCGGGGGAAACATCTTTAAGAGCAGAAACCAGGCAAAAACAATGAACAGCATAAGAAAGGGAAACGCGGCCAGCATCCATTCGCCAAAGTTTATGCTGATGCCCTTTTCCGCCAAAAAAATCATGGCAATGGCATTGGGCGGTGTGCCGATGGGCGTACCCAGTCCGCCCAGGTTGCAGGAAAAGGGGATGGAAAGGGCCAGCCCCTTGGAAAAGGTGTTGCCCTCCGGGATCTTGGCGATAATCGGCAGGATGATGGCAAACATCATGGCCGTGGTGGCGGTATTGCTCATCCACATGGAAAGTATGGCCGAGATCAGCATAATTCCGAAGAGAATGCGGGAGGGCGCTTTGCCGGTCTTGCGCAGGAGCCAAAAGGCGATGCGGTTATCCAGGCCATACTTGTGCAGCGCCGCGGCCAGGACAAAGCCGCCAAGAAAGAGGGCGGTGATATCGCTGAAAAAGGTTTGCAGATAGATCATCTGTTCCGGCTTGCCTGCCTGCGGGTTTATGGCGGGCAGCAGCCAGCCGATCTGCAAAAAAAGGATAACAAAGCTTGTCAGGAACAGGGGCAGCCATTCGGTGACCCAGAGGATGGCGGCAATCAGGAAGATGGCCAGCGAGATGGCTTTGGCAGTGTCAATCTGAAATAGTTCCTGGAATACCCCGAAGTAGGCCGCCAGGAAAACGAGGGCAAAGAGCAGTAAGGCGTTGCGATGTTTTTTATCAAAGACTCTCTGCATACTGGCCTACGCGCTGGAATGAGAGTTGATAGGTTTTTAGCCGGTTATCTCGAGCACCGCTCGCCACATGGCATCGTTCACATTAACGATTTTCTTCCTCCTGAGGGCCAGTTTGATAGGCACCAGGCAAAAATGTTGGTTCCAGTAGCCGATCAGGGCATTTGTTTTTCCGGCCATCCCGGCATGCACGGCATAACTGCCAAGTTGCAGGCAGAAGGAAGAATCAATGGCATTGGCCGGAGTGGAGCGGATCATATAGCTGGGGTCGATGTACTTCAGGGTATGGGGAATCTGTTTTGTTTGCAGAAATTCAGTGATCGCTTTTTTGAGGTAAGGGCCGATATCCATGAGTTTGGGGTTGCCGGAGTCGTCGTAGCGTTTTTTTTGTTCGTGCGCCAAAAGGTCCTGGCCAACTCCTTCTGCCACCACAATGACCACGTGATTGCTGCGTTCAAGGCGTGAGGTGACTCTGGAAAAGAGTTTTCTTAGGTTAAAGGGTTCTTCCGGGATCAGGCAGATATTGACATTGCCCGAGGCAAGGGAGGCATCCGCCGCGATAAAGCCGGCATCCCGGCCCATGAGCTTGACCAGGCCGATGCCGTTTTCAAAGCCGGTCGCCTCAACATGGGCCGCATTAATGGCCTTTCTAGCCTGTTCCACCGCAGTATCAAAACCAAATGTTTTGTGGATAAAGGAAATGTCATTATCAATGGTTTTGGGGATACCGATGACCGCTATTTTGAGGTCCCTTTTTTTTATCTCAGCGGCAATGCCCATGGAGCCGTGGTGGGCACCGTCGCCGCCAATGACAAAGAGGATGGAGACGTTATAGCGCACCAGGTTATCCACCATGTCGACAAGGGATTGCCCCCCGCGGGATGAGCCAAGAATAGTGCCTCCCTGCTCATGGATATTATGAACAATATCATGTGTGAGTATGATAGGTTCCCTGCTTGCCCCAGTGGCAAGACCGGCATAGCCGTTGCGAAAGCCATAGACATTTTTTACCTGGTAGGCATCCAAGCTGCTATAGGTGATGGAGCGGATGACATCATTGAGCCCAGGGCAAAGGCCGCCGCAGGTTATGATGCCGACATTGACTGAGGAAGGATCAAAAAAAAGCTCGCGAAACGGGCCGGGGCTGTCGAAGCTGAAGAGCTGTTTGGGCGCTTTGCCGTCGCGACCGGTAGTGTTGTTGTAAATGACCCTGTCCGGTGTAGCGCAGAAATACTCTTCCGACAAGGTGAGAGGGGTTGGGAAACAGCACTCTCCCAGTGTTTCGGTAAGAAAATCTTCTTGGATCAGGTCAGTGTCAAGCGTGCTGCATTCCATATCATTGCGGTCTTTTTTGCCGCTTATAAGCGGAGGGTTTATCTTCAAGACATTGCAGGAACAAACGCAAACAACAAATTTACACGACAGACAAAGCTAAAAAGAAAGAGCTGTACTCGATATGACGATAAATTATTGCACACCAATTTGCTAAAAAGAGTCAAGCAAAGAAGATGTCGGCATATGGGAAAATTTACTGCTCTCTGTATGGTTCTTTATCCCACTTGAGAGTAAGTGTGTTGTCTGGATCTAGATCTACGCTGGTGCCAAGTTTTTCCCCCTCGCGGTTCAGGGTATCCAAAAGCCAGGCCGCATCTGTGGCTGTGGCCCGGTTAACCTTAAAATTTTTGGTTTGGGTCGGCCGCATATGCAGATTAATGAGGTTGCCTGAGGCAGGATCAAGATAGACAAAGTACATCAGGGCCAGGTCGCCGCGAAAGTCCTTGAGGCCGGAAATACCCTCGTAGTCGTTCAAAAAATCGCCGCAGCCATAGAGAATGAGTTTTTGCTTATAGACCTCTATGCCCATGACATGGTGGGAGGAGTGGCCGTAGACAAGATCGACCCCTGCAACATCGATAAGACCATGGGCAAATTCCTGCTGCCTGCCGGAGATGTCATATCCCCAGTTGCCGCCCCAGTGGATGGAAAAGACGACAACATCATTCTCACGACGTAATGCCTGAATTTGTTTTTTCAGGGTATGGAGCGTCTTTTCGCTTAAATGTTCTAAAAAATTCACCCCGGGGATCTCCTGAGCGGCTGCCCAGTCGTATGGCACCCCGCTGGTCGGAGAGCCCATGGATAGGACAATAACACGGCCCTTATTCGGGATTTTCAGTAAAGCAGGGGCCGTGGCCTCCGCCAAGTTGCGGCCTGCGCCAACGGTTTTTATCTTCAACTTGTGTAAGCTCTCTAAGGTTTCGGTTAACCCTTCGTAGCCCCAGTCAAGAACGTGATTATTGGCCAGCACACAGAGGTCGATCCGGGCAGTAGGTAAGACAGGTGTATTGGCAGGGTGCATCCTGTAGTTGATGCCCTTGTCCGGCCAGAAATTCGGGCTTGTGGTTATGCTGGTTTCCAGATTGATGATGCGCACGTCAGGGGCTGCGCTTTCCAGTTCCGCTAAAGCATCCCCCCAGATGTAGGAAAAATCAACAGGCTGGGAGATGGGGCCGTTTATGGCCTCGGCAATCTCAACATACCCCCTTGCGTTGCGGATGTATGGCTCATAAAGTATGGGGTCGCTGGGCGTGGGCAGGATTTGATCGATTCCTCGGCCGGTCATCACATCGCCGCAAAGAAAGAGGGAGATGGCTTTGGTGGTTTGAGACTCCATCTTTCACCCTCCGTTCTCCCATACCAAAGCATGTTCGATGTTTACCGGGGGGTCAATCAGGCCCTGATCGAGCATGATTTTTTCCGTCTGTTTCCAGGCCGGCATATCGATGCGGCCAATTCTGCCTGTGCTGGTCAGCATCAATTTTCTGGTGGCTGTAAGTTGTTTGGCAATGGTCTTTTGCGATGTGTCCTGGTCAAATCCATGGACCAGGGCAATGGTTTTTTTGTGATTGCCCGGTGCCAAAGCCTCTTGCCAGGCCTTGAGCAGGGCGTTGCGAAAGCTTCGTACAGTCTCAGGGTGCTCTTGCAGCATTTTTCGGGTGGTGATCACCGAGTTTGCCACAAAGCGTACTCCAAAGTCATCGGGTGCGAAAAATTCTGTTGCCTCACCGTTTGCATGCATCCTCTCGCTGATAACAATGCCCTCGGCGTTTCGGTATATCGGCCACAGATCCACTTTGCCCTGGTAAAAGGGCGTGTAGTCGTAGCGGACGCTGAAGAGTTTGACAGCGTCTTTTTTCATGCTGTGCTTGGCGAGCAGAGCCCGCATGATCGTCTCATCGTTTCCGCCAAAGGTGATTCCCACTGTCTTACCCAACAGATCACGGGGGGAGGTGATTTCTCCTTTTTCGGCCCGGTGGACCCATTGCAGTGGATTTTTTTGAAAGAGCTGGGCGATCACCACAATGGGCGCTCCTTTGGCCAGGGCTCGAATAACCTGATCAGCCGAGGCCACCCCGAACTGGGCCCTGCCGATTTCCAATTCCTTGATGGCATCACGCTCCGGGCCTCCCGGTTTAACGACTACCCGGAGGCCATGCTCAGCAAAGATACCGTGTTCCTGCGCATAGAGGTCTCCGGCCACACTGATGTTGTAAAGCCATTTGAGCCTATAAACCATCTCGTCCGGCGGCTCCGGTTTTTGCTGGCAACCGGAGAGCAGGGCTATCAGGCAGAGAGTGATTCCCAGAGAAATGATGCGTAAGGCAGAAACAATCATTGTTTCCCTCCGGGCAAGACGCCCATTTTTTTCTGCAGCATTTGTCCCAGCCATTCGAGGCAGGCAAGATAGAGTGAGTTTGCAATGCCGATCAGGAAAAGTGCCACCAAAACCTTGGCGATATCGGATTGGTACAGAGCGATGCGCAGGCTATAGCCGATACCGGCATCAGCCCCGATGAACTCGGCCACGATGGTGCCCACCATAGCCAGGGTTGCGCTGCCTGTAACCACGGTGATCAGTTTATGGATGTTCTCAAAGGCACGAATTTTTACCTCTAGCTGCCAGCGCATGCGACCGGTGGTCACATAAAAATGCTCGATATCTGCAACAGGCTCGGTGAGAATGCCGATGAAGGAGAGAAGCAGGGGAAAGTAACAGATAATGGCCGCGATCAACAGCCGGCTCGGGAGCCCGTCGCCCATGAGAATAAAGATGATTGGGGCAACGGCCACGATGGGATAGGCCTGCAGGTTGTATGCTGCGGTTTTGATCATGGTGCCCAGCAAATTGGCCAGCCTGCCGATGATGCCGATCACCAGCGCCAGGATAATGGCGAGCAGGTGGCCGATAATGGCAACACCCAAGGTGTTGAGCACGGCCTGTAGGTATCGATGCATAACCATGCTGGCTGTTCTGTGAATATCAAACAGGTCGGGAATGACATAGTCGGAGAGGTTGAGGATATATTTCACCACAAGCAACAAGCCCAGGCCCAGGCAGTATATAACGAGAAACTGGGTGAGCCTTTTATGAAGCATTGACGATCTCCAGCATGGTTCGTTCGAGTGCTGCACGGTTCATCTCTGCTCCTTGCATATGATCCTGGCCGTTTACCTCTGTGATCTGCGGTGATTTGGTAACGTCGCGTAAGACCAGAATTCGTTGGCAGAATTTTGAGACTTCGGCCACGGAATGTGAGATGTAGAGGAAACATTTTTCCGGGAACATGGATTTGATTGTCATGATGATCTGCTCCCTGGTCGCTTCGTCCACATTGGCCAGGCTCTCGTCCATGATCAGTAAATCAAAATCCTGCAGCAGGTAACGGGTCAGATTGGCCCGGTTCTTCTGCCCCAAAGAGAGTTGAGAAAAACGGGAGTCCAGGCAAGGGCTAAGGTCAAAGGCCGTGACCATGTCGTCCAGCAGGGGAAGCCGCTTTGGGTGGATGACCTTGCGAAGATGGGCGCCCACGCTGGACCAGCCTGGCAAGCGCTCGGTGTTGGCGGAATAGAAAACCCGTACCCGCTCAGCACCAGCCACCTCACCTGTAAAGTCGGTGATCTCTCCGGCCAATATCCGTGCCAGGGTGCTTTTGCCCACCCCTGATGGGCCAAAAAGGCCATGAAATCCGGGGCCTGCCAGCTGGCAGCCAAGGCCGCTGAAGATGGCCTCCTCGCCCTGGGGGTAGCAATAGGTTATGTCATTACATTTGAGATGCATTTGTAGCATCTTGATTCCGTCCTCTTGGGGGTATGAAAAAATCCACAGTCGAGATCATATCCTATAGTAGCAGTTCCCTTAGCTTGTTTTAGAGGGTCATTTTAATTTTGACAAACAAAGAGCCGTTTTAATAGCATTAATCTGTATCATTTCCTTTTTGAACAGAGGGGAAGGGGTTCGGGGCAGCCTGTAGCCCGTCAGTTTTATCTTTCAGAAATTCCACGTAAACATGAAGCTCTCCAGTAAAGGGAGAGGCTGTTTTATTCTCCCCGGATCGGTAGAATCTATCCGGGTCCACCGCTAGAAGCGGTGGGTTTATTGATAACTAAAAAAGGTGGTTGATTTAAAACGAGGGGACACCTTTGGCTCCGAGGCCCTTATCTCAGGGGAAAAGCGTGATGAAACAGTACGTATGAGCAGTGACGGCACCTTGCTGGTGCTTGGCAAGGATGATTTTCAAAAGCTGATCAAAAAGCCCCTGGTAAAGAGTGGGCACCCAAAAGTGGCGCGCACCATGCTGGAAACGGATCATAAGCTGCTTGATGTGCGCTATACAGAGGAGCATGAGGAATATCACATAAGTGAGCCGACCATTCTTATTCCGCTGCACGAGCTGGGCAGCCGTGTGCAGGAGTTGGGTAAAGAGAGCAATTACGTTATCTACTGCCAATCAGGCAACAGGAGTTCCGTGGCAGCGCTTTTTTTAACAGAACATAATTTTAAAGTGGTCTCCCTGGACGGAGGGATCAGGAATTGGCCGTTTGAGACCGAGTATTACGATGAAAAATGCTAGCAGCCCTGCAGCAAGAAGAGATTTACTTCTGGGCGAGCCAGGCAAGGGCCTCGTCACGCTCGTAAAAATACTTGATGCTGTAGCCTTCGGATTGGGCCATGCTCTCAAAATATTTGCGGTGCGCCCCAGCGCTTTGGTATAGAAAGGCCATTCTTGTCGAGGGTTCAAAGCCCAAGGCCTTGAGAACGGTTATGAGAGTCAACGCCCCGGTCAAGGGTTCATCCGGGGAGAATTCAGCCTTCACTACATCGATGAGCACCCGAGTATACCCGGTTTGGCGCAAAGTTGTGGCTGTACTATATAGAATTTTCTTGCGGATATCCTGGCTGAACTTGCCATCTAGGGAGAATTCAACGAATTGCTGCTCGTCTTGTTGGGTAAGAGTGTAGGCCATACCTTTATAGACGGATAAAAATCTAAAAGGATACAGATTTTATTTATCTTTTTGCCAGCGTCTTTTGCCACCGTTTCTTGGTTGGATCTCGGCCTGGGTTTTCAGATAGCTTAATCCGTTGTAGCCCAGTGTCTCATGTACAGCAGTAGTGAAATCCCTACAGGGGCGGACCGTGAAATCTTTGGGTGTTTCCAGATCCACCTCACCGCGGCCACCAAAATGAAGTGTCAGTTTGATCGGGCAGGGGCCGTGGAATTCAAGAATTTTTTTCTTAAGCCGCTCAAGCTTTTGGCGGCTGACCTTATCCGATTGGAGCATGATTTGAGTGGCATTGGTGTACTTGGTGCGGGCGGCATTCAGTGAGTCCACGGCCTCGGCAATAATCTTCGGCCCTTGATCCTCCTGCTTGCAGGTGCCGAGGATGATCATCGGGTCGGAGCCGGTAAGCAGATGTTCGCTTATGGCAAAGGCCTGGGGGAAGACGACCACCTCCACCGCACCGGAAGTATCTTCCAGGGTGATAAATGCCATGCGGTCGCCCTTTTTGCTCTTGTGCTCTTTATAATCCCGGACCAGGCCACCGACGCGCACAGCCTGGTTATCTCCCCACTCGACCAAGCCGGTGATATCGGTGTCTGCCACCTCGGCGATTTCCTGGCGGAAGTTGTCCAGGGGATGGCCGGTGATATAAAAGCCCACGGTTTCTTTTTCAAAGGCGAGTTTTTTCTTGTCCGACCATTCGGTGATATCGGGGAGTTCAACGGTGGAAGATTTGGCCATATCCTCTTCCGGCAGGGTGGTAAAAAGGGAGATCTGGCCGGAAAGGCGATCCCGTTGGGCAGCCTGGGCCTGTTCCATGGCTTGGTCCAAGATGGCAAAAAGCTGGGAGCGCTTTGCCTCGGTGGAGTCAAATGCCCCTGACTTGATAAGGCTTTCAATGACCCGCTTGTTGACCTTGCGTGAATCCACCCGGTTGCAAAAATCACTGAGGGATTGGTAGGGGCCGTCTTCTGCTCGGACCTCCATGATGGAATCAAGGGCGGCTCCGCCCACGTTTTTGACTGCGGCCAGACCAAAGCGAACGCGATCGTTGACAACGGCAAAGTCCTTGTCCGACTCGTTAATATCCGGGGGCAGGACCTCGATCTCGTGTTCCTTGCACTCGTTGATGTAGCGAACAACCTTATCGGTGTTGTTTACATCGCAGGAGAGCAGGGCGGCCATGAACTGGGCCGGGTAATGCGCCTTGAGATAGGCGGTTTGGTAGGCGATATAGGCGTAGGCCGCACTATGCGACTTGTTGAAACCGTAACCCGCAAATTTAGCCATCAGGTCAAAGATGTACTCTGCCTTATCAAGGGGCACCTGCATTTTCTCGGCCCCGGCCATGAATTTTTCTTTTTCCGCTGCCATGACCTCGGGCTTTTTCTTACCCATGGCCCGGCGCAGCATATCCGCATCGCCCAGGGAGTAGTCGGCCAGAACATTGGCGATCTTCATGACCTGTTCCTGGTAAACGATAACACCGTAAGTCTCCTCAAGGATCGGTTCCAGCTGGGGCAGGGGATACTGGGCCACCATTTTGCCGTGCTTGGTATTAACGAATTGATCCACCATGCCGGACTCAAGTGGTCCTGGGCGGTAAAGGGCGACCAGAGCGATAAGGTCGGAAAAGACCTCTGGCTTCATCTTCATGAGAAGGGCGCGCATGCCCGAACTCTCCAGCTGGAAAACGCCCAGGGCATCTCCCTTACAGAGCAGATCATAAGTCTTGGCATCGTCCAGGGGAATCTTGTTGACGTCAAAGGGCTGGTCGATATCCGCCTCAATCAGCTTGCGGGCCCGGTCGATCACGGTGAGAGTTTTGAGGCCCAAAAAGTCGAACTTGATCAGGCCGGTCATCTCGGTGTGGACCATATCGTACTGGGTCAGGACCTCGCCCTTAGGCCCCTTGCACACCGGGAGATATTCGACCATGGCCTTGGGCGAAATAACCACGCCCGCGGCATGGATGGAGGTGTGGCGGTTGAGTCCCTCCAGGGTGCGGGCCACCTTGAGTAACTCCTCGACCTGCGGATCACGCTTCATGAGATCGGCCAAGCGTGGCTCCTGGTCAATGGCCTTACTGATGGTCATCTTGAGCTCGTCAGGGATGAGCTTGGCGATGCGATCCACCTCGCCGTATGTCATGGCCAGAGCCCGGCCCACATCGCGGATAACAGCCTTGGCCTTCATGGAGCCATAGGTAACGATCTGGGCAACATGCGCCTCGCCGCCGTATGCCTCCTGCACATACTCGATGACCTCGCCACGGCGTTCCTGGCAGAAATCCACATCAAAGTCAGGCATGGACTGACGTTCGATGTTCAGAAAACGCTCAAAGATGAGGCCGTAGGGGATGGGGTCGATATCGGTGATGCGCATGGAATAGGCAGCCAAGCTGCCCGCACCGGAGCCACGGCCCGGGCCCACAGGGATATCATGGTCCTTGGCCCAGTTGATGAAGTCGGCCACGATTAAGAAATAACCGGGAAAGCCCATCTTATTGATGACATCGATCTCCATCTCCAGACGATCGCGGTAGGTCTTTTCTTGTTCAGGGCTTAGCTCTTCTTTTTCTCTGATTTCGGCAAGGCGTTCCTCAAGGCCGTCTCGACACCCCTTATCAAATAAGGTGGCCAGGGTTTCGCCCTCGGGCACAGGGAAGGTGGGAAAGTGGTGATCTCCAAAAGAAAGTTCCAGGTTGCAACGCTCTGCCACCTTGACCGTCTCTGCGACGGCCTCTGGCGAGTGGGAAAAGGAGCGCTTCATTTCCTCCGGGGATTTGAAAAAGAGCTCGTCCGTGGAGAACTTGAAGCGAGTCTCATCATGGATAGTCTTGCCGGTCTGGATGCAGAGCAACACCTCGTGGGCCTGGGCCTCGTCGCGGTTCAGATAATGGCAGTCATTGGTGGCCACCAAAGGGATGCCGAATTCTTTGGAAAGCTCCTTGAGGCCGTTGTTAACAATGGTCTGCTCCGGGATGTTGTTTTCTTGCATCTCAAAATAGAGGCGGTCATCAAAGATTCCCTGCAGTTTTCTTGTCTCTGCCTTGGCCCCTTCCATATCGCCATGGGCAATGCGGTAGGGAATGCCGCCGTGCAGGCAGGCCGTGAGAGCGATAAGACCATTGCTGTGCTGTTTTAGAACCTCTTCATCGATGCGCGGCTTATAATGAAACCCCTCCAACTGGGCGATACTGGCAAGCTTCATCAAGTTTTTATAACCATCCATATTCATGGCCAGGAGAACAAGATGGAAAGCAGCCTTGCCCGCGCTTTTAGCGGACTTGTCGCACATGGTAGTGGGGGAGATGTAGAACTCGCAGCCGATGATGGGCTTGATTCCTGCCTTCTGTGCCTTGAGGTAAAATTCAAGGGCACCGAACATGGAACCGTGGTCTGTGATGGCCACTGAATCCATACCGTATTCTTTGCACTTGGCCAAAAGATCATCTAGACGGATGGCACCGTCCAGCAAACTGTACTGGGTGTGAACATGGAGGTGGGTGAAATTGGCAGGGGCTACGGCTGCGGGTTCCGACATGAAAAATGATCCTAATTGGGTTGAATGTCCGGGAAGTTTTTGAGCAATTGCATCTGCTCCAAAGACTCAAGGCTTTGCCACAGGTCTTCCTCTGTGTGGGGCTCAAGGGTGATGATGGGATAAAGTTTTTCCTGCTCCAGGTAAGCAAAGAGTCCGGCAAAATCAAAGGTACCTTTGCCCGGGGCAAGGTGGGCATCCTTGCTTCTGTCGTTGTCATGCAGGTGGAGCTGGCCGAGCCAGGGGCTCAGTTGCGGGAGCCAATCCTGCCACTCGTTTTGGGCAAAGGTCTGGGTATGGCCCACATCCAAACAGAAACGGGCATAGGGAGAGTCAAGGGCAGTCAGAACCTGTTCGTGATGCGTAGCCCCTGTCTCATAGGTGTTTTCCAGCATGAGCGGAGTCTGCTGATTTTTGGCAATGTCAAGCAAGCCGCGCCAAGTGGCAAGAGAGGTCTGTAGCCACTCATCCTGTTTAAAGATATGTTTATTGTCCTCAAAGTTGAGATGGCAGACCACGGATTTGGGGCGAAAGATCTCGGTCAACTCAAAGGCCCGTTGCAGCTTATTGCGCGTGGCCTGCAGGATGTATGGGTCCAATGCACCGGGCATAAGATCAAAAAAAGGCGCGTGCAAGGTGCAGGAAAGCCCGGCATCCTCAAGCACCTTGGCCATCTTGCTAAACTCTTCCCGCTCGCAGGTATAGAGTACATCTCCCTCCAAGCCGATTTCAGGGTTGATCTTGTGCTTGAGAAAGAGGTCGAGATCCTTAACAAGCCGCGGAAAGGGGGCGTTAACGAAACATTTTTTTAGAATGTGTGAGTAATCAGCCATACAGAGCGAAAACCGCTAAAGATTCTTTTAGCCACGAAACCCACGAAAAAACACGAAAGTGTAAAAACGTTTTTTGTGTCCTTTTGTAGGGGCGAGGCGAATGATTAATCGTCCAGCTTCTTGGCCTCATCTATGAGCATGATGGGGATATCGTCCCGGATCTCATAGAGCAGCTTGCAGGCGTCGCAAACCAAGCCGTCATTTGACTCGGTGAGAGCTACAGGGCCTTTGCATTTAGGGCAGGCAAGAATATCGAGAAGTTCTTTGCTGATCATGGGAAGATTCCTTTTTATTTCGCGTAAAATGGGCTAAATTAACATGTTCTTATGAAGGCACCGTGAAAGGGGTGCTTTGAGGTGATGGATTAGAGAATAAATTGCCTCATTCCGAAAAGCAAGCCTTTGCGCAGGCGGTTTGCAGAAAGTTGAACATGCAAAGCGAAACGCATTTCTAGCTATTTATAGCGGCGTTCGTGAGCGAATGCTATAAAGATAAATTCCTTACATTCCGAGACCCCCCGAGGTATGCCGATGGGGTTCTCCAAAATGTAATAAAATCGCGCTGATAATAACCAGTCATAGTCCAGGCTACCGCATGGCGGTTGCCCAACAAGAAAAGGTATTATGAAAGGAATCATACTGGCCGGTGGCTCCGGCACCAGGCTCTACCCCTTGACCCGTTCGTTGAGCAAGCAACTCTTGCCGGTGTACGACAAGCCCATGATCTACTACCCGCTGTCCACCCTCATGACGGCAGGGATCCGCGATATACTCATCATCACCACCCCCCAGGACCAGGGCCAATTCATGGAGCTGCTTGATGATGGCAGCCAGTGGGGGGTGAACGTCCAATACACGGTTCAGCCGAACCCTGAGGGCATTGCCCAGGCCTTTTTGTTGGCTGAGGATTTCCTGGATGGTGACAGCGCCTGTCTCGTTCTTGGGGATAACATCTTTTACGGCCACGGCCTGGATGAGACCCTGCAACACCTTGCCAAACAGAGCCAGGGCGGAACCATTTTCGGCTACTACGTGCGCGATCCTGAGCGTTATGGCGTGGTCAGTTTTGACGCAAGCGGGGCTGTGGGCGATATTGAGGAAAAGCCAAGCAAGCCTAAATCCAATTATGCGGTGACCGGTCTTTATTTTTACGACAACCGGGTGGTTGATATTGCCAAGTCGCTGAAGCCTTCGGCCAGGGGCGAGTTGGAGATTACCGATGTGAACAATGTGTACCGCGAGCAGGGGCGGCTCAAGGTTGAGCTGCTTGGCCGCGGCACAGCCTGGCTTGATACCGGGACCCATAATTCGCTCATGGATGCCTCCAATTTTATCCGGGTGATGGAGGAACGGCAGGGGCTGAAGATCGCCTGTCTTGAGGAGATTGCCTTTCGTATGGGCTATATCGATGCAGATCAGCTGATCCGTCTGGCGGAGCCGCTCAAACAGAACGGCTATGGCCAATATCTCTTTTCCGTTCTGGCAGAGGTGCGTGGCTGATGCGGTTTATCAAGACATCCATCCCCGAGGTCATTCTCATCGAGCCTCAGGTCTTTGGCGATGAGCGCGGCTTTTTTATGGAAACCTGGCATGCCGGCAAGTTCAAAGAGGCCGGATTGGATCTTGATTTTGTTCAGGATAACCATAGCCGATCCAGCCAGGGCACTCTACGCGGTATCCATTACCAGATTCAAAAAGCCCAAGGCAAGCTGGTGCGGGTGATCGAAGGGGAGGTCTTTGATGTGGCCGTGGATTTGCGTAAGAGTTCTCCGACATTCGGCAAGTGGGTCGGGGAGTATCTCTCGGCGGAAAACAAAAAAATGCTCTGGGTGCCGCCAGGCTTTGGCCATGCTTTTTACGTGACCAGTGAGACGGCCGAGTTTGTCTATAAATGCACACAGCTCTATGCGCCGGAATTTGAGCGGACCATTGTCTGGAATGACCCTGAACTGGCAGTGGACTGGCCCTTGCTTGATGGGCAAGAGCCTTTGTTGGCCCAGAAGGATCGTGACGGTAAAAGGTTGCAGGAGGCAGAGCTTTATTCATGAAGGTTCTGTTGCTCGGAGCAAATGGCCAGCTCGGCTGGGAATTGCAGCGAACAAAAACACAGGGAGTCGAACTCGTTGCCCTTGGTTCAACGGAGTTGGACATCCGTGATGAGGCAGCTGTGCAAGAGGCTGTGCAGGTTGCAGCCCCAGACGTGCTCATTAATGCTGCTGCATATACGGCAGTGGATAGGGCTGAAGAAGAGCAAGAATTTGCCTATGCGGTCAACGGGCAGGGTGCCAAAAACTTGGCGTTGGCCAGTAAGGCAGTCGGTGCATTTATGATCCAGGTCTCAACTGACTATGTTTTTGATGGCAGGAGTTCTTACCCATACACCACCGATACTCCCCCCGCTCCACTAGGAGCTTATGGGCTAAGTAAATTAGAGGGGGAAAAACAGGTTGCTTTAATTTTGGGTCAGGAATGCGTTATTGTTCGAAGTTCCTGGCTCTATTCCAGTCATGGTAATAACTTTGTCAAAACCATGCATCGGCTCATGACTGAGCGCGAAGAGCTAAGTGTGATTGATGATCAGGTGGGTACGCCCACCTGGGCCCGAGGATTGGCCGAGGCGGTTTGGCGGGTGTGTGAGATGAAACAAGGCGGCACACTGCACTGGTCGGATGCCGGGGTGGCTACTTGGTACGACTTTGCCGTGGCTATTCAAGAAGAGGCCCTGACATTAGGCATCCTGGATAGAGAAATTCCTATCCGCCCCATCGGTACTCAAGATTATCCTACTCCGGCCAAACGGCCTGCCTTTTCCGTGCTCGATAAGCAGCAGACCTGGCGGAAATTGGAAATGCAGCCTGAACATTGGCGCAAGGCTTTGCGTAAAATGCTTCAAGATTATAAGGAGTCCTTAGGTGCGTAAACTGTTAGTGACCGGTGGCGCTGGATTTATCGGTGCGAACTTTGTTCATTATTGGTTCAGGAATCATCCTGCTGACCGGGTTGTGGTCTTGGACGCACTGACCTATGCCGGCAATCTGATCAACTTGGAGCCGATTGCGGAGCATCCCGCGTATCGTTTTGTCAAAGGTGATATTGGCGACCAAGACTTAGTCGAGGATCTTTTGCGCGAAGAGGAACTTGATACCATTGTCAACTTCGCAGCCGAATCCCATGTTGACCGTTCCATTCTGGGACCCGACCCTTTTGTTACTACCAACGTTGTCGGGACCCATAGTCTGCTCAAGGCTGCCAGAAATATCTGGCTTAAGGGGGATGGGGTAGCACACCGATTTCACCATGTCTCTACCGACGAGGTCTACGGTTCGCTTGGCCCCGACGATCCGGCCTTTTCCGAGACCACCCCATATGCTCCCAACTCGCCTTACTCAGCCTCCAAGGCATCGGCAGACCACCTCGTTCGCTCCTATCACCACACCTACGGGCTTGAAGTTTCCACCAGCAGCTGTTCGAACAACTATGGGCCATACCAATTTCCTGAAAAGTTGATTCCTTTGATTATTATCAACATTTTATACGGCAAGATTCTGCCTATTTATGGTGATGGAAAGAATATTCGGGACTGGCTCTATGTGGATGATCACTGCTACGGTATCGATCTTATTTTGGAAAAGGGTCGAGTTGGCGAGGTCTACAATATAGGCGGGAATAATGAGTGGCAGAATATTGATATCGTTCGCTTGGTCTGTGAGTTGATGGATGAGCGCTTGCAGGCTGATGAGGGGTTACGGAATCGTTTTGCCAGTTCACCTGCGGCCTCAGGCCCAAAGGCGGAATCACTTATCGAATATGTAAAGGACCGGCTCGGTCATGACCGACGGTATGCAATTGACGCGACCAAAAGCCGAAACGAGTTGGGTTATGAGCCGCGTGAGTCCTTTGAGACCGGAATCCGCAAGACCATTGACTGGTACCTGGACAATGAATCCTGGTGGACTGCAGTAATGGACGGCAGCTACCGGGATTGGATCAAGGAGCAGTATGCCTAAAAAACTGCCGCTTTCTGTGGCCATCATCACCAAGAATGAGGAAGATCGCCTGCCCGATTGCCTGGGCAGTGTCGTTTTTGCCGAAGAGGTAGTGGTGGTGGATTCAGGCAGCACGGACAGGACGGTTGCGATTGCCAAGGAGTGTGGCGCAAAGGTTTTTGAAGAAGCATGGCATGGCTTTGGCCCACAGAAACAAATGGCCATAGACAATTGCAGCAATGACTGGGTGCTGGTCCTTGATGCGGATGAACGGGTTTCTGAAGAACTGGCAGGGGAGATTGCACAAGTGCTTGGCGAGAATGCGCCACTTGTTGCTTACTCTGTGCCGCGTAAAAATTATTTTTGCGGCCGCTGGCTTAAACATGCAGGTTGGTGGCCGGACCGGGTGGTTCGCCTGTTCCTAAAAGATAAGGCGAGGATGTCGCAACGGCTGGTACACGAGGCAGTGGAGACTGAAGGACCCGTGGCTGACTTGAGCAGCCCCCTTATTCATTTTGCCAATAAGGGACTTGAGCAGACCTTGGATAAGGTCAACAAGTACTCCACGGCCGGGGCTGAGGAACTTTATGGCAAGGGAAAATCCGCTACGGTGTTCAAGGCCATCCTACGGGCCAAGTGGGCATTTTTCCATAACTATATCCTGCGTCGCGGTATTCTGGATGGACCAGAGGGTTTTGTTATGGCTATCTCCGACTTTATGAATGTCTTTTTTAAATACGCCAAGCTTCGTGAATTGCAAAAAAACAGAAAATCAAGTAAATAGCTTTTTTCTTTAAGACATCATATTAGTAATCCTTTTATAGGTATTTCTTGAACATTCTCCTCGTCAAAACCAGTGCCATCGGTGATGTGGTTCACACCTTGCCAGCCCTGACAGCAATCCGTAAAAAATATCCCGAGGCCAGGATAGATTGGCTGGTGGAAGAGGCGGCCTCCGAGGTAGTGCTAGGTCACAAGGCCATTGATAATGTGCTGGTCTCCAAACGGCGACAGTGGATGGCGGATTGGCAGGCCGGCAGACGCGGTTTGGCGATCAAAGGGGTTAAGGAGTTTGTCAAAAAGCTCCGCAGCGTGCGGTATGATTTGCTCATCGATTTTCAAAGCCTGCTCAAAAGCGGAATTTTTATCTTCCTGGCCCGGGCCAAGCGTAAGGTGGGATTCGGAAGGGGTATGGAACATGCTGAGTGCAGCTGGCTCTTTCTCAACGAAAGAATACCAGCCATTTCCATGGATGAGCATGCCCTCCTGCGGGAGTTACACCTTGTTCAAGCTATTGGCATTGACGCTGATAGGATTGAGTATGACTTTCCTGTTGGAGAGGTGCAGCGAGATACAGTGCGGGCCTTACTTTATGAGCAGGGCGTTGATCATAAGAAAAAGCTGGTGGCTATTAATCCCATGACCACTTGGCAGACCAAACACTGGTATGATGAGCATTTTGTCGAGGTTGCACGGCAGATTTTGGCTGATGGTTGTAATGTGGTATTTACCGGCGGGCTCCAGGACCAAGAGGCGATTGGGGATATCTGTAAAGAAGTGGGTGTGGCAGTGGGCAACTTAGCGGGCTTGACCAGTCTCAAAGAATTGGCCGCCTTTTATCAATTGGCCGATGTGTTGGTGACAACGGATACAGGGCCCATGCACATTTCTGCCGCTGTGGACACCCCGGTCGTGGCTCTTTTCGGTCCAACGGCCCCATGGCGTACCGGGCCTTTTGGTGACCAGCATACAGTGCTCCAAGTCAAGATGGAATGCAGTCCATGTCTGAAAAGAAGCTGTGACGGCAAAGAGTGTATGTCCAGAATATCTGTGAAAGAGGTGGTCGATGCCACCAGAAAAATCTTAACAGAGGCTGCATGAAAATGGATGTTTCCATCGTCATAGTCAACTGGAATACCAGGCAGCTTTTGCTTAACTGCCTGGCCTCCATTTATGAAACGGTTAAGGAGATCTCCTTTGAGGTCTTCCTGGTTGATAATGCCTCAAGTGACGATAGCGTGGAGGCTGTTGTTGCTGCGTACCCACAGGTCAAGATTATCCAAAACGAGAAAAATCTTGGTTTTGCTGCAGCGAACAACAAGGCCCTGCGAGTAATGGAAGGCGATTATGCCCTTCTCCTGAACACCGATACAATCCTCACCGAAGGCGCCATTGCCAAGCTGCATTCTTTCATGCAAAAGAATACGAAGGCGGGCATGTGTTGTGGCCAACTGCTCAATGAGGATAGCAGCAAACAGAACTCCGTTGCCAACTTTCCCTCCTTCCTCTCTCTGCTCATGAACGAGACCCTGCTGAGGATACTGCTGCCCAAAAAATATCCCAGTAAGCGCCAGGAGTATACAGAACCTCTTGGAGTCGATTCATGCATCGGTGCCTGCCTCATGGTCCGAAAAAAAGCTATGGACGAGGTGGGGCTGCTTGATGAACGTTATTTTTTCTTTATGGAAGAGACGGACTGGGCTTTGACGATGCGCAAGGCAGGCTGGAGTTCCTGGCTGGTGCCGAACGCCATGATATACCATCTGCAAGGAAAGAGCGCGGGGGATAACGTGGAGGCGAGAAAAATGTTTTATCGTTCCCGTTATAAGTATCTTCAAAAATGGTATGGGGTGATGGCCTATCTTTTCACTGTACTCGTGCTTATTCGACTGATATTGAATATTTTTATGAACGGGTGCGGGGTAATATTTACTGTCGGATTGGTTAAATCTATGCGGCAGAGGGCGAAACGCTATGTGAAGCTTTTTGCATGGCATTTTCAAGGGTGTCCTTAACATATGATGGGAAAGATGATCAAAGGACTTCCTCGCATAGAGGGACAGCCTCAGGCTATCCTGCTTATTCAGCTTGGTGATATCGGAGATGTCGTTTTAACGTTGTCTTGCATGCAAGCTTTGAAGGAAAATTTTCCGCAAGCGTTGTTAGTGGTTGCTGTGCGTGCTAAGGCTGCTGCGATCCTTGATGATTGTCCATGGGTTGATGAGGTTCTTGCAGTACAACAGGGCGGTGGTGGTGTTTTGCAGAAAATTTCAAGTCAACTGACAGTGATAAAGCAGTTGAGGGGGTATTCCTGTGACATTGCTTTTGATTTGAGAACTGGTGATCGTGGGGCTCTTCTTGCCATTCTTTCAGGTGCGCGACAGCGGATTGCATATTATGCAAATGAAGGCGAAACATTGCGCAATTTTCTTTTTAGTCATCTTGTCGAGGCAGTAAATGATCCGAGGCAACATATTGAAATTTTTTTTCTAAATTTGTTGCAGAAATTTGGCGTTACTATTGAGAGTCCTTGCCCAAAATTGGTTGTCTCTGGGAGTAAACGACAGAGAGTAGATGTTTTGTTGCGACGAGCAAATATCCTATCGGGAAAAACAATTGTTGCTATCCAACCTTTTTCCCTTTGGCAATACAAGGAGTGGGCTGAGGAAAAATATGTAGAATTGATTAACTGGATTTGTGCCACATATGATGTTTCGGTGGTTGTTACCGGCTCTCCAGAAGAGAGGAGTCGTGCTGCCAAGATTGTGAACCAATGCGGTGATAACGTGTACAATTTTGCAGGAAAGACTAGTGTTGATATTTATGCGGCCTTACTTGCCTTTTGCCGTTTGTTTATTGGCGTTGATAGCTCCGGGCTTCATTTGGCTGCAGCAGTGGGGACTCCAACCATCGGCTTGTTTGGCCCATCTCCCTCTGAAACTTGGGCACCTACAGGGGAAGGACATATAGTGATAAAAAAGGATTTTCCATGTCTGCCCTGTCGTCAGAAGGGTTGTGATGATCAGGAGAAAAGTCGTTGCCTTGATGAGTTAGGGGTTGACGAGATAATTCCGTATGTGCAAAAGCAACTAAAAGACCTGCCTGCAACAAACCCAATGGGAATATAAGTTGTAGCAGTTGAATTTGTTATGCCTTTCCTTGTGAAATTGATAATTGGAGGAGTTTGTGCGATATCTGAACTTAGTGAAAAATATATCAAACTGGTGGCTGCATTTTGCTGTGAAGTGGAATTTGTGCAATGTCGAACCTTTGATTTTTAAAACGCGTGGAGGTGTTCAGGTTGAGGTGCCGAGACGATTGTTGCATGAATTTAAAGAAATATTTCTAGATAATGCCTATTTTACCGGGTTGAAATCAACTTTACCAGCTGAACCAACAGTTTTGGACGTCGGGGCCAATGCTGGATTTTTTTCACTTTGTGCCGCCTCGCGCTTCCCTGGCGCAAGGATATTTTCCTTTGAGCCGGTGCCTGTTAATTTTAAACAGTTGCAACGGAATAAAAATTTAAACAGCGCGATTTCGGTGACCTGTATCCCGGAAGCTGTTAGCGGTCAGACTGGAGAGATTTTTTTACACTTTGATACGGAAGACAGCTTTACAACTTCAGCGACAATTTTTTCAGATAAAGAACAAGGAGAGAACGGGCTCAGCGTTAACTGCACAACCTTGGAGAAGGTGTTTAACGAACATGGAATAACCAGTTGTGACCTTTTAAAGCTTGATTGTGAAGGTGCTGAGTTTGAAATTTTATATAACTGTCCTCAAGCAATTATCGATCGTATTCAGCATATAGTCATGGAGGTACATGAGGGTGCGGAAAAAGGTCAAAACATAAACTCGCTATCCTCATTTTTAAAATCGGTAGGTTTTGTTGTCATGTATGAAAAGCAAATGTTATGGGCTTGGCGTCCTTTAGTTTGATATGTCATTCGAAGCGGAGCATTTCCCGTTTCCCGCAGTGCTCTTAACGTATGGGAATAAATAGTCGTAGAAAGGGATGAGAGGCCTTTGGGATTCTCTTTCTTGAAAGGCTTGGCGAATTTATGAAAATTGCTGTAGTCATACCCAACTATGGCCCTGTCGGGGGAGCAGAAAATTTTGCGTACCAACTCTGTGAAAGGTTGGCATTGCAAAAAGACTTTGAAATACATGTATTAGCCAACAGATTTCAACCAGCCGAATCACGAGTTTTTTTTCATAAAATTCCCATTGTTATTTTCCCCCGCTTTTTGCGCCCCTTGAGTTTTGCTTATTTTGTAGAGAAGCACTTACAGAAAGGCGGGTATGACTTAGTGCATAGTCATGACAGAATTTTCAACATGGATATTTTGAGCTTCCATGGCATTCCGCATGCTACCTGGGTTCGGGCCACCAAGCGCGACCGGCTTTGTCTTTACGATCGGGCCGTTGCCTGGGTTGAGAAAAAGGGGATCACTGCTTCCTTGCAACCATTGATATTACCAGTCTCTTCTTTGGTAATGGATGAATTGCAGAAAACCTATCCTTTGCCTAACGAACGTATCAAATTGATGAGTCCTGGAGTGACCATAAAGAATTTTTCACTGCCTAAATCGCAGACTGTTCGCAAGGATATGCGTTTTCGGCTAGGACTTTCTGAAGAAGACATTGTGCTGTTGTTTGTTTCAATGAATTTTGAATTGAAAAGGTTACGCTTGATCATTAAAAGTCTTGCTCAGTCGGTAATAGATCATCCTCAAGGAAAGCGTCTTAAGTTGTTAATTGTTGGCAAGGGTAGAGAAAAAAGATACATAAAAATGGCAGAAAAATTAGGCGTGGCGGATCGTTTAATATTTGCCGGCAAGGTAACAGATATTGCGCAATATTATTTTGCTGGTGATATTTTTGTCATGCCCTCCCAGTATGATACATTTGCAATGGTTGTGTTGGAGGCTATGGCAGCCGGGCTTCCTGTAATTATCACAAAAAATGTGGGAGCAAAGGATCTGGTGAGGGATGGTGTCAA
>CAYLQA010000045.1:0-27438 GCA_964385695.1 uncultured Desulfobulbia bacterium | reverse complement strand
ATGAAGCATTTTTTATCTTCATAGAGGATGCCGGAAGGGATCAGGTGAAAGACGTATTTTTTGCCGTCCACCACCAGGGTATGTCCGGCATTGTTGCCGCCCTGAAAGCGAACCACATAATCGGCATGTCCGGTCAAAAGATCGACGATCTTCCCTTTCCCTTCATCCCCCCATTGAGTTCCAACGATTACCACATTGGCCATTGCTTCACTCCCTCAAATATAATTTTGTGTCAAAAAAATTATCATGAACCTGTCGCTGGTGAGACAGGCATGCGTTATTCATTTTCTCTGAGCGCAATCAGGCAACTTAGTCAAAGCAAAATAAAAAGTCAATCTGCCTTTCAGTGGAGTTTGCGCAGGTTAATTTTCCTGGGCCTGGAGGCTTGTCGTGACTATAGTTGAGCCCTGCCGCGCCTTTGCTGTTTCTTGACAGTGCATAGCAAATACCGTAGAGTGCGCAACTGTAGATGTTGCTAGGAAACACACGGGCTGACGCCTGTTTGCAACCTCATTTTTTTAAGAAATAGACAAGGTTAAGAGATGTTTGGGATAGGATTGCCGGAGCTGATTCTGATCATGGGTATCGCCCTTATTGTGGTAGGGCCGGATAAGCTGCCGGATATGGCAAAATCCATTGCCAAAGGGCTTTTGGAACTCAAAAAGACCGCTTCCTCGCTTAAGGAGAGTTTCAGCGAAGAGCTTGAGGTGGATTCCGACAACGACCCTTGGAAGCAGAACCTTGAAGAAAAGTATCCTAACCTGCCCTCCACCTCGATAAACGACCCTGTTGTGCCTGAGGGAAATGAAGACCTCGTCTTTAACCGGCCCACTCCTGAGGATGAGAAAGAGGAGGAAGCGGATTCCACACCGGACTTGTCCGAGGTTGAATCTGCGGATGAAGACAAAGAGGATAAGCCTACAGCGTAATGACTGCCCTGACCGGCTACTTCGGGAGCCATCTTGAAGAAATGCGCCGCAGGGTGCTGATCTCTTTTGTTGCCATTTTCGTGGCCACGGTCGTGGCCTATGTTTTTTCCGACAACATCGCCCGTTTTTTCATGGCGCCTCTCACCAAGGCCCAACCCGATCTTGCCAAGCTCGTCTATACAAATCTTACCGAGGCCTTTGTCAGTTATCTCAAGGTTTCCTTGTTGGTGGGCTTGGCGGCTAGTTTCCCCATTCTCTGCCTGCAACTCTGGCTCTTTATCGCTCCGGGTCTGCACAAGCATGAAAAACGCTTTGCCATTCAGGTGGTCTTTTGGGGCACGGCCCTTTTCGGCGGGGGAGTGGCCTTTGCCTATTTTGTGGTCATGCCGGAGATTCTTTCTTTTTTGCTCAGCTTTGTGGATGATCAGCTCACGCCGCTGCCCAAGCTCGACTCCTATCTGACCTTTGTCGCCCGTACCTCTCTCACCTTCGGCCTGGCCTTTGAGATTCCCTTTCTTATGGTAATGGCCGCCAAGGCAGGCTTGGTGGGGCAGACCTATTTTAAGGCCAAGCGTAAATACTACTATATCGCCATCGTGGTGCTGAGCTTCCTGCTCACCGTGGGCGATATTCTCTCCGCAGTCCTTTTGGCCCTGCCGCTTTTTTGTCTCTATGAGGCGGGGATTTTCTTCAGTAAGCTTTTCGGGAAAAAGAAAGAAAAATAACGGGCAACTCCGGCCGGGAGGCACCCGTTATTGATGGTAATCAGCGTGTCTCAACACCCTTGTCGCGCAGGTGCTGTTTGACCGCCTCGATGGGAACCTCGCGGCGGTGGAAGATGCCTGCTGCCAGGGCGGCCTCAGCATCGGTTGCTGCGAAGACTTCGGAAAAATGATCGGGTTTGCCCGCGCCGCTTGAGGCGATGACCGGGATGGAGACTGCCGAGCGCACCATGTTGATCAACTCATGGTCAAAGCCGGAGTTGGTACCGTCCTTGTCAATACAGTTGAGCAGGATCTCGCCGGCACCCAAGGCCTCGCAGCCCTGTGCCAATTCCACCGCATCCACGTCGCGCCCCTCGCGTCCACCCTTGACCGTGCATTGGTACCAGCAATACTCTTCGCCGCTGGGGCCGGGGATGGCGGTTTTGATGGTGTGGCGCTCCGTATCTTCGGGCGCGGCAACATAAATCCTGCGTGGGTCAATGGAGATGACCACTGCCTGGGCTCCGTAGACATGGGAGATCTGTTCGATGGAGGAGGTTCCGCTCTTTTTGCCGGTCCTGCGAAGCTCCTCGACAATGGCCACGGCATCGCTGCCGATGGAGATCTTGTCCGCGCCGGAGCGGAAATACTCTGCCGCCACATCGAGCGCGGTATAGTGCTTGCCCTCGGAGTCGGTGAACTCGCGGATGCCGCCGCCAATGGTGAGCGGGACAAAGACCTGCTCCGAGCTGCGCAGCAGCACCTCGATCATGGGTTGATCCTTGAGCGGGAAATCCCTGAAGGCGGTGATGTTTAAAAAGGTGACCTCGTCGGCCCCCTCCTCATAGTAGCGTTTGGCCAACTCTACGGGCTTGCCCAGGTTACGCACTTCGCCTTCCTCGCGCACATCGTATTGGTCGCCCTTGGTTACCACCAAGTCGCCGGCGTCGTTGCTGCGCACGTCCAGGCAGGCAATGATACGCTTGGCCAGCTTGGTCGGGCTGGGGTTTTCGGTGATTGCGCCAACTGGCGCGCCATCGTCCAGGAATCCTTTGAGGATATTGAGCCCGGCCTGGCCGCTCTTTTCCGGGTGAAACTGGACCGCAGCCACATTGCCTTTTTGCACGGCAGAAACAAACTCATCCCCGTAATCGGTGGTGGTAAGAACCCACTCCTCATTGCCCGGTTCGGGCATGGCCCGAAAGGAGTGGACAAAGTAAAGCTTTTCCCCGTTGTACTCAGCAAAGAGCGGGGAGGCCTGGCGGATATTGACCCCATTCCAACCGATCTGCGGCACCGAGCGTTTGGACTCGTCGAATTTGCCCACCACACCCTTGATGATGCCTAAGCCTTTTACGCCCAGGGCCTCGTCACTGCCCTCAAACAGGGTTTGCAGTCCAAGGCAGATGCCCAGAAAGGGTCGGTCCGCCTTGATGTATTCAGTAAGCGGCTCAACAAAGCCCAACTCGTGCAGCCGTTGCATGGCACTGCCAAAGCTGCCTACCCCGGGAAAGATCAGTTTCTCAGCGTTCAGGATGTCCTCAGATCGGGTGGCATCCTCTACTTCATACCCTAATTTTTTAATCGCATTACGGACACTGCGGACATTGCCCGCCCCGTAGTCGAGAAGTGTAACAATCATGTGCTATATGCTCCTTCATTCTGCACCGATGCAGAAAGAGTTCAGAAAAAAGAGGATATAGCTCGCTTTTGCTGAAAAAGCAAGGGGGGGAGATTGTCGTCCACCGGCAGACGGCATGGTTGCGTAGCAGGAGCGGGTTACCGCAAGGACGATACCTCAGCCCTTGACAACCCCGAGGGGGCGCAGGGCAACCACCACCTCGACCAGGTCCAGCTGGCCTTCGATCACCTTGTCGATATTTTTATAGGCCCCTGTCGCCTCGTCCAGATCGCGTCGGGACCGCACCGCATGGATGATGCCCTGGTCGTCAAGGTTTTTGACCTCCTGCTCAAGGTCCAACTGGCGTTGCGCCTGTTTGCGTCCCATCTTTCGGCCTGCCCCATGGGAGCAGGAGTGGAAGCTCTCGGCATTGCCCTTGCCTCGCACGATATAGCTCGGTGAGCCTTGGGAGCCGGGGATAATGCCGTACTCTCCCGCCTGGGCCCTGGTCGCCCCCTTGCGGTGCACTATGACGTTTTTGTGGTAATGGGTCTCCATGGCCGCATAGTTATGGGCGATATTGATGAACGAGTCAAAGGTCACCGGTGTCATGATGAGTTGGAAGACATCCTTAATCCGCTGCATCATCAGGCTGCGATTGGCCAGGGCAAATTCCATGCAGTACTGCATCTCGGCCAGGTAGCGCCGTCCCTCCAGTGAGTCAAGGGGCAGGAAGGCCAGCTGCCATTTGGGTGGGATCTTGGAGCCCCACTGGCTGTTGAGCTGGCCGGCCAGCTTGTTGTAAAAATTGGCGACCTTGAAGCCCAGGTTGCGGCTGCCGGAGTGGACCATGATCCAGATATAGCCGTCACTGCCCTTCTGTACCTCGATAAAATGATTGCCGCCGCCCAGGGTGCCCAGCTGGGTCCGGGCGCTGTCGAACTCCTGTTGGACAATGGGAAGATCGGCAAGGGTGAGGCCCTCGGGTGGCTTGGGCATCAGTTCTGCTCGCTGCATCCTCTTGTGGTGTTTGAAGCCTAGGGGCACGGCATGGCGGATCCCGCTCATGATGTCCTTGATCTTGTTGCTGCTGATGTTGGTCAGGGAGGTCCTGAGGGAGCACATGCCGCAACCAATATCAACCCCGACCGCATTGGGGATGACGACATCATTGGTGGCCATGACCCCGCCGATGGGCATGCCGTAACCCAGGTGGGCATCCGGCATAACGGCGATATGCTTATGGATAAAGGGCAGGTTGGCCAGGTTTTTGGCCTGGGCCAAGGCGCCCTCCTCGATGTCGTCGAGCCAGAGCTTGATGGGCTGTTTTTCGGTCTTGATCTCTTTTTTCATGCTGTCGCCCCCATGCGCCCTCGGGCAGGAAAATGGAGAACATCCGGTTCTGTCTGCCGGAGCCGATGCGAAAGAGCGGTTCCGGGAGGCAGGTATGGTGGAAAAAAGGAAACTCTCCCTCAATCTTATGCAGAAGCGAGTTGCCTCGTCAACAGAGGATCAGCAGGGGAAGGCTCCTGCCTGTGCTTGATCCTGGCTGCAACGCCTAGCGTATCTCCTGCTTGAGGAGGCAGCAGGAGATACGGTGCAGCGGCCTGCCCGTGGCATCGTATTCGATGTTGCCCGGCTGCAGGAGCTTGTTCATCACGCAACCTTCCGGGATGGAGAGGGACAAGAGTTTTTTTTCGGTGATGCCAGGCTGTTCGACCAGTTGGTTGTTCTCAATGACATAGGTGTGGAGCGGGTAATCCTCGCACAGGGGGCAGCAGTAGACGCGGCCATTGGGGAAGATGAAGAAGTTTTCCGCTACATTGCCGGCGCATTCGAACGGCTCCTCCTCGGCAAGGAAGACCTTGGGGTAGATGACCTGGATGCCCATCTGCGCCGCCTCCTGCGCCACCTCCGGGATGACGGTGAGCCATTCATCCGGGCTGAGCTGCAGCTCAGCCTCGTTCTCCTGGGCGGATTTGCCGCGGATGCCGATGACCTGGATGAAGAAGCGTTTGCAGCCTAACTTCCGGAGGAGGGCGGGCATCTTGTGCAGATGGTCGATGTTGAGCCTGCTTACCGTGTAGATCAGGCTTACGTCAAAGCCAAGAGCCACCGCCTTTTTGAGATTTTCGCTGCAGGTGGCGAACACCCCATCTCCGCGCAAGGGGTCATTCACCTCAGGGTTTGGGCCGTCCAGGCTGAAACTGAGCACTGCGTCGTCCGGAGTGATGTGTGTAAGTAAATCATGGTGCAGGTACCCGTTGGAGTCGACAGTCACCCCTTTGTAGCCCAGTTTCTTAGCGAATTTGATGCCGTGGGCCAGGTCCGGGTGCAGGGTTGGTTCGCCACCTAAGAAGATGACATTGCTCTCCTTGCTCGGCTCGTAAAAAAGTCGCAGCCACTCCTCCATGGTTTTTCTGCTCACTGTGCCGGTGCCGTGCTGCTCCGGGTTGATATAGCAGTGGCGGCAGGAGAGGTTGCAGGCCGTGAGGATATGGAAAAAAATATTGCGCTCGTTGGGCTTGAAATAAAGGGTCTTGGCAACAGGCTGGCTCATGGGGGACAATCATTTTATTGTTGGATTGGTGAAGAAGACATTTATTTAACGCAAGGGCGCAAAGTCGCAAAAAAATATTAAAAAACAGTGTGTTATCCTTGCGCCTTTGCGTCCTTGCGTTACTCTTTTTGTTTATTATGGACGCATTATATTATTTCTTGGGCCAGGGTGTAGTCGACAAGCAGGCTCTCCTGCCAGTAGTCGTTTTCCGGGTCAGCAAAAAAGTCCTTGAACAGTTTGAGGCTCTCGCTTCTTAAGACGTGGGGGATGACCTGGACCTGCATCTCTTTATACAGGGGGGTAAGCTCTTGCAGGGACAGGTTGGTGCCGCCGCCCATGGCATCCTCATAGCCGTAAACAATGGTGCGAATGCCGTTTAACAGCAAGGTCGCATAGCACATCAGGCAGGGCTCCATGGTGGAGTATGCTATCACCCGGCTGCGGTCGATCTCCGGCTGGGTGGCAAAGAGGTTGCGCAGGGCCACGACCTCGGCATGGTCCAACTCATTGGCCGCATCGCTCTGGCTGTTCTCCCTTTTGCCAACAGCAACCACCTCGCCTTCATGGACGAGCACGGCACCCACGGGGAATTCTTTTGCTGCAAGTGCCTTTTGGGCCTCATGAAGTGCCAGTTGCATGAAATATTCGTGATTCACCATTTTTTTCTGTTGTGGGTTGCTGTAGGAGCGGCTTTAGCCGCGATATGAAGAGAGCTTTTCGCGGCTAAAGCCGCTCCTACATGGGTTGTCTCAGGCAACGGCTGAGTGGCGGTGCAAAAAAAACGGGTTTGCTCTGCAAGAGCGAAATCCGGCTCTCTTCTTACCAGCACCGGAGTCGGTTCGTCAAGGCACCTTGCAAATCTTGAAATCAGGCACAAAATAGGGTAGTGAGTATGTTCTTTTAAGGACCTATCTATGAAATGTCAATTCTGGTATCTCCCGCCGAAAGGGGAGCAACAGAGCAGTGCGAAGGAGCAGGAAATGAGCGACGAGAATAATTGTATTCCTTTTGAGCTGGCCCAGAAGCTTGTCGGGGCGGTGATGGAGGAGGAGCATCTTGAGGAATTAGGCCGCAGGATTTTGACAGTGTATGATAAAAACGACCAGGAAGTGTGCTGGTTTGATGCAGAAGAGATCATGCGTGAGATGGCTGAGTCCGAGGGCGGCATCCCGAAAAACCAGGACGATATGAAGGCCAAGGCCGTGGAGATGGTCATGCACCAGATCCCGGAGTGGGCCGTGGATGACCTGTTGAAGAAGATGGAAGAGAAGTAACTCTTCAGCTGCACCCCATCTTCGGAGTCTCGCAGGCTCGTTTACCTGAACGATCAGGCTTCCTCACGTAGCAGTGACACCGCGTCGCTGTTACGCATCGTCAGCCTGCTTGTCCAGGTAAGCGAAGTGGAACTGAGACTCCGAACCTGGTGCACATATGAAAAGTTACCCAAAAAGAACCGGCAAGAAAAAGGGAAGGCGGCATCCTTATTTTGCCCTTTGCTGTCCTATTCCACCCCTTGCGGCATGGGCGGGATCTTTTCCCCGCCCAACACATACCCCCCGTCCATACGCATGACGCTGCCGGTCATATAGGTGGCGTCTTTGAGTAAAAAGAAAACCGCCTTGACGATCTCTTCGATTTTGCCTGAGCGTCCGAGCAGGATATGGTCGAACAGGGCCTGTTTCTCCTCCTCTTCCAACAAGCCCCAGCCCCGTGTTTGCTCAGCATGGCGGGTTTCAAAAAATCCCAGCATCAGTTCATTGACCCGGACATTGGGCGCACCCTCCCGGGCCCAGGTTTCTGTCCAGGATGAGACGGCGCGGTTTGCCGCGCTGTAGCCGTCGTTAAAGATCATGCCGGCCGGGCCGGAACGCCCAACCTCTCCGGCGATGGACGAGAGGGTGACAACACAGCCTTCGCCCTGCTCTTTAATCAGGGGCAGGGCCTGACGCATGACCCACCATTTTGCCCGCATGGTGGTGCTTATCTCAAGCTCCCACTGTTCCGGGGTGTAGGGGCCATGTACAACGGGCATGCCGCCCCGTTCTATGTTGTTGATCAGGATATGAAGCGCGCCGTATTTTTCTTGGATGGCGCTAAAGAGGCTCTCGATTTCCGCGGTGTCGCGCAGATCGGTCTTGATGGCAAGGTGATTGCCGGGAAGAGCGGCCAGCTCTTGGCGCATTTCCTCAGCCGCCTCTGGCCAATCGTGGTAGGTCAAAACGACATCGCAGCCCGCTTGGGCCAGGGCAAATCCTATTGCCTTTCCGATGCCTTTGGCTCCCCCCAGAATAAGGGCAACCTTTCCTTTAACCTGCATTAGTGGCTCACTCCTTGTTTTCTGCCATAAAAATAAGATTTTTGAAGTGCATATTTTTGATGTAGAAACGATGGCTTACCGTTGAGCCATTTATACCCGCAAGGGGCACAAGTGCCGTTCTAAAAAAAGTTGTTAAAGGTGTTATGTGTCGATATCTTGGGCAATTTTTAAAAGAAGACGGCGGCCGGGGTAGATAACGTCATCGTCCATCTGGTTCCAGCGCATGATCTTTGCCGGGGTGAGTTGGAACTTTTTGGAGATGGTCCACAGGTTGTCGCCGCGGCGGACCCGGTAGTAGGTGAGCTTGGTGGTGTCGGGGCGGCTTTTGGCGCTGGCGGTCAACCTCTGGGGGGCAGCGGGCCTTTTCTTTGCCTGGCTTTGGCTGGATTGCTTGCTTGGCTGCACACTGGCCACAGTTGCCTTGTTGGTGTTTGCGCCCTGTAGGTAAAGGGCAAGCTGCTGGCCGGCACGGATATAGCGCAGGTCCGGTAAGTCGTTCCAGGCGGCGATCATGTGCATGGGCACGCTGTATTGCCTGGAGATAATGGAAAGGGTCTCACCCGGCTGAACCTTGTGCAGAACCAGGTTCTCCGGGGCAATACTGGCCGGGCCCCCCTTTTTAGCCAGCTCGGTGGGGGTAAGCATTTTAAAAGAGGTGGTCTGGAAGGGGATTCTCAGTCGCTGGCCCAAGGAAAGCCGCTCGTATTTGAGGTTGTTGGCCTTGAGCAGGGTGGTTTTGTTCAGGTTGTACTTTTTGCAGATACGGGTCAGGGTCTCGCCGTGTTTCACCTTATGCTCTCTGTAGCGAGTGGTAATGATGGGGCGAATCTTGGGCAAGTTTTCAGCGACCAGGGTGGTCTTTCCTGGCGGAACCTTGATCGGATAGGTGGCGGCGTAGGGCGGGGTGATGGTGCGCCTGAGTTGTCGATTCAGGTTACGCATCTCCTCAAAATCCACGTTGCAGGACATGGCCACGGCCCGGAGCGAGGTCCAGCGGGGCACGTTTACCACTTCATATTCCAACGGTTCTTGGGGCTCGATGTTGGTGAAGCCGTATTTTTCCGGCTCCTTGGCAATGAGGATGGCGGCAATGAGCTTGGGCACATAGCGCTTGGTCTCAAGGCGGAGATAACGGCCCTTGGCAATCTCCCAGAAATTATTTGTTTTATAGCGTTTGATTGCCCTTCTGATTTTTCCTTCGCCCGCATTATAGCCGGCCACGGCAAGCTGCCAGCAGCCGAACTCTTCGTACAGGTTGCTGAGGTAGGCAATGGCCGCCTCGGTGGAACGAACCGGGTCACGGCGTTCATCAACGTACTCGTTGATGGTCAGGCCGTAGTTTTTGCCGGTGGCCCGCATGAACTGCCAGGGTCCGGTGGCCCGCGCTCTGGAGTAAGCGGTCAGGCTGTAACCGCTCTCGATGACCGGTAGGTAACAAAGGTCCAAGGGCAGGCCCGCCTCTTTGAGCTTTCGCTTGACCATGGGCAGGTATTTTGAAGAGCGGGAAAGCCAGCGGGCAAAGGTGTCACGTTGTTTGGTCTGGAAAAAGTCGAGGTAAAATTCGACCTGTTTGTTCATGGTGATGGGGAAGTCAAAGGTGACTTTCTCTTCAGGGGTTGGAGGGACCTGGGTTCCTTCTTCCCATTCGCCAAGGGCGGCAAGTTCTTTAACCTCTAAGCTTGCTGTGGCTTCCGGCTCGGGGGTGGTCAGTTCTTCTTTTACCTTTTCCGGTTCGGTCGGGGTGAGTTCTTGGGAGGCAGGGGCAAGGGCCGCCTGTTGTTCAACCGGTGCGCATCCCCAGAAAAGGCCCGCTGCCAGCATGAATACAAGGATGAAAGTGGAGTGAATACGGCAGCGAGAGAGTGGCTCGGAAGGTTCTTCTGAGTAGTGCAAACCATGCTTCCTTTTAAAAAAAGATGAACAAAAAAAACAGGGCGTTTCCCCATATAATCGGTAGGGGGTGTGAAAATCTCTAGTGATTTTCGCAGGCTACCGGAATATATGTCAATAAAATTACGATTTTTAGGGGAGATACCCGACAAAATGTCTTGCTCTTTTACAGGACATGTGATTTTCATGCAATGAAAAAATGATGCGGTAACTCCCCAGCTTTCTTGCTTTTGTTCTGTGAATTCAGGATGTTGTGCCGTTGTTCGGCGTAGAAGTGTTTCTCTGTGATGATTTTGTCAAAAAAAGACCGTTCTGCTTGAATTTGCAATGATTTTATGTGAAATATAGCATGTTGAAAAAAAGAAGAGCAGAAACAGGTTTACGGTTTTGTCGCGGAAGTCACGGATAAGAACTTTCAGAACATGCTTTTGCTTGCTCTATAACACTCCACTCGGCATGCTTGATGTTTAAAAAAATACTCCTTTGGTCTTTCTTTTCAGGCCTTTTTCTTGTCGGTCTTGCCGGTTTCGCCCTTATGTGGTTGATCGCCTGGGCGCCCGGTGCTGCCATTGATCAGGATAATATTGAAAAAATTCTGGCCATGGAGAGCCCGGTCTATTACGCGGACGGCAAAAACAAGATCGGTGTTTTCTTTGAGCAGGCCCACCGAGAATATGTGCCCTACGAGCAGATTCCCAAGGCCTTTGTCGATGGCATCGTGGCGTCGGAAGATCATGCCTTTTTCCGCCATAAGGGAATCGATTATATGGGCATCTTCCGCGCCCTGATTACCAATGTCCGTGCAGGGAAAGTCGTGCAGGGCGGCAGCACCATTACCCAGCAGACCGCCAAAAACCTTTTTAAGCGCAAAGACCGCTCTCTCAAGGCAAAGCTCAAGGAACTCCTCTATGCCTGGCGCCTTGAGTACCATTACCCCAAAGAAAAGATTCTGGAATTTTATGCCAACCAGTTTTATGTCAGCGGCAACGGTCGTGGGCTTGGGGTGGCGGCGCGTTATTACTTTGATAAGCCCGTCACCGAACTTGGCTTGCTTGAGTGCGCCTTTATCGCCGGCAGTGTAAAGCGGCCCAATTACTATAATCCCTTTATCAAGAAGAATGAAAAGGCGGTTGCCTTGGCGAGAAAGAAGGCCAAGGAGCGCGTGCGTTACGTCTTGAATCAGATGTATAAGCTCAAGATGATCACCGTCTCCGAGTATCAATCAATGGCCAGAAAAGAGATCCCCTTTGAGCAGGGGCAGATGTCTTATTCGTTGAACACCATAATGGATCTGGTCAAGATGGGGCTGGCCGAGGTGGAGGTAGAGGAGGCCTTGGTTCGACACGGCATCGATAATGTGGCTATTTCCGGGATGAAGGTCTACACCACAATTGAAAAGGATCTGCAAGAGAGCGCCTTTTACAACCTGCGCAAAGAGCTTTCCCGACTTGATATCCGCCTGCGTGGCTATGGCCGTGAGGCGCTTCAGGAACTCTATCTTGATAAACCCTTTGCCAGCAGTGTAGAGAAACAACGGCTCGGCTTTTTGCTGGGCAAGGTTGTGGCGTTGGGCGAGGAAGGATCTCCCCAGGTGTATGTCTCTTTTGATAAGAAGGGAACCATTCATGGACGCATCGACAAGAAGGGGTTGATGAATGCTGTTCTGCCCCTGACCCGCTATAAGAAGCATGCCTGGTCCGATGCGGGGAAAAATGAGCTTGCCGACTTCTACGCCGGGATTCAGTTGGGGGACCTGGTTTATGTGAGCATTCGGGATGTCGACTCCTTTACCAATGAATACCTGCTTGATCTTGAGAAAATTCCGGAGTTGCAAGGCGGTGTCTTGGCTTACAAGGAGGGAACCATACGGGCCATGGTCGGCGGCATGGACAATCGCTATTACAACCGGGCCGTAATGGCAAAACGCTCCATGGGCTCGGTGATCAAGCCTTTGCTGTATTTTGCTGCCTTGCAGTTGGGCTGGAATAACCTTGATGCGTTAAATAACGAGCGCAATGTTTTCAGTTACCAAAAGCAGGCCTATTTTCCCAGGCCGGATCATAGGAGCCCCCATAAATGGGTTTCCATGAGTTGGGCCGGGGTAAATTCGGAAAACCTTGCCAGCGTGTGGCTGCTTTACAATCTTTGCGATCAACTGCTTCCTGCCCAGTTCCACGAGGTGGCCGAGTATTTGGGGATAGGCAAGCAGAGCGATGAGTCGCACCAGGCCTTTCGCCGGAGAATTCGAGACACCCATGGCATTGTCGTGGATCGTAAGACTTTGATGCGGGCCGCCTTTGCCAAGGCCATCGAGTCGGTGGAGCCGGACCTTCTTTTTGAAGGAAAAATGGACGAGTTTGAGCGGCTGAAACGATTCCATTACGGGGTTGATTTTCTTGGCTATGACCAGGACAACGAAGAAAAACGTGCCCAGGCGGAGCTGGACGGTAAAAAAGAGGATATTGCCGAGGCCGACAAAAGAAAAGTCATTCTCAAAAGGAACTACCTGCGATTTATTGAATTGCGCCAAAATCTTGCTGCGCTGGCCGCAGCCATGGCTGAGGGGGTTGACAGTGACTTTTCGCCCAGCAATCTCTTTTATAATGCCGAAACAGCGGGCTACCTCTATGCGGAACAAGATTTCCAGCCGTATTGGCAGCCGGTTCTGGTGGCAGAGTTACGCAGCCTGCTTGCCGAAAAGAGCGAGCTGAGCGTCAAACAGTTTTGGCAGGATGTGACCATCGAAGGGCAGTTGAGTCCGGCAACCCTTGATCTTCTCAGTGCGGCAATTGAGCAGGAATACGGGAAACTGGCCAAGTTGCCGCCCTATAGCAAGGATGTTCTGTTTCATGTCAGAGACTACAAGGTATTGACCGGCCTGGCTTATTTGACTGAACTTTGCCGGACCATGGGGATTGAGAGTCGCCTTGACCCGGTTCTTTCCTTTCCCCTTGGCTCAAACGTTATCAGCCTTCTTGAGGTGGCCCGCTCCTACGAAGGGCTGCAGGGCGGCAGGATTTATAAAAGTGGTCTGTCAGACGCAGGTGAGGGACTGTCAATAATTGCCAGGATTGAGGATGTGGATGGCGAGGTAATCTATGAGCCTAAACGATACAGCCTGCGGGTTACCGACGAAAAGACATCCATGGCTATTACCGATATCCTGCGGAATGTGGTACGATTCGGAACCGGGCGTTATGCAGAGCGGAACGTGCGGTTGCACAGCAGGGACCCGCAAAGAGAGGCAGAGTTGCAGGCCCTTGACCTGAACGTTCCCGTCTTCGGTAAAACCGGAACAGCAAATCGTTTTACCAACGCGGCATTTGCCGGTTTTATTCCCGGCACCGGCGAGCAGGGGAAATTGTCCTTGGGCAACGGCTATGTCTTGTCAGCCTATGTGGGGTTTGACGATAATACTCCCATGCAACGAAAAACAACACGACTCAGTGGAGCCAGCGGCGCTTTGCCCATGTGGGTGAATCTGGCCAATACAATATTTGTTGAACGTGATTATGCCGGGACATTGGATCTGGCCGATCTCTCTTTTTCCAGTGTCAGTGAGGTTCCATTACAGTATAAAGAGCTTGGTCAGGTTGTTGTGCCCGTGGCAAACGATAAGGGGGGTGTTGAACGTCCTGCGCGGCAACGAACAATGCCTAGGCCTGGGCGCGGCGAGGCACACGTTACAACATTCGGTACACGGAGCGATAAGGGTGAGTTAAAGCTTGCCCGGGACTATAAGCCCTTTTGGGCCATGAAGGAGTATTAATTATGATGCGCAACGATTCTGTTGCCATTTGCTGGATTCTCGCGGCAACCCTGTTGTTGAGCAGTGGCTGCGCGGCACAAAAGCAGACTGTGAGCATACCGAAAACCTTGCCGCCTCGGCCGCAACAAAAACAGGTAGAGACCAGGAGACCGACCCCTGTTCTGCCGCAAAAAACCGTACGTCTGCCGGAAGAGAGGCAACAGGCTGCCCCCACATTTTTCCTCCCGGACATGAGTTCCGTTCAAAAGCGGGTGCGCAAACGGCAAGCCCTTTATGAACGCAAGCTCTCCCAGTGGTATGACCTTGATGAGTTGATGTTTTCTTTGGATATAGAAGACCAGCGGCCGCAAAAATGGCATCAATGTCTCCTGCTTTTGGAGGAAGCCACAGGTGCCTATAGCGGTGTGCTGAACAAAATGGAGAGCCGCACAATCAGTCCTGCCGATCATGGACAGGGCGAGTGGCAGGATATCATCTATATTGAAAGCGGTTGCGACACGGTATATGAAGGCACCCTTGACGGAATTGAGAATTGGCAAGGCTCATTCGTTCAAGCTGCTGCTGCTGAGATGGAAAAAGGGGTTTTCCACTATAATCAGTCCGGCAGGTATGGGCTGGTGATCGAGACATATGAAAACCTCATGGAGGTCTATCCCGGCCACACACCAAGCCTTTTGTCCAAGAAAAATTATACTCTTGCCTTGCTGAGAAATAACCGGGCAGAGGCTGCCATCTTGTTTCTTAAAAAAGAGGTTGATGTCCCAGGAGTGCAAAATGCTCCCTTGCGCAAACTGTTGGCCGACGCCCTGCTTATTGCCGGCAAAAGTGATGAGGCAAAAGGACAGTATCAGCAATTGGCGGACCTGTACACCAGTTTGGAAGATGACAGGCGCTGGGTGGATGGACAGTTGGCCATGCTTAAAGAGGCAACCGACGATCAGGAAAGGGAGCTTGCCCTTTTTGCCAACCTGCTTAAGGCGTACTTCACGTTTGACGGCAAAGAGGTTCCTGGGCGAATGAAGGATACCCTGCGGCAGATCGAAAGACGATCCCCTGGCAGCATGCTCGCCAGCAGGGCAAGACAGGTGGTCTGGCTCACCGAAGAGCAGGCCGGAGCCTGGGTGGGGCGCCAGCTGGTTATAGTGGAAAACCTGGTCGAGGAAAAAGAATACCAGAAGGCCTTGGCCCTCTTGCAGCAGCTGGCAAAGGATAACTTGCCTGCTGAGGTGCGGCGCATTGTGCAGGATACCATGGCCGATGTCAGGCGCACCGAACAAGAAGAGAGGCAGGCGCGGGATATGCTCCAGGAGCAGGCTCAGGCCATTCAGTGGGATAAGGCTGTAAAGTTGCTTGAAATGCGGCATTACGATGAGGCCATTGAGGCATTCGCGCTCCTTGCCGAAACCAGCTACGAAGAAAGGGCACAGGCCAAAGCACTGGAGGCGGCCAACTCCGCTGCCGCGAATTTGCGAAGAAAGGCGGCAGCACTTTTTGTAAAGGCCAGGCGCTCCAGTGATGTTGAACAACAAAAGGAGCTGATGCTTCAATCCCGCAAATTGCTTTTGGAAATTCTTGACACTTACCCTGAGTCGGATGTTGTGGAAAAGGTCAAAGTGAATCTTGTTGTTTTAGAGGAGCAGATGCGGGAGGTCGACCCTGCCTTGCTTGGTGAGTCTGATGAGGCGGAGCTTTTGGAAAAAGAGCAGATTTCATCGCCGACGGATGGTGGGCTGTGGAATTAATTTTTGCATGCACGAGGTTGATCTCGGCAGGCTGAATAGGAAACGAATCCTGGCTGTGATGGGATGTGTTGGCTAGGCTTTAGCCGGAGAAAAAACTTGCAAAATATACTGTAATTTGGGCAGTATATAATACATGAGTAATAATCTTTCCTAGAAAGAGGCAGAGTGCTTAGAGGCAACTGTTGGGGTAGCTGCGGACGGGTCTTTTGGGGGCGACTCTCCATTTTTCATCTCAAGGAGTAGAATTATATGGCAACTGGTGAAAAGCCTTTATCCGATATTTTGGATGAAATGGCCTTGAAAATTTTGATGATCGAGCCGGGCGATCTCTCTGTTGTGGGGGAGTTGCTTGACTTGGTGGAAAAGTTGTTGCCAGGACAATGTGCGGAAGACACGCCACCTGTTCTCCAGCAGATGGGCGCATCCTTCCGCGGGGCATTGGAAAAGCTCATCATGGGTGAGTTGTCCGATTCGGCGGAAAATTACGAGCGTTTGGGAGGCTGCGTCTCCCAGATGCAGGAAACGGTTCGTAAGGAGGGGGCTGCCAGTGAAGCGGTCATCCATAGTTTCTGTGAGAATCTGCAGGCAGCCGGATATGAGGTAGATGAGGCCAGCCTGAGTGAAGGAGCTGGCGAGGATGTTCCTCCTGTTGCTGAAGTCGCGGAGGAAGAACCAGAGACCGAGATTGAGGAGCCTGTTGCCGAAGAGCCCGCACCTGAACCGGTTGCGGCAAAGCCCGACGCCATTGTGCAAGACGAGCCCATTGAGGTTCCCGACTTTATGCAGGATAAGGACCTGCTTGAGGGATTTATCGAAGAGGCCTTTGAGCACCTTGAGTCCATTGAGGTAAATGTCCTGGAGCTTGAGCAGAGCCCGGACGACATGGACATCATTAATAATATCTTCAGGCCGTTCCACACCATTAAAGGTGTTTCCGGCTTTTTGAATCTGAAGGTCATCAACAAGCTGGCCCATGCCACGGAAAATCTTTTGGACGACGTTCGTAATGATAAACGTGCCATGGATTCCGAGGTGATTGATATTGTTTTGACTGTGGGCGATGTGTTGAACTCCATGGTGGCGAACATTAAAGATGTGTTGGAGATCGGGCCGGAGCAATATCAACATACTGACATCAGCGAATATATCGCCGAAATTAACCGCTTGCAGCAAGGCGGTGAAGCCCCGGCTGCTCCAACTGCGGAAGCCGTCCCCGAGCCGGCAGCTGCAGAAGCGGCTCCGCCAGAACCGACTTCTGAACCGGAAGCACCTGTTGCAGAGGCTCCCCCTGCACCGGCAGAGCCCCCCGTAGTCCCTGAACCGGCTGCACCAACACCACCTGCGGCAGCGCCCAAGGCGCAAGCTCCACCACCGAAAAAAGCCCCGGCCAAGAAGCCTGCGCGAGCTGAGGCAGCCGGGCAGAGAAAACTTGGCGCTGCCATCAAGGTGGATGTGGAGAAGCTTGACGGTCTGGTGAATGCGGTGGGAGAGCTGGTTATCATGCAGTCGCTGGTGCGCCAGAATCCTTTGATCTCCAAACTGAATGATCCGAAACTGACAAAAGATTTTTCCCAGCTCGGTCGTATTACCTCGGACCTGCAGCGCATTGCCATGTCCATGCGCATGGTCCCAATCAAGCAGACATTTGATAAGATGATCCGCCTGGTTCGCGATCTTTCGAAAAAATCCGGCAAAACCGTGGACCTGGTGATGGAGGGTGCTGAGACAGAGATTGACCGTAATATGGTGGACTCCATCTATGATCCTTTGGTGCATATGATGCGCAACTCGGTCGACCATGGCATCCAGACCCCTGCCGAGCGCGAAAGCCATGGCAAGCCCGGGACAGGTACCGTTCATCTTAGGGCCTACCAGAAGGGCGGGAATATGGTCATTGAGATCGAGGACGATGGCGAAGGTCTCAATACCCAAAAAATTAGGGGCAAGGCTATCGAGCGTGGTCTCGTCAAGGAAGGAGACAACCTTTCTGATTATGATTTGAACAATTTAATTTTCGTGCCCGGTTTTTCCACAGCCGACAAAATTACCGATGTCTCGGGACGAGGCGTGGGTATGGATGTTGTGAAAAAGGCGGTGGAAAAATTACGCGGCAAGGTGGATGTGCAAAGCCAGCCAGGTAAAGGTTCGCTTTTTGTTATCCGTTTGCCGCTGACCTTGGCCATCATCGACGGTATTATTGTTCGGATCGGCACAGAACGTTATATTATTCCAACCATTGCCATTCAGGAGTCCATGCATCCTGAACGCAAAAATTACAATACCGTTCATGGTCGCGGGGAGACTCTGCTGGTGCGTGGTGATCTTGTGCCTATTATCCGCTTGTATGAGATCTTTGGTGTTGAGCCGACCCATTCCGACCCATGTGAGGCCATCGTGGTTGTGGTTGAGAATGAGGGCCGGATGCGGGCCTTGATGGTTGATGAGCTCCTGGGTAAGGAAGAGGTTGTTATTAAGAGCCTTGGTGGCTTGCAGGATATTGCAGGGGTGGCAGGGGGAACTATTCTTGGCGATGGCCGGGTTGGTTTGATTTTGGATTTGGCAGGTATTATCGCTTCCACAAGTGATTAAATAATAGAAGATCCTTACTTTTTAAGGAGGTATGGATGGAGGCTGCAACAGTGACACAGAACGTAAATGAACTAGCTGGAAAGTACCTGACTTTTTCATTGGGTAATGAAGACTACGGTGTCGGAATTCTCAGTGTGCGGGAAATCATCGGGGTGATGGAGGTCACGGCTGTCCCTCATACTCCGGGCTACATTAAAGGGGTTATTAACCTGCGTGGCCGGGTTATACCTGTTCTTGACCTGCGCCTGAAGTTTGACATGGAGCAACAGGAGTACAATGAACGGACCTGTATTATTGTGGTTGAGGTGCAAGGCCAGAACGGCCAGGTGCAGGTTGGGATGGTTGTCGACTCTGTTTCAGAGGTGCTTAATATCGCCGACAGCGAGATAGAACCACCACCTGCTCTTGGTACATCCTCCGAGTCGGAAAATATTCTCGGAATGGCCAAGATTAAAAACGAAGTCAAGATCTTGCTTGATGTGGGCAAGGTGGTCGGTGAAGGTGTTTTGAGCCAGTTTGAGGCGCAACAGTAGCAATAATTATACAGCCTTCGGGTTATACAGGTACATATGCTGGGAAGGAAATCGCCTGCGCGGGAAGTTAGAAGTGCAGCTGCTTCAGGGGGGGAGAGCTCGCTCGGATTGCGCTATCAGCAGTTGACAGATGCGCAGTTTCAAAAGTTCAGTGCGCTGGTTTATGACAAAACAGGCATTTACCTGAAACAGGAGAAAAAAGAACTGCTCAACGCCCGGCTTGGCAAGCGCCTGCGGGCAACTGGTATCAGCTCCTTTAAACAATATTATGAGCACGTAATCCGTGATGGCTCAGGAGAAGAGCTTGTCCATCTCATTGACAGTGTCTCCACTAATTTTACTTCTTTTTTCAGAGAAAATTCTCACTTTGAAATGCTCACCAATAATGTGCTCCCCTCCTTTGTAAAAGAGGGGCGCGGGCGAGCCAAGGATTTGGTTTTGTGGTCCTCGGCCTGCTCTTCCGGCGAGGAGCCATACACCCTGGGGATGGTTATGGAGGACTTCGCCGCTCACCAGCCCGGGCTGCGCTATCGTATAATGGCGACAGACATTTCTACCCGTGTTTTAGCCCATGCAAAACGCGGGGTGTATACCGACGACAGAATCAGCAAGGTGCCGAAACCTTTTTTGAAAAAATTTTTCCAGAAAGGAGTCGGGAAGTCTGCCGGCTATGTTAAAATCAAACAGGATCTCCGGCAAAAAATTAACTTTGAGCGCTTTAATCTTATGGGAGATTTTCCCTGGCGGGACGAGGTTGACGTGATTTTTTGCAGGAATGTGATGATTTATTTTAACCGGGAAACGCAACAAGGCCTGGTCGATCGATTTTATCAAGCGTTGGCCCCCGGGGGGTATCTTTTTATAGGTCATTCAGAGAGTATTACCAGCCTCAAGCACAAGCTGATACAGGTTGATGCGACGGCATATCAGAAGTTGAAGTGATTTGGGGATAGTGGAAACGGTGCATCGGAACATGAGTAACAGGAAAGGAACTGCATGAAACTTGTTGTCGGCATTTCAGACATGAAAGTGAGCAACAAGCCGGATGATGTGTTGATCACCTATTCATTGGGCTCCTGTATAGGGGTGGTGATTTGGGATCCGGTTGCCAAGGTGGGAGGGATGCTGCACTATATGCTGCCTGACTCTTCCCTTGATAAGGAAAAGGCCAAACTGAAGCCTTTTATGTTTGCAGACAGTGGTATCCCGAGATTGTTCAAAGAGACCTATAAATATGGGGCTGTAAAGAGTCGGATAATCGTCAAAGTCGTTGGTGGATCCCAGATTATGGACAGCTCCGGTGTGTTTAACATCGGCAAAAGAAATCATGCGGTCTTGCGTAAGATTTTCTGGAAAAATAAGATCATGATCGCCAAGGAAGATGTTGGTGGCAGTGGCAACCGAACGGTGAGCCTGGAAGTCGGAACAGGTATCACCCACTTGAAGGTGTCCGGTCGGGGGGAGTTTGAGTTATGAGTCGCATAGAAGAGATCATGGCCCTCGTGAAGCACGTTCCTCCCTTTCCCAAGGTGGCGCAACGGGTAACGGAAATGCTTGCCGACCCTGATGTGGCAGCTACTGATTTGGCCGAGGTTATTCAGTATGATCAGATGATCACCGCCAACGTTTTAAAAATTTGTAATGCGGCATACTTCGGATTGCCGCGCAAGGTTGCCTCGCTCGATGAGGCATTGGTGGTGGTTGGTAACGACACTTTAAAGGATATCATCATTACCAGCAGTAGCGCCAAGTATTATAAAGGCACTGTCGGAGAGGGGTATAAGCTGGAGCAGGGCGACCTGTGGAAGCATTCCGTGGCCGCTGGTATCCTGGCCAAGGAGTTGGTCAAGAAAATTACTGGTGTTGATACCGGAAGCGCATACACGGCCGGGCTTCTTCATGATATCGGCAAACGTTTTTTGAGCAGTTTTGTGGCAGATGAGTTTAAAAAGATTATGCTCATGGTCGGCAAGGGAGAATGCTCCTTTGTGGAGGCGGAAAAAGAGGTGCTCGGCGCATCCCATGCTGAGCTCGGTGGTATGATTCTGGCGCAGTGGGAATTTCCTAAGGAAATGGAGATGGCGGTACGCCAGCACCATGATCCCGATGCTCTGGAGAAAGACCCCTTGACAGCCTTGGTTGCCTTGAGTAATGCCATTGTTATCACTATGGGAATTGGGGTTGGGGCCGAGGGCCTGTCTACAAAAATGCAAGGAGTAGGCCTGAAGCGTTTTGGTATTACCACCATGGACCTAGAGTTGGCCATGGCGACTCTTTTAACGGAAATAGATAAGGCGCAAGAGCTGTTTCACCTGTAGGTTATTTTGTAATATTTTGTTTCCATAGACTTTTTTCTTTTGTGGAGAGGAAAGTCTGAAACGGAAAAAGAAGTGCAAAGTAGGAGTGGCATATGGCTTTTAACATTTTGGTTACAGACGATTCTGAAACCATGCGGGCCGTTGTAAAAAAGACCGTTGAAATGTCCGGGGTTCCTGTTGGTGAATTCCACGAGGCGGGTAACGGTATAGAGGCCTTGGAGGTTCTGGAGAGCACATGGATCGATGTAATCCTCTCCGATATTAATATGCCGGAGATGGGCGGCATGGAACTGCTGAAAGCGGTAAGTGCAGATGAAGACCTAAAAAGAATTCCTCTCATCTTCATTACCACGGAATCCAGTGAGGCCAGGATGGATGAAGCCAAAAAACTGGGAGTTGCAGGGTATGTAAAAAAGCCCTTTCAGCCGGAGACGATCAGAACCATGCTGTATGAGGTACTGGAAAAGGCTTACGAGCATAAAATGTCTGATATGCCGGAAGATGACGACGATGATGATATGGATTTTTAAGGATATTGCTATTTGAAAATGTGAGGAGGAATAACAATGGACGAATCCTTGCGGCAAACAATTTTTGAGACTTTTTCGGAAGTCTTTGAAACCATGTTTTTTACCTTTCTGGAGCCGTTGTCTGAACCGCCTGCTGCAGAAGAGGTAAACTCGGCCGGTGGCTTTATAGAGGCCTTGATCACTTACAGCGGCGGTAATACGGGAAGTTTCCATTTTTATTTCCCCATAGGTCTTGCTAAAAACATCACCTTGAACTTTTTGGGTGTAGATGAGGATGAAGTCGAAGAGAGTCAGATGACGGATACGGCAGGCGAAACAGCAAACATGGCAATCGGCAGCCTGCTGGGCAAGCTTGACCCGGAAGGCAAGTGCTCGCTAGCAATTCCCGAGGCCAAGGAACTGGAAAACTTTTCTCCTGATTCCATTTTGGCGGATTCCGGATTGTGTATGTTTCGCACGGAATTTGGCATCTTGTGGGTCGTGGGCAGCCATAGTTGATTAGAGCTCACTGGTTGACTAAAAAGGATAATTTGAAAGACTGTATAGCGCATGGGTAAAATACGGGTATTGATTGTTGATGATTCCGCTGTGGTCCGCAAGGTCTTCAGCGAAGAGTTGTCACATGAAAGAGATATTGAGGTAGTGGCGACCGCTCCGGATCCTTACGTGGCCCGCGATAAAATCGTGGCCCTGAAACCGGATGTGATAACGCTTGATATCGAAATGCCACGCATGGACGGCATTACCTTTCTGCGCAAGTTGATGAAGTATTTCCCTTTGCCGGTGATTATTGTCAGTTCTTTGACTCCGGCAGGAGGATCCTTGGCCCTTGAGGCCATGGAGAGTGGGGCCGTAGATGTAATCTGTAAGCCGGGTGAGGCTTATTCCGTAGGGGATATGAGCGCCCAGTTGGCAGAGAAAATTCGGGCTGCAGCACATGTGAATGTTGCCCAGCGCGCAAAGTCTATCTCAGCTCCTAGAACGGCAGGAAGTGTTGCGACACAGAAGCTCTCCTTAACAGAAACTACCAACAAGATTATTGCCATTGGGGCTTCCACCGGTGGAACCGAAGCACTGAAGGATGTCTTAATGCAGTTCCCGCCCAATAGTCCCGGCATAATGATTGTCCAACATATGCCGGCGAATTTTACCACCAGCTTTGCCGAGCGGCTTGATCAACTCTGTCAGATTCGTGTAAAAGAGGCCAAGGATGGTGATTCCGTTGTTCCTGGCACAGCATTGCTCGCGCCTGGTAACTTTCATATGGTGATGCGTCGAAGCGGGGCGCGCTATTATGTAAATGTTAAAACCGGTCCCCTCGTTTGCTACCAACGCCCAGCGGTTGATGTACTGTTTAATTCCGTTGCCGCGTACGGTGGCGCCAATGCCATTGGTGTGATATTAACCGGCATGGGCAAGGACGGTGCCCAAGGCATGCTCAAGATGAAAGAATCCGGCGCGAAAACCATTGCCCAAGATGAAAAAACCTGTGTGGTTTTTGGTATGCCCAAAGAGGCCATTGAGCTTGGTGGTGTTGACAAAGTTTCACCACTTAACGACATCCCACGCGAGGTCATGAAGATGCTGGAAGGGTAAGTTGCTCTTTCGTGTCAGGGTGTGTCGCTTCCTGTGCCAAGAGATTCTCCTTGAGTTTCATTAATGCCTCCTAATGCCTCCGGCAAACTACCTAATAGCCCTTGCGTATTGCACTCCACCAAGCTGAAGCGCAACTTCCCCATGTGTCCTGTTTTCACCTTACGTAATTTCACCAATAATCTTCCATACCCGTTGTTCCGTTGTTGAAATTCGGTTCCGCACTCCAGAAAAGGTGGTGAGGGAATCGGAAACTTTTTTCTCGTACCGCCGAGATATTCATCAAGAATTGTAACAAAAAAATGGGGGGATATTATTTATCTGCCTTGGAAGATACTGAAATTTTTTCTGTAAATACTGTACAGCATGAGTATGAGATCCTTAACTGAAGGAGAGGTGGATAATCTTCTTATCTAGGGTAATGCCCCAGAATGGAAATGAGAATAATTGATCTTGGGGAAATATCAGTATGGGTAAAGTTTAAAATATACAAAATGTTTCTATGGGTAAAATAACACCTTTGGGAAAAGATTGTTTAGAAGGTGAAGAAATAAAAAAGCATCTGGCTAATGAATTTTAGTAATCGTAAAGATAAACTGTAAAAAATACTTGTTTTAAGAGGAATAAAAGCAAAAAAATAAATTCACTATACATGCTTCATGACAGCATTATGTTGGGTGTCTCTTATGCTTGTGCACGATATATAGTATATTTATATGTGTATTGTACTTGAGTTGGTCGTATCTGCCCGAATTTGTGAAAAAAATATGCTTGATTTTTGACTGCATTATATTTTATAGCAATTATATACTTCTTATGGGCCACTAATTTAAATAGAAGATCAGTTCATGAAGAGATTTGCTTCCATCCTGTTTCAACTCATTTTAGTAGTATTCTTGGTCTTTCCCGTATGTCTTTTTGCCCAGTCAAAAAAGGATAATGCTCCGGTCATACTGACAAGCCGGCATAAGGTCGCCACTGCTCAGGGCAGTAACGTTTCTGAGCACAAGCAAGGTCGTTTTCAAATTATCAGCCTTGCGGGTGCTGAGAATTTTAAAAGAAAACCTCAGCACGTCAAACAGATCTACGCCTTGCGCCCGGATTCCCTGGCTAAAAAAGTTTCTTCTCGCAGTGCCATGGTCCTGGATGCCAAGACCGGCCGGACATTATTTGCCATGAAGGAAAATGTTCCGGGCCAACCTGCCAGCACCATTAAGATTCTCACAGGGCTCATTGCCATGGAATCCTTGAGCGATAAGGATTGGGTCTTTGCCAGTCGTTATGCCGCAAGTATGCCCCGGTCCAAGGTGTACCTTAAAAAAGGCAAATCATACCGGGCCAATGACCTGATCAACTCAGTCCTGTTGTCCTCTGCCAATGACGCCAGTGTTGCCTTGGCAGAAAAACTTGCCGGTTCGGAAAAGGCATTTGCCAGGCTCATGACAAGAAAGGCCAAGGCGCTTGGTGCACGGCAGACTGTCTGTAAATCAGCCAGTGGCCTGACCCGACGTGGCCAGCAGACAACGGCACGCGATCTGGTCATTATGTTCAACAATGCCATGCAAAATCAAGAGTTTGCCAAGCGCATGACCTATAAAAAGGTTCGGGCCAGTTTCGGCAAGACCTTACGGACACACAATAAGGCCTTGTGGACGGTTGAGGGAGCCCTGGGTGGCAAAACAGGCTATACCCGTGCCGCTCGGCAAACCTATGTCGGGAAGTTCAAGCGTAGAGGCCAAGAGGTGGTGGTTGCCATTATGGGGAGTGAGACCATGTGGGAGGATATCAGCACCTTGGTTGAATATGGTTTTTATCAACAAGGAAAAAGTGCTATTTTGCAAACAGCTGATAGGGCCACTGCCGAGTCCATTCGAGTGCCAGTTGCCAGCATTTCCGCTCCTAAGGAGAGAAAGCCTTCGTTGTCGATCTTGACTGGCCCCATAAAAAAGACCAAGATGTAGGGCGTTAATCAAAAAGAGAAAGTAGAGGCCGGTGGGTGTTCCTGCCGGCCTTTTTTTATGGTGATGAAGTGGAGTTGAAAGACAAAAAACAAATTCGCCAACATTGTCTGCAAATGGAGGACGTGGGGCAAGACAGCCTGAAAGATGCGGGCCGGCTAGCAGAGATGGTCCGTCGGTTACCGGGATATAAAGATGCGAAGCAGTTGTTTGTTGGCCCGGCACCACTTCTTCAGCAGATTCGTATCAATGCATTGCTTGATAACAAACAATTGATAATGCCTGGCCCTGGGCTCAGAGAGGGTTTTTTTCTTTTACAGCCATTTTCTGTCCCTTTTAAGGATCTCGCCCATGCTGTGACTTACAAGGGGCTTGCCCGTTATGGAAGACGCCTGGATATGAACAACCTGGCCGATTTTCAGATTGGCTTTTTTTTGACCGACCTGTTGGCAGTGGATAATAAGGGTGGGTTTGTTGGTGACGGCCTGGGTTTTTTCGATTTGAGTGTGGCAGTTTTATCGAAAATAGGTGCGGTTGCTGAGCATTTTTCCTGCTGGGGTGTCAGTGGGAAAATGCAGGTGCAGGCAGAAGATATTGATCTCGACACTTGGGATGTGCACCTCAATGGTGTGGTGACCCCTGATAAGATTATTGAGTTTGGCAACAAACTCTGCGGGGGGCAGGAGATAGTTTGGCAAGAACTGGATCAGAAACGAATAAAGAAAATAACTCCACTTTGGAAGATTTTCCAAGAGATGAATTCTGAAGGATGATGGGAATCCTTTCCTTGACGCTGCCTGCTGGGAGCGGTTATAAACGAAAAGACCTTACGTTAAAGAACAACGACTTACAAATATTTTTATGGATGATCTTCAAAAACAAGCACTGACAGAACATCTTTCTGAATTGCGCAAATGCTTAGTCAATGCGCTCATTGCAACGGGTGTAGGATTTACAGTCGCCTATTCGTTCAGCAAAGAGCTTGGTGAATGGCTGTTTCGCCCTCTCTTTACGGTAATGCCTGAGAACACCACCCTCATTTTCACCTCATACCAAGAAGGGTTTTTTTTTACCTGAAAATTGCCTTGGTTGGCGGTATCCTTCTTGGTAGCCCGGTCATTTTTTACCAGCTTTGGAGCTTTGTGGCGCCCGGACTTTATCGTCACGAGAAAAAGGTGCTGCTGCCCTTTAGTTTTCTCTCTTCCGTATTTTTTATAGGTGGCGCAGCATTCGGCTACTTTGTCGTCTTCCCGCCCGCATTTAAGTTCCTGCTCGGCTACTCAACGGATTTCCTCGACCCCATGCCAGCGGTAAAGGAGTATTTTTCCCTCTGCCTGCGCCTCCTCATCGCCTTTGGTGTCATCTTTGAACTCCCTATTTTCATGGTACTACTCGGCAAAATGGGAATTGTTGATGTAAAGTTCCTCAACACCCACCGTAAATACGCCATCCTCCTCTCATTCGTCATCGCCGCCATCCTCACCCCCACCCCGGACATCATCAACCAATGCCTCATGGCTGGCCCGCTTATTGTTTTATACGAGATTAGTATTGGTGCAGTGTGGTTGTTGGGGAAGAAAAGGCTGGTGGGATTTGAGGAGTTGCCTGAGAATTCCGATGAAGGAAACATGATATCTTAAGTGCTACCATCGATGATAGGAAGTTTTATGACCGCAAACGTCGCTTGGCACCGTGCCGCAGTTACTCGGGACCGCCGGGAGAGGTTGAACAAGCATAAGAGTGTAACTTATGGTTTACCGGCCTGTCAGGCTCTGGCAAATCAACATTGGCACATGCTGTAGAGGAGGCCCTCCATGTGCGCGGCTGCAAAACATTTGTTTTTGATGGTGATAATGTGCGGCATGGCCTGTGCGGTGATTTGGGGTTTAGCCTTGAGGATAGGCAGGAAAATATTAGGCTTATCTCTGAGATGGTGAAGCTGTTTCTTGAAGCAGGCGTTATCGCTTTAACTGCTTTTATTTCCCCCCTGCGAGATGATCGGCAACGGGTTAGAGACCTTATGGGAGAGGTTTTTGTTGAGATCCATTGTAAATGTTCCCTTGAGACCTGCGAAGCGCGTGATGTAAAAGGGATGTATAAAAAGGCTCGAGCCGGTGAGATAAAGAATTTTACAGGGATATCTTCACCATACGAAGAGCCGGAAACACCTGACCTGCTTTTGCTGACAGATACATATCCCCTGGAAACCTGTGTAGAAACCATAATACAGTTCCTGGAGGATAGAAATGTAATATGATTTTGTGTTCAGTTCTGCACTATATAGTCGGCCCTGAAAAACCAATAACCTGTTGAAATTTAAGTATTTTTTTACTAAGCTATATCACTATAAATTGCAGGATATTGCACTATTACTCTTCAATTTCT